>NZ_JAHBBE010000027.1 GCF_019331805.1 Bifidobacterium pongonis
CGCGAACGAATGGTCGAACCGCCGCTACCTGGACATGTCCCGGCTCGATGACAACCTCGTGGAAGCGAACTGATCATCGCGCCATGGACGGCCATGATCCAAAGTGCGCAACTTTTCGGGCACTACCACGACGGAACCACCTTTCACTGCCGCATTCCGGGAGGTTTGCTCTCCCGTACGGCGCCTACTCGGCTTATCTATGGCAGATTCGGGGGTCGCGATTGTGCCAGGTGGCTTATATATGGCGCCCAAACCCGCATATCGCAAGTATGAACGTTGCAATTCCGCAGTTCGTACTCGGCATATCGCGTTCCAAGTGCCATATATAAGCCACCTAGTATTTTCCAAACCCCGAAATCTGCCATATATAGGCGAGTTGGCAGACCGACACAGCCCAAACCACCGGTTTGTGCCCGTTTGTGATGTACCAAGACGTGATTTGTGAGGTTGCGCGATCGAGTGACGCAGCCTCACAGCCTCACGGACCCACGGACCCACGCCCGCGCAACCGAGCAAGTCACAGCCTCACAGCCGCACGGTCGCTTCCAAGCCGCACCCGGCTGCGCCAACGCGCAGCCAGCCCTCAGCGCAGCACCGGATGGTACGGCGACGACACATCAACCTGCGTCTTATCCCCGATGACATTCGGATCGGAAAGAATCTTGTCGACATCGGCCTTCTTCAGCGCGATATCCGAGGAATCGCCCCACACCACGGAATGCTCGCCGTTGTTAAGCTCCGTGGTCACCGAATCCTGGGTTTTCGCGGTCACCTTGGTGATCTGCTTACGCAACGATTCGGGCAGCGCATCCAGTATCTTCACCGCTTCCTTGACGGAACGGTTCTTCACACTGGTTTCGATGTCGCTCACTTCGATGGTCGGTATTCCTGCGGCCCCGTCCTTCGAAATGACGTGCATGACGCGGTAGTCGGAGTCGACAGCCGCGATCCTGCCGTTCGTCGTCTTCAATATCGCGGCCGGCCGCTGCGTGGTCAGCGATACGACGAGCCCATGCGGGAATTCCTTGGAGATTTCGGCATCGGATACGCCTGGGATGTTCTTGGCTTGCGAAATGATCTTCGTCGTGTCGACCAACAGCAGCGAGCGCCCGACCTGTTCGGTCGTCAGGTCGCGCACTTCCGTTTCCGAAACCCAACTGTTCAGTCCGCGAACGCTGATCTGTTCTCCGTCGAGTCTCAGCAGCGGCGAGAACAGCAGCAGCCATCCGAGCCCGATTACGAGCAGCACGGTCAATGTCACGATGGCGACGCGCACGATGATGATACGCGCGCTCACGCGCTTGCGTTCCTTGGCTCGCGCGGTGAAGTCCACGATTTTCGGGCGAGCCGCCATGCCGAAGGTGCCTGCGCTTTCGCGCAGTGTTTTGGCAACCAGATCCTCGCTGGCGAGTTTCCTGGCGTCCACGAAGGAGCCCGGTGCGCTTACGCTGGCGTTTCCCGCCGCCACCGCGCCGTATGAGGAGCTTGCTGTACGGCGCCCTCCCCCGGCGATGCCGCGCCCTGCGGCGCTGCCGGATGCCATGTTCCGCCGCTGCCCCGCCTGCGCGGAAGCGGCTGTTCTGCCGTTCCTCGCCGACCCGGAGTTCGGCGTCGACTTGTACGGGGTGCGTTTCCTGGGCTTGCTCACCGCCTTGGGCGGGGTGTTGGCGCCGGACGCATTGTGCGATGGCACATTGCGCGACGGCACGTTACGTGATGTGCTGTTGCGCGATGAGGCACCGCTCCTCGACGAAACGTTTCGCGATGCGGCGTTCGTATGCTGTTTGGCACCGTTCGCGCCGGTTCTGCGCAGCTGCGTGCGGGTGCTGGGTTTGATGGGATGCTTGGCTTCCGGCTTCCGACGCGCTGCGGCATCGGAGCCGTTCCCGGACACGTTCCTGCCGCCTTTAGCCCCGGAACCGGCCCCACCCCCGGAACCGCCACGAACGGGATCGGACTTGCCCGAAAGGGTGCGTGGCTTGCGTCCCTGATGGTCGGGGCCCGAGCGAACCACCCTTCCCGCCATCACTCACATCCTTCGCGATGCGCTTCCAACGCGTGCAGCATCACCGGTCCCATGTCGGTGATGTCGCCGGCACCGACGGTGAAGATCACGTCGCCGTGATGCGCACGCATCACCATCATCTGCGCCGCCACACGCATATCCTCCTGCGCGGTGAATTCCACACCGTTCATGCCCTTGGCTTCACGCACGATGGTGAGCGGCCCGACACCCGGGAAATCCTCCTGCTTCTCACGCGCGGGGAACACGCCGGTGACGATCACGTCGTCGGCCTTGCCGAGCGCTTCGGCGAACTCGTGCGCGAAGAACTTCGTGCGGGAGAACAGATGCGGCTGGAAGAGCACGCGGATCGCGCCGTCGGGGTAACGGCGGCGGGCGGCGTCCAGCAGCGCGGCGATTTCGGTGGGGTGATGCGCGTAATCGTCCACCACGGTGACTTGCTTGACGGTTCCGCGAACCTGGAATCGTCGGGCCGCGCCACGGAAGTCGGCGATCGCCTTGGCCGCTTCACCGGGGTCGACGCCCAGCAGCATGGCCGCGGTGAGCGCCGCGGCGGCGTTGCGCGCGTTGTGCACGCCCGGAACGGCGAGTTCCACAGCCAGATCGAAGGCGCTCTCCCCCGCCACGCCCGCAGGCACGTTCAGGGTGAAGCGTTCCGTGCCGCTTCCCGCGCTTTCGCTTTCGGAGACGATGCGCACGTATGCGGCACCGTTCAGTTCGAGCGCCGCGGGATCGCTCGTGCC
The DNA here is from genome assembly GCF_019331805.1 of Bifidobacterium pongonis. GTDB lineage: Bacteria > Actinomycetota > Actinomycetes > Actinomycetales > Bifidobacteriaceae > Bifidobacterium > Bifidobacterium pongonis. The sequence continues at coordinate 2,767 of NZ_JAHBBE010000027.1, forward strand.
GTAGACGATCGCCTTGGCCGCGGTTTCGCCCGGCATGGCGTTGAGTACGGCCAGCGCGTCGGCGTCATCCGCGCACAGGACCACATGCCCGGTCGCATGCCCGGCGTGACGCACGAATGCGGCGCGGTAATGCGCTTCGTCGCCGTAATGGTCGAGATGATCGGCTTCGCAGTTGGTGATGATCGCGATTTGCGGGCGGTACTTGTCGAAGCTGCCGTCGGATTCGTCGGCTTCGGCCACGAGCGCGTCGCCCGCGCCCACATGACCGCCGTCGAGCGTGGATCCGTCGGCGCCTTGGATGGATCCGCCGATTGCATAGCTCGGATCGTTGCCGGTGCGCACGAGTACGTGCGCGAGCATCGAGCTGGTGGTGGTTTTGCCGTGCGCGCCTGCGACGGTGACCGCGCGACGGCCGTGCATGAGCAGGGCGAGGATGTCGCTGCGGTGCACGATGCGGGCGCCGCGTTCCGCCGCGGCCACGATTTCGGGGTTGTCGGGCTTGATGGCGCTGGAGTATACGACCGTGTCGGCGTCGGCCACGTTTTCGGCGCGCTGGCCGAATTCGACGTGGATGCCCAGCGCTTCGAGACGGTCGGTTTTGGCGCTGCGTTCACGGTCGGAGCCGCTGACCGCGACGCCTCGCTGGTGGAGCATCTCGGCGAGCACGCTCATGCCGGCTCCGCCGATGCCGATGAAATGCGTGTGTCCCAGTACCTCGATGCCTTCCTCAGCATCGAACGCCGCGTTGGCGGGGGTAAGGGTGATGGTTGCAGTCACGAAAACGCTCCTTATATGGTTTTCTGCTCTTGTTTCGTTACGACGATTATGGCGCGGAACGCCGCCGTTGGGGGCGTCACGTTCCGCGGTTCATGCGATGGGTCGCGCGTTTCACACGTTCCGGTCGGCCAGGTCGAGGATGCGGCGGGCCATGGTGTCGGCGGCGTCGCGGATGCCGTACTCCCAAGCCTTGCCGCCCATGGCCTGCAGCGCCGCCTCATCGGCCAGCATCGCGGGCACATGGTCGCGCACCCATGCCGGGGTCAGGTCGGCGTCGTTGACCATGACGCCGCCACCGGCTTCCACGACGGGCTGCGCGTTGAAACGCTGTTCGCCGTTGCCGATGGGCAGCGGCACGTAGACGGCGGGCAGACCCAACGCGGTGAGTTCCGCGACGGTTCCCGCGCCGGAACGGCATACGATCAGGTCGGCGCAGGCGAATGCGAGGTCGATGCGTTCGAGGTATTCGGCCACATGGTAGTCGCCGCTACCCGCATATTCCGCACCAAGCCCGGTGACATGCCCTTCGCCGGCATTCACTTCGACCAGCTTGCGCACTTCGTCGGCCTTGCCTTTGCCGGTCAGGTGCACGACCTGGGCGACGGCGAGCACGTCTTTGGATGCGGCCGCGATCGCACGGTTCAGGCTCACCGCACCGAGCGATCCGCCGGTGACGAGCACAAGCGGGCGATCCGGGTCGACGCCGAGTTCCTTCGCGGCTTCCTTGCGGGCCGCCGCACGATCGGTTTCCAGCTTCGATGCCAGTTGCGCGATGACGGGGCGCAACGGCAGGCCGACGCGTTCGATCACGCCGTCGCCCTTGACTTTCAGGCCGGTGCCCTCATACACCACGCCGACGAAATCGGCCCAGCGCGCACCCAGCTTGTTGGCCATGCCCGCGCGCGCGTTCTGTTCGTGAATCACCACAGGAATGCCCATCTTGTGTGCCACGGAGTATGCGGGGGCCGAGGCGTAGCCGCCGAATCCGGCCACCACGTCGGCTTCGCGCCCTTCGAGGATCTCACGGGTTTTGGCGCATTCCTTCTTCCATTTCATGGGGAATTGGAGCGCGGCCTTGTTGGGGCGTCTTGGGAAGGGCACCTTCTCCACGGTGTCGAGCTCGTACCCGGCTGCCGGAACCAGGTCCTTCTCCAATCCGACCGCGGTGCCGAGCACGCTCACCTTGGCGTCCGGGTCAAGCCTGACGATGGCGTCGGCGACGGAAAGCAGCGGGTTGACATGTCCGGCGGTACCTCCGCCTGCAAGAACAATCTTTTTCATAATCTCCGAGCATAGTCCGTGAACTAAACGCGTTGCGATGCGGCCTTGATCTGCGGTTGCTGGCGCATCAGGCTCATCGCCACGCCCGATACCATCAGGCACATGATCATGGACGAGCCACCCGCCGAAACGAACGGCATGGGCACGCCGAACACCGGGAACACGCCGACCACGACGCCGATGTTCACCACGGCTTGGCCGACCAGCCATGTGGCGATGCACATCAGGGCGATCGAACTGTAGCTTTGCTTGATCTGGACCGCGCTGAACACCAGGCACCAGCCGAGTATCACGAAGATCAGGATCACCATGGCCGCGCCGATGAATCCGGTTTCCTCGCCGATGATGGCGAAGATGAAATCGTTATGCGCGGCGGGCAGGTAATTCCATTTCTCACGAGAGTTGCCCAATCCCACGCCGAACATCCCGCCGGATGCGATGGCGTATTTGGCGTGCATGGACTGGTAGCAGATGTTCTGCGTGTCGGCGGCGGTGCATGACGAGTAGGCGGCGAGGATGCGGTCGCGTCGGTTCTGGCTTGACATGATCATGACCAGGACGATCGACCCCAAGGTGCCGACCAGTCCCGCCATCCATTTGAGCGGGAACCCTGCGACCAGGAACGCGGCCACGCCGATGAACACGACGATCATGGCGGTACCCAGATCCTTGCCGCCGAGAATCATGAGCAGCAGCAGGCCATACACCACACCTGCCATGCCGTATGCTCTGATTCCTTTGGTTTCGTAGCGTTTGTTCGCCACCACCAGCGCGGACGGCAACCAGACGCACAGCGCGAATTTCACGAATTCGGCGGGCTGGATGGTGATGCCTCCCACGGAGATCCAGCCGTCATTGCCGTACTGGCCCACGCCGAGCGAGGTGAAGGTGAGCGCCTGCAGGATTCCGGCGACCACCACGGCCACGAATCCGAAACGCTGGTACAGGGCGATGGGCATCCTTGAACAGACCGCGCCCGCGACCAAGCCGATCAGGAAGAACACGAGCTGGCTCAGGGACGAGACGAACGGCGATTTGCCTGCCGCCGCTGCGGATACCGCCGAGCTGGAGAACACCATGATGACGCCGAACACGCTCAGCCCGACCACCGCCATGATGAACCCGTGGTAGCACCACAGCGGGTTGAATAGGCTGCTCATGCCGAAACGGTTGCGGTTCTGGTTGGAGCCCGTCTCCCCCGCGTTCGCGGAATGCGATGACTTCGATGTGGAGCGCGACACCGTTTTACCGGTCTGCACCTTACCGGTCTGCACCTTGCCGGATGTCAGTTTGCCGGATGTCAGTTTGCCGGACGATACCGCCCTACGCGACTCCTTCGGCTTGGGTTTTGGCGATTCAATGCGCGCCACGAGCCACCACCCATTGCTTGGCGGCCTGAGCGAACTTATCCCCGCGATCCGCATACGACTTGAACTGGTCGAAGGATGCGCAGGCGGGCGCCATAAGTACCACGTCGCCGGGCTGGGCCATACGACTCGCCTCCTCGACGGCACGTTCCATCACCTGCTCCTTCGGGGTGGCGGGGTCGATGACCGCCAGCGGAATGGTCGGCGCCTGCGAGGCGAAGGCCTCGAGCATGGGAGCCTGATCGGTGCCGATGATCACCGCGCCTCTCAGCGCGTCGGCCTGGGATGCCACGAGATCCTCGAAGCGGCTGCCTTTGGCCAGGCCGCCTGCGATCCACACCACGCTGCCGCGCGCGAAGCTGGAGATGGATGCCTTCACCGCATGGGCGTTGGTCGCTTTGGAATCGTCCACGAAACGGATGGTGTTACCGTCCGCGTCGGGTTCGGTCGCGGCGACGGTGGCGATGCGATGGCCGCCGGGGGCGAAAGCCTTCAACGCTTCCAAAGCCTTGTCGGTATCCGCGCCGAGGCCGAGGGCCAATGCGAGCGCGGTCAGCGCGTCGGCGAGCAGATGCGGGTAGATGGTGCCGTCGGGTTCGGTCAGATGGGTGAATTCGCTGATGGGTGCCAGACGGTTCGGCGTGCCGGCTTTACCGGATGCGACGCCGCTCATGTCCACGATCCAGCCGTCGACGACGCCGATCTGCCCATCCGTAGGCTCGCCCAGCGTGAAGCCGATCCTGCGGCAACCTTCCGCGGTCTGCGCCTCATCGGCCTTGGCCGTGACCACGGGATCGTCCGCATTGTAAACCAGTGCACGCTTGACGTTGTGGAACACCTTGGCCTTGTCGGCGGCGTAGTTCTCGCGCCCGCCATGCCAGTCGAGATGGTCGTCGGCGATGTTGGTGATCGCCGCGCAGTCGAGTTCCATGGAGTCGGTGAAATGCATTTGGAAGGAGCTGAGCTCCACGCACAGCGCGTCGTGTTCCGGATTGGTGGCGCACCGGGACAGGCTCATGGCCATGTTGCCGGAGGCGATGTTGCCGGCGGTGGGCGCGTCCATGCCGCAGGCGGTCAGCATGGCCGAGGTCATTTCCGTGGTGGAGGTTTTGCCGTTGGTGCCGGTGATGCCGATCCACGGCGCGGGCTTGCCGGTGCGGGCGTTGTTCACGCGCAACCGCCATGCGAACTCCACTTCGCTCATCACGGGGATGCCGCGCTTGGCGGCTTCGAGGATGAAGGGCGTGCGGGGGTTGAAGACCGGGGATGCCATCACGTAGTCGATCTCATCCCAGTTCACGTCGTCGAAGGAGTGCAGGTCCGCTTCCGGCTTCCTCTCGTCCACGCCGATGACGTGGGCTCCCCGTTCGGCGAGCACTTCGGCCAGCGAAACGCCGGAGACTCCGAGACCTGCGATCAGCACTGTTGCATTGGTGAAATCCATTGTTGCTCCTTCAATAACCCCTGTACGTAACCTTGTATGCTTGCTTGCGTTTCGTCGGGAGACTCAGCCGAACAGCAGGCCGGACCGGGAGGCCCAGTCGCAGTAGAACAGCACGAGTCCGACCACGACGAACATGAGTTCGATCATCCAGAAACGCACCACGACCTTCGATTCCTGCCAGCCGAGCAGTTCGAAATGATGGTGGATCGGCGCCATCTTGAACACGCGCTTGTGCGTCATCTTGAAGTAGCCGACCTGGATCACGTCGCTCATCGCCTCGATGACGAACAGGCCGCCGAGGATGACGGCGAGGACTTCGGTGTGCGTGGCGATGGACAGTGCCGCGAACAGGCCGCCCAATGCCAGGGAGCCGGTGTCGCCCATGAAGATGGATGCGGGGTTCGTGTTGTACCACAGGAAGCCGAAGCAGGCGACCGCGGCGCATACCGCGATGATGGTCAGGTCGAGCGGGTCGGAGACCGCATAGGCGAAACCTCCCCTGTTGCCGCCCTTGAGATGGTAGCTTTCCCAGAACGCGATGACCGCGTAGCCGACGAAGGCGATCATCGAGGAGCCTGCGGCCAGGCCGTCCAGACCGTCGGTCAGGTTCACGGCGTTGCTCCACGCCGCCATAAGGAAGTTCACCCAGATGACGAACAGGATGATGGCCACCACCCTGCCCGCGAATTCGAAGCTGATGAACGGCTTCTCGACGAAGCTGATACCCGCCTGGGCGCTGGCGAAACCGGACTTGGTGGGGATCATCAGCGACAGCACCGCGTAGATGGTGGCGAGCACGAACTGGCCGATGAACTTGCCGCGAACGGTAAGGCCTTCGCTCTGCTTCTTGCGCACCTTGGCGAAATCGTCGATGAAGCCGAGCATGCCCATGGACAGCATGGCGAACAGTACGAGCAGCGCGGAGGGTGACGGCACGTCGCCGCTACGGCAGTACCGGTAGATCGCGCTGGAGAGCCAGCCGAGCAGGATGGCCAGATTGATGACGACACCACCCAGCGTGGGGGTGCCACGCTTGACCTGATGCGACTGCGGGCCGTCCTGGCGGATGTACTGGCCGTAGTGCAGACGATGCACCAGCCGGATAAGCAGCGGTGTGCCCACGATCGTGACGATGAACGACACCAGGATTCCAATGATGAGCGCGATCACTTAAACGTCTCTTTTCCCTCTGTGTTCCTGTATTTTCTCAAGTTTGGCGTGGTGCTTGCGACTACCGCTCGTCCGCCGACCAGCGTTCGGCGAGCGCGCTCAGCCCGGAGGCATGCGAGCCTTTCAGCAGCACCACCGTGCCCGCATGGTCGCGGGCGATGCGTGTGATGATGGTGTCGGCCTCGTCGGCGCTGTGAGCCCATTCCACGGTTGCGGCGGTTCCCGCTTCCTTCGCGCCTTCGGCCAGTTCCCCGGCCAATGCGTCCAGATCGGCGTCCGCAGTGCTGCCGACCGCGATCACCGCGTCGATGCCGTGTTCGGCGGCGTATGCGCCGATGGAACGGTGCAGCTGCTTTTCGTCGCCGCCGAGTTCGAGCATTGCGCCGAGCACCGCCACACGGTACTGTGCGCCTTCGGACCAGCGTGCGAGGGCGTCCAGGCCGGCGTGCATCGAATCGGGGTTCGCGTTGAACGAATCGTCGATCAGGGTGAAGCTCGCGCCGTCACGTTCGACGGTGGAGACCGCCATGCGATGGGGGCTGATGCGGCGCTGTTCGCCGAGCACGCGGGCGATGTCGTTCAGCGGCATGCCGAGTTCGTGCGCCACCATGGAGGCCGCCAGCGCGTTCATCACGTTGTGCGCGCCGGGGATGGCCAGGCTGACCGGCACGGTTTCGCCATTATCCGCGACCATGGTGAAGGATGCGCGGTCGAATCCGTCGACGGTGATGTCGCGGGCGTGCAGTGTGCAGCGTTCCGCGTTGGCTTCGTCGATGCCGAAGCGCAGCACCTTGCCGGGAGCCACCTTGGACATGGCCTCCACATGCTCGTCGTCGGTGTTCAGCATGGCGATGCCGTCCGATACCAGGCCGCGCACGATTTCCGTCTTGGCCTGCGCGATGTGCTCCACCGAGCCGAATTCGCCCAAGTGGGCCACGCCGACCTTGAGCACGAGGGCGATGTCGGGCGGGGCGATGGTGGTCAGGTGCGCGATTTCGCCGAGATGGTTCGCGCCCATTTCGGCCACGAAATAGCGCGTATGTTCGCCCACGGTCAGCGCGGTGAGCGGCAGGCCGATCTCGTTGTTGAAGGAGCCGACCGGCGCGACGGTGGGCGCCATGGAGGACAGCAGCGCCTTCGTCAGATCCTTGGTGGTGGTTTTGCCCACCGAACCGGTGATGCCGATGATGGTGAACGGCTCACCGCTGGCGCGACGACGCGCGATATTGGCTTTGGCGAGATCGCCCAGCGCTTCGACGGTGTCGGCGACCACGATCTGCGTCACGTCGGCACCCGCAATCTCATGGTCCACGATCGCCGCGACGGCGCCTTTGGATCCCAGCGCCGCCACATAATCATGGCCGTCGACGCGTTCGCCCTTGATCGCGACGAATACGCTGCCGTTCTCCACCTGGCGCGAATCGCTGACGGCGTGCAACGCCACGGCGCCGCCGGGAACGCCCTGCGGGCCTGCCACGATCCGCCCGGCGACGGCTGCCGCGATCTCCTCAATCGTCATCGGCATCATCATGCTTGTCACTTTCGGTTCCTCACTTTTCCGTATTCGTCCATTCCGGTACGTGCGCCGCCCGTGCGGCTCCCGCGCCGTTTCCGTTCCTTATTTCATTTCCTTCGCCATGCGCAGGGCGCTGCGGATGTTCGTGCGATGCACGCCGGCCGCCAGGACCATGGCGATGGCCAGCGACAGGCGTTGCTCGTCCTCCGGGGAGAGCGCGCCGGACGCCTGCCGTGCGAGCGCATCCGATTCGAGCGTGCGCACCGTCACCTTGATGGGATTCTCCGTCTTGAACCCGTATTCCTCCTGCAGCCGTTCGATGAATGCCTGATCGGCGTTCACCGGCACGGGTTGCATGGATCCGAGTACGTCCACGTTCACTTCCTGCATGCCGTGCGCGGCCACGGTGAGATCGTCCAGGGAGACCGCGATCGCGGCGACCCCGTCCTCGCCGCACACCGCCAGCGAGCGCTGCATGTCGAGCATGTTCAGCGGGTAGGTGAGGTTCAGGTTGCGTTCCAGGGAGTAGGAGCCTGCGACGCTCAGCATGCCTACGGGGTTGCCGAGCATGTGCAGGAAGCGGGTGAGCTGCGTGACCACCGCCGCGTTCTGGCGTGCGGTGCTGCCGCATACCGCGAATACCGCGAGCATGCTGGAGGGGTTGCCTGCCATGCGGGAGGCGAGCTGACCCAGCTGCTGCGACGTGGGGTTCGCGAACAGCAGCGGCAGGTCGGATTCCTCGATCAGCGCCTCGCGCGCCGCGGGCGGAACGAGCGCCGCGTAGGCGCCGCGGGCGCGCGCATGGTGGAGTTTGTCCACGTCCACATCGTCGCCCATGATCACCAGGGCGCCGGGGCTTACCGATTCCACGTCGTTCGCCAGCGAGGTGATGGTGACGCTGGTGGCGAACGACGGGACGAGATCCCACCCGTAGTGTTCCGTCAGTTGCCCCAGCGTCGTCCGCTGCATGATGGACTCATTTACCGCACTCATAATTAATATGGCCTTCCGCTTCGCATCACGCTTGTCACCATTCGACCGGTATGGCATTGTTGCGCGCCGACGAATTCGGCACGTCGTACTTCTGCATGAGGAATTCACCTATCTTCGCAAACAGCTTACCCGACGTGGTACCGCCGTACAGGCCGTCCGGGTCCTGCATCACCACGGTGACGATGAACCGCGGATTGTCGGCGGGGATGATGCCCGCGAAATCGGCGATGATCGAGCTCAACCTGCCGTCGTCGCCCACCACTTCGGCGGTACCGGATTTGACCGCAACGCGGTAGCCGCTCACGCCGGCCACGTTCTTGTACTCCTCGAGCGCCGATTCCATGGCGTCCTTGATCTGGTTGGCGTACTTCTCGTCGATGACGCGGGTGGCGGACGTGTTGAGCTTGCTGACGGCCTTGCCGTTCTTGTCGGTGACGGATTTGATCAGCGACTGCTGCCTGTTCACGCCCTTGTTCGCGATGACGGAGACCATGCGGCTCAGCTGCAAGGCGTTCACCGTGTAGCCTTGGCCGAACAGCACGGTGTTCTTGGTACGCCCGTCCCAGGCGCTTGGGCTGTTCAGGATGCCTCGTGATTCGCCGGGAAGATTCAACCCGGTGGACTGGCCGACGCCGAATTTGGTGAGCATGTCGTAACGCTGCTGGCTGCTCAGCTTCTCGGCGGCCATGACCATGCCGGAGTTCGAGGAGTTCTGCAGGATGCCCGCCAACGTCCAATGCTCGTCGGGATGGTATACGACGTCGTGGAACGTCTGTCCTTCCGACGTGTACTGGTAGGGAACGGTGAAATGGTCGTCGATCTTGTGCACGCCGTTCTGCAGGATCGCCGCCAGACCGGGCACCTTGCCGATCGAGCCCGGCTCGAAGGTCTGCGTTACGGCTCGGGACGCGCTGGCCTTGGCCTCGCTGGATCCGGCTTGGATGCTGTCGCTGTCCTCCAGGGCGAGGATTTCGCCGGTACGGGCGTCCTCGACCACAGCGATGCCCCATTTGGCGTGGCTTGACGACACGCCTTCGCTCAGAACCTTCTTGACGTACCAGTCGACGTCGGAGTCGATGGTGAGGGTCACGTCGCTGCCGTCCTGCGCGTTTTTGGTTTCGCTGACCGTTCCGGGGATCACTTCGCCGCTGTTGCCGCGCTGGTACACAACGTATCCGTCGGTGCCGCTGAGCTGCTTATTCAGGGTGAGTTCCAAGCCGGATGCGGCGGTGCCGTCGTCGTTCATGCCGCCGAGCAATGCGCCCAGCAGCGTGTTCTCCGCGTATACGCGCTGGCTGCTCAGCTCGCCGTACACGATGCCGGAGAGGTTGAGTTTGTCGATGGCGCGTTTCACCTGCGGGGTGACGTCCTTTTTGAGGATCACGTACTGGTTCGTGCCGTTGAGTTCGGCGCCGAGTTCCATCGCGTCCATGCCCAGTACCGGCGCGAGCAGTCGTGCGACCGCCGCCGCTCCCGTGGCGCCGACCGGCTTGCCGTCGATGGAATGGCAGTATTTCAACGCCTTGGCCTCTTTGGTTCCGCAGTCGACCGGGGTGAAGGAGGTGGCCGCGTCCGGTACGCCGATGATGTTGTAGCGTTCCACGCTTTGGGCGAGCACCGTGCCGTTGGAGGCGAGGATGCGCCCGCGCTTGGCGCTGATGGTCACTTTGGAGGTGCGGTAGCTGGTGGCCGCTTCGGCGGTCGCCTGACCGTCAAGCAGCTGCACGCAGACCAGTTTCCACAGGCAGACGCTTGCTACGAGTGCCAGCACGATGCCGACCGCGATGCAACGGGTCGCGAAGGCATCGATGCCATGCACCCGCTTCCAATCGCGAAACCGCTTCATTTCCGCTCCCCGTTGCTCTTGTAGCCGTTCAGGTCGATGGACACCGATCCCTGCTGCGGGATCATGCCCATGTCGGTCGCCTTCTGCGGCAGTGACGCCTGCAGTTGGTTGAGTTTGGCCTGATCATCCTGCACGTCCTGGGTCAGGCTGCTGATGCTGGCCTCCAGTTTGGAGGAGTCGAAGGAGTTCTGGATCATCTGCGTGCGCAATACCAGTGCGAGCAGCAGCGTGCCGGCGAGGGCCGCCACCGCGATGATCACGCGCAGCGCCGAAGCCCTGCGGCTGCTTGCCCATGCGATGAAACGGTTGAAACGCTTGATGCCATCGCCGTCCGAATCCTTGCCTCCGGATACGACGTGCAGTTCGGGTCGTGCGGAGGGGCGGATATCGGGCGAGGCTTTCCTCGATGATGCCTCCGAGGAGCGGATCGTGCGTGCTGTGGCCATCTCAGAGGTCCTCCCCTGCGGAACGGTGGGCATGCATCGTCGACGCCTCGGCCCTGTCTTCGAATTGGTGGCGGATATCGTCCGGCAACGGCCTGGTGAGTTCCACCGCGCGCAGGCGCACGGATGCGGAACGCGGGTTCTGCGCGATCTCCTGCTCGTCGGCTTTGATCGCACCTCGCGTCAATTCCTTGAAGAACGGCATCGCTTCGGGCGGCACGATCGGCATGTTCGCGGGCACGCGGGCCGTAAGCCCTTGCGCCATGAAGGATTTGACGGTCTTATCCTCCAGCGAGTGGTAGGACTCGACCACGATGCGACCGCCCTTGTTGAGTTTCAACGCGATCTGCGGCAGCGTGCGGGCGAGCTTGTCGAGTTCGCCGTTCACTTCGATGCGCAGCGCCTGGAACACGCGCTTGGCGGGATTGCCGGCCGGGCGATGCGCCTTCGGGATCACTTCGTCCACCAGTTCGTTGAGCTCGGCGGAGGTGGTGAGCGGCCCCTCCTGGGTGCGCCGCGCCACGATGCGACGTGCGATGGGGCGTGCGAAGCGTTCCTCGCCGTACACCTTGAAGATGCGGGCCAGGTCGCGTTCGCCGTATTCCGCGAGCACACGCTCGGCGGTCAGCGACTGGCTGACGTCCATGCGCATGTCCAAGGGCGCGTCATGCGAGTAGGAGAAACCGCGTTCGGTTTCGTCGATCTGCAGGCTGGACAGGCCAAGATCCATGAACACGGCGTCGACATGACGGATACCGTTGTCGTCCAGCGCATGCGCGAATTCGTCGAAGGGCGCATGCACGGGGGTGAACCGGTCGGCGAGTCCCTCGTTGCGCATGCGTTCGGTCGCCAGGGCCAACGCCTCGGCGTCACGGTCGATGCCGATGAGTTGGGCTTCCGGCGCGGCTTTCAGGAACGCGGTGGCGTGGCCGGCGAGCCCCAGCGTGCAATCGACGATGATCGGCGAGCGTCTGCGGGCCAAACCGCCGGTGACGAGACGCACGCAATCCTCCAGCAACACCGGCTGGTGGATGGTGGAAATGGAACGGTCGTCCGTCGTCATCAGAATCCCACCTCCGGCAGCACGTCATTGGCGATTTCGGCGTAGTCCTGTTCTTTGTCGGCCAAGTATTCTTCCCAAGTCGTTCGGTTCCAGATTTCGGCGCGTGTGCCCACGCCGATCACCACGATGTCGTCGCCGAGGTTGGCGTAATCCCGCAGCATCTGCGGTACGAGCACGCGCCCCTGCTTGTCGGGGGTCTGATCGCTCGCCCCGGACAGGAAGACGCGCAGGTATTCGCGCGCCGCCTTGTCACTCATCGAGGTCCGTTGGATCTGCATGGCGATACGGCGGAATTCCATGGCCGGCAGCAGGTAGACGCAACGCTCCTGCCCTCTGGCCATAACCAATCCGCCTCCAAGCTGCGAGCGCATTTTCGCGGGCAGCGCCATACGCCCTTTGGCGTCGATCTTCGGAGTGTAGGTTCCCAGCAACAGCGGCGGCAATCCCATCATGCCGCCGGTCATATCGTCCATCGTGGTGGCGGGCGCGGCTTCGTTCGTTGCTTCCTCGGCCACTGCCCCACCTCCTTCCAGACGATTTTGGGTATACTTCACTCACACACTGTGCCCCACTTTACCCCACCTATCCCCATTTCTCCCCACAGCGTCGCCACTTGAGTGCATTTCAACGCATAAAAGACACACTTGCCCGCGCGCCCCGCCATCACTCCCAAGCTTCCGCGCCCGGCATACTCCTATATATATGGCGTTTGAAAACTGCAACCCCGGCCATCCGCCCTGCATGGCCGCCAAAATGACCTTGGGACGGAGTACATTGGAACGTCTGAGTTTTCACGCATCGTGAGGGGACGGAAACTAACAGATGTCGACCTATGCCTCGCAACTTGAGGAAGAACAGCGCGCGGTCACCCGCGCCTACAACCGACTGGACGCATTGCGCGAGGAGACGAAGCATCGTCTCGACGCGGTCAGGGCCGCCGGCTCGCACGGATCGCCCACGCAGCGCACCGAACGCGACTCCTTCGCCACCATGTATGAGGATCGTCTCATACAGCTGCGCGGCGTGGAGGATCGTCTGGTGTTCGGCCGTCTTGACGATTCGAAAGGCGACCGTCTGTATATCGGCCGTATCGGTCTGACCGACGAACGTCATAACCCCATGCTGATCGATTGGCGTGCCGAAGCCGCCCGTCCGTTCTATGAGGCCACGCCGTCGCATCATGGCGACATCGTGATGCGCCGTCATATCACCCTGCATTTCCGCGACGTCGTGGCGTTGGAGGATGAGGTGCTGGACGTCCATTCGAAGTCCGTGGATGAGGCTTCGACCTCCGGCACGCTTACCGGCGAAGGCGCGCTGCTGGCTTCCCTGAGCTCACGTCGTACCGGCAAGATGACCGATATCGTCGCCACCATTCAGGGCGAGCAGGATCGGATCATCCGTTCGGCCATCGACCGCGCCGTGGTGGTGCAGGGCGGCCCGGGCACCGGCAAAACCGCGGTCGCGCTGCATCGCGCGGCCTACCTGCTGTACACGCATCGCCGCACGCTGTCCAGAGCCGGCGTGCTGGTCGTCGGCCCGAGTCCGGCGTTCCTGCACTACATCGACCAGGTGCTGCCGTCGCTCGGCGAAACCGGTGTGGTGAGCCGCACCATCGCCGATCTCATCCCCGGCGTGGTGGCGACCGCCATCGATACGCCGCAGGTCGCCTACATCAAGGGCGACCGCCGTATGGTCAACGCGATCCGCAACGCCGTGGCCGACCGCGAGCGCGTGCCGTCGAATCTGCCGGTCGTGCATATCAACGGCATCGACGTGCCCATGCTGCCATCCGACATCGAGCAGGCGCTGGGCGATGCCAAGCGTACGCATCAGCCGCATAACAAGGCTCGCGAAACGTTCGTCAAATCCATGCTGTCGGCCATGCGCATGCGCTATGAGGAGCAGTTGGATTACACGCCGGATCAGGACGAGCAGTACCGCGTCGCGTCGTTGCTGCGCATGAACGACAAGGTGCGTGTGACGTTGAATCTGGCGTGGCTGCCGATGACCGGCCAGTGGCTGATCGACGACATGTTCTCCAAGCCGCATAAGCTGCGCCGTTACGCGCCGTGGCTGACCGATGAGCAGGTGAAGGCGCTGACCCGCCCCAAGGGTTCGCCGTTCACCCGTTCCGACGTCGCGCTGCTGGATGAGGCCATGGAACTGCTGGGCGAGGATCCGAAGGTGGAGGCCCGCCGCAAGCGTCTCGCCTCGAAACATGATGAGGAGATCCAGTTCGCCAAGGATACGCTCGCGCAGGAGGGCATCGGCAACGGCATCGTCACTTCGCAGATGCTGCTGGACAATATCAACGGCTCCTCCCCCGAAGATACGGCGCAGCGTGCGGCCAACGACCGCGAATGGACGTATGGCCATATCGTGGTGGATGAGGCGCAGGAGCTCACCGCCATGGATTGGCGTATGCTCATGCGCCGCTGCCCGTCGCGTTCGTTCACCATCGTGGGCGATGTGGCGCAGACCTCGGCTTTGGGCGGCACGCGCTCCTGGGCGAAGACCATGGATCGTCTGTTCGGCCGCGGCCATTGGGATGTGAACGAGCTGACCATCGATTACCGTAACCCGCAGGAGGTTTCGCGTCTCGCGTCCGATTTCGCCGCCAAGCAGGGCCTGTACATTTCCACCGTGCATGCGGTGCGTGGTATTCCGGATTCGGTCGAACGCGTCACCGTGGAGGATCGTGAGGCGTTGTTCGGCGCCGTCGCCCGTGAGACCGTGAAGCTGGCGCGTGAATTCGTCGCGCAGGACGGCACCGGCCGTGTCGCCGTGATCGGCCCGAACCAGCTGCTCGACCAGCTGGAGTCCACCGTGTACGACGAGGTGAAGCGTGAATTCGGTGCCGATGAGGCGCGTCGCCTGCACGCCCAGGATTCCTGGGACCGCCAGATCATGGTGAGCGACACCGAAACGGTGAAGGGGCTCGAATATGATGCGGTTGTGGTGGTCGAACCGGCGCTGATCGACCAGGAGGCCCCGAGCCGTCTGGTTTCCGCCGCCGACCTGTATGTGGCGATGACGCGACCGACTCAGCGTCTGGCCATTGTTCGGACATTGCTGGACGAACACGAACTTGAACTCTAAGGTGGGTACCATGCCTCAAGCACTGTTATTGGAAAACATCCATCCCGACGCGGCCAAGTCGCTGCGCGATCACGGTTTCACCGTCACCACCATGAAGGGCGCCTTGAGCGAGGACGAACTCATCGAGGCTCTTGATGGCGTCGACCTGCTCGGCGTGAGATCCAAGACGACCGTCACCCGCAAGGTGATCGACGCGCGTCCGAACCTCAGCGCCGTCGGCTGCTTCTGCATCGGCACCAACCAGGTCGACCTTGACTATGCGGGCAAGCGCGGCATCGCCGTGTTCAACGCCCCGTATTCGAACACCCGTTCCGTGGTGGAGCTCGTCATCGGCGACATCATCTGCCTGCTGCGCCGCATCCCCGCGCACACGCATCATATGAAGCACGGCATGTGGGATAAGTCCGCCACCGGCTCCCACGAGGTCCGCGGCAAGACCTTGGGCATCATCGGCTATGGCAACATCGGCTCGCAGCTGTCCGTGCTGGCCGAGGCGCTCGGCATGCGCGTGGTGTTCTACGATCTGGAGGAGAAGCTCGCCTTGGGCAACGCGCACCGTTGCGAAACCCTGAACGAACTGCTCGAACAGTCCGACATCGTGACCCTCCATGTGGACGGCCGCAAGTCCAACACCGGCTTCTTCGGCGAAGATCAGTTCGCCCACATGAAGCAGGATTCCATCTTCCTGAACCTGTCGCGTGGCTTCGTGGCCGATTTGGGCGCGCTGAAGCAGCATCTGGATTCCGGCCATATCGCCGGCGCCGCGGTGGACGTGTTCCCGATCGAACCGAAGAAGACCGGCGACCCGTTCGAAACCGCGCTGGCCGACGAGGACAACATGATTCTGACCCCGCATATCGGCGGTTCCACGCTGGAGGCGCAGGAGTCCATCGGCCATTTCGTGTCGCAGCGTCTTGAGGACTACTGGGAGAAGGGCTCCACTTCCCTTTCCGTGAACATGCCGCAGATCAATCTGGGCGAGAACCGCGGCGTGGCCCGCATCGCGCACCTGCATTCGAACCTGCCCGGCGTGCTGGCCCGCGTGAACCATGTGCTTGGCGAGGAGAACATCAACATCGCCGCGCAGGCACTTGGCACCGAGGGCGAGCTCGGCTATGTGGTCACCGACGTGGCCCAGCGTCCGAGCCGTGAGACCTTGGAGGAGCTTCGCGCCATCGAGGGCACCATCCGTATGCGTGTGATCAGCTGACGCGCCGCACACGTTTGCGAGAGGGGTCGTTCCCATCTGCGATTCGCAGCGGGAACGGCCCCTCTTCATGTCTGCGCTGTTCGCGCTGTTCGCACTGTTCCGCGCCTTGCCGTTTCGCCCGGCCCGGAACGTAGCCCGTTGCGCCGCTAGTTACGCGGATTGCCGAACCAGTAGTTGTAGATGTTCGAGAAGTTGCGGTTGCCGTAGGTGGAGCAGGAATCCCCCTCCCCGTCCCCGGCTTCGAGCGCCGCCTTGTTGGGCTGGTATGGCGTGTAGATGTACAGCAGCGCGGTCGCCTTGTTGCGGATGTAGACGTCCGCCGAACCGCAGTTCTTGTCCGGATTGTACAGGATCGACGTCAGTTTGCCGGACTGATACGCATAGTCGCCTTCATGCCGCACATAGTACTGGTAGCGTTTCGCCGCGCCGAACATCTGCTTGAAGAATCCGGCGTACTGCGGGTCGCAGCTGGCATCGTCGGGGCAGCTGAGTCCCATGGCCGATTTGAGCTGGAAGTCGTTCGGATCGGTGGCGGTGACGAGATGCTGTTCCTTCTGCAGCACGGTGAGCAGCACCTTCTGGCTCACCTTGCAGGCCCGGCCGGATTTCTCGATGATCGCGGCGGCGGTCTCCTGCTTCGCGCCCTTGTATTCGCCGCACAGTTCGTCGGCCTTCTGGGTGGTCGTATCGAAACGCATCGTGGCGATGGCCCCGCCCTTGGAGTCGAGGAACGATTGGATCTCCGCCTCGCTCATGGCGTTGCCGTTGAAGAACTGGCCGTCGGAGATGATGTTGCCCGGGTCGAAGTTGTATTGCTGCGACAGTTCCAGCTGGCGTGCCTCGGCCGCCTGCAAATCGTTGTACCAGCGCAGGAAGTGCACCAGTCCCGTCACCAGCGCGATCACGCAGATCGTGACGATCGTGCCGATGGAGATGATCTTGAACCGTGTGGCGAAGCTGGCGCGCCTCCAGCGTTGCGTCAGCGTGACCTTCTTCCTGCGTTTGCGGGCGTTGGGCGTGGGCTTCCGATTGGATGCTGGTTTGGATGAGGGCTTGGACGCGGGCTTACGGGCCGGCGCATCGCCGCTTTTCTTCCTACGTGTATCTGACATCCCCTCCACCTTCGCACAGGTCGGTCGATTCGATTCGCCCATGGCCGTTTCGGAACCGAATAATCACAAAAACGGGAAACCCTTGAACAGGGTTTCCCGTAATAACGTTCCCGTCCGAGACGGCCTGTGCGGCCACGGCCGCCGGCTGGCCCGGCTCGGGGAATCAGAGCTTCGGCAGGTACTTCTTCAGCTCGAACGGCGTGACCTGACGGTTGTATTCGTGCCATTCCTGACGCTTGTTGGCCAGGAAGTACTCGAACGCATGCTCGCCCAGCACGTCGGCGACGAAGTCGGACTTCTCCATGATCTCCAGCGCCTCGCCGAGCGATGTGGGCAACGGTTCGATGCCCATGGCCTGACGTTCGGCGTCGGTGAACTCCCAAACGTCGTCGCTGGTGGGCTCGCCCAAGGTCATCTGCTTGTCGATGCCGTCGAGGCCTGCGGCCAGCAGCACCGAGTATGCGAGGTACGGGTTGGCCACGGGGTCGAGCGCACGGAACTCCATGCGGGCGGAATTGCCCTTGCCCGGCTTGTACTGCGGGATGCGCAGCAGCGCGGAACGGTTGTTGTGGCCCCAGCAGATGTAGCTCGGAGCCTCGTTGCCGCCCCACAGGCGCTTGTACGAGTTCACGTACTGGTCGGTCACGGCGCAGATCTCGGCCGCGTGGGCGAGGATGCCGGCGGCGAACTGGCGTGCGGTGAGCGACATGTTGAATTCCTGGCCAGCCTCGTAGAAGGCGTTGGAATCGCCTTCGAACAGGCTCAGATGCGTGTGCATGCCGGAACCGGGCGCGTCGGCGAGGGGCTTGGGCATGAAGCTGGCGTGGATGCCGCGCTCCAGCGAGATCTCCTTGACGACGGTGCGGAACGTCATGATGTTGTCGGCCGTGGTGAGCGCGTCCGCATAACGCAGATCGATCTCATTCTGGCCTGGGCCTCCCTCGTGATGGGAGTATTCCACCGAAATGCCCATCTGTTCGAGCATGTTCACGGTGGCGCGACGGAAGTCCATGCCAGGGCTGCGCGGCACGTGGTCGAAGTAGCCGCCTTCGTCGATGGGCTTGGGAGCCTGGGACCAATCGTCCTGGCTTTCGAACAGATAGAACTCGATTTCCGGGTGCACGTAGAAGGTGAAGCCCTTCTCCTTCGCCTTCGCGAGCGCACGCTTGAGCACGTGACGCGGGTCGCCGAGGCTCGGCTCGCCATCGGGGGTCAGCACGTCGCAGAACATGCGTGCGGTGCCTTGGGGGCCTCCTCGCCACGGCAGAATCTGGAACGTCGAGGGATCGGGCTTGACGATCATGTCGTCCTCGGAGACGCGGGTCATGCCTTCGATGGCCGAGCCGTCGAATCCAAGTCCCTCCTCAAAGGCCGCTTCAAGTTCCGCGGGGGCGATGGCCACCGATTTCAACGTACCCAACACGTCGGTGAACCATAGACGAATGAAGCGCACGTCGCGTTCTTCGACCGTGCGCAGAGCAAACTCCTGCTGCTTATCCATAACATCCCATCGTTCCATGCGCGTGTTACGAACATCGTTAACACAAGTCGCCGTCGCGCCGCCAAAGCGGCCACCGGCGCTCACCTGTTGGAATTCCCCGGATGCCAACGATTGCAACGGTTTTCGGGCGTTTCGGTCATCGATTCACGCGCCTTGACGGCCCGAAATCCTGTTGTACGATACTGGGCGTGAACGATAGCAATGTAGTCAGATCGAATGCCGATAATCCCATCGTCGACGTCCACTCGTGGAAGCAGCGCGCCTCCGCCGAGCAGCGGGCGCGGGCCGGGCTCGAAGTGCGTGGCAAGGTGCCGCTGCGCAGCCACGCCATCTGGAGGGTCCGCCGCGACCGGCGCGACATCATCGGCCTTCTCGAGGAACAGTCCCGGCAGCGCGTGCAGGCATTGGTGCCGTTGCGCTACCACCGGATGAGCGCCTCCGCGTTCACGTTCTACCGCGGCACCGCGCTCATCATGGCGAACGATCTGGCGACCACGCCCGTGACCGGCATTCCCGTGCAATGCGTGGGCGACGCGCATATCGGCAACTTCGGCATGTTCTTCTCCCCCTCCCGCCGCTTGGTGTTCGACATCAACGATTTCGACGAGACCACCACCGGCCCGTGGGAGTGGGATGTCAAACGTCTCGCCGTCTCCGTGGAGATCTGCGGTCGCGCGAACGGCATTCCCGAGGACGCACGCCATGCGGCCGTGGCCCGATGCGTGCACACCTACCGCGAGCGCATCGAACAGTATTCGCATATGAATTATCTCGACATGTGGTACGACCATCTGGACGTGCAGGAGTCGTTGGACCGGTACGAGTACACGCAGAACGGCAAGCGCAACCGGACGTTGCGCGCCGCCGCGGCCAAGGCCATGATCAAGGATTCGAGCAGCGCGGCCGCGAAACTCACGTATCTGGACGGCGACAAGCTGCGGTTCAAGTCGAAGCCGCCGGCACTGGTCCCGATCAGCGAACTGCAGGATTATGCGGATCTGGAGACGATGCAGACCCGTTTGGAGGCGTTGATGAACGAATACCGCCACAGCCTGTACCATGATCGCCGCCACGTGTTCGACCAGTACCGTTACCACGACACCGCACGCAAGGTGGTAGGCGTCGGTTCCGTGGGCACACGCGCCTGGGTGTCGATTCTGACAGGCCGCGACCTTGACGATCCGCTGATGCTGCAGATGAAGGAGGCCACGGAATCGGTGCTGGAACGTTTCGTGGGCCACTCCCCCTATGCGACGCACGGCGAGCGCGTGGTGCAGGGGCAGAAGCTCATCCAGTCGACCGCCGACGTGCTGCTCGGCTGGGCGAATTTCAATGCCGGCGACGGCGAACGGCGCGACTATTACGTACGTCAGCTGTGGAACGGCAAGGGGTCGATCGACATCGACCATCTCAACGAGTTCACGTTGAGCGATCTGTCGCGTATGTGCGCGCGCTGCCTGGCCCACGCCCATGCGAGGACCGGCGACAGCATCGCCATCTCCAGCTATCTGGGGCGCACCGACGAATTCGACAGGGCGATCGCATCGTTCGCCGACTCGTACGCCGATCAGAACGACGAGGATTATGCGCTGTTCCGTTCGCTGATCAAATCGGGCGAACTGCCCTGCAGCGGCAAGTAGCCGCGAATCGCGGGCCCGCATGTACGGGCATACGGGCCTGTCTATGGGAAAGGCGTGTTCCCGGCCATAAGTCATGGTTCGGGAACACGCCTTTATGCAATCGTTGGCGTTCGGAACGTTCGGAACGCTAAAACGTCCGAAACGCGGATCGGCCGGTGTCTCGCCGTATCAGCGGGAGACTTCCAGCGCCTCCTCAAGGGTGAACGCGCGGGCGTACAGCGACTTGCCGAGGATGGCGGAGTCGACGCCGAGTTCGGCGAGCTGCTTGATGTTGCGCAGATCGTCGAGCTTCGAAATACCACCGGATGCGGTGACCTTGGCGTTGGTGCGCTCAGCGACCTCGCGCAGCAGGTCGAGGTTCGGGCCGCTCATCATGCCGTCGCGGGCGACGTCGGTGACCACGTAACGGGAGCAGCCGACGGAGTCGAGGAACGCCATGGTCTCGAACAGGTCGCCGCCTTCCTTCACCCAGCCGCGTGCGGCGAGCGTATGGCCGCGCACGTCGAGACCGACGGCCACACGGTCGCCGTACTTCTCGATCACGGATGCGGTCCAATCCGGGTTCTCCAGGGCCGCGGTGCCGATGTTCACGCGGGCCGCACCGGCTTCCAGCGCGGATTCGAGCGAAGCGTCGTCACGCACGCCGCCGGACATCTCGATGTTCACCTTGTCGCCCAGCTCCTTGACGATGGCACGCAGCTGGCTGCGGTTGTCGCCGGTGCCGAACGCGGCGTCGAGATCGACCAGATGGATCCACTGCGCACCGGCCTCGACCCAGGTACGGGCCGCCTCGAGCGGCGAGCCGTAATCGGTTTCGGACCCGGATTCGCCTTGGCGCAGGCGCACGGCCTTGCCGTCGCGCACATCCACTGCGGGCAGAAGGGTAAGTGGCATGGTTCTCTCCTTATATTGCGATTCTCGTGGCTTACGTGTTGTGGTTGGCGCCGTCAGAACGTGGCGATCCAGTTCTTCAACAGCTGAGCACCGGCATCGCCGGACTTTTCGGGGTGGAACTGGGTGGCGAACAGAGGGCCACGCTCATATGCCGCGACGAAACGGCTGCGCCCGTATTCGCACCAGGTCACCTTCTGATCGGCGGTCCAATCGATGCTGAACCGGCTCAGATCGAGTTCGTGTGCCTCATGGGCGGCGCAGGAGTGCACGAAGTAGAAACGCTCGTCCTCGATGTCCTTCAGCAGCTGCGAGCCTTCGGCGGCTTCGACCGTATCCCAGCCCATATGCGGCACCACGTCGGCGTCCAGCGGGTCGACGCTGCCGCCGATCAAACCGATGCCGGGAGCGTCCGCGCCGTGTTCGCGGCCGAGTTCGAACATCACCTGCTCGCCGACGCACACGCCGAGCACCGGGCGTCCGGCGCGCAGACGATCCAGGATCACCCTGTCGCCGTCAACCGCTTTCAACCCCTCCATGCATGCGGCGAACGCGCCGACGCCGGGCACGACCAGACCGTCGGCCTCAAGGGCCTGACGGTAGTCGGAGGTCAGCGTGGTATCGACGCCCAGACGCGCCATGGCACGGACCATGGAACGCACATTGCCGAAACCGTAATCGAATACAACTGCCGTGGTCATTGTCTTTCCCTGTCTCTCGCTCTCTCGCTATTGGATGCTCGAACCGTGGACGGATCCGCCCCGGCCCGGGCGCGTATGCTTGGCGATCACCTGCATGGCCGAAGCATGGTCGAAGGCGCCCGAATCGATGACTTCGAACCCTTGCTCCTTGAGCTGGCCCACGGTGGTGATGCCCAACATCAGATCCTCCACGAAACGCGGCGTGGAGTTGAACAGGATGGGCGGGGCCATCGTCGGACCGGCCTTGCCGCCGGCGTACATGGTGATTTCGAGTTTGTCGGCGCGATTCACGCCCAACACCACCGACATGCCGGCGACCACGGTGGTGATGTCCTTGGCCGCGGCTTCCGGGGAATCGCCGTCCAGATTGCGCAGCACGGCGACGGCACCCTGATTCGAGCCCACACAGTCGGCCGAAATATCGGACAGCTGGCAGAATGCGGCCAGCAGCTCGGCCGAGGCGATGCCGGTGATCAGCGCGGCCCTTTTGGCCTTGTTGCCGAGCAGCCCGGCCAGCTCATCCTCGAATCCTACGGACGGGTCGATTTCCGAAGCGTCGTCGGGAATGCTGATGGAATCGATGTCGTCAAGACCGTCGAATCCATCATCGTTACCGTTGCCGGAATCGGAACCGGAGTCGGAGTTGGAAGTATTGGAAGCCTCACCACCGGTTTCGCCGGTTTCAGCCGGTTCGACCGGCCTGTCCGCGGACTGCGCGAACTCCCGTTCGAAATCGGACATGGCCGCGTCGAGCTCCTCGTCGGAGAACAGGGAGTCATCCGGATCGAAATCCTTACCGTTATCGTTCCGATCGTCGGCCATCACAGCGCGCCCTTGGTGCTGGGAACGCCGTCCACACGCGGATCCGGCTCGATGGCGAAACGCAGCGCACGCGCCAGCGCCTTGAACTCCGCTTCGGCGATATGGTGAGGGTCACGGCCCGCGATCACCTGCATGTGCAGGCAGATGCCCGCGTGCATGGCGATGGATTCCATCACGTGGCGCACCAGGGAACCGGTGAAATGGCCGCCGATCATGCAGTATTCGAAGCCTTCCGGCTCACCGGTGCACACGCAGTACGGACGGCCGGAAATATCGACCACGGCCTTGGCAAGCGCCTCATCCAGCGGCACGGTGGCGTCGGCGAAACGGCGAATGCCACGCTTGTCGCCCAGCGCCTGCCTCAAAGCCTCGCCGAACACGATCGCAGTGTCCTCCACGGTGTGATGCACGTCGATATCGGTGTCGCCGTGCGCGTGGATGGTCAGATCGATGAGCGAATGCTTGCCCAGCGCGGTCATCATATGGTTGTAGAACGGCACGGAAGTGTCGATGTCGGTCTTGCCGGTGCCGTCAAGATTAAGTTCGAGTTCGATATGCGATTCGCTGGTTTCGCGAACGATGCGCGCGGTCCTTGCCATGTTGCGCTCCTTACGGCACTGTGTCTCTGTCTGTTCGCATACGCCCATGTGCCACACGCGCATGCCTCGGTTCTGTTCGCATGGATATGCGCACGGCTGCAGGGTGCGTATATCCGCCGGTGCGGGGCGCAGGGGCTCTCCCCCACGCCCCGCACCGGTCGTCTACTCCGCTTCCACTATACGCAGCACTTCGGTGAGTGCCGTGCGGAACCGTTCCATTTCCTCGTCGGTGCCCATGCACACGCGCAGCCAGCCGTCGGGGCCGACCACACGAATCAGCACGCCCCTCTTGAGCAGCTCATCGAAGATCTCGTCGCGCTTGTCGAAGGATCCGCCGAACAGCAGGAAGTTCGATTCCGATTCGGCCACGTCGAGCGGCTTGCCCTTGTAGGTCTGGGTTTTCAGCCACTGCGCGGTGGCTTCACGGGTCAGTCGCAGATGCTCCACGCGGCTCAGCTGCTCATCGGTGTGCTCGAAGGCGGCCAGTGCGGCGGCCTGGGTGACGGCGCTCAGATGGTACGGCATACGCACGATGCGCATGCAGTCGATGATGCCCTTGGATGCTGCGAGATACCCGACGCGCGCACCGGCGAAGGCGAAAGCCTTGCTCATGGTGCGGGACACCGCCAGGTTCGGATGCCCGGCGATCAGGGTGACCGCGCTGGGGGTGCCGGGGTTGCGGAACTCCACGTACGCCTCGTCGATGACGACGATGGGGTGCACGCCTTCCGCGGCACCGGCCACTTCGGCGGTTTCGCACACGTCAAGCACACGTTCCACGTCGGCCAACGGCAGCGGGGTGCCCGTGGGATTGTTCGGGCTGGTGAGCAGCACCATGGACGGTTTGACCGTCTTGATCTGTTCGATCAGCGCGTCGACATCCAGCGTGAAATCGGCGTTGCGATGCGCCAGCTTCCAACCGGTGAACGTGTCGCGGGCGTACTCCGGGTACATGGAGTACGTCGGGTCAGCGCCGAGCGCCACGCGGCCGGGGCCGCCGAACGCCTGGAACAGCTGCAGCATGATCTCGTTGGAGCCGTTGGCGCCCCACAGTTCGTCCACGCTGAGGCGGACGCCGGATTCACGGTCCAGATAGTCGCTGAACGCCTGACGCAATTCGATATGCTCACGATCCGGGTAACGGTTCAGCGTGGGCGCGATCTCCAGCACGCGCTTGGCGATCGCTTCGCACACGGCCTGATCGGGCGCGTACGGGTTCTCGTTCACGTTGAGGCACACCGGCACGTCAAGCTGCGGGGCACCGTACGGTTCCTCGCCGATCAGGTCGTTGCGCAGAGGCAGGTTCGCGGGAATGGAGCTCATCGCAGACCGGCCTTCTTCTCCTGATCGACGATGCTCGCCTTATCGTACGGATCGTCGATGAAACGGCTGAGCACGCACTCGCCGTGCGCGGGCAGATCCTCGGAGACGGCGAAGGCGTTGATACGCGCGGCGATGGCCTTCAGACCCTGCTCGTCGTATTCGATGACCTCGACGGGCTTCATGAAGGTGTGCACGCCAAGGCCTGCGGCGAAGCGAGCGGTGCCGCCGGTGGGCAGCACGTGGTTCGAACCGGACATGTAATCGCCCAGCGGGACCGGGGAGTACGGGCCGCGGAAGATGGCGCCGGCGTTCTTGATGCGCGGCACCACGGCGTCGGCATCGGCGGTCTGGATCTCCAGGTGCTCGGCGGCGTAGGCGTTGGCCGCGTCGATGGACTGGTCGAGGCCGTCGGTCAGCACGATGGCGGACTGGGTGCCGGACAGGCTGGTGTGCACGCGTTCCGCATGTTCGGTGCGGGGCACGCGGTAGTTCAGGTTCTCCTGCACCTTCTCGGCGATGTCGGTGGAGTCGGTGAACAGTACGGAACCGGCGAGCTCGTCGTGCTCGGCCTGACCGATGAGATCGGCGGCCAGCAGGCTCGGGTTGGCGGTCTTGTCGGCGATGATGCCGATTTCGGTCGGGCCGGCGACGGCGTCGATGCCGACGAAGCCGGAGACGAGGGACTTGGCGGTGGCCACGAAGATGTTGCCCGGACCAGTGATCTTATCGACCGGATCGCACAGGATCTCGCCGTCCTGCGGTTCGCTGCCCTTGGCACCGTAGGCGAACATGGCGATGGCCTGGGCGCCGCCCACGGCGTACACCTCTTCGACGCCGAGGATCGCGCAAGTGGCGAGGATGGTCTTGTTCGGCAGACCGTCCGGGTCGCCCTTGCTCGGCGGGGTCGCGATGGCGAGCGATTCCACGCCGGCCGCCTGGGCCGGAACGGTGTTCATGATCACGGAGGACGGGTACACGGCCTTGCCGCCGGGCACATACAGGCCGACGCGCTGGATCGGGATCCACCGTTCGGCGACGCGGGCGCCGTCGGCCAGATCGGTGTGGAAGTCCTGCGGCACCTGGCTCTTCGCGACCGCACGGGCGCGACGCACGGATTCCTCGATGGCCGCACGCACTTCGGGGTCGAGGGTTTCGAGAGCGTTCTTCATCGCCTCGACGGGGACGCGCAGATTGGTCGGACGCACGCCATCGAACTTCTCGCCGAAATCACGCAACGCTGCGGCTCCGCGAGCCTTCACGTCCTCAAGAATCGGGCGCACCAGATCGGTGGCTTCGGAAGTGCCCATCTCGGCGCGCGGCATGGCGGCCAGCAGTTCGGCACGGGAGAGGTTCTTGCCCCTGAGATCAATGATTCGCATAATGTTTTCGCTCATAGCTTCCCAGTGTATGTTCTCTTCGTGACGGAAAACGTCATTATTCCGCCAAAACCCAAATCGTGAGACAGAACCCCTTTCGCGCCGTGCACATCGGCCCACCCGTTGGAACGGCGTGGAAGCAGGCCGTTCGCAGGCGTGCTGTGCTTACTCTCCATCCCGGCGTTCGAGCGCATCACCGTGCCCGTTCCGCACATTTCGGATGGTTCGAAACCAGGGTGCCCCACTGTTCGCGGCCCTTATACATCGCCGTATATCGTCGCGCCCAGGCAGAGCGTGAAGCCGCCATCCATACTTTGCCGCGCGCACAGACTACGCGGCGAAACGTGACCTATGCCGCAGGATGCAAGGTCAGATCACGCTCGATCCATGCCATGACCAAGTCGGCAAGCCATTGGATCTCCGTATCGGTCAGCTCCCGCCCTTGCGGAATATGATGCCATTTCTCGATGCAGCCGCGGCAACAGGTCGCGGTGGCATGCTGCGCGGTGAACACCGGATGCCCGCGCCACGGCGTCTGCTTGCCGTCCTTCAGCGGATGCGCATCCCCCACCCTCGAACGCAGCAACTCATGGGCGTGCCTGTCGATGGTCGCCTTGCCCTTGGCACGCGCATACGCGCGGTCCTTATCCGAAAGCACGAATTTGGAACGGAACCTCGAATACGACAACCGACGCATCGTATCCTCGATCCACGCGTCCTCATCCATATCCATCATCATGCCGATTCCCTCCGTCACCCCACTGTACGCCCGATCCGAACCTTGGCCGGGCACAGGCTGGCAATACGCTGCGGTCCATGGACCCGCAGCCAACGGACTCGCATCTCATAGCATTACAACGCCGAAAACGGAAGAACCCCCTCGGAACAATCCAAGGGGGTTCTTCGGAACGCTAGTTCACAGCGTGTCGATCATCGCTGGAGCAATTATCAGGCGAGGATCTTGGTGACACGGCCGGAGCCGACGGTGTGGCCGCCTTCACGCACAGCGAAGGTCAGGCCTTCCTCCATAGCGATGGGCTGAATCAGCTCAACGGTGAAGGTGGCGTGATCGCCAGGCTGAACCATCTCGACGCCTTCCGGCAGCTCGATGACGCCGGTGACGTCGGTGGTGCGGAAGTAGAACTGCGGACGGTAGTTGGAGAAGAACGGCGAGTGACGGCCGCCTTCGTCCTTGGTCAGCACGTAGACTTCGCCCTCGAACTTGGTGTGCGGGGTGACGGAGCCCGGAGCGGCCACAACCTGACCACGCTCGACGTCGGTACGGTTGATGCCGCGGAGCAGCAGACCGGTGTTATCGCCAGCCTCGCACTCGTCCATCTGCTTGTGGAAGGTCTCGATGGAGGTGACGGTGGTGGACTGGGTCGGGCGGATGCCGACGATCTCAACGTTGGTGTTGATCGGCAGCTTACCACGCTCAACACGGCCGGTAACCACGGTGCCACGGCCGGAGATGGTGAACACATCTTCGATCGGCATCAGGAACGGCTTGTCGAGATCGTGGACCGGGGTCGGGATGTACTCGTCGACGGCCTTCATGAGTTCCTTGACGGACTCAACCCACTTCTCGTGATCCGGAGCGTCGTCGTGCAGCGCGCCGTAAGCGGAGGTGTGGATGACCGGGCAATCGCGGTCGAAGCCGTTCTCGTCGAGGAGGTCGCGGACCTCTTCTTCAACGAGCTCGATGAGCTCGTCGTCCTCGACCATATCGCACTTGTTCAGGGCGACGAGGATACGCGGAACGCCAACCTGGCGAGCGAGCAGAACGTGCTCGCGGGTCTGAGCCATCGGGCCGTCGGTAGCGGCGACCACGAGGATAGCGCCATCCATCTGGGCAGCGCCGGTGATCATGTTCTTCACGAAGTCGGCGTGGCCCGGGCAGTCCACGTGAGCGTAGTGACGCTCAGCGGTCTGGTACTCGATGTGGGCGATGTTGATGGTGATACCACGCTGCTGCTCTTCCGGAGCGGCGTCGATCTGGCTGAAGTCGTACTCCGGGTTGAGATCCGGGAACTCTTCGTGCAGAACCTTGGAGATGGCGGCGGTCAGGGTAGTCTTACCGTGATCGACGTGGCCAATGGTACCAATGTTAACGTGCGGCTTAGTACGCTCGTACTTTTCCTTTGCCATTACTTTGTCCTCCTGGACGTTTCGTAGGTTTACTGGGTTTCTGGGTTGTGCCACATTGATGAGCCAGAACCCAGTCAGCGATACACGATATTACCGCTGACTGGAGACTGACGCCACCTCACGCGTGGCAACGTGTGTCACTCGCCGCGCTGAGCCTTGATAATCTCTTCGGAGACGCTCTTCGGCACCTCAGCGTAGGAGTCCATCTGCATGGTGAACATAGCGCGGCCCTGGGTCTTGGAACGCAGATCGCCGATGTAGCCGAACATCTCGGACAGCGGGACCTTAGCGTCGATGACCTTGACGCCGGTGGCATCGGACATCTGGGAGATGCTGCCACGACGCTGGTTCAGATCGCCGATGACTTCGCCCATGTACTCTTCCGGAGTACGGACTTCGACAGCCATGATCGGCTCGAGGATGACCGGCTTGGCCTTCGGAGCGGCTTCCTTGAAGCACATGGAGCCCGCGAGCTTGAAGGCCATTTCGGAGGAATCGACCGGGTGCATCTGGCCGTCGGTGACGGTGGCCTTGACGCCCACAACCGGGAAGCCGGCGAGAATACCGGATTCCATGGCTTCCTTGACGCCAGCCTCGATGGACGGGATGAATTCCTGGGAAATGTGGCCACCGGTGACGGCGTTCTCGAACTCGAAGGTCTTGCCTTCGGTGGTCTCGAGCGGCTCGAAGTTCATCAGGACCTTTGCGAACTGGCCGGAACCACCGGTCTGCTTCTTGTGGGTGTAGCCCTGGTCCATGACGGCCTTGCGGATCGTCTCGCGGTAGGCAACCTGCGGCTTGCCCTGGTTGCACTCCACCTTGAACTCACGACGCATACGGTCGACGATGATGTCGAGCTGGAGCTCGCCCATGCCTGCGATCAGGGTCTGGCCGGACTCTTCGTCGGTGGTGACCTGGAAGGTCGGATCCTCTTCGGAGAGCTTCGCCAGAGCGATGCCCATCTTCTCCTGATCGGCCTTGGTCTTCGGCTCCACGGCGACCTGGATCACCGGATCCGGGAAGGTCATGGAGTTCAGGGAGATCGGAGCGTCGAGGGCGCACAGGGTGTCGCCGGTGGTGACGTTCTTCAGACCCACGAAGGTGTAGATGTTACCGGCCGAAGCCTCATCCACCGGGTTCTCCTTGTCGGCGTGCATCTGGAAGATCTTGCCGACGCGTTCCTTCTTGCCACGGGTGGAGTCGAGCACGGAATCGCCCTGCTTGACGGAACCGGAGTAGACACGCACGAACACGAGCTTGCCGTAGAACGGGTGGGTGGAGATCTTGAAGACCAGAGCCGAGAACGGATCGGACTTCAGCGGCTTGCGGTCGATCTCAATGGACTCATCCTGCGGGTCGTAACCCTGGATGGCCGGCACGTCCTCCGGGCTCGGCAGGTAGTCAACCACGCCGTCGAGCATCGGCTGAACGCCCTTATCCTTGAACGCGGAACCGCAGAAGACCGGGAAGGCCTCCTTGTTGATGGTGAGCTTGCGGACAGCGGCGCGGATCTCTTCCTTGGTGATCTCCTCGCCACCGAAGAACTTCTCCATCAGGGCGTCGTCGGTTTCGGCAACGGCCTCAACGAGGGCGTTGTGGTACTCCTCGGCCTTGTCCTTCAGGTCGTCCGGGATCTCGGTGGTATCGTACTTGGCGCCGAGCTCCTCGGTGCCGTTCCAGATGTAAGCCTGCATCTCGACCAGGTCGACAACGCCGGTGAAGTCGTTCTCGGCGCCGATCGGCAGCTGCATCACGAGCGGGGTAGCACCCAGCTTGTCCTTGATGGTGTCGACGGAGTAGTAGAAGTTCGCGCCCAGCTTATCCATCTTGTTGATGAAGCAGATACGCGGAACGCCGTACTTATCGGCCTGACGCCACACGGTTTCGGACTGCGGCTCCACACCTTCCTTGCCGTCGAACACGGCAACGGCGCCATCGAGCACGCGCAGGGAGCGCTCCACCTCAGCGGTGAAGTCCACGTGGCCCGGGGTGTCGATGATGTTGATCTGGAACTTGTCCTTGGTGTCGTGGGACTGGCGGTGCCAGAAGCAGGTGGTAGCGGCGGACTGGATGGTGATACCACGCTCCTGCTCCTGCTCCATGAAGTCCATGGTGGAAGCGCCGTCGTGGGTCTCGCCGATCTTGTAGTTCTTGCCGGTGTAGAACAGAATACGCTCGGTAGTGGTGGTCTTACCGGCATCGATGTGAGCCATGATGCCGATGTTGCGGACGTGATGAAGGTCCGAAAGCACCTCTTCAGCCATTTTTAATCCTTAACTTTCTAAAGGTCCGAGTGATTACCAGCGGTAGTGGGCGAAGGCCTTGTTGGCCTCGGCCATCTTGTGGGTGTCCTCGCGACGCTTCACGGAAGCGCCCAGACCGTTGGAGGCGTCGAGGATCTCGTTGGCGAGACGCTCGGCCATGGTCTTCTCACGACGAGCGCGGGAGAAGTCGGTCAGCCAGCGCAGGGACAGGGTGTTCGCGCGGGCGGGCTTCACCTCGACCGGCACCTGGTAGGTGGCGCCACCGACACGGCGGGAGCGGACCTCGAGGGACGGACGGATGTTGTCGAGGGCGCGCTTCAGCACGGCCACGGGCTCCTGCTCGGTCTTTTCCTTGACCATATCGAGCGCGGAGTACACGATGTCCTCAGCAATCGACTTCTTGCCGTCGAGGAGGATCTTGTTGATGAGCTGTGCCACAACGGTGGAGCCGTAAATCGGATCCGGCAGCAGCTGGTGCTTCTTGGAAGGTCCTTTACGTGACATATCTCTTACTTCGCCTTCTTTGCTCCGTACAGGGAACGACCCTGCTTGCGGTCCTTAACGCCCTGGGTATCGAGTGCGCCACGCACGATGTGGTAACGCACACCCGGCAGATCCTTCACACGGCCGCCGCGCACGAGCACGATGGAGTGCTCCTGCAGGTTGTGGCCCTCACCCGGGATGTAAGCGGTGACTTCGATGCCGGAGGAAAGACGCACACGGGCGACCTTACGCAGAGCGGAGTTCGGCTTCTTCGGGGTGGTGGTGTAGACACGGGTGCACACGCCGCGACGCAGCGGGCTGCCCTTCAGCGCCAAAGTCTTGGACTTCTTCGGCTTCGGCGAGCGTCCCTTACGGACGAGCTGTTCAATAGTAGGCAACTTGAATTCTCCGATTCAGTGGTTCTTCTTACCTGTGAGGCCGCCGCACTGCAACCACACTCTCCCATCGCACGGGCGAACCCGAATCGGAAAGATAGCCACTGTTCACCGGCCCGATGACCCGATCCTCTCTCGCCGCCGCATTACTGCGCGCGATCCATGCGATTCCCGGGATATCCCAACCAACCTGCCTGTTACATAAGGCCTGCCGTTGGCACACACGAATTATCAGTATACGGCAGCGCGCGACAATGCCGCCCCGCCGTGTCGCGGCGCGGCGCGTTTCAGTGCCGCAGGCCAGATAGCGTAGCGAAACAGAAACCCCGGACGCCTACGCCCACCGCCCCATCTCAACCGAAATCAGACAAAACCAGCCCATTCCTGTCCGATTCCGGCCAAAGGCACCGCTTACATCCCGGGTGAGGGCCACAACCTGCAGGAGCACTCCATCGTGCTCGTGCGCGGCGGCCGTGTGAAGGATCTGCCGGGTGTGCGTTACCACATCGTGCGTGGCGCACTCGATAC
>NZ_JAHBBE010000028.1 GCF_019331805.1 Bifidobacterium pongonis
CGAGCCCCTTGCGGGGGTTCCCGGGATCCTTTCTTTTTTGTCCCGTGTTTTCCTTCCGGTTCCCTTGCGGGGGTTGCCGGGATCCCCTGGTTTTTGTTCCGTGTGTACTCGGCCCCGGGCGTGCCTTGCACATGTCCCGGGGCCCTCGTGTATGTGTATCCAGGGTGATTCCGACTGGGTGGCCATTGTTGAAGCCGCGTGGAACGTCGGAATGCATGAATCACGCAAGTTACCCATCTTTTGCATCATGCAGGCTCTGAGGGGCGTTTTTGTGCGGTTTCGGCCTATACGTGCGATTCTCGTGGATGCTGCGGGCAAGTGTGGGCGATAACGGCGGCGGAATGCAAGAATGGCGGGTATGCGTTTGAACAGAAGAACAACAATAAGCGTCATCATCACCGCAATGGTCTGCCTGATCATCCCCTTCATGGGGTTCCGGCTGCGCTCATCGACGAACGTGGCCGTTGCCGAAACGGACCTTCTGCGCGCGTTGACGGCATGGCCCGAAAGCCTGAGGGATTGTTCGGCGCTGCTCGCGTTCATGTTCTCCGCGCTGGGTTGCGTGGCAATCCTGGCGGTGCTGGCCGTCATCGACTTCAGAATCGTCAGATCGATACGTACGGTGATCGGCGACATCATCATCGCCGCACTGCCGTTCGCATATGTGACCGGCATCAAATGGCTAGTGGAACGGCCACGACCGGTGACTGCCGCCGACTCCGCGCTGTTACCCGGCGATCCGAGCTTTCCCAGCGGGCATACCGCAGCCGCGGCTATAGTCGCGGTGATGATCGTTCTGACCGTACGTAACGCAGCCTACCGGAAAATCGGCAGTATGCCGGGAACCGCGCCCGGACGCGCCGATCAGAGCATTTCGACGGAACGGCGGGGGAGCGGAGCCCCATCCATCGTACGAACCTATGAGCATCGTGCCGTCGCCGCAGGCGTGGCCATCGTCATCGTGGTGGCCTGCTCCCGACTGCTCCTGGGCTTGCATTTCCCGACCGACGTGCTCACTTCCGCCGTCGTCTGCCCGCTGATCTCCTACATGCTGTGGCGGCTGCGTGAGGATATGCACATGACGAAGGCATGACGCAGGATTGGCCGCGATAGTACAAGGCAAATATATGAACAAGGCCCGCCGGTTGGGCGTCGCAAGAGGAATCAGGAGAGACAATTCCAAGCGACAGCCCAACCGGCGGGCCTTGCCGTATGTGATGTGCGGATCGCCGATTCGGTTCCGCTTCGGCGATCCGACAACGAATCAGCGCACGCGCTTGATGCTGAGCACGGAAATGGCAGCCACTGCGGTCATCACGATGGCGGTCGGGAACACGAACACGTAGGAGCCGAACACGCTGACGATGGTGGAGGTGATGGCCACGCCGATGGCCTGGCCCGCGCAGGTGGCGATATTCATGAAGCCGAGATCCTTGCCGGCGGTCTTCTTATCCGGCAGCACGTCCACGTTCAGCGCCTGATCGACGGACAGATACATGCCGTAGCCGAAGCTGGCGATACCGCCGAACAGGAACATACCCATCTGCGTGGGGAAAATCCACGGCATGGCCAGGCCGACGGCGAAGAAGCAGCAAGCCACCACGATCGGGGCCTTGCGGCGGTGCAACGCATCGGCGATCGGACCGGCGGCCAGCGAAGCGACGATCGACACGATCATGGTGATCACGGAAATCACCTGAATGGAAGCGGCGGCTTCCAGCTTCGTTTCGCCGATATGATCCTGCAGGATGTACAGCTGGTAGCTGAACACCATCTGATAGGCGACGATGAGGCAGGTGCGGCAGATGAACGCGCGGTAGAAGTCGGCGCAGTTCTTCAGCGGCGGGACGAGCGATTCGGCCACAACCCTCCACAGCGGCTTGCCGGTTTCCTTCGGCATGTCCTTGGAGGAAGGCTCACGCGGCGCGATCACCACGGACAGCACGCCGGCGGCCAGTGCGCACAGGCCGGCGCACACGAATCCGAGTTCCATATGTTCGATGAGCGAGGAGCCGATCAGGGTGCCGATGCCCTGGCCGATCACACCACCGGCGCCGATGGCCGCGGAAACCGTGGCACGCGCCGATTCTTCCACCTGATCGGAGATACGCGCGTAAATCGGGGCCTGAACCATGTTCAAACCGACCAGAGCCAGCACGTAGATGATGCCGATGATCAGCGCGCTTTGCGGGCGGCTCAACGCCCAGAAGCAGAAGCCGTAGATGAACGCGCCGGCGAAGATCCACGGTGTGCGCTTGCCCCAACGGCTTGCGGTACGGTCGGACAGTGCGCCGATGAACAGGGCGATGAAGATGGAGGCGATCGAGCCGGCGGCGTTGATGGAACCGAGCACCGCCGTGGAGTTCGCGATGCCGATATCGCGTAGGCGCTGGGGGACGAGCACGGACATGGTCATGTAGAACGCCGCGCCGGACAGCACCGCGAAGGCCAGGAAACCTCCCGTGAACCGCCATTTATTCGTGGAGGAAACGGGACGGACGCTTATGGTTTCTGACATGATGATTCACCTTCGAATGGATGTCATGGATGGTTGATGAAAAGGGAATCCGGGCCGCCGCGGAAAAGGTTTCCGCGGCGGCGGGATGAGTGAGAGAGAAAAGGGAAGAACAAAATCAGAGCTGGATCCAGGCGGAGGTGTCCTGGGGCAGCAGGCCATCTTCGGTGAGCGGACCGGAGGTCAGCAGGATCTCACCCTTGGGGAGGGCGACGGGTTCGCTGCCGAAGTTGGTGATGGATGCCCAGCCGTTGGCGCGCTTGTAGGCGATGGTGCCGCCGGGGAATCCGTTGGCGCCGTCGGGGCGGTCGCTCGCCTTGTCTTCGGGCAGCCATTCGAGGCTCAGATCGGTGGTCTGCAGCTGGTGGCGAAGCTTGAGCACGGCACGGTACAGGTTCAGCATGGAATCGGGGTCTGCGTTTTCGACGTCGACCGCGAAATCCTTGTACCATTTCGGCTGCGGCAGATGCGGATCATGCTCGGCGCCGACGGGGGAGAACCCGAAGGAACCGCCGTGACCGAACTCGTCGTCGGGATCATCGAGTTTCGGAGCGTCCGAGGCGACCCACGGCAGCGGGACACGGCAGCCGTCACGGCCCTTGGTGATCGCCGAACGTGCGGTACGGAAGGCCGAAGGATCCTCCAGTTCATCCCACGGCATGTCCGCGACCTCGAAGAGTCCGAGCTCCTCACCTTGGTACACGTAGGCCGAACCGGGCAGCGCCATTTCCATCATGATCGCGGCGCGGGCACGCTTGGTGCCGAGTTCACGGTTCTCCTCGTAGGTGGTGCCGTCGCGCAGCAGCCAGTCGAGGGCGAGACGATGGTATTCGCCGGTCGGCACCTGCGGCAGGGCGTAGCGGGTGGCGTGCCGGATCACATCGTGGTTGCTCATCACCCAGGTGGCGGTGGAACCGGAGCGTTCGGCGCTTTCCAGACCTTCCTCGATGGCGAGGTGCATGTCGTCGCGGATCCAATCCTTCTTGGCGAATTCGAAGTTGAAGATCTGGCCAAGATCGTCCGGCGAGGCGTACAGATGCTGGCGGCTCGGACGTACCCAGGCTTCGGCCACGGCGAATGCCGGCGGATCGTATTCGTTGAACACCTTGCGCCACTCGTGGTAGATGTCGTGCACTTCGTCGCGGTCGATCACCGGGTGGGAACCGTCTTCCGGCTGGTCGTTGGTGCACCACACCACGTAGTTGTCGAGGTCATCGCGGTCGAGATCCTTGGCGAGGCCGTGCGCCACGTCCACGCGGAAGCCGTCCGCGCCGTGGTCGAGCCAGAAGCGCAGCGTCGTGATGAAGTCGGCGCGCACTTCGGGGTTCTTCCAGTTCCAGTCGGGCTGTTCCTTGGTGAACATGTGCAGATACCACTGGCCGTCGGGCACGCGGGTCCAGGCGGGGCCGCCGAAATGGTTCTGCCAGTTGGTCGGAGGCTGGTCGCCGTTGGGGCCCTTGCCGTCGCGGAAGATGTAGCGGTCGCGTTCGGGGGAGCCGGGTTCGGCGGCCAGCGCGGCCTTGAACCATTCGTGGCGGTTCGAGGAGTGGTTGGGGACGATGTCGACGACGACTTTGATGCCGTGGGCGTGGGCGGATTTCGCGAGTTCGTCGAAATCGTCCATGGTGCCGAGTTTCGGATCGACGTTGCGGTAGTCGTCCACGTCGTAGCCGCCGTCGGCGAGCTGGGACGGGTAGAAAGGGCTCAGCCAGATGGCGTCCACGCCCAGTTCATGCAGGTAACCGATTTTCTCGGTCACGCCGGCGATGCTGCCGAGGCCGGATCCGCGGGAATCCTTGAAGGAGCGCGGGTAGACTTGGTAGACCACGGCCTGCTTCCACCACAATGCGGGGTCGGTGACTTCGGTCATGAGTATCCTCCTTGATGACATGACGCCTGTTGTGCAAGCGCTTGTGCAAATTCTGCGCATGATTCTTGCTGTTCGTGTTTGGTGAATAGCTTGGGAATCATGAAGTTTTCAATTGTTCGCTCGCGCACTCAACGTTGCTGCTGAACGGTTTGTTGACATAAATAATAGCGCTTGCGCAAATTTGCGCAACGTTGTTGGGCGTGTTGCGGTTTGTTGCTGGCAATATTGGTAAAAAATCAGGCTCTGATTAATGCAAGCGCTTTTACTGTTGTGGTGTGTACTATGATGTATGCCTATCGAAACGGCAGGGATTCCCAGTCGCCACGCAGCATTTTCAAGGAGGACACGTGGGCCGCACCACCATCGCAGACGTCGCGCAGGCGGCAGGGGTTTCGGTATCCACGGTCTCCAGGGCATTGCGCGGCTTGGATCGGGTGAACCCCGCCACACGCAGGCGCATCGAGGAAGAGGCGGAACGCCTGCACTTCTCGTTCTCCAGAAGCGCCTCGTCACTGGCATCGGGCAAAACCATGCGCGTGGCCATGCTGCTGCCGAGCGAGATGAGCAGCTGGTTCAACTCGCACGCCTTCGAAGGCGTCTATGAAGTGCTCGCCCCACAAGGGTACGACGTCATCCCCTATATCGTGTGGAACGCGGACGAACTCGACCGCTTCCTCCAAAGCCTTCCCGGCAACCGCAACGTGGACGCCATCATCGTCGCATCATTCGACTTCGACGAAGCCAAAGGGCGCATCCTCGGCGAATCGAACGTCCCCGTCATCGGCATCAACACCCCCAACGTACACGGGCTTGACGCCTCGGCCAGCATCGACGACATGACCGCCATCGGGAACGTGGTGCGCTTCATGCGCTCGCAAGGGCATAAGACGCTCGCATACGTAAGCCAACCGGTGAACGCCTCGCCGTTCATCTGCTCCGATTCCGTCCGCGAACGCGGCTTCCTGCAAGCCGCCACCGAATGCGGCTACGGGGACGGCGACATCATCACGATCCCCTCGCTGCGCACTGCGGGAGGCCAATCGGAACAGGACGTGTACTCGGGAATCGTCGCGCAACTGCTCAGCGCGGTCAGGAGGCCGACCGGCATCTGCGTCTCCAACGATGCGGCCGCGGTGCCGCTGATCAAGGAAATGCGCCGCGTCGGCTGGCAGGTTCCGCAGGACACGTCGGTAATCGGCTTCGACGACGATCCGAGCGCGGCCATCGCCGACCTGACCACCGTGCACCAGAATCCGGTGGAAACCGGGCGCGAAGCGGCACGCAAGGCCCTCGCGCTGATGAACGGGCAGACCTTGGAGGAGCCGTTCACCTTCATGCCGACATCGCTCGTGCTGCGCGGCACCACGGAACACATGTCGCGCTGACGCACGGCGGCCGCCCAAGCGCAAGGCCGCCGGGCCGTCGCCGTTCTCCCTACCTCGCGGTATCTTCATATGTTCGGCTTCCCGGCCGAACATGAGCAAACGACAATGAAACGAGGCAACGATGGTAGATGCGCATGACGGCGAAACATACACCGCGGAAGGGTCGCGTCTGATCTGGATCGACTGTGAAATGACCGGTCTGGATATCTTCGGCGGCGACGAATTGGTGGAAGTCTCCGTGGTTCCCACCGATTTCGACCTGAACGTGCTGGACGAAGGCGTCGACTACGTCATCAAGCCCAGCCAGAAGGCCGTCGATCACATGAACGATTTCGTGCGCGACATGCACACCCGCTCCGGCCTGATCAACGAATGGGAAAACGGTCTGTCGCTGGAGGAAGCACAGGCCAAGGTCGTCGAATACGTCAAGCGGTTCACCCCCGACGGCGTCAAGCCGCTGCTGGCCGGCAACTCCATCGGCTCCGACAAGAAGTTCCTCGACCACTACATGCCGGAACTCATGGAACACCTGCACTACCGCGTCATCGACGTGAGCACGCTCAAAGAACTCGCACGCCGCTGGTACCCCGCCGTGTACCGCAACCGTCCGCCGAAGAACGGCGGCCACCGTGCGCTCGCCGACATCATCGAATCGCTTGACGAACTGCGCTACTACCGCAAGGCCTTCATGGCTCCGGCCCCCGGCCCCGATGATGCCGCCGCCAAGGCCATGGCCGACGATATCGCGGCCACGAGCATTCTGAACAAGTAAGCGAAGGCGAAGCGAACCCCGCGAGGCGAGGAGAGATATGCAGCAGTCGGAAGCGCTGGCCATTCTGAACGCCGGGGCGAACGTGTTCCTCACGGGTGCCCCCGGCGCGGGCAAAACCTACGTGCTCAACGAGTTCGTGCGTGCGGCTCGTGAAGAGGGCGCGAACGTCGCGGTCACCGCATCCACGGGCATTGCGGCCACGCATATCAACGGCCAGACCATCCACTCCTGGAGCGGCATCGGTCTGGCCACCTCGTTGAGCGAGCGCCTGCTCAAAACAATCCGTACGCGACGCAAACGCAAACTGCAGGCGGCCGACGTCCTCGTCATCGACGAAGTGTCGATGATGCACGCCTGGCTGTTCGACATGGTCGATCAGGTGTGCCGTAGGATCCGACTCGACCCGCGCCCGTTCGGCGGGCTGCAGGTCGTGGTCTGCGGTGATTTCTTCCAGCTGCCGCCGGTCAGCACCTCCAACCGCAATCACGATGTGATCGCGCCGACTCCGGAATTCGTGGCATCCCGTGAACGGTACGCCAGTTTGGGCAGGGACCCGGAAGGGTTCATCACCGAATCGTTGGTATGGGATGAGCTTGATTGCACCGTCTGCTACTTGACCGAACAGCACCGTCAGGATGATGGCAGGCTGCTGGGCGTGCTTACCGACATTCGGCAGGGTAGCGTTAACGATGATGACCGCGCCGCGCTGGCGACACGCCTCGGTGTACTGCCCGAACCCGGCCAGCAGGCGGTGAATCTGTTCCCCGTGAACAAGCAGGCGGACACGCTGAACGATATGAGACTGTTTGAGATCCGCGAGGAGCCGCACGAGTATTTCGCGACGGCGGCCGGGCCGGTGAACCTGGTGGAACGCCTCAAACGCAATATGCTTGCGCCGGAACGGCTGCAGTTGAAGACCGGCGCGGCGGTGATGGCCGTGCGCAACGACCAGAACCATCAATTCGTCAACGGGTCGCTCGGCACGGTTCGGGCGTTCGTGCCGGAATCGAAGGGCGGTTGGCCGATCGTCGAATTCGAAAACGGCAATATCGT
The DNA here is from genome assembly GCF_019331805.1 of Bifidobacterium pongonis. Taxonomy (GTDB): domain Bacteria; phylum Actinomycetota; class Actinomycetes; order Actinomycetales; family Bifidobacteriaceae; genus Bifidobacterium; species Bifidobacterium pongonis. The sequence goes on from NZ_JAHBBE010000028.1 coordinate 7,596, forward strand.
CACCATGAAACCCGATTGTTGGGAGATGATGGACGGCGACACCGTGCTCGCCAGCGTGAACCAGGTGCCGTTGCGCTGTGCGTGGGCGATCACGATCCACAAATCGCAGGGTATGACGCTCGACCGCGCGGTGATGGATCTGCGACGCACCTTCGCGCCGGGCATGGGGTATGTGGCGCTCTCCCGCGTGGAATCGATGCAAGGGCTGTACCTGACCGGGGTGAACGAGCGCATGTTTCTCGTCTCGCCGGATGCGGTCATGCTTGACGGCGATCTTCGGTCCGCGTCCGGCGAAGCGTCCGACAAGCTTCGTGACGAAGGCGCGACGGCGTTCATTCCTTCCATCGCACATGCCGATGGGGCTTCCGAAGATGGGAGCAACGGGGGAGAAGGGGACTTCGCTCAGGATTCGCTGTTCTGAACGACTGCCGTCCGTTCGGCGTGGAATAATAGACCCTGTTAAGGGGGTATTCGCCGTACCGGAGCCCAAGCCGACATCTTCACGCTGTACGGCAGGACCGCGGCGCCGACGATTGCCCATCAACGTTGAGAGCGAAAGGTGATTCGATAATGAAGATGGTGGTTTCCGGCCTGCTGACCTGTGTGATGGCGTTCTCGCCGGCGGCAAGCGTCAGCGTGACCAATGCGGGTGACGGCGATGCGGGCGATAGCACCCGCATCGCATGCCCGTCATACCCTACGTGCAAGAAGATTCCCGCATGCGCATCAGTGTGCAAGGCGAAGTAACGGAATCGTGACTTCGATGCGCCACGTTCCATCTGAAATGCCGTTGCGCATCGTTCCTCCCGATATCTCCGCCTGATGACGAAGCAGGCTCAGACCGAAGCCCGATGAGAGCTCGTTGGGGTCACCATCCGCAGGATTGGATTCGGTGATCGCGAGCTCCGTTGGGGTCATTTCGATGCCGAAATGGTAATCGCCGGATTGCTTCGACATATGGCGGGCGATGTTGGCGTAGATCTCCTTGACGCAGAGCTTCGCCAGCAGGAAGGTGTCCTCGGGCAGGGGCGCCGAATCGACGCGGAGTGAGATGGTTCCACGGAATCCCATTGATTGCAGATTCCGATCCTGCTCCCGTATGTATGCCAGCAGTTCATCCGTGCCATATGTCGATTCGCCGGAGCAAGCGGTGCCGCGATCTTTGCCGGACAAGGTGCGGATAAGGCTGTGCGTGTTGGACAGGGCGATCTGCGCCACGTCCTTGATACGATCCAGAGTCGCGTTGGTTCCGCCGCTGTCATGCTCGTCATGCGATTGCGCCAGAAGGACGATCGAGGAGAGTTCGCTGGTGATCGCCGAGTGAAGATCCGACGCTATCAACTGGTTGCGTTCCGTCAGCCTGAGCTGGGAGAGATGCTCCTCATGAGTGAACAGTACGCCGATGAGGTATGCGACGAAATCGATGGTGGCGGTGCCCACAAGATAATCGATAGGCGTGCCCGACCGATAGGTCTCCAAAGCCTCCATGGTGATCAGGAGAACGACGACGGTGACGGAAGGCGCGCGCCGCAGATAGAACGCCAGATACGCGATCGACAGGAACATGCCCCATTCCTCGCTTCCCGCCACAAGGGTGGGGTGGAACAGCAGCATGACGTATACGACCAGACAGAACAGACTTGCCGCTACAGGGTGGAAAGCAAGCAGGGCGAGCGTCAGGAAATACACGCTCGCAACCGCCCACCCATAGGGGCCGGTGTACAGTGCGCTGAAGGCCCCGATGCACACGAACGCGGATATCGCGATGAATACGAAGCTGATCAGTGCCCGGTATTTCGTCTGATTCAGGAAGAATGCGCCGTCGGCGGGGCGCAGCAGGTAGCGGTACAGGAAATCATGCACGCGATCATGCATATTTCGTCTTATGCCACTTGACAAGTGCTTCTCCTAACGTGGTGGCGCCGAGCTTCGAGCGGGCGCGCATGGTGTATGTTCTTACGGTCGCGGGCCTGACCCCCATATGCTTCGCGACCTCCTTCGAACTCAAACCGCGGGCGGTGAGGTTCAATGCCGTCATTTCGTTGGGCGTCAGCGTGGTCACCGGATCCGGCGGCATGCTGCTGATGCGGTCGAACGCGTCCTTGGCCGTTTCGAATTGGCTGTCTTCCTGCGCTGCGTAGGGGAACACGCCGTTCTCCTGCACGCATCTGACGGCCTTGGCCAAAGCCATGAAATCGTTCTTCGCGATGATGCCCTGGGCTCCTGCCTGCGCCGCGTCCGCTGCGTACATATCCAAGGGATATGAGGTGAACGCGAGTATGTTCGGCGTGGCGCCGACGGTTCTGAGCCGCTGGCAGAGCATGGTCCCCGGCATGTCCGACAAGGCCATGTCGACGAGGAGCACGTCGGGAAGGTGCCCCTTCTTGCAGCGCGCCAGCGCATCGTGACCGGTTTCGGACGTCCACAGTATGGTGAGCGTCGGCGTATTCTCGATGAGCTTGCGCAACGCATACAGCGTGATGGCATCGTTATCCACAATCGCGAGGGAAATGGATTCGCCCCTATCTTCATCAAAAGCCGCTTCTCTCATGGTTCCGTAGCATACTCCAGACGGTGCTTTACGGAAATCGTTTTTCATATTTGCAACGATGTTGAGAAGCTGAAAGTGGCTTGAAACAGCTGTTTTGCGGTGTTCCGCACAGGTGCGTCGAACGCGTGGAATGAGGCGTTTTCCATGGGGGGGGGATTCTTGACGCTCTTGGAATGCGACGGGTACAACATTTGTTGCATTTCGCCGGTTTTCGACTGATGCCGCGTTTCGTGGCGTTAAAGTGGAGCGCGGGTGAGGCCCTGAACTCAGTTGTGGCTGGTTTGTTGCGGTGCGGCAATGGTTGATTCATCCAGCCACATGCAGTTGCTCGGGCAATGATGACATCGTTCTCAGCGATGCGGAAAAACGGTACTGTGCAATGGCAGTGACGTGGTTCCGCATCGTGGGTGCGGGTAGCGCTATCTTGGAACCTATGACTTCCAATACTCTTCGTATGTCCACTATGTTTCTGCGCACACTGCGCGAAGACCCCGCCGACGCCGATGTGGTGTCCGACAGACTGCTGCAGCGCGCAGGCTACCTGCGCAAGGCGGCCCCCGGCATCTGGACCTGGCTGCCGCTGGGCCTGAACGTCCTGAACAAGATCGAGAACATCATCCGCGAGGAGATGGCCTCCATCGACGCCCAGGAAGTGCACTTCTCCGGCCTGCTGCCGCGCGAGCCCTACGAGGCCACCCATCGTTGGGAAGAGTACGGCGACAACATCTTCCGCCTGAAGGACCGCCATGAGGCCGACTACCTGCTGGCCCCGACCCACGAGGAGATGTTCACCCTGCTGGTCAAGGACCTGTACTCCTCCTACAAGGACCTGCCGGTGACCCTGTACCAGATCCAGACCAAGTACCGCGACGAGTTCCGCCCGCGCGCCGGTCTGATCCGCGGCCGCGAATTCATCATGAAGGACGCCTACTCCTTCACCCTCGACAAGGAGGGGCTGGTCAAGGCGTACATGGATGAGCGCGGCGCATACGAGCGCATCTTCAAACGCCTCGACCTCGACTACGTGCCCGTGCACGCCATGGCCGGCCCGATGGGCGGCTTCGAATCCGAGGAATTCCTCGCCCCGATGGAGATCGGCGAAGACACCTTCGCGCAGTCCCCGTCCGGCAAGGCATGGAACGTCGAAGCGCTGACCACCCCGGAACCGCCCGCAATCGACTACTCCAACACCCCCGCGGCCGAGAAGCGCCCGACCCCGGACGCCGGCACCATCGATCAGATGGTCGCCTTCGCCAACGCCAACCACCCGCGCACCGATGGCCGCGAATGGGAAGCCTCCGACATCCTGAAGAACGTTGTCATCGCGGTCAAGCATGCCGAGGATGAGAACCATGAGGAACCGTGGCGTGAGCTCGTGGTCGTGGGCGTGCCCGGCGACCGTGTGGTGGATATGAAGCGCCTCGAAGCGCAGTTCGCCCCCGCCGAAATCGAGGAAGCCGCTGAAGAGGATCTCAAGAAGCACCCCGAACTCGTCAAGGGCTATATCGGACCGATGGTGCTCGGCCCGCAGGCTCGCGACGGCAAGAAGGCCGAGAACGCCGAGGAGACCGGCGACGCGCTGCGCTACCTGCTGGACGCGCACATCGCCCGCGGCTCCGCATGGTTCACCGGCGCCGACGAGGCCGGCGTGGACTACTACGACCTGGTGTACGGCCGCGACTTCGAAGCCGACGGCATCGTCGAGGCCGTGCAGGTTCGTCACGGCGATATGAGCCCCGACGGCTCCGGCCCGCTGAGCTTCGAACGCGGCGTGGAGATCGGCCAGGTGTTCCAGCTGGGCCTCAAGTACTCCAATGCTCTGGGTCTGAAGGTGCTCGACCAGAACGGCAAGGCCGTCCCGGTGTGGATGGGCTCCTACGGCATCGGCGTTTCCCGTGTGATGGCCTGCATCGCCGAAACGCATCACGACGAGCGCGGCCTGGCATGGCCGTCCTGCATCGCCCCCGCGCAGGTGCATGTGGTCGCCACCGGCAAGGACGAGAAGGCCTTCGACGGCGCCGAGCAGCTGATCGCCGAACTGGAAGCCAAGGGTGTCGAAGTGATCTTCGATGACCGCAAGAAGGTCTCCCCGGGCGTGAAGTTCAAGGATGCCGAGCTGATCGGCGTGCCGCAGATCGCCGTGGTCGGCCGCGACTACGTGAACGACGGCACCATCGAAATCCGCGATCGCAACGGCGACAACAAGGTGGTGGTTCCCGCCGCCGAAGCCGTGGAGACGCTGCTCAAGCGCATCTGACCGGTTCCGGCGAACGCTCTGAAGACAGGGCGTAACGGAGCGAGGACGTAGCGGATACGCAACTACATGGCGATTCCCGTCAATGGCAATCCCCCGTATGCATGGCATGCGGGGGATTTCGCGTATGCGGCGGGGCGGTGAGGCTATGAGGTGGCGATGGAGCTGATGGGGGGGCTCACGGCCGTGGTGTGGATAACACGGAGGTTATCCACCGGTTATCCACAACACGCCCGGCGAAGGGTGTGTCGACCACAGGGTTCGGTTCCGGTGGCTCGGGGGAGCGGCGGTACGGCATGCTTGTGGGTACCGCATTGCCTCAACGGCGCGGCGGTGCGGTCCACAACGTTGCCGACGGAAAGGAAACATCATGGCAGGGCAGCAAGGAACGATCACGCTCACCGGCAATCTCGGCATGGATCCCGTGAGCTTCTCCCGCGACCCGAACAATCCGGCGTGCTCATTCAACGTGGGAGTCTCCTCCGGGTATTTCGACCAGTCCTCGCAATCATGGCGATCACGCGAGACCGTATGGATCAAGGTGCGTGCGTACCGAACCCTGGCCACCAATGTGATGCAGTCGTTGCACAAAGGGGATGCGGTGGTCGTGACGGGGGCGCTGCGCATGGACCGTTGGACGAAGGACGGCGTGAACCGCACCGCGATCGTGATGGACGCCAGTGCGGTCGGGCATGACCTGAACTACGGCACATCCACGTTCTTCAGAATGAACCGGGCGCAGCAGGGGGACGGCGATATGGGGAATGCCGGTTACGGCGCTCCCGGTGGCGCAAACGCGGATGGGGTGAACGGCGTGGGCGTCGATCCCTATGTCGCAGCGGGAGCGCAACCGCAGAACGGTATGCCAAACAATATGCGGAACGGTATGCAAAACGGCGGCGCTCCGAACGGTTCCGCGCCCAATGGCGCGATTCCGCCCGGAACACCGCCGCAAAACGGTCAATCACCGAACACTGGAGGTCAACAGCATGTGGCGCAAAGCCAGTTTGAATCTACCGTCGGCCCTGCCGAGGATCCGGAGTTCTGACCATGGGAAACATCACCAGATGCGCACGCGATCGGCGGGATCAAGCCACATGGCATCACCCTCATGCACATCGAACGCCTTGGCGAACAGATCCACATTGCGCACGATGCCGTTGGTGCGGCACTCCGCGGGAGAATGCGGGTCGATCTGCAGATACTGTTCGGCCAGCTCGTCACGGTTCTTCGTACGCCAAATGGAGGCGTAGCTCAGGAAGAAGCGCTGCAGGCCGGTGAATCCGTCGATGACGGGAGCGCCGTCGAGAGAGTCTTCGATGGCCTGTGTGGACGCGTCCTTCGCGCGGCCGGCCGCCTCATCGAGCGCGAAGGCGTACGCCTTCAACGCGATGTTGACGCCGCCGAGATCGCCGATGTTCTCGCCGATGGTGAGCGCGCCATTGACATGAGGTGCCTTGTCCGGCTCGTCAGCGTACTTCTCGGCGAGCTGTGCGGGCACGAAGGCGTTGTACTGTTCGATCAGCGCCTTCGTACGGGCTTCGAAGTTCGCCTTATCCTCCGGAGTCCACCAGTCGTGGAGCTTGCCGTCGCCGTCATACTGCGAGCCCTGATCGTCGAAGCCGTGGCCGATCTCATGGCCGATCACCGCGCCGATGCCGCCATAATTCGCCGCATCCTCGGCCTGCGGGTCGAAGAACGGAGGCTGCAGGATCGCGGCGGGGAACACGATGACGTTCATGGACGGCTCGTAATAGGCGTTCACCGTCTGCGGGTTCATCAGCCATTCGTCCTTGTCGACGCTCTTACCGGCCTTGGAAAGCTGGTAGCCCGTCTCGTACAGGGACGCCGACTGCATGTTCCTGGCCAGCGGTGCGTCCTCGCTCACATGCAGCGCCGAATAATCGCGCCAATGGTTCGTATAGCCGATCTTCGCGGTGAACTTGCCGAGCTTCTCCAACGCCTTGGCCTTGGTATCCTCGCCCAGCCAATCGGAGTTCGTGATGGAGGCGCGGTAGGCGTCGATGAGATTCGACACCAGCTGCTCCATGCGCTTCTTGGAGCTTTCAGGGAAATGCCTGCGCACGTATTCGACGCCGACATCCTCGCCGCACACGCCGTTGACCAAGCTGACCGCACGCTTCCAACGTTCGCGCTGCACCTTCTGACCGGACAGCACCTTGCCATAGAAGTCGAAGTTCGTCTCATCGAAACGCGCACTCAGCATGGAAGCCGACCCGATGATCATATGCACACGCGCCCACAGCTTCAGATCCTCCAGATCGCTGGACTGCCAGAAGGAATCCAAGCCCTCCAGGAAGCTCGGCTCATGCACGATCGTACGGTTCAGAACGGTATGGAAGTCGATCGGCTGATCGGCGGACGCTTCGGAAGCGTCATACGCCTCCTGCCAGGATTCGACCCACGAATTCAGATCGAAATGCGACAACATGGAGGACAGTTCGTCATAACGGGTCGGATTGTAGGTCTTCACCGAATCGCGGGTGGCGACATTATCCCAATGATGCTTGGCGATCCGCGTCTCGACATCGAGGAAACGCTGCGCCTGCTCGTCCGCGGCGGAGTCGGAAGCGTAGCCCGCGTTCGCCAGCTGGGCGGCGACCATCTCGACATAGGCGCGGCGGATCGGCTCATAATGATCCTCACGGTAGTACGCCTCATCGGGAAGACCGAGGCCATCCTGCTCGATATGCGCGATATTGACATCCGGGTCGCCGGGATCGCCGTAAATGGCCATGCCGAACAGGTCCGGGCCGCCGGCAGGATTGATGAAGCCCAGCGCACGGGTCAGATCGGCCTTGGTCTGCGCTTCGTCGATGAGATCCAACGCCTCGCGGATCGGCTCGATGCCGGCCTTCTCGATGGCGTCGACGTCAAGGAAGGAACGGTACAGCGCACGGGACAGCGTGGCAGGGCAATCCTCGTCCTCAAGGATGTCCCTGATCTGGTTCTGCGCATCCTCGGCGAGCTTGTCGAAGGAGCCATAGCGGGAACGGTCGTCGGGCAGACGGTACGTGTCGATCCACGGCCCGTTGACGTAACGGAACAGGTCGGCGGAAGGCTTGATGACGGATGAGAACGATGCCGGATTTCAATGCTTCACTCATAACGTCAAGCCTAGCCGCAGCCACACCCTTGGCATAAAGCCTTACAAATCGCGGATTCTGTACGTACCGGAAACCGCAAACGGCTCGTACCATGGAAAGACGCTTCCCGTGAAAACGGCAAGAGGAACCGGCCGCACGTACCAGCGCGACCGGAAAGGAGGAATCATGACTGACTTCAACCCGATGAACAACATGCCCAACGGAGGCATGGACCCGTTCCGTCTCATCGAACAGACGTTGCCGCAACACGCCAAGAACCGCATCCGCGGCATGTACGGGGTGATCGGCATCGTATCCATCCTGCTCGGCGCGGCGCTGCTGTTCTGGCCGGGGCGCACCCTCGCCGTCGCGGCCGTCGTATTGGGCATCTACCTGCTCATCTCCGGCATGGTTCGCATCGTCACCGCCATCGTCGAACTCGGGCTCCCGGGCGGCTGGCGCGTGCTCGGCGTGCTGTTCGGCGCGCTGATGGTGGTCGGCGGCGTCATCATCGTCAGGAACACCTCACTGTCCGCGACCATGCTCACCATGCTGTTCACCATGACCGTCGGCATCGGCTGGCTGCTCGAAGGCATTATGACCCTGTTCGAATGCTGGAACGTGCCAAGCTCGGCATGGGCGGTGATCTACGCGCTGCTCTCCATCGTCGCCGGTTTCGTGGCCCTGTTCAACCCGTTCACCTCGACCGTATGGCTGCTGATGTTCGTCGCCATCGCCCTCATCGTGATCGGCATCATGGCCGTTATTCGCGCGATTCGTTTCGGAAAGTAAGAAGGGTAGCCTAGTCTAGGAACCATGATCGAAATCAAGACAGCCTCCGAGATCGAGGCGATGAAGCCCGCAGGACGTTTCGTTGCGGGAATCCTCAAGGAACTCAAGGAAACCACCAAGGTCGGCACCAATCTGCTGGAAATCGACGAATTCGTGCACAAGAAGATCGTCGACCGCAAAGGCGCCGAATCCTGCTACGTGGATTACGCCCCGGATTTCGGAACCGGACCGTTCGCCCACTACATCTGCACGTCCGTCAACGACGCCGTACTGCACGGCGTGCCGTACGACTACAGCCTGAAGGACGGCGATCTGGTCAGCCTCGACCTCGCCATCAGCGTGAACGGCTGGGTCGCCGACTCCGCGATCAGCTTCGTGGTCGGCAACGACCCCGACCCGGAGGACCTGAGGATCATCAAGTGCACCGAGGAGGCGCTCGCCGCCGCCATCGACGCGGCTCAGGCGGGCAACCGTCTGGGTGACGTCTGCAACGTCATCGGCGATGTGGCACGCACCTACGGCTACCCGATCAACCTTGAATTCGGCGGCCACGGTGTGGGTCACGTCATGCACGGCGACCCGCACGTGCCGAACGACGGCAAGGCGCATCACGGCTACAAGCTGCGCCCGGGCCTGGTCATCGCCATCGAACCGTGGTTCCTCAAGACCACCGACGAAATCTACCAGGATCCGAAGGACGGCTGGACCCTGCGTTCCGAGGACGGCTCCCGCGGCGCACACAGCGAACACACCATCGCCATCACCGACAACGGTCCGCTGATCCTCACGAAGCGCGACTGAAACCCGTCGAGCCCGACAATGGGGCCGGGATAAAAGGCCTCCCTTCCTCCGGGAAGGGAGGCCTTTTTGCTTTTTGAGATACCCGCCTCCGGTGAAACACCAATGCCCTATAGTTGAGCGATACTCACGAACCAACGGTGTAAGGAGCACGCGATATGGCCACAGCCCAGCTGCGCATCGACTCGAACAACTTCACCCTTCCGCTAGTGGAGGCTTCCGCCGGTGCCAACGGCATCGTCGTGTCCGATCTGAGAAACGACGGCTGGGTGACGCTCGACCCGGGCTTCCTGACCACGGCGCAGTGCGAATCGAAAATCACGTACATCGACGGCAAGAATTCCATCCTGCGCTACCGCGGCTATCCGATCGAGCAGCTGTGCGAACAGTCCGACTTCCTCGAAGTGGCCTGGCTGCTGCGCCACGGCGAACTACCCAGCAAGGAACAGTACGACCGATTCATCTCCGACATCAACCACCGCACGATGGTGGGGGAGGACTTCCGCACCTTCATGGGATCCTTCCCGCGCACCGCGCACCCGATGAGCGTCATGGCCTCCGCGGTGAACGCGCTCGCCACCTTCTACCCGGACACCACCGACATCGAGGATTCCGACCAGCTCGACGAGGCCGCGACCATCATCATGGCGAAGGCGCGCACCATCGTCAGCTACATCTTCCGCCGTCGCCGCGATGAGCCGATGCTGTACCCCGACTATTCGCGCGGCTACGTGGACGATTTCCTGCGCATGTGCTTCGCCGTGCCGTACGAGCCGTTCGATTCCGACCCGCTGTACGTGCACGCGCTCGGCAGACTGCTCATCATCCACGCCGACCATGAACAGAACTGCTCCACTTCCGTGGTGCGCATCGCCGGATCCGCACACGCCAACCTGTATTCCGCCGTCGCCGCGGGCATCAACGCATTGTCCGGACCGCTGCACGGCGGCGCGAACGAAGCCGTGCTCCGCCAGCTCAAGGCGATCCGTGATTCCGGTAAGACGGTGAAGGAATTCGTGGAGGACGCCAAGGCCAACGGCCAGCGCATCTCCGGACTCGGCCACCGCGTGTACAAGTCGTACGATCCGCGTGCGGCGATCGCCAAGGGCTACCTGGAGAAGATCATGGGCCGCGCCGATACGCTGAAACTGCCGGCGGACGAGCGTGCGCTGTTCGACGTCGCCACCGAATTGGAGAAGATCGCGCTGAACGACGATTACTTCGTCTCCCGCCATCTGTACCCGAACGTCGACTTCTACACGGGCCTGATCTACCGTGCCATCGGCTTCGACCCGGCCATGTTCACCACGTTGTTCGCGCTCGGCCGTATTCCGGGCTGGATCGCGCAGTACCGCGAGATGCTCGCCGACCCGAATACGAAGATCGGTCGCCCGCGTCAGGTGTACACCGGCTACACGAAGCGCGACTACGTTCCCATGGACAAGCGCTGAACCCGCCGCACTGGGCGGTCCATTCGGACGATTCTACGAATTGGGCGGTTCATTTGGACGAAATCGGGGCTGATTTCGTCCAAATGAACCGCCCAATGGTATATGTGCGGAGTGCCGGGCGCCGGAACGGTCCGGCGAGGGCTCAGAAGGTTCAGTTCTTGTGGAGCTTCTCGTTGAGCTCGATGCCGGTCTTGCGGTAACGGGCTTCGATGCGTCCGGACACGGAGTTGCGGATGAACAGGATGTTGTCCTTGCCGGACAGTTCCGCGCCCTTGACGGTTTCAAGCGGCTCGCCGACGGCGACCTTGGCCTTGTCGTAGATGGTGACCTTGGTGCCGGCGGTCACGTACAGGCCAGCTTCGACCACACAGTTGTCACCCAGCGAAATGCCGATGCCGGCGTTCGCGCCGAGCAGGGAATGCTCGCCGATGGAGTTCTTCAGCTTGCCGCCGCCGGACAGGGTGCCCATGATGGACGCGCCGCCGCCGATATCGGAGCCGTTGCCGACCACGACGCCCTGGGAGACGCGGCCTTCGACCATGGAGACGCCGAGGGTGCCGGCGTTGAAGTTCACGAAGCCGGCATGCATGACGGTGGTGCCTTCGGACAGGTGGGCGCCCAGACGCACGCGGTCGGCGTCGCCGATACGCACGCCGGTCGGCACGACATAGTCGACCATACGCGGGAACTTATCGATGGACAGCACGTTCACGTCGGCGCGCGGGGCCAGCGTGCCGGCCTGCGCCGCGGCGGACATCACATCAAGCTTGCGCAGCGCGAAATCATCGACCGCGAACGGGCCGTAATTGGTCCACACCACATTGTTCAGCTTGGCGAAGATGCCGTCGAGATTCAGGGTGTTCGGCTTGGCCAGACGCATGCTCAGCAAGTGCAGGCGCAAATAGGCGTCTTCGGCGCTTTCGATCGGCTCATCCAGCTTGGAGACGGTGAACACGGGGACGCGACGCACGCCACGGGCGTCTGCTTCGGCGTGCGCCAATGCGCCGAAATTATGATTGCCGCGGTCGGCTTCGGCGGGTGCCGCGCCGAGCGCGAGCTGCGGGTACCAGACGTCCAGGGTGTTGCCGGCGGCGTCGATGCTCGCCAGACCCCAACCGTATGCGGTTCTTTCGTCAGTCATTCTTTGCTCCTTATCAACGCGGGCATGCGCCGGGTCGGGCACGCCCGAACAATCATTGGCAACTGTACCGTGCCTTGGGGATGCGCTCGTGCCCGCTCTCGCAGAACGGTATGCGGCGTGAGCCGAGCGCGGGCGCCCGCGCTACATCTGCGGACGGATCAGCTCGTTCGATTCGAGGAACCGCTGTACGTCGCGCATCTCATCCAGGTTGATCGAATGGCCCATGCCGCTGTAGATATGTTCGCTCAGCGTGCCATGCGCACGCCAGAACGAGCTCATGGCGAGCACGTCGCGCGTGGGGAAGATGTTGTCCGCCGAACCATGCCCGTAGAACACCGGCGGTTGCGAGGGGACGAGCAGCTTATCGCCCGGAAGCGGGCCGGGGGCAAGCCATCCGGACAGGCTGATGGCGGCGGCATACCGGTTCGGATTGAAACGCAGCATATGCGTGGCGAGCAGACCGCCCTGTGAGAAGCCCATGGTGACGATCGGGCGTGAACCGTTGATATTGGCGGCAACCCAACGGTCAATCGCCTCAGCGGCCTCGTACGCCTGCTTGTCGAGCGACTGCCCTTCGGGAACGCCCTCATGCGCCCAATCGCCGAACCACGTGTACCCCATGCCGTAGGCGATGGGTGCGCGAAGCGAGGCGAAATCGGCGGAGGAAGCGCCGCAATACTGCAACAGATCAGGCAGGTCGAGCTCATTCGAACCCCAGCCGTGCAATAGAACGAAAACCGGATCGTTGCCCGAACCGCGAAGTCGGGTCAAAGCCTTGGTGATATCCATGCCCACCAGTGTATAACGCACGATGCGCCGGGCGCCCGGTCGCAGGTTGGTCACAAGCCGAACAGGTAGCGTTCCATAACAAGCCCCTATAACAACGCCGTAACCTGAACATGGTGTAGGCAATACAATGTTGCGCGGTTATGCCCGAAACGAACCTTATGAAGGCTCACACGGGTCCGATATTCTGGGAAAGCGGTCCGGAAACGGTGCCGCGCGAATATCGGTAACACAATGGAGAATGAAAGGGGTGTTATGTTCGACTGGTCGTTCGTCCAGCGCTACGCGCCTTTTTTCGTAAAGGGCATGGAGATGACGTTGTTCATCTCCGTGATAGGCATCATCCTGGCACTGGTCGTCGGTCTGGTATGTGCGGGCATCGAACTCGCCCGAGTGCCGGTCGCCAGGCAGATCGTGCGCATATACATCGAGATCAGCCGTAACACGCCGCTTCTGGTACAGCTGTATTTCCTGTTCTTCGGATTGCCGAAACTCGGCATCGTCTGGTCCGCGGAAACCTGCGCGATCGTGGGTCTCGGATTCCTCGGCGGTTCCTACATGGCGGAAGCCATGCGCGCCGGATTGCAGGCCGTGCCCGAAGTGCAGCGCGAAACCGCCTACGTATTGGGATTCACGCCGCTGCAATCCATCACACGCGTCGTCCTGCCGCAAGCCGTATCCGGCGCGATACCGGGCATCGTGGCCAACGTGATCTTCCTGTTCAAGGAATCCTCCGTGGTGTCCGCCATCGCGCTCGCCGACGTGATGTACATGGCCAAGGATCTCATCGGCATGTACTACAACACTTACGAATCGTTGGCGATGCTCATCGTGAGCTACCTGATCGTGCTGCTGCCGATCTCGCTGATCGGCACTTGGCTGGAGAGGAGGTTCGACTATGCAAGGCGCTGAGATTCTCCTTCAGCCGGGCGTGATGCCGCGACTGCTGCAAGGCCTGTGGGTCACGGTGTGGATCGCCGCGACATCCGTGATCGTATCCGTTCCGGTGGGTCTGATCGTCGGATGGCTGATGACGTTGAAGAATCCGGTGGTTCGCGTGCTGATGCGCATCTACCTTGATTTCATCCGCATCATGCCGCAGCTCGCGCTGCTGTTCCTCGCCTACTACGGTTTCGCGCGATGGTTCGACTGGAATCTGGACGCGACCGGCGCCTGCGTGCTCGTGTTCATCCTCTGGGGTGGCGCCGAACTGGGCGATCTGGTGCGCGGCGCATTGCAGTCGATCCCCGAAATCCAATCCGAATCGGCGTATGTGCTGGGCTTGAGCAACTGGCAGAGCTTCGTGCATGTGATTCTGCCGCAGGCGCTGCGCAGACTGTTGCCCGCCTCGGTGAATCTGGCGACGCGTATCGTGAAAACCACGTCGCTGGCCGTGCTGCTCGGCGTGGTCGAGGTGATCAAGGTCGGCCAGCAGATCATCGACGCGAACCGATTCCAATACCCGACCGGAACCCTGTGGATCTACGGGGTGATCTTCTTCATGTATTTCATCGTGTGCTGGCCGCTTTCCATCGTGGCCCGTCGACTTGAGAAAAGGTGGGCAAATGACTGATACCACTGAAACCGCTGATACCACTGAAACCGCCGTCAACCCGGCAGGCGCGAAGACGGGCGCCGCCGCGCTGTCCGTCAGGAACCTGAGCAAGCAGTACGCCAACGCCGAACGGCGTGTGCTCGACGGCGTGAGCTTCGACGTGCCCAAAGGGCGCGTGCTGGTGGTGGTCGGCCCATCCGGTTCCGGCAAATCCACGCTGCTGCGCACCATCGCCGGACTGGAACCGATCCAGGGCGGCGAAATCGCGTTGAACGGCAAGGTCATCGAAACCGGCAAGCCGGGCACCGAGAAAGCCGGGCGCTCCCAGCGTTCCAGCGAACTGCGCACGCATATCGGCATGGTGTTCCAAAGCTATGAGCTGTTCCCGAACAAAACCGTGCTCGGCAACGTCATGATGGCGCCCCTGCTGGTACAGAAGCGCGACAAGGCCGAAGTCGAACGCGAAGCCTTGGAACTGCTCGGCAAGGTCGGCCTCGCCGATCGCAAGGATTCCTGGCCGCATGAACTGTCGGGCGGCCAGCGTCAGCGCATCGCCATCTGCCGTGCGCTCATCCTGCACCCGGAAGTGCTGCTGCTCGACGAAATCACTGCGGCGCTTGACCCCGAAATGGTGCGTGAAGTGCTCGACGTGGTAATCGGGCTCGCCCGCGCGGGGCAGACGATGGTCATCGTCACGCATGAAATGCGTTTCGCACGCGCCGTCGCCGACGAGATCATCCTGCTTGAGGACGGGCATATCGTCGAACATTCCACCGATCCGGAACGGTTCTTCTCCGAGCCCGAAACGGATCGCGCGCGCAGATTCCTGCGCACTTTTGAATTTGAGCGTGCATCGCACGATCAGCAATAGAGAAGAAGGTACATCATGAAGTTCAACATCAAACCGTTGAAAGCCATCATCGCAGCATCCGCCGCGCTGATCATGGGCGCTTCCCTCGCCGCGTGCGGTCCGAGCGCCTCCTCGCCGAGCGACGCCTCGTCGTCCGACACCACCACGTCCTCCAATGCCAAGGCCCGCAGCCTCGACGAAATCAAGAAGTCCGGCGAGATCAAGATCGCCGTGTTCTCCGACAAGGCGCCGTTCGGCTACGTGGACAAGGACGGCAAGAACGCCGGCTACGACGTGGTCTTCGCCGAGCGTCTCGCCAAGGATCTGGGTGTGAAGGTCAAGTACACCTCCGTCGATCCGGCCGCCCGCGTCGACGTGCTCACCTCCAACAAGGTCGACATCACCCTGGCCAACTTCACCGTCACCGACGAGCGCAAGGAGAAGGTCGACTTCGCCAAGCCGTACATGAAGGTCGCGCTGGGCGTCGTCTCCCCGGAGAGCGCCGAGATCACCGACGTGAGCCAACTCAAGGGCAAGACCCTGATCATCGCCAAGGGCACCACCGCGGAAACCTACTTCGAGAAGAACTGCCCTGACGTGAAGCTGCAGAAGTACGATCAGTACGCCGACGCCTACAACGCGCTGCTCGACGGCCGTGGCGACGCGTTCTCCACCGACAACACCGAGGTGCTCGCCTGGGCCAAGTCCAACAAGGGCTTCAAGGTCGGCATCACCAAGCTCGGCGACGAGGACACCATCGCGCCCGCCGTGCAGAAGGGCAACACGGAACTGCTCAACTGGATCAACGACGAGATCGACAAGCTCGGCAAGGAGAACTTCTTCCACAAGGATTACGAGGAGACCCTGCAGCCGGTGTACGGCGATGAGGTCGATCCGGATGACATTGTGGTCGAAGGTGGCAAGGTCGACTGAACGGTCGATTGATCCGATAAGTTGATCGGAACGCCGTAACGGCACACGACATACGACATACGGCATATGGCATATGGCATATGGCATATGGGCCCGTCCAGATATGGACGGGCCTTTTTCATGCCCGAGTCGCACGAAATCCAGCCGATAATGCTTTATAGACGGGCCTTATAGGCGCTCAAACCCTTCATAACAAGAGCGTATAGCCACGCCGATTCATCGCGGTCGAATCCCGTATAGGTTATGGGTATCGGCGGTCGCAAGACCGGAATCGGTACGAGAGAAGGGAGCGCCCAACCATGAAATACGCGGTGATCGGAGCCGGCGGAATGGGTATCCAGTACGGTGTGCTGCTGCAGGAATTCGCGCACAAGGACGTCGATTTCATCGACACATGGAAGCCGAACGTCGAGAAGATCCGCGAACAGGGCGGCGCATACGTTTCCCAGGATGGTCAGGATCGCCATCTGGTGCCGATCGACGTGTACTACCCGGAGGAATACCACGGCGAACCGGACGTGTGGATCGTGTTCCTCAAGCAGATGCAGCTCGACGGCGTGCTCAAGCGCTGCGCCCACCTGTTCAAGGACCATCAGATCGTGTTCTCCGCGATGAACGGATACGGTCACTTCGAGAAGCTCAACGAATACTTCCCCAAGGACCATATCTACGGCGGTACGGCGCTGATCGGCGCATACGTGTACGGGCCGGGCGATTTCAACTTCACCGGTGGCGCCCACGCCAAAGCCATGAACATGTGCGCATACGACGAGCAGACCAGGCCAGTCGAGCAGGAGCTGTACGAGGATTTCAAGGCAGCCACGCTCAACCCGACCATCGTGGACAACTTCATCGGCATGTGTATGGCGAAGATCGTGTTCAACTCGGTGCTCAACACCCTGTGCACGATGTACCAGATCCGATTCGGCGAATTCCACGCGCATCCCGACGCACGCTGGCTCACCGAACAGCTCGTCGACGAAGCCTATGGTGCTGCGGAAGCAGCCGGATACCGTCTGCTCGGCACCAGGGAAAGCGAAGTCGAAACGATCCTGCATACCGCCGGCGTGGCGCATCCGCTGCACTACCCGTCCATGTACCAGGACCTCACCAAGGGGCGTCCGACCGAAGTGGACTACATCAACGGTTACATCGCGCGAGTCGGCCGTGAACACGGTTACGTATGCAAGCTGCATGAGTTCCTCACCAGGGAAGTGCACCTCGCGGAACGCGCTTTCGCCATCCACAACCCGGAAATCGTGGCGCAGGCGAAGGCCGACGCCGAAGCGAGCAAGTAATCGGCGTCATCGGAACAATCAACACACTTCAACGTACTTCAACACATACGCAGACAAGAGAGAGGGAAACCATGACCATCAACATTCTTAAGACGAACGGCATCAAACGTGCCATTGCGGCGGTCGTCGCGGCGGCTGCGCTCGTATCCGTGGCGGCATGCGGCAACTCGTCCTCCGCCTCCAGCGATGCCAACGGCTCCGCATCCGGCAAGGTCACGAAGATCACCGTGGGCGTGTGCCCCGGCCCGTACGGCGACATGGTCGACAAGGTCATCGCGCCGCTGCTCAAGGATGACGGCTACGAGCTCAAGACCAAGCTCTTCAACGACTACGTGCAGCCCGACAAGGCACTCGCCTCCGGATCCATTCAGGCCAACCTGATGCAGCACATCAACTACCTGAAGAAGTTCACGAAGGACAATAACCTCGACCTCACCTCGCTCGGCCAGGTGCCGACGTTGGGCTTGGGCATCTACTCCAACAAGTACAAGTCCATCAAGGACATCAAGGACGGTTCCACCGTGTCCATCGCGGCGGACGGCTCCAACCTGGCCCGCTCGCTCGGCGTTCTCGAACAGCAGGGACTCGTGACGCTCAAGGACGGCATCGACGCGACCAAGGCCTCCGTCAACGACATCGCCTCCAACCCGAAGAACCTTAAGATCAAGACCCTTGACGCCGCGCAGCTCGCACGCTCCGTCAGCACCGTCGATGTGGCGCTCGTGCCCGGCAACTTCGCTTGGGCGGCTGGACTCAAGCCGTCCGAAGCGCTCGCCACCGAAAAGCAGGATGAAGGCGTGATCAACGTGTTCGTCGTCAACACCAAGGACGCCGACTCCGACTTCGGCAAGGCCGTCAAGAAGCTGCTCGTCAGCCAGGAGTTCAAGGATGCCATCGCCAAGAGCGAATTCAAGGACTTCGGCAAGCCGACCACGTGGTGATCACACACGACCAACCGACCATCGACCGGCCCGCATGCGTCGCATCCGCGCCCATGCGGGCCTTCGCGGTCCAAACACAACGAGGAAACGAGGAGCAATGAGCGTCATCGAACTGCGTGACGTATCCGTCACCTTCCGTGAACGGGGGCGGACCGTCGAAGCGGTCAAACATGTGAGCCTGAGCGTCGATAAAGGCGAGATCTTCGGCATCGTAGGATTCTCCGGGGCTGGTAAAAGCACGCTGGTACGCACCATCAACCTGCTGGAACGCCCCACCGGCGGAAGCGTGTTCATCGACGGCAAGGACATCACGAACGTGAACGGCGCCGACCTGCGTGACCTGCGCAAGCGCATCGGATTCATTTTCCAAGGGTTCAACCTCATCACCAACGTCACCGTCGGCAAGAACATCGAATTCGCGCTCAAAGCCGGAGGCTACCCGAAGGACCAGTGGGCGGGGCGCGTGCGTGAGCTGCTTGCGCTCGTCGGCCTGGAAAACAAGATCGACAGCTATCCGTCCAGCCTGTCCGGCGGGCAGAAGCAGCGCGTTTCGATCGCGCGTGCGCTCGCCAACAAGCCGGAGATCCTGCTGTGCGATGAGGCGACCAGCGCGTTGGATCTCGAAACCACCGAGGGAATTCTGGAACTGCTGCGCCACATCAATAAGGAACTGGGCATCACCATCGTGTTCATCACCCATCAGCTGGATGTGGCCAAAAGCATCTTCGACCGCGTGGCGGTGATGGAAAACGGCGTCGTCGTGGAACAGGGCGACACCTTCGACGTGTTCAGTGCGCCGAAGCACCCCACCACCAAGGCGCTTGTGGAACGCTACCTTGGCATCGCGGTACCGCCGCAGCTTGTGCCGTCGCTGCCGGACGGGACCATCGTGGAACTCCGGTACAAGGGTGAATCGGCGCTCGAACCGCTGATCAGCGCCGTCGCGCAACGGTACGGCGTGACCATCGACGTGCTGCACGCGAACGTCGAATACTTCGGGGCGCAGGCCATCGGCATTCTCATCGTGCTGGTGGCGGGCGGCGGCGACGCGCTCGGCCAGGCTCTGGTCGACTTGCGCGAGCATGTGTTCGGTTACCGCGAGATTGACCGGGCCGCATTGACGGCTGCGCGTGGCGCCAACGATTCCGCGGACAAGGAGGCATGATCATGAGTGAAACACTGGAAATCCTGCAGGAGAATCTTGGCCAGGCCTTGCTCGACACCGCGTACATGGTCATGGTTTCGGCGATTATCGGTATCGTGCTGGGAACGCTTATCGCATTGCTGCTGTATTTGACCGAGAACCGGCTGTTCAAGCCGAATCATGCGGTGAACGTCATCGTCGGATTCATCGTGAACGCGATCCGATCGCTGCCGTTCCTGATTCTGATGGTCGTGCTGATTCCCGTCGTGCAGCTTCTGATCGGAGACCCGTATACGCCCACGGGTGGCGCGATCTCCCTGTCGATTGCGGCCGTGCCGTTCTTCGCGCGTATCGCCGAAAGCGCGTTCTCCGAAGTCGATCCAGGTTTGCTGGAAGCGGCGATCTCCACGGGCGCCACCACGCGGCAGATCATCGTCGACGCGATTTTCCCGCAGGCATTGCCCTCGTTCATCCGTGGCGTGGTGCTCACCATCATTTCGCTGATCGGCTATTCGGCGATGGTCGGCACAATCGGTGCCGGCGGCATTGGCGATATGGCCATTCAGTACGGCTACAACCGGTATGAGACCGGTGTGCTGGTGGCGATCGTGATCATTCTGATCGTGCTGGTGCAGATCATCCAGTGGATCGGCGATTGGGCGGCGCGCAAGGTCACGCACTGACCGATGCGCCGCAGGGCGTGACCGGTGCGAACCGGCCCGCATGGCATGAATAGGTAGGTTCCATTATGACTTCCCATGGTTCTCCGGTGGCGTTCACCACGGTCGCCCAGTCGATTCCGCCGAACGTGTTCGCGGACATGGATCGCAAGGTTGCCGCCGCAGTGGCGGGCGGCGCCGACGTGATCGATCTGGCGAAAGGCAATCCGGACGCGTTCCCCGCCGAATTCATCCGCGATGTCGCCAAAGCGGCCGTGGATGATCCGGCGAACGCCCGATATTCGCCCTTCGATGGCAAGCCGAGTTTTCTGCGGGCGGCGGCGAACTGGTACCGCGATACGTATGGTGTTGAGGTCGATTGGCGTACGCAGCTGTTCACGGTGGAAGGCGCGGTCGACGGTTTGGCCGCGCTGACCGCGGTGCTGGTTTCGCCGGGCGATGCGGTCGCCTTCGCCGACCCGTACTATCCCTCATACCATTGCATGACGGTGATGGCGCAAGGCGAGGAGGTGCTGCTGCCTTCGCTGGCGGAACGCGGGTTCCTTCCCGATCTCGATGCGGTGCCGGGGGAGACGTGGGATCGCGTCAAAGTGCTGATCCTCAACTATCCGAACAATCCGACCGGGGCGCAGGCGCCGCGCGAATTCCTCGAACGGGCGATCGAACTGGCGCACGAGCACCGTTTTGTGATCATCCAGGATTTCGCCTACGCGGGGCTTGGCGTGAAGGACCAGCAGATCAGTATCCTGTCGCTGCCGGGCGCGTTCGATGTGGCCGTGGAGGTGTGCTCGCTGTCGAAGATGTATGCGATGGCCGGTTGGCGTGCCGGGTTCATCGCGGGCAACGACGACATTGTGAGCCATGTGAAGCAGTACCACTACCAGATGGGGTCCATGGTGACGTCCAGCATCCAGGACGCGGGTGCGGCGGCACTGACTTCCGATCAGAGCTGCGTGCGTGAACTGGCGGAACGCTATGCGCGGCGGCGTGACATCGTCGCGGGCGGATTGCGCGGTTTCGGCTTGGACGTGTTCGATTCACCTGGCGGCATCTACGCCTGGGTGCATGCGCCCGAAGGCCTGGATGGCGAAGGGGTCGCCGATCTGCTGTTGGAACGTGCCGCCGTGGCCGCGCTGCCCGGCACCTGCTTCGGCAAGGTCGGCAAGGATTACGTGCGGTTCAGCCTGCTGAAGTCGGAGGACCTGCTGCGCGAGGCCGTGAGGCGGGTTGGCGCGGTGGTTGGGTAACGCCTTTCGTACCTGCGTACGAAACCGCGAATACGCAAGGGGTACCGGAACCCGTCTGATTGGCACGACGTATTATGAGCGTCATGCCGATTGGGCGGGTTCGCACGTTATGGGGGCGAAGATGCTTTCATATCGCTTTATCGTGACGATAATCGCCTTGCAATTCTCGCGCCTATTATCATATTTTTGACTATTTCGTAATCATTGGAGACTGCGAAATAGCGCATATAGAAGTTGAAATAATGGCGCGTTATCAATTCCATAATCGCTGGGGTTTGATAGCGGCTTATAGATTAAGGCGATTATTCCCTAGCTGTGTCGGCTTAATGCGGTGATTATCTTATGAACCATCACAGCAAGTTTTCATTTGAGTTTGGAGTAATGTCATATGTCTCGTATCGTGAAGAAATTCACTTCCGCAATCGCAGTGTTCGCGATATCGACCAT
The DNA here is from genome assembly GCF_019331805.1 of Bifidobacterium pongonis. Lineage (GTDB taxonomy): Bacteria > Actinomycetota > Actinomycetes > Actinomycetales > Bifidobacteriaceae > Bifidobacterium > Bifidobacterium pongonis. Next base: position 29,571 of record NZ_JAHBBE010000028.1, read on the forward strand.
TGTGCTTTCCGGATGTGGCGCTGGTAACGGTTCATCCAACACGTCCAAGGAAGCCACGGCAGACAACCCGCGTATCATCAACGCGGCGACCGGCGGCAGCCCTGCTCCGTTCATTCTGAAGACGACCGATGGCGGTCTGGAAGGCCAGAACTATGATCTGCTCAACGCGATCTTCGACAAGCTTCCCCAGTACAAGCTCAAGTGGAACACCGTCGAATTCAGCGCGATCTTCACGGGCCTGGATGCTGGCCGCTATCAGATCGGCGTCAATAACATCGCGAAGAACAAGGAACGCGAAGCGAAATACCTGTACAGCGATCCGATCTACGTCGATCGTTATGCCATCGAAGTCGCGAATGATTCCGATCTGGTGAACAAGAAGATAACGTCTCTGGGCGATCTGGCCGGATACACCGCGTTGCTCGACTCCGGAACCAACACCGCTTTGGCCGTTGAAAACTGGAACAAGGCCAATCCCGACAAGCAGATCAAAACCAAGTACGTCGGCACCGGTTCGGATTTGACCAGCAAGCTGCGCAATGTGGAAAACGGCCAGGCCGATTTCGCCATCGACGATGTGCCGATCTTCAACTATTACAAGAAGAAGGTTGGTTTGCAGTTGACCGGCATCGACGCTGGCGATGAATTCACCAAGTCGCTGGGCAACGATGCGTACTGCTATGTGATCTTCCCCAAGGGGGAGGAACAGCTCGCCAAGGACGTCAACAAGGCGCTGAAGGAGCTGTTCAAGGACGGAACCTCCACCAAGCTCAACAACAAGTGGTTTGGCACTGATTTGACTCCGAAGGAGTAAGGCCTTGCCGGATCTATTTGATATCAAGCTTGTCTTCACGCAGATTCCGCAGCTGCTCAAATATCTGCCGGTGACATTGGAGCTCACCGTGGCGGCCGGAATCGTAGGACTCATCCTGGGTGCGGCCATTGCGCTGGTACGTATCAAGAAGATTCCCGTACTCAATCAGCTTGTCATCTTCTACGTCTCGCTGGTGCGAGGCACGCCGATCATCGTGCAGCTGTACATCAGCTACTTCGGAATCCCCATCTTCCTCAAATACCTCAACTACTGGAACGGTACGAACTTCGACGTCAACGGCATTCCCCCGGTGGTGTTCGCCATTCTGGCGCTGGCCATCAACCAGTCCGCGTTCATGTCGGAAATCATGAGGGCCGCGCTCCTCGCGGTCGATGACGGACAGGTCGAAGCCGCCGAATCGCTGGGCATGACGGCGAACCAAGTGCGTATGCGCGTTCTGCTGCCGCAGGCCGGAATCGTGGCTCTGCCCGGCCTGATGAACTCCCTCATTGGACTCATCAAGGGCACATCGCTGGCATTCGTGTGCGCGGTCGTCGAAATGACGGCCGAAGGTCAGATCCTGGCCGGTGCCACATACCGCTACTTCGAAATGTATTGCTCTCTCGCCATCATCTACTGGGTCATCACCATGATCCTGGAATGGTTGGCGCGACTGTTGGAAAAGAAACTCTCGGTTCCCGAGCAAGCTCCGGAACTCAAGCAAGTCATTCAGGAAGGGGCATTGGCCAATGATTAAGATTCGCAATCTCGTCAAGCGATTCAACAAGCATACGGTCCTCGACGGAATCGATCTGGATATCGAGCCGGGAGAGGTGGTGGCCTTCATCGGTCCGTCCGGAACCGGCAAGTCGACGTTCCTGCGTTCGCTCAACCTTCTGGAGAAGCCGGACAGCGGAACGATCCAGTTCGACGACGCCACGTACGATCTTGCGCACATCTCCAAGAAGGAGACGCTTCGTCTGCGCCGCAACACTTCCATGGTGTTCCAGAGCTTCAACCTGTTCAAGAACCGCACCGTTCTGGAGAACGTGGAGGAGGGGCTCAGGGTAGTCAAGAAGCTGCCGAAGAACGAAGCGAAGGAGTATGCGCTGGCCGAACTTCGCAATGTCGGACTTGAAGCCTACCAGGACCATTATCCGCAGCATCTGTCGGGTGGTCAGCAGCAGCGCGTCGCCATCGCAAGGGCGCTGTCCATGAAGCCCAAGCTGCTTCTGCTCGACGAGCCGACCTCGGCCCTTGACCCCGAACGAGTCAAGGAAGTGCAGGACACCATCACTCTGGCCGCACAGGAGGGGAACACCATGCTTCTGGTGTCCCATGAGATGGGATTCGTGCGCAAGATCGCCTCGCGTGTGCTGTTCATCGAAAACGGCAAGATCGTGGAACAAGGTAATCCGGAGGAGATTTTCTCCCATCCGAAGACGCCTCGTCTGCGTTCGTTCCTGTCCGATATCGAATCCTACGATTCCAAGCCCGTAGTGCTCAGCCCGCTCGCTTGATACGGAACTTGATACGGAACACATCGGAATCTGACTGACGGCCGATCGGCCGCAATACATCGAATTTTGAAAGGGAAAACAAATGGCATTCGGATTGAATAATGGCAACGCGTCCGCGACGCTGCATCTCGACAGGACGGCCAACGCCTGCGGCGTGCGTGCCCATCGCAAGCAGACGGAGGACCCGCAGGGGCGTAACCGTCCGGCAGAGGAAACGACCGTCGAACAGACGCCGGATGGTGCTTTCCGCCGCCAACGCAACGAGTTCACCGTACGCTTCGGCACCCAGCCCGGCCAGGCTCCCGTGGAAGCCGGACGCTACCATGTGCTTGGCGCGACCGGATGCGGTTGGAATCGTCGTCAACGCATCGTGATCCGTCTGCTGGGACTGTGGGATGTGTTCACCCCGGAGATCATCTATGGCCGTGACGAGCATGGCTGGAAGCTTACCCACCCTGAAGGCGGCGTGGCTGAAAAGTTCGGTTATGAGCGCCTCAACGATGCTTACAAGGTCACGGACCCGAACTATCAGGGAAGAGCAACCTCGCCCACCGTCATCGACATGACCACCGGCAAGGTGGTGACCAACAACTACCACATTCTGAGCATCGATCTTGAGACGGCCTTCAAGCCGTTCCACAAGCCCGGCGCCCCCGACCTGTACCCGGAGGATCTGCGACAGGAGATCGACCTGCTCAACCAGCAGATCTTCGATGACGTCAACAACGGTACCTACAAGGTCAATTTCGCCACATCCAAGGGGGCGGCGAAGGCCGCCTACGAGGTCTTCAAAGCGCGTCTGGCCGACTACGACTTCCGCTTGGCATCGAGGCGTTACCTGTTCGGTCCGAATCTGACGGATTCCGACGTCCGCCTGTTCCAAACCCTGGAATCGTACGAAATCGGCTACAGGCCGGAATTCCTGGAAAGCCTTGGCCTTTCCGATGACGAAGTGGTGCACGTGTGGGATTACCCGAACCTGTTCGCCTATGCGCGTGACCTGTTCCAGACGCCGGGATTCATCGACGACCAGGAACTGTTCGATCTGGGATACGTGCCGGACGAAAACGGCGATTATGCTCGCGATCCGTTCTCCCCGGCCGATCACACCCTGCAGTCCGTCAAGGATGAGCGCAAGGCGCTGTACGAGCGTTGGCTTGAACCCGCGGGCCGTGAAGCGCTGTCCGGTTCGCCCTACTATTCCGGTCCGGGCGTCGGCGGCTCGTTCGAACTGTGGCAGTTCGGCCCCGAATCCGCATCCCAGCCCTTCCGCGGCTGAGCTCATACGATTCGGAACCGGCAGTTGAATACGCATGATGATTGGACGGAAAAGGAACGATGACTGATCTGGAATTGGAACATCGCGATATTGGGCATGGCGTAACGATCCGAAGGGCCGAAGAGCGTGAATACGATCAGGTCGGTCAGGTCCTGTTGGAGGCGTTCGTCTCCAGCGGCAAAATCACCGAACTGTACCGTCGTCGACTGTTGGGTATTACGCCGCGCAGCGAAACCGAGGATGTCTGGGTCGCGGAAGACTCGGATGGGCAGATCATCGGCGCGTACCTGACGCCGAAACCCGATCATCTTGAAGAACCAGGCACCTTCGGCTTCAACACGCTTGGCGTGCTGCCTGCCGCACGAGGCAAAGGCGTGGGTGGAGCGTTCGTCCACCATGCGTTGGATCTGGCACGGTCCTACGGGTTGCACAAGGTGCTGATCCATTCCGGCCCCGGTATGTTGGACGCTCACAGGTTGTACCAGCATTGCGGATTCGTCAGGCATCGTGAACTGGAAACGCTGGTGGTCGACGGAGGTCAGCGGCTTCTGGTCTTCATCTATGAGATCGAGGACGACTGACCGCATATCGGATTATGAATCGGTCTTTCGCATGCGTGCAGTGCGAAAGACCGATTTCGTTTTCCGCCATCATATGAACGCGTCATAAACCGGAATGATAAGTGTTTGCGCGCCTTATAACCAAGGGCGATAAGCGGCGGCGCGTGGCGGATTCTCCAAGGGAGTTAAGTAGGGAACCGTGATCGCGAGAACATCGTGCGAACAGCACGAACGACACGCGACAAGGAACCGACATTGAAACCTACAACCCAAGGGGGTGCGCACATGACACGATTCAACACTCAGCTCGTCCACGGTCTGCCGATCAACGACAACAACACCGGAGCCGTGAACCCGCCGATCTACAATTCGTCCACTTATGCTTTCGAATCGGTCGAGTCCATGCCCCGCTGGGATTACGCGCGCAGCGGCAACCCGACCCGTGAATTCCTGGAGCGTCAGATCGCACAGCTCGAACACGGCACCCGCGGCTTCGCGTTCGGTTCCGGCCTGGCAGCCATCCACGCCGTACTGTCCATCTTCAAGCCCGGCGATCGCATCGTCGTCGGCAAGAACATCTACGGCGGCACCTACTCGCTGTTCAACGAGTATTTCACCCGTTGGGGCGTGAACGTCGAAGCCGTGGACACCGCCGACTACAAGGCGCTCGACGCCGCAGTCGCCGGCCGTGACGGTGAGGAAGCGGCCAAGGCCGTGTATTTCGAAGTGCTGACCAACCCGCTGCTGCAGGT
>NZ_JAHBBE010000029.1 GCF_019331805.1 Bifidobacterium pongonis
CGAACGAATGGTCGAACCGCCGCTACCTGGACATGTCCCGGCTCGATGACAACCTCGTGGAAGCGAACTGATCATCGCGCCATGGACGGCCATGATCCAAAGTGCGCAACTTTTCGGGCACTACCCCAACGTGTTCGTAGTAAGTTTCGTCCGTTTCCGCGGTGTTTCGTCTTGGGGTTCCACGTCATCCCGCACCATTCCCGCGCCATCTTTCACTGGCATTCTCGCAAGGTGGACCACGGAGAATTGCGACACTTTGGCCGTTCTGCCGCATTCCCCGACACGCTTGTCAACAAATGTTGCAGCACTACCCCCATTTTTCACCCCTCCCCGTTTCACATTGCGAGAAACGGGGGCATGGGTTTGCGTGAACGTTCACACTTGCGGCGTTCGAGCGGCGGGTCGCGACCACTCATATTTACCTGTTCGACTTGTCACCGGTGCAGCTTGGCCACGGCCTTACGCGCCAGCTCGCGCGAAGACCCCGCGCCTTCGCCGCGCACGCCGAAGAACACGATCGCCAGCATCACGGCCACGATCACCGTGCTGATACGCAGCGTCGTCTGCACGCCGAAAATACTGCCCGCGATCGTAGCCGCATGGCCGCCGCCCAGCGCATTGGCACGCATCGCGGCAACCAACTCCATAATGATCACCAGAATCGGCGCACCCATCGCACCCGCGATCTGGCGCACCGTATTCGTCACCGCCGAACCCGCAGCCACCTCATGCTGCTGCAAGCAGTTCAACGACCAGGTGGTCACCGGCATCAGCAGGAAACCCATGCCGATCTGACGGGTGAACTGGCAGATCGACACCCACCAGATCCACGTATGCGGGCCGATAAGACTCATGCCGAACGTGCCCAGCAGCAGAATGATCGTGCCCGTCAACGCCACGGGGCGTGCGCCGAACCGGTCAAGCGCACGACCACCGCCGAACTGCGCGATGCACTGGCCAATCGCTCCAGGCAGCATGATCAGGCCGCTCATCACCGCCGAATAGCCGCGATCGTTCTGGATATATAGCGGAATGATCACCATGATCGAACTGAACGCGAAGAACGTCATCGCCGCCACGATCGTGCCAACCGTGAAACTACGGTTGCGCAGCACATGCAGGTCCAGCAGCGGCACCTCCACCTTCGGCGAGCGCGAGATCAGCCTGCGCAGTATGCCGCTCCCCTGCTGGTATGGTGCGGCGAATTGCCGTGCCACGAACCAGACGATGCCGATTACGCCTATGAGCATTGCGCCCCACACCATGGGGTTGGTGAACGGGTAGGTTTCGATGTTGGTGAAGCCGAACATGAGGCCGCCGAAGCCGAATATTGAGAGTGCTACGGAGAAGAAGTCGGCGTGTGCGGTGCGGTCGGATTCGCCGAAGTTGTGCAGGAAGCATACGGCCAGGAGCAGTGCGAGTACGCCGATGACCGTGAGGGTGAGGAAGATGGAGCGCCAGCCGTTCATGTCGGTTTGCCAGCCGCCGACGGTGGGGCCGAGTGCGGGAGCGACGCTCATGGCCATGCCTACGGTGCCCATGGCGACGCCGCGGCGTGAAAGCGGGTAGATGGAGAATACGGTGATTTGCAGGACCGGCCACATGACGCCGGTGCCTACCGCTTCCAGCAGTCGGCCGAGTAGGACGAGTGCGAAGGTGGGGCCGAGCCAGGCGAGTGCGGAGCCGATGGTGAAGATGAGCATGGAGCAGATCACGATCTGGCGTGTGGAGAAGCGTCTGGTGAGGAATGCGGTGAGTGGCACCATGACGCCCATGACGAGCTGGAAGATCGAGGTGAGCCATTGGCCGGTGGTTACGGAGATGTGGAAGTCGGCGACGATGGTGGGTAGTGCGGAGCTGAGCTGCAGTTGTGTGAAGTTGCCGACGAAGGTGATGAAGGTGAGGATGGAGATGGAGACGAGGGCCGGGTGCGTGAGTTTGCCGTTCGCGTATGATTCCTCGCGGGTCAGTGCTTGTGACATTGATGCGCCCATGATATGCCTCGTTCCTTGTTTGCTAAGACCCCGCGCGGTTATCCTGTTCCGCCGCTCTTCCTGTCAGATTTCCTGTCAGATTTCCTATCGAACCTCTGCAATCCTATTCCGACCGTTGACCGGGTGTTGTCTGTGGGAGAACATATGGCCGCCACCCGGTTCACGACCTGGAGCTGGCAGTCGTTGAGCTTCTGCTCGGCCAAAGAATCAAGAAGTCGGTGAACGCACCAAGGATGTTCCGGCCAACATATTGCATCATGTGCTTCAAGGAAACGTTGACGTAGAACGTAGACGGCTTCGGCATAGTCATGTGCGAGCTGCTCAACAACATCTAAGAACTCCTAGCCCCAAAATTGCTAAGCAACGCCAGATTCGCGAGTTATTTGACACACAGGAGACATTAAAAGATCCGGGTGGCAGCGGCAACATGCCGGGTTACAACCAATGGTTGCACCCCCAAGCAGAATATGCCAAAGATAGCATTCGCGGGAACATAGTAGTTACTGTTTCCTCGTTGGAACCCCGTACCTCATTAAGATCAACATCATATAATGCCGCATGCAAGAGGCGCTTAATCGACGTAAGTAACCGTTCACAGGAAACATGCACCTAGGCTTATACACAATTACCGATCTAAGAATTTTGCAGCATATTCATTAGAAAACGATTTTCTTAACTACATTTTTTGAGTCTGTTCTATCCACGCTCGCAATACATTATAATCCTGTAGTCCCATTTCCGAATATACGGAACCCATATAATCAGGAATACTCTTCTCTAAATTCTTAAGCAATGATTCAAGACTCTGCAAAAAATCTATATACCTTTTCTTGTCTATAACAAAAGCAAAATCCTTAACAAGCTGAAAGACTGTAATGTTTTTGCTTTGCGGATGAGCACAATATAATCTTTCGTCATGAGCACAGATATTCCGAAAATCCCTTATTCTTCGGTATATCTTATCTAACTGTATCGAGGTAATCTCTTTTCCCTGCTTGTGCGAATCCCTATATAAAGCAGTGAAGCTTCGAGCGATATTCCCTCGGACAACATTATCCTGAGCTTGGAAAAACCAATACATCTGCCCAAGCGTAAGATCATTAACTAGCACCCATAGCGGTATTTCTCCATCATGTTCATGTATGCAATGCTTTATATACGCTTTCCCTACATGTCCATTAGGTTTCTTATTTAAAGAAATGATTTTCTCTAATACTGGAATGAGTTCCTCCGCCTTTTTATGCGCCGAAACTTCCGTTGCATAATTTTCAATATTGAGATATGGGTTTACTTCACATGCGTTCACCTTAGTAAACTCATAGGAACATATCGTCTTTAATACGGCTTCCGCAAGCGTCGTCATGCGAAATATCAGAAATCGAAGATTCCGATCGAACCGAAAAAGATCATACAGGTTACTGAATGACACACCAGGAAGATACCTGTCATCTTGCGCCGCATTCCCTGCCGAAGCATCAAGAAAAGGAACCTTGTAACCGTTGACTACAGAATAGTAGCCTTCACGCTCCAAAATCCATGCAGTACGCGCGTCCGTCTGCATACCACGAGATCCAAGCAATGCCACTTGATCATCTACCGACATAAAAGGCTTGTGCACGTGTATAACCCCCTCGTTATGCACGAAGACCACCCTTCGAAAAGGGTGGTCTTCGCGAACTGGACAACGCCCAGCTTTATCGCAGGTTTGATGTTACAAGCAACAAAATCATATGTCAACAAGACGTGTCCTCTTGCAGTTCGTCCGGCGGCGGGACGGCGGCGAGCGCGATTCCGCCGATCACATGCCCTCCTGCCCCTCGAACCGCCTCCGCGCACCGGCGCATGGTCGTTCCCGTGGTTACGATGTCATCCAATATCAGCACGTTCTTGCCCGCTATAAGCCCCGGGTCGGGCACTTCCAACCGCTCTTTGAGTCGGGCCGCTCGTCCGCGGGCGTTGGTGGTTTCCACGGCTTTGCCGTGTACGCGGCTTATTCCCAGCGCGTTCACGGCACAGGATTCCGCTCCGCCGGCAGCCAGTTCCGATGCAACGGCCTTCGCCAACGGCCAGAGGTGTTGCCGTCCGCGAGCGCGCATGGATTGGGGTGAGGATGGGGCTGGGATGACGAGTATTTGCGGTGGCGTGGCATTGGCGGTTGCGCTCATAGTGGCCGCGCTCATGTTAGCCGCATCCTCATAGGTCACGCCCATGCTGGCCGCATCCTCATAGGCCGTACCCATGCTGGCCGCACCGTCAACCGCGCTTACGCCGCCCGCACCAGCATTGAGCACGCCAGCGTTGAACGCGCCTGATTTCGCCATGCTGCTTGCCGCCAGTTCCCTGCAGATCCGGGTGAATGCTTTGTCGCATTCCACGTCCCCGTGGTCTTTCCAGGAGAGGATCGCCCGTCGCACGCGCCCTTGGTATATGCCTCCCGCCGTGATCGTCACGGTGCTCGTCGTCGCAGCCGTCGCCGTGATCGTCGTGGTATTCGTCGCTGCGGTCGATGCAACCGTTTCCGCAACCGTTCCTGCACCCGTTTTCGCGCTCATTTCGGTTGCCGTGCCACCCAGCGGCAAGGTCACCCGTTTGCGGAACAACGCCTGGCAGTCCGGGCAAAGCACTTCGTCCGGCTTGTCGCATCCCGCACATCCGCGCGGCAGCAGCAGGCCGAGCATACCGTTCCACACCGTTGTCCCCATGTCGACTCCCCTATCGTCGTTCCGGTCATTGCGTTCACACGTCCAACTCGTTCACACGTCCAACTCGTCAGACACCCGGCTCATACGTCCAGCTCAGGCAACCCTCACCTACCGCACACAGCCAACACTCACACAGCCAGTCCGCGACCGCGCCACGTCTCGCAACCGGCCCCAGCAACACGCCCCGCCCTCACGCGATCCGTTCCAGCATCGCGTCGATGAACCGTATGGTGTCGCGCGGATTGCCGACCTCCACGCCCATGGCCCCCGCCTGCACCGCCGGGTAGTCGTTGCCGTCCTTGTTCATTCTGTCGCCGACGAACACCATGTCCTCCACGGGGAAATGGTTGAGCCGTGCGAGCTCGCGCACCGCGAACCCCTTGTCGATGCCCTGCTGCGAGATGTCGATGCTAGTGTAGCCTCCCGCGTGCACCTTCAGATCGGGCAGGTCGGCGGCCACCGCTTCGGCCAGGCGCTGTTTGATCGTGCCGTCCGGGTCGAATTCGCGCTTCGCTTCCAGCGGAGCCTGCTGGCCGAGTACGGAAAGCGTGATCTGCGACCCGCGGTTTTCGATGCGTTCGCCCCACACGTTGTCGAACCATACGCCCATTTCGCGGGCGCGGCGTTCCAGACTTGCCGAGGCGCGGGCGCACTGGTCCGCGGTGAGATCGTGGCTGAAGACGCGCACCCATTCGCCGCCCTGCCACCGGTAGTAGCGGGTGCCGCTGGTGGGCATGAGATGCAGGTTGTTCCGGTTCGCGTTGGGGCCGAGCACGTCGATGATCTGGCTGATGACCAGTTCCCATCGCCCTCCGGTGATCACCGCCACGTCGATGTGGTTGGTGAGTTCGCCGAACCGGTCGGCCACGTCCGGGAGCATGGGTTTGCGCGAGTTGGCGAGGGTGTTGTCGAGGTCGAAGCCGATGAAATGCGTTCGGCGGGCTAAGGTTTCGTAGTCCAAACGGTCCCATTGCAGGATCATGTCCACTCTCCTTTGCCGTGTACGGGATACGCGCGGATACGCGCATACGAATGCTCTGTATCCTACCCTAATGCCATTGGCATGTCATACAGTGGAGGCATGGCTGAAGCTCCATGGAATACACGCGTTTACCGTAACCGCCACGGTCGTGGCACCCGTACACCCATGTTCGGCGTTCGTTTGCCGAGGTATCGCACGCGGTCGGGCATGTTCGACGATCTGCTTGCCGCGCATATCCGCAGGTTGAACGGTGCGTGGCCGGAGCTGATCAGGCCGATCCAGTTCGCCGTTGAGGATGTGCCGCCGTCCGACCCGGTGCCGTGGGAGTTGGAGCCCAATGTGATGTCCCGTTTGTTCCCCGCCGCGCATGGTATGCCTGCACGCATTGTGCTGTACCGTATGCCGTTGCAGTCCAGGGCGCGTAACCGTGACGATTTGCAGTGGGCGATCCGTGACGAGCTGGTGGTGCGCGTGGCCGAATTGTATGGGCGCAGGCCCGAGGAGATCGACCCCGACTACCAGTGGTAAGCCAAGCAGTGGTGAGCTAAGGCGCGTTGATATGCGAAGGCCGGACGGTGATTGCCGTCCGGCCTTGCTTGTGCCGTGTTGAACCCGTCAGCGTACCAATGATGGGTCGTTGGTCGAGGTGATCTGCGCGACGCGCACGCCAAGCTTGGACGGTGCGACCGTGGATACGCCGGCCACCTTCTTGCCCACCAGATCGTCGGAGGTCAGGCGCAACCCCCATGCCACGTCGTCGTTCCTGCAGGTCACCATGGCCGCCACGCCTTCGCCGTCCATGGTGATGGCGCTGTTGGCCTTGATGGCCACGTCCTTGCTCTCCCCCATCGAACCGTCGTCGTTCATGAACGTGACGGTGGCGGAAGTATCGTTGTTGGACGTGTTGGCAAGGGTCAGGGAAGCGTTGAAGCCTTCGGGCAATGCCGCGGCGGAACGCTTCGCGGGCGCGACCGACGGCAGCAGCGCGAAATCCTCCTGCCCGTTCGAACCGCTGAGGCTCGCCTTGGCGGCGGCGGTGAACGGCTCGTCGCTATCCAACTGGATGCCGTTCGCACCCTTGGGGGCGCTGCCAAGATCGATGGCGCTGACCTGCTGACCCTTCACCGCATAGCTGTCCAAGGAGATGAGCCCGTTGTCGCTCACCCAGGAGGCTTTGACCGTGGCATCCTTCGCGCTGTACAGATACAGGGTGGTTTTGTCACCGGCGCGGACCGAGGGAATGAGATTCGACGTGTTCGCGGCGCTGGCCGGCATGGCGATGTCGGAACCCTTCGGGGTCAGACCGTCCATCACCAGCACGCGCACGCTCGCCGCGACCGCGGTGGAATCGCTCGTCACCTTCACATACAGGCCGTCCTGACCGTTCGCGGCCGCGGAAAGATCCATGGTGGAATGCCCGTCGCCGCTCACGGTGATCTTGCTCGACGTGGCCAGTTCCGCCCGCCCGGCGCTCTTCGTGCCATACACTTCCACGTTCACCACGGTCGCCTTGGACGAAGGGTTCGCGAGCACAAGCTGCTGGCTGGTGCCGGTGCCGGTGGACGGCAGCAGGAAGGACTGTTTGATGGCGGGCACCACGCAGGTGGAGGCGGAAATGCCGCGCAAGTCGCCCTCGGTGGCCTTGGAGGCGAGAATGCCCGCCTGGCCGGATTTGGAGTCGGCCTTCAGCAGGTTGGCGTCGAACAGACGCTGGTATTCGTTGTTGTCACGGTAGGTCATGCCGTTGTCGCTGTCCGCGCTGTCCGGACCGGACAGGTTGGCGGTTTGCGCGCCGACGACCTCGAACGGGACGACGGACGCCGCATGCACGGTGCCGAACGCCGCATAACTGGCGGCGGAGCTGATATCGCCGTCGGAGGCGCGATAGTCGCTGTCGCCCCAATCGGTGGAATCAGGCAGTTGCATACGTTCACCGCAATACGATTCCAAGCGTTCCTGGACCACGCGATGCGTCGAAGCCGAACTGCCGTTCGCAGGGTCGACCAGCCAGGCGGGAATGTCAACGCCGCCAAGGGTGGCCAACGCACCCACCAGGATCACCGAAGTGACGGTGGCCGAAATGACGCGCACCACGCGCGCGGAGGTCGAATTCGATGTCATGCTTCCTCCTGGGGCTGCTGGTCGCGCTTGCGCGGAATGGCGACAAGCACGTACAGCAGGAATACCACGGCCAGTACCACCAGCCACGAGATGCGCCACATGTTATGCGTCGCGGCATCCTGTTCGCTGAGCTTCACCGTCATGCCCTTGCCATCGGCCGCGGTGAGACGGTAGTACGTGCCGTTCTGATTGGATACGACGGTTTGCGTGCCTTCCGACGCTGTGAGATTGGTGGCCAGCTGTTCGCTGCCGCTGCCGCCGTACACGACGAACACGCCGCCGAAACCGAGCTTGGCGAGCGATGCGAGCGCGTCAGAATCGCTGTTCGACAGCAGTCGCGCAGCAAGTTCACCGATCTTGTTGTCGGTATCGTCATGGCTGCCGGAGGCGACCGCGGCACGCCATGCGGGCGAACTGTCGATCAGATCGCCGCGCGACGTGCGCATGATGCTGTATGAGACGTCGGTGCGCGAATCCGCGTACAGGGCGAGCACGCGCTGGTTGTGGTCGGTTTGCACGGCGTCGGTGGCGACCATGGGCATGCCGTCGCCGCTCACCGTGACCTGGCCTTTACCGTTGCGTTCGAACGCGAAACCGGACCATACCACGATGCTTGCGGCCAGTATGAGCACGAGCAGCAGACGGCCGACGACCACGAAACGGTGCAGCACGATCGCCTTCCTGCCTTCACGGGTCTGCACCTGCTTGGCCGCGCTCTTGGAGACGCGCAAGGCTTTGAATTTGCGTACCGCGCCGCCCGCCATCAGGCATACGCACGACATGAGGCCGAGCATGGCCAGTGTCAGGCCGGGAAGCACGGATCCGGCGACCGCGCCGGTCGTGTCGAATGCGATGGCCACGTGGGCGGAGACCACGGCGAGCGCACCGCCGGTGAGCATCACGACCCACATCATGCGCGAGGTGCGCAGGGCGAACGGCAGCATGAGCGAAACGATCGCGAGCACCAGTGCCACGATGAGCGCGACGAGGATGCCCATGCTGTAGCCGCCGTCCATCAGGTCGTCGAGCGGATTGTAGATGTCGATGCCGAACGCGCGGTCCACCACTCCTGACAGGTTGAGCGAGTCGGGTGCGCCGTTCACGTCGATGGAGGGCACGTTCATGTCGCCGAAGATCTGCCTCCATGCGCCGTGGCGGGCGAGACGTGCGGCGTGCACCAGCGTGGGTGCGCACAGTAGCGCCGCGGGGATGGGCATGAGCAGCAGCATGGCGCGGTGGCGCGGGATGAACAGCAGGAATACGAGGAAGGTGACGATGAGCGGCAGCAACAGCTGCGGTTCGGCGGCGATGACCGGCATGAAGCATAGCGATGCGGCGGCCGCGGCCTGCACGGATGCGCGCGGGCGCACCTGGTCTTCGGTGTGGTAGAGGCCGACCGCGCGGAAGACGAATGCGAATGCGGCGGGCAGGAAGATCATCACGGTGAGCATCGGCAGGTTCGCCGTGGCGTACAGGCCCATGGCGAGGCCGAACGCGCACCATAGCAGGCCGCTGGCGATGCGCACGGTGTCGGAACGGGTGAAGATGCCGGCCAACGCCCAGAATGAGAGGGCGCTCAGCGGGGCCGCGAGGAAGAACAGCAGGCCGGTGGCGGCTGCGACGTTGCCCAGGGTGAACAGTGATGTGGCCAGCAGCACCCATAGCCAGGGGGCGGGCGGCATGGAGACGCCGCCGCCGATATTCCACACCCATTGCGTGCTGGCGGCTTCGGCAAGCTGGCCGAAGGTGGCGCCGGTAGGCAGCAGCTGGTTGGAGCACAATGATCCGCCGGAGAACAGGGATCGCAATACCGGCCAGTACATGGCGGCCACGGCTATGAAGGCGACGGCGGCCATGGCGAGCGCCGCGGACCAGCGTTTCACGGCCCTGACGCGCAGGTGCGAGCGGACCAGCGGGCTGAGCAGGGTGACGTTGCGCTGCCCGTCCAAAGCGCGTTTGCGATCGCGCCATTGGGCAAGCTGGGCGCGTGTGGCCGTGATCATGTTGAGTTGCGCGTGCGGAACCTTCGATTGGCGGGCGACATTGCTTCGCGCCTGGATGCCGGCGGAGACGGAGGTCAGCGCGTGCCAGGGCATGCACAGTTCGCACCATGCCTCGTACGGCTGTTTGCTCACCAAGCGGGCGAGGGTTTTGAAGAATGCGGCGAACAGGGAGAAGATCCAGATGATCGGCCAGCGTAGGCGTGCGATGTCGGTGTACTGGTAGCGTTGCTCGGCCACGAGCACGCTCATGGACGGGTTCACGGGGAGTTCTTCGTCCACTTCCTCGCCGTTGCGGGTGCGCACGCCCTCATAGCGGGCGCGGCGGTGAGCGATGCGGGCCTGCGGGACCACGAGTACGCGGCCTCCGCTGCGGCTGACACGGCGGCAGAAGTCGACGGATTCAGCGTAGGTGGTGAACCAGCCGTTGATACCGCCCATGCTGCGCAAGGTGATCAACGGCAGCAGCGCACCAGCGAGGGAGACGCTGAACACGTCGGCGCGGGAATCGTATTGTTCCTGATCCGGTTCGCCGTCCACCACGAGCGAGACGATGCCATGCTTGCTCGCGTACGCGCCGACGTCATGGAGGTTCTCGCCCTCCCAATCAAGCTGTTTGGCGCCCAGCAAGGACGCGCCGGGAGTGTTGCGCTGCGCTTCGAGCAGCACTTCGAGGCAGTTGGCGTTCGCCGGGCGGGAGTCGTCGTGCAGCAGCCACAGGCTTTTCACTTCATCGCCGAGACGGGCCTTGCCGATCGCGCGCTGCACCGCGTCGCCGAAGGAGCGTGCGCCGCGCGCGTTCACGACCTGCACGCTGACGGTCTGCGCCTGCGGCACGTATTCCAAAGGTTCCGACGATGCCGTGACCACGTCGAACGACGTTTCCATCGGGTGCATGGTCTGCCCGCTGCAGTCGGCCACCACGATGACACCCGGCAGCACGGTCTGTTCCAGGACCGCGGCCAGCGTATCGGGCAGGAATCGGATGTCATCCTCGCAGGTGACCACCGCGGCCACCGTTTCGGACACGAACTGGCAGTGGGAATACGGACGTGCGGCCAGCGCGTCGGACAGTACCTGCCGTACGCCGCCGTCGAGGATCCGTTGAAGATCTTGTGTCAAATCTGCTCCTTGCGCATCTTCTTGTACTTGCGGCGTTCGCGTTCGCTCATGCCGCCCCAGATGCCGAATCGTTCATCATGCTCGATGGCCCAGTTCAGGCACTGTTCGCGCACCTCGCATTGTGCGCACACACGTTTCGCGTCACGGGTGGAGCCGCCCTTCTCGGGGAAGAACGCTTCGGGATCGGTTTGCGAGCACAACGCCTTGTTCTGCCATGTGACATCACCGTCCGGCAGGAACAGCCCCCACAGCCCGCCGGTTGGCTCCTCATCGGAATCGTTGGCGATGCCCCACATACGCGCATCCTCCTTGCCCGCCCTTTTGACTTTGTCAGCAACAGATAGATTACACACTTCGGGCTTCGTTTTTGTCAAGTTCAAGCCATGTCATTACCACATGTTCGCACGAAATGTGCTATATAGGGGGCTTCCCATGTTGCGTGCGGTTTTTCAAGAAGGTGTGAGGAAACGGCATTCGGGGGCGCCTTTTCAACTCCTTGCCGTACAATCAAAACGTTTTGCCCCATACAGGAAGGTTTGCAAGCGTGAACAAGCAACGATCCGGTGCCGACATTCCCAACAAGTCCAACGTGCCCAATGTGGGCGGCTGGAGGGATATAGCGCCGCGTCACAGCATGTCATACCGCATGCAGCACCGAGTGCGCAATACCGTTATATATGTGGTGGTCGCGATGCTCGTCTTCGTGGGAACCGCGGCGGCCGCGACATTCATGGACATCAACAGCACCATCGAGAACGGCGAGGTCAGAGTCATCCCGCAGAAGGGGCAGAAGGAAACGGAGCTCGTCGATCCGAATGCGGGCAAATCCATCGAGTTCCTGGTGCTCGGCCAAGACACCCGTGATGGCGCCGACAACGCGGCCATCGGCGGCGGCGACACCAGCGAAGGCTCCCATCAGGCGGACACCACCATGGTGGTGCAGATCTCCGCGGACCGCAGCTACATCAATCTCGTTTCCATCCCGCGCGACTCCCTGGTCGACTCGCCGAGCTGCGAGACCAGCAAGGGCACGATGAGCGCCCAGTACAACGTGATGTTCAATTCGATCTTCGCCAACGGCTACGCCACCGGCGGCGACCTGGCATCCGCGGCCAGCTGCACGGTGAACGCGGTCAACTCGCTGACCGGCCTGAACATCCAGAACTTCATCGTGGTGGACTTCAACGGTCTGAAGGACATGATCAACGCCATCGGCGGCGTGAAGATCTGCATCCCCTCCGACGTGAAGGACCATTACACGGGCCTCGACCTCACGAAGGGCCTGCACCAGCTCGACGGCCTGAGCGCCACCCAGTACGCGCGAACCCGCTACAGCATGGGCGACGGCTCCGACGTGCAGCGCACCACCCGCCAGCAGTATCTGATCAAGCAGCTGCTGCAGCAGGCGCTCGACAAGAACATCTTCACCCACACGAGCGAGCTCTACCAGCTGGCGAAGTCCGCGCTGAAGTCGCTGAACATCTCGCATGGTCTCGCCGACACCGCCACGCTCGCGGGTCTGGCCATGAGCCTGAAGAACCTGAACGTGTCCCACGTATACACGCGCACGCTCCCCGTGGTGACCGCGCCGAGCGACCCCAACCGCGTGGTGTGGGATTCGACCGCCGACCAGCTGTGGGCCAAGATGAGGGAAGGCAAGCCCTTCGTCGAGGAAGCCACGCAGAACACCGATCAGAACGATAGCCAGGATTCCTCGAACAACGATTCGAACCAGTCCGATTCCACCGATCAGAACGCGCAGACCGATCAGAACGATCAGAACGCGCAGGCGACCCCGCAGAACACGAAGGTCGCCGATGGCGTGGAGAAGACCCCGGACGGCCGCTACATCGACACCGCCACCGGTGGTGTGATCGACACGGAGACCGGTGCCGTCCAGGATGCCAACACCGGCCAGATCATCGGCATTTCCGAGGCATATCTCAACAACGTGGTGTGCCCGGTGCAGTAGCGGAACGCACCGGCATCAACGATCGCACAAGGCGACGCGGGGCAAGCCCGGCGTCGCCTTGTGCCGGAAATGAGGAAAAACCCCGTTAGGCACCCGTTCATACGGCATTATGTGCAACAGTGGCATAGATTTGGTATTGCTCAGGAGGCGACATGGCACAGGACAATGAGGGACAGCGTCCGCAGGACACTCCACCCAGCTTCATTCCCGCAGGCTCGCGTCGTCGCAGCACCACTCCCGCCACCCCCGGCGTTCCCTCCGTTTCCGCAGCATCCGTAACACCTGCAGCACCCGGCGCTCCCCGTGTTTCCGGCAACCCCGCACCGGCCATCGCCCCGGCTGCACCGGTTTCCCCGGCCGCGCAATCCGCGCCATCCGTACCGGTCTCCTCCGCGGCATCTTCGCCCGCCTCAGCCAAGTCCGCCTCCGCCAAGCCCGCCTCCGGCGCGGCAACCCCCGCCCCTCCAAGCTTCACTCCCCCGGTCCGCCGCCGTACGGAACCAACCCGAGCCACATCCCCGGCCGCACGCTCCACTGCGAGCCGCGCCGACCAGTTCCCCACAGGCTCCTCCCCTGCCAGGCGCGGCGTCTCCAGCCAAGCCGCGAAACCGGCTTCCGCCGCATCCCCTTCCTCCCCTTCCGCTTCTTCCTCCCCGGCGGCACCGGCGGTACCGGTAGCGAATCAGGCATCAGCCCAGCATCCAAACGGAACAGCAGCACCCATGAGCTTCACTCCCTCCTCGTCGCGTTCGGCAAGAACCTCACGCGGCACCAACGGCACGTCACCGCGCGTGGCCCGTCCCGCAGCACAACCCGCACCGTACCGCGGTTCCACACGCCCGCAAAGCGCCTCCCCCACGCCTCCCGTCAGACCGAACGGCCCGGCCTCCGCAGCCATGCCGCGCAGGCGCAGGCGCGGCCCCAGGCATGTCATCTCCCTCGTGGTGCTCATACTGCTGGGCGCACTGGCCCTCGCCGTATTCGGCGGCTGGAATTGGGTGAACGGCCGGCTGAACAAGGAGAGCGACTGGCTGACCAGCAAGGCCAACGGCCCGGCGACCTCATGGCTCATCCTCGGCTCCGACGAACGTGACGGCACCGTGGGCGGCACCGCCGACGACACCCCCGGTTTCAGGACCGACACCATTCTCGTGCTCACCAAACCGAAGTCCGGGCCGAGCTCGCTGATCTCCATCCCGCGCGACTCCCTGGTGCAGGTCAACGGCCAGTACATGAAGATCAACGCCGCCGCGGAACTTGGCGGCAACAAGGCTCTGGTGGAATCCGTCGAATCGATCACCGGGCAGAAGATCAACCATATCGCCAAGATCAAGTTCGGCGGTCTGCAGAGCGTGGTGAACGCCATCGGCGGCGTCAACCTGTGCTACGACCAGACGGTGAGCGACCCGTATTCCGGGCTTGACTGGCAGGCCGGCTGCCATACCGTCGACGGCGGTACCGCATTAGCATTCTCCCGTATGCGCTATGCGGATGCGAACGGCGATTTCGGCCGTGCGCAGCGCCAGCGCCAGGTGATCGGCGCAATCGTGTCCAAGGCCATGTCCAAGGAGACGCTGTCCAGCCCGGCGAAGGTGACGAAGGCCGCGGATGCCGCGCTTGCCGCGATCACCGTGGACGATAAGACCTCTCCCCTGACGTTGGCGCAGATGGCGTTCGCGTTCAAGGCCGCCACCGGCGACGGCGGCGTGAGCGGCAGCGTGTATTGGACCGATCCGGGGTATATGGTCGACGGCGTCGGCTCGTCGGTGCTGCTTGACGACACGCGGAACACCGATCTGTTCAGCCAGCTGGTCGCAGGCACCCATGCCGCAGGCAAGGTGGGTACGCTGGCCGAAGGCTGATGGCTTTCCCACGTTGTTCTTATTCCGCTATTCGGCGGATTCCGGGCGGCTTGTCCTTGCGGGCGGCCGCCTTTTTGCTGTTGTGCGCGTTTTTTCGCAGCGTTTTCCTACGCCCGAATCCCACCCGGTATTGAAGGAACGGTGAAGAATCGGCGGCGTTCCGACCACATTGCCCGTACAGGTTGACCGGCGTTCGCGGTCCACCGCACACTGGGCTCATGTGGCGACGAAGACAAACAACACGGCAACCGGAACAGCGGCCAGACAAGCCGAAGCAGCCGAGGCGATCCGCCGCGCGGCAGGAACGGCGAGCGCAACGGACGGAGCGTCTGACGATGCTGGTCATGCTGATGCCTATGGCGGGTCAGCTTATGCTAATCGCGATGATGGTGGCGTTCCGGCAGTGGATGTTCGCCGCGATGATGGTTCCTTCGATGCTGGGCTGTTTGGCTTCGTTGGCGTTGGCTCGTGTGCAGCGTGTCTCCGAGGGTTCCGCCGTGGGCGGGGTCGGGCAGGATTCCGCTTCCCGAATGGCGCTCTCCCCCGCTGCTTCGCCCGGCGACTCCTATGGTGTTTCGGGGTGTGGGAATGCGGATGATGTGGTCGCCTTGCAGCGTCTTGCGAGCGTGGATCTGGAGGCGTTGTTGGGTTTGCGGCGTGAGGTTGACCCGTTGCCGTGGCGGACCGTGGCCCGGCAGTGGCTGCTGCCGTTTTCGTTGGATGTGCCGGTCGGCATGGCGGAGCATGATGCGGTGCGGCTTGATCTGAGCCGGCAGGGGCCGCATGCGCTGGTGGCGGGTACCACTGGTTCGGGCAAGTCCGTGCTGTTGCAAAGCTGGTGTCTGGCGATGGCGGTGCGTAATCCTCCCGACCGTGTGCAGTTCGTGTTCCTTGATTTCAAGGGCGGTACGGCGTTTCGGCCGCTTGAGCGTCTGCCGCATTGCGTGGGCAATGTCTGCGATCTGGATCTGCAGCATGCCGTGCGTGCGTTGCATGCGTTGGATGTCGAGTTGAAACGTAGGGAACGGCTGGTGGCCGAACAGCGTGCGCATGACGTTTCCGCGCTGCAATCGGCTCCGCCCCGGCTGGTGGTCGTCATCGACGAGTTCCATGCGTTGCGCGATCAGTTGCCCGACGTGGTGAACCGTATCGTGCGCATCGCGTCGCTGGGCCGGTCGTTGGGCATGCATGTGATCGCGTGCACGCAGCATCCGGTCGGGCAGGTTTCCTCGGAAATGAAGGCGAATATGACGTTGGGATTGTGTTTGCGCGTGCGGGATGCCCTGCAGTCGGTGGAGATTCTTGGTTCCGGCAGGGCCGCGAACATTCCGCCGTCGTTGCCGGGCGTGGTGTATTGCAATGACGGCGAAGGCGTGGAGGCGTGGCGTTGCGCCGCGGCGAAGGATATCGCGCGTATGGTCGACGCGGTGGTGCTGGCGGCGCGATACCACGGCACGGTGCCGCCGCCCGCCTTGTTCTCCGCGCCGCTGCCCCGCACGGTGACCAGGCTGCCGGCGGTTCCGCCCTCCCGCGATACGTCTTGCGGTGTTCCCTTCGCCTTGGCCGATGATGGTGTGACGTTGCATACCGCCGTGATGCCGTTGGATCATGGCAATATCGGCGTGATCGGGCCGCAGGGCCGGGGCAAGACCGCGCTGCTCGCCCAGCTTGCCCGCCGACTGTGCGACGGCACCGTCGGTGCTGACAGTGCCGTCGGCGCGGTGGCGGTGCGGTGGACGCGGCGCGGCGCGATCGGCTACGAGACGCATACGATGCCGGAGTATGACTGCGTTCCCGATATGCCGGACGATATGCCGGACGACATGCCGGACATCACGCAGGGCGATGCACGAGCCGAGCCGTCACGGCTCGTATGGCTGGTGGACGACGCCGACCCGCTGTTCGACCCCTTCTGCGCCGATCCGCTTGCAGCGAAATTGCGCGAGGCTCTGGCCGATCACACCATCATCGTCGTGTTCGCCGTGGAGTCCAGCCGCCACGTGCGCATTCCCGAGCAATGCGCCGTGCGCGTGGTGTTCCCCACCGCAGACAAGGCGACCGATCAGATGAACGGCATCCCGGGCGCACTATGGGATTCGTTCGACGTGGAAAGCCTGACGTTGCCGGGCCGCGCGGTGTTCATCGACCGTGCTCGGGTGGTGCCGGTACAATGCTCCTTTGGAGACAGTTCGTGAAACTTCGCCAATCTCTTCGAGAAAAACTCTTGAAAAACTTGGTGGAACGTGCTTATCTGTTACTGGAAAGATTGTTTGGACACTCCATTTGGGAGGAAATAATGAGCAGCGCTTTTGATTGGCGAGCCAAGGCTGCATGCCGCGACAAGGATCCCGAGCTGTTCTTCCCCGTCGGCAACACCGGCGCTGCGTATCAGCAGATCGAAGAGGCCAAGGCCGTGTGCCGCACCTGCAAGGTGATCGACGCCTGCCTGAAGTGCGCACTCGACACGAACCAGGATTACGGCGTGTGGGGCGGCCTGAGCGAGGACGAACGTCGTCAGCTCAAGCGTAAGGCGATGCGCCTGCGCCGTTCGCAGGCCATGCAGATGCAGATCTGATATCTGCACACCAGAGACGTTCGGTTCCTGGTGCTCACCGAACAGGAAGGGGCGGAAAGCGATTGCTTTCCGCCCCTTTCGTATGCCCGTTCGCGTTACTGCCCGCAGGTCACAGCTGGGACTGGGCCGCGCGAAGCGTCATATCCAGCACCACCCTGGTGCCGCCTTCGCGGCGGGCCTGCCAGTGCACGCTGCCGCCGAAATCGTTGGTCACGAAGGTGTTGATGATCTGCGTGCCCAGGCCGGAACCGGAGGAACGCGCCATGCCGCCATGCGCCTCGGAATCGAGGCCGACGCCGTCATCCTCCACCACGACGTTGAGGTTCGCGCCGGAACGTCCCACGGAAACCGTGATATGACCCTCCTCGCGGCCTTCGAAGCCATGCTCGACGCAGTTGGTGATGAGCTCGGTGAGCACCAGGGAGAGCGGCGTGGCGTCCTGCGCGGGCATCATGCCGAACTTGCCGAGGAAGCTGATGTCGATATGCTGGTCGCGCATGGTGGCCAGGTCGACCGCCATGCGCAGCAGCTTGGAGATCACCTTGTCGAAGTCGACGACCTCGTCGGCGGTCTGGCTCAGACCCTCGTGCACCATGGCGATGGTCTGCACGCGGCGCTGCGCCTCCTTCAGCTCGTTCTTCACCTCTTCGGACTTGGTCTTGCGGGCCTGCAGGCGCAGCAGCGCGGACACGGCCTGCAGGTTGTTCTTCACGCGGTGGTGGATCTCGGAGATCGTGGCATCCTTGGTCTGCAGTTCCTTCTCACGGCGGCGCAGCTCGGTCACGTCGCGGCACAGCACGATCGCGCCCATGCGGCCGTTCTCGTCGTACAGCGGCAGCGAGCGCAGCGAGACGGCGGAATGGTTGGTGCAGATTTCCGAGTCGACGGCGGCCTTGCCGCTGAGTACGAGCGGCAGCTGGTCGTCGACCGGGTCGTCGGTGTGCAGCAGGTTCACGCCGAGTTCGCTCAGGTAGTGGCCGCGCATGGTGGCGAGCAGGCCGATCCTGCGGAAGCAGCTGATGGCGTTCGGCGAGGCGTAGCGGACGATGCCGTCCACTGTGAGGATGATGAATCCGTCGGACATGCGGGCGATGTGGCGTTGGCTCATCACCGCGTCGGTGTATGGGAATTGGCCGCGCGGGATCATCTTGAACAGCTGCTTGCCGGAGTTGATGCTTTCGGTTTCGTAGCGGCCGTTCGATTCGCGCGTGGTCATGTTCGTCTCGCGCACCACGAGGCCCAGCGTCTTGCCGTGGGCGTGTACCGGGGCGTATACGGTGCAGACGTTGACCTTGCCGAAGTCGCGCATCACCGGGGAACGGTAGACGCCTTCGGATTCCATGGCCGCGTCGAGTTCCGCGGTCATCTCCTCGGGTACGATCTTGCCGACGATGTCGTCGGCGCGTAGGGTCACCATGGTGGACGGGCGGCACTGTTCGGCCACGACGTATTGTCCTTCACCGTTTTTGATGAGCAACAGCAGGTCCGCGAAGCTGAGATCGGCGACCACCTGCCAGTCGGCTACCAAGTGGTGCAGCCATTCACGATCTCTGTCATCGAAGTCCGGACGCGTTGCGAGTATTTGAGAGAAATCGGCCATGCGACAATAATACGCACGCCTCGCGCGGTGACACGAGGTTTTGACGTCATGTCACTTGACTTTCCACTAACCTACGGTATCGTAGGTTACGGTTGCGTAACCAACCTGAGAGGATCGACCATGTCAGAACGCGAAGAGGCGGAAATCGCACGCAAACAGGCCGCCGTAACGGACGCGCACGATCAGGCCATCAGATCGAAGGCAGACGGCGCACGCGCACGCGCACGGCTCAAGGCGGAGAAGATCCGTCTGAAGGCCGAGGCGAAGGCGACGCACGTCATCGCCAAGGGCGAGATCAAGGCCGCCAAGATCGAAGGCATCGAAGTGCCGGAACTGGAAAAGAAGAACAAGAAGCCGCGCAAGATCCGCTACGACGTGCACGGCAGACCGAAGCCCGCGATGCGCGGCTGGATCCACGCCGTGGCCGCCCCGCTCTCCCTCGCGGCCGGCATCGTGCTCATCTGCCTGGCCAAACAGCCCGGCCTCAAATGGGCGTGCGCCGTGTTCATGACCAGCTCCCTCATCCTCTTCACCAACTCCGCGGCCTACCATCTGGGCGATTGGAACCCGAAGGTCACCAACGTGCTGCGCCGCATCGACCATGTGAACATCTTCCTGCTGATCGCCGGCACCTACACGCCAGTGTCGTTCGCCCTGCAGCCGTTCTGGCGTAACCTGATCATCATCTCCATGTGGGCGTGCACCGCCATCGCCATCATCATCCACGTCATCTGGATCAACGCGCCGCGCTGGCTGTACACCCTGGTGTACGTCATCTTCGGCATCTACGGCCTCGCCTACATGGCCCTGTTCTGGACCTCCCCCGTGGCCGGCCCTGCCGTGACGATCCTCATCATCGCGGGCGGCGTATGCTACATCGCCGGCGCCATCGTCTACGCGCGCCGCAAGCCCGACCCGTGGCCGCGCGTGTTCGGCTTCCATGAGATCTTCCACTGCGGCACGGTCGCCGGGTACGCGTGTCATATGGTCGCGATTTACATGGTGATCGTGAACATGTGGACCATGGTCCCCTGATTCGGCGCAGGCCGAACCGCGGCGGAACCGCATACCTGTGCGCATACGAGTGGAGGCGCCACCCCGGCAAAGGGTGGCGCCTCCACTCGTATATCCCACATCCGTTGGATCGGATCGCCCGTTTCAGCCGCCTCATGCGACTTGGCGGGCGTTCACGCGCGGGTTCAGCTCAGCGGCTTGGAATCCTTGATGGTCACGGAGATCTCGCGGCCGTTGGGAGCCTGGTAGGTCACGGTGTCGCCGACCTTCGCGCCGTAGATCGCGGCGCCGATCGGGGACTCCGGGCTGATGATGGCCTGATCGGTGGCGATGGCGAGATCGTGCGATCCCAGCACGAACACCTTCTCGCGGCCGTTCATGTCGAGCGTGACCAGGGAACCGTCGCCGACCTTGCCCGCGGGAGGCGCGGTGAGGATCTTGGCGTGGCGCAGTTTGAACGTCAGCTCCTCGATACGGCCCTGGTTGACGCGCTGGGCCTCGCGTGCGGCATGGTAGCCGCCGTTCTCGCTCAGATCGCCTTCGGCGCGTGCCGCGGAGACCTTGGCGATGATCTCGTCGCGGTACTCCCCCTCACGCCACTTCAGCTCCTCCTGCATCTTGTCGTAAGCCTCCTGCGTCAGCAGGAAAACCTGATCCTCTTGTGTCATATCGACTCCTTCATTGTTCGAAGAAAGCGTCGGTGCCCTAGCCGCCGACGCTTCCGATGTATGTCAGTGTTGAACGGTGATCAGCGCGTGGAAATGATATCGACCACGAACACCAGAGTGTCGCCGCCGCCGATGCCGGCCTGCGGGACGCCACGGCTGCCATAGCCATACTCCGGCGGGATGGACACCACGAGACGGGAACCGACGTTGTGGCCCGGCACCGTCTGATCCCAACCCTTGATGACCTGACCCACGCCGATGCCGAAGCTGGCCGGCTGATGACGGTCGAAGCTGGAGTCGAACGGCTCCTCCTTACCCCACACCACGCCGTGGTAGTTCACGGTGACGGTGTCGCCGCGGCGCACCATCGGGCCATCGCCTTCGATGAGCTCCACTGCCTTCAGACCCTTCGGGGCTTCCTCGGTGGGGAATTCAATCTGCGGACGGGCCCCGAACTCGCTGTTCACCTTGGGCATCTGATCTGCCATGTCACAAAACCTCCTATTTGGGCAATGCGCTCTAGATTAGCACCATCGCACGCTTTTGGGCACTTCCACGGCGAAACCGCCGCATTCCGAACACTTCGCACGGTCACGCCGGCATGGAAAAGCGGCCGGGCACAGGTGCCCAGCCGCCGAAGCGTATCAGTGTTCGCCTACACCTACCGGCATCTACCGGTACAATGCGCCGAACATCATCACCATGGCGATCAGACCGAACACCGCGAGCACGATCTGCGCGGCCAGCAGCCCGAAGGCGAGCGGCTTTTTCACGCACAGCTTGGGGGCGAGAAGCTGACCCAGCATGAACGCCAGGAAACCGAACACCGCATAGTTCAACGCGACGGCCAGCACGCTGCCGTTGGACAGCACCACACCGTTGAGCGGTTGGCCGATCGAGTTCATCAGCGAAGTCATGACCAGCAGCCCCCACACGCCGTAACCGATGAAGCCGACGACGCCGTAGGCCAGCGCCCTGAACCGTTCCTTCATGCGCAGGGTGAAGGATTCGGCGCACCACAGCAGGGCGAATCCGACCACATACGTGAACGCGACGGCGACGAACAGCACCACGCACATCCACGGCACCAGGGCGACGCTGCCGCCCAGCATCGACAGGTAGAAGCCGGAGCAGGAGATGGCGCCGATGGCCAGCACCGTGCCGATGATGATGGCCTGCGTCGGCATGATCGGCAGCTCGCCGTTCGTGGTGGTCTTTTCTACGTCGCTCCTGTTGGACGGCATATGCGCTCCTCACATCGTCTCGTGCATGCTGTGGAGCAGCTTACCTGCCGTATGTTTCGCTTGTTTTGCCGTGCCCTGTGAGCGGGATGGCGTGAATGGAATGAACGGATCGCCGCGGATACGGAAAGACCCGCCGTTTCCGGCGGGCCCGTTCGGCTGTCCGTTTCCGCGTCTTCGGTGCCTCCAGCGGGACTCGAACCCGCAAGCCGAAGCGACTGATTTTAAGTCAGCTGCGTATACCGATTTCGCCATGGAGGCAGGTTGGCCGGAACGCCGGAACCCCGTGCGGGGATCATGCTTCCTGCCAGCGCTTATTGTATGCTAGCACGCCGTTCAGGCGGCGAGAAGCCTACGGCCGTAATCAAGCACGAGGCCGTCGAGCAGACCATGCTCGCTGGCCACGAACGAGTCGATCGGCTCGCCGTGATCGGCCTTGGCGGCCTCGCTGACGCGCGACAGCACGCGGTTCCACACCACGGCGCCGCCGCCCACCACGTCGATGCGGCCGGGGTGGATGGTCTTGTATTCGGCGCGTTCGGCGCGCGTCATGTTCAGGAAGCGGTCGTCCACCTTGTAGGCCTCCTCCACGGGCAGACGGTAGCCGTCCACCAGGGTGTGGTCGTATTCCTGCAATCCCATGGCCAGCGCGGTCATGGTGGTGACGGTGCCGGAGACGCCGATGATGGTGCGCGCGCGGCCGGCCGGCACGGTGCGGAAGGCCTCGTCGATATGCTCGTCGATGTCCTTGTAGGCTTCCTCGATCTGCTCGGCGGTGGGCGGGTCGTTCTTCAGGTGGCGTTCGGTCATGCGCACGGATCCGATGTTCATGGAGTAGGCCGCCTGCACCTGGGTGGCGGGGGCGCTTTCGCCGTCGCCGCCGATGACCAGCTCGGTGGAGCCGCCGCCCAGATCGACCACCAGGTACGGGGGCTTCAAATCGTTGCGCGGCACGACGCTCGTCGCGCCCAGGAAGCTCAGATCGGCCTCCTCGGTGCCGGGAATGACCTCGGGGCGTACGCCGAGGATCTCCTCGATGCCGTCCTCGAACTCCTCGCGGTTTGCCGCGTCGCGCGTGGCGGACGTGGCGACGAAGCGCAGACCGTCGACGGGATGCTCCTTGAGGATGTCGGCGAACTCGCGCGCGGCGGCGTAGGCGCGTTCCAGCGCCTCGTCCGCGAAGCGGTGCGTCTTGTCGACGTCCTGGCCGAGGCGGATCACCTTCAGCTGGCGCGGCACGATCTGCGTCATGCCGTTCTCGTCGACGCGCGCCACCTTCAGTCGGATGGAGTTCGTTCCGCAGTCGATGCCCGCCACGGTTACCGATTTCGTCATCGTTTCAGTCCTTCCCTATGCCGGTTCTGCTGTTCGCTTCGCTTATTCCCGCGTCTTGTCGGCGGACGGCCATGCCACGCTGCAACGGCAGACGGTGGGGTCGAATTCGTCCTTGACGCGTTCGAGCACCATGTCGCCGATCGGGTTCACGCCCGGTCCCATCACCAGGGACTGCGCGATCAGGGCGTGCAGGCACTTGACGCGCACGGGCATGCCGCCCGCGGACGTGCCTTCGATGTGCTCCTCGCTGTCGCCCAAGCGTGTGGCGATGGCGTGGCGGAATTCGAGGTACAGCCGGTGCGCGCGCTCGTACGCGGCTTTGACGTTCTCGTCCTCGGCGACCATTTCGCCGTAGTCGCGCATGGATCCTTCGGCTTCGACATGCGATGCGGCCTTGACCGCCTCGGGGCTGGTCAGGTAGCAGGTCGTGGGGAACGGCACTCCCCCGGGCAGCAACGGCCTGGTCACCACGGCGAGCGGGCGGCCGCACACGCAGCGCGCGCCCACGGCCACCATGCCGCGGGGGTATCGCCCCAGCTGCTCCTGCACGATGGCGATGTCTCGTTCCTCAGGCTGCTGCGCGAGAAGCTGCTCTGCCAATGCGTCGGGTTCGATCTGGCTCACTATTGCCCTTCCTGTGTGTAGGTGTTCCGTATCGTGTTCGTTCGATGTGCTTCCATTACCATACCCGCACGCACGCCGTGCGGCGGGCCGCCGGTTAGGCTTGCGCTATTTGTTGTCGGATTGGTCGGCTTCCTTGAAGGCGTACGACAGTTCGCTGTACCACGGCAGCTTCTGCTCGGTCGATTCCTTGCTCTTCGAGGCTTTGGCGTCGGATTCCTTGCCCGTCACCGCCTCCGGGTTCATCACGTGCACGGACTGTTCGCCGGGGAACACGAAGCCGAGCCGTTCGCGCGCCTGCGCCGCGACATAGGATTCGTCGTCCCAGCGGGCGATGTCGTTCTCGAGTTCCTTCTTCTGCGCGATGAGCGCCGCCTCCTGGCGTTTCAGATTGTTGAGATGCGCGAGGTCGTTCGCGTAGGCGTTGAAGGTGGATACCAGCTGGATGGCCGCGACTAGCACGATGAACAGGGAGACGAAGAACGCGATCGGACCGCCCGAGCGTGACGCCCTGCTCTTCTGAGCGTTGCCCTCGCCTTTCCCGTTTTTCCCGGTTCTTCCGGTGGTTTTCGCGGCGCCACCGGATGCGCTGCGCTTCCGTATGCTCATGGTCACCAACCTACCCGGCGCATTCGACTATGCGCAAGGCGCCGTGCGACCCGTTTCGCCGTGTTGCGGGCAACGCGAAAGGGTGGGACGTTCCGAGGAACATCCCACCCTTAGGCGAATGAATCAGATGACGCTATGCGTCAATCAGCTCACTTGGCGATGTACTTCTTGCAGGCCTTGAAAGCACTGTAGCCGGCGTACTGAGCGGTGGAGCCGAGCTCCTCCTCGATCTCGAGCAGGCGGTTGTACTTGGCGATACGCTCGCCACGAGCCGGGGCACCGGTCTTGATCTGGCCGGTGTTCTTGGCGACGGCCAGGTCGGAGATGGTGGTGTC
The DNA here is from genome assembly GCF_019331805.1 of Bifidobacterium pongonis. Classification (GTDB taxonomy): domain Bacteria; phylum Actinomycetota; class Actinomycetes; order Actinomycetales; family Bifidobacteriaceae; genus Bifidobacterium; species Bifidobacterium pongonis. The sequence continues at coordinate 24,754 of NZ_JAHBBE010000029.1, forward strand.
CGGGGTCTCGCCGGAGCGGTGGGAAACCATGGAGGTGAAGCCGTTCTTGGTGGCCAGCTCGATGGCGTCCAGGGTCTCGGTGACGGTGCCGATCTGGTTCAGCTTGACCAGCAGGGAGTTGGCGGCGCCGAGCTCGATGCCCTTGGCCAGACGCTTCGGGTTGGTGACCAGCAGGTCGTCGCCGACGAACTGCAGACGATCGCCGAGGCGAGCGGTGATGGCCGCCCAGTCGTCCCAACCTTCTTCCTGGAACGGATCCTCGATGGAGACGATCGGGTACTCGTTGATCAGGTTCTCGTAGAAGTCGAGCATGTAGCCGGCCTCGCGGTCGTCACCCTCGAAGTGGTACTTGCCGGTTTCCTTGTTGTAGAACTCGGAGGAGGCGACGTCCAGGGAGATGCCGATCTGCTTGCCCGGCTCGTAGCCGGCGGCGGAGATGGCGTCCATGATGTAGTTCAGGGAGTCCTTGTTGGACTTCATCTTCGGAGCGAAGCCGCCCTCGTCGCCCAGACCGGTGGCCAGGCCTTCCTTCTTCAGGACGTTCTTCAGGGTGTGGTAGACCTCGACGCCGGCGCGCAGAGCCTCGGAGTAGGAGTCGAAGCCGTACGGGGAGATCATGTACTCCTGGATGTCGGTGGCGAAGTCAGCGTGGGCGCCACCGTTCATGATGTTCATGTTCGGGACCGGCAGGATGTGGCCGTTGGTGCCGCCGATGTAGCGGTACAGCGGCATGCCGGCGGACTCGGCGGAGGCGTACAGGGCGGCCAGGGAGACGCCGAGGATGGCGTTGGCGCCGAGACGGCCCTTGTTCGGGGTGCCGTCGAGCTCGATCATCAGATCGTCGAGAGCGCGCTGGTCGGCGGCATCCATGCCGATGACCTTCGGAGCGATCTCCTCGTTCACTGCCTTGACAGCGTCGAGCACACCCTTGCCCTGGTAGACGGACTTGTCGCCATCGCGGCGCTCCCAAGCCTCAGCCTCACCAGTGGAAGCACCGGACGGAACCAGACCCAGGCCCTGAGCACCGTCTTCGGTATCAAGCACGACCTCAACGGTCGGGTTGCCACGGGAATCAAGAATCTGACGCGCGTACACGCTTTCAATTGCTGCCACAACTACTCCTTTAAACGCTAGGTTGTGATGTCAATGCCAAGAATAATGGGATTGATGGACGAAACGCCCATTCGCCGGAGGGCGTGTTAGCGGCGCGGCTTGGGCGTCCATGCCAGGTCGTCGAGCAGCTGGTTGAGCCAGAGCATGATCTGGTCGCCGCTCATGGGCTGCGAGCCGAGCGAACCCGCGAACGGGGCCGGGATGATGAGCTGGTGGGTGACCGGGCGGTATTGGAAGCCGCGGTAGATCCTCGACATGCGCATGCGGACCGATTCGGCGGGGTCGATGCGCCCGATGCGCACGCGGTTCGACTGGGCAAGGATCTCGCTGATGCCCATCCTGCGCGCCTTGAACTTGAGGCGTGCCACGTCGAACAGGGTGTCGAACTGCTCCGGCGGCTTGCCGTAGCGGTCGGTCAGCTCCTCGCGCAGCGCGGCCAGGTCATCCTCGGTGCGGGCGGCGGCGAGCTTGCGGTACGCCTCCAGACGCAGCTTGTCGGAATCGATGTAGTCCACCGGAATCGACGCCTCGACCGGCAGATCCACCGACACGGCCATCGGTTCGGCGGCCTTGTCGGGCTCCTTGTACGCTTCCACGGCTTCGGAGACCATGCGCACGTACAGGTCGAAGCCGACGCCTTCGATATGGCCGGACTGCTGGTCGCCGAGCAGGTTGCCGGTGCCGCGCAGCTCGAGGTCCTTCATCGCCACGTCGAAGCCTGAGCCGAGCGCCGTGTTCTGCGCGATGGTGGCCAAGCGGTCGTGCGACTGCTGGGTCATGGGCTTGGACGGATCGTACAGGAAATAGGCGTAGGCGCGTTCGCGGCCACGGCCCACGCGGCCGCGCAGCTGGTGCAGCTGGCTCAGGCCGAACCGGTCCGCATGGTCGACGATCAGCGTGTTCGCGTTCGAGATATCGAGGCCGGTTTCGATGATCGTGGTGCACACCAGCACGTCGATGTCCCTGTGCCAGAAGTCGCGGATCACCTGGTCGAGCTGCTTCTCGCCCATCTTGCCGTGCGCGATGCCGACATGGCTTTCGGGCACGAGCTGGTGGATCTTGTCCGCCACGGAGGCGATGTCCTCCACGCGGTTATGCACGTAGAACACCTGGCCGCCGCGCAGCAGTTCGCGCCGTACCGCGGCGGTGACCTGCGCGTCCTCGTACGCGCCCACGTAGGTGAGCACGGGCAGGCGGTCCTCCGGGGGCGTGGCCAGCGTGGACATCTCGCGGATGCCCGTGACCGCCATCTCCAGCGTGCGCGGGATGGGCGTGGCCGACAGGCTCAGCACGTCGACGTTCGTGCGCAGCGCCTTGAGCGTCTCCTTGTGCTCCACGCCGAAACGCTGCTCCTCGTCGATGATGACCAGGCCGAGATCCTTAAACTTGACCTTCGGGCCGAGCAGCTTGTGCGTGCCGATCACCACGTCCACGGTGCCATCCGCCAGCCCCTCGATGGTCTGCTTGATCTCCTTGGGCTTCTGGAAGCGGCTCATCGCGGCCACGTTGACGGGGAATCCCTCGTAGCGTTCGGTGAACGTCTCGTAATGCTGCTGCACGAGCAGCGTGGTGGGCACGAGCACGGCGACCTGCTTGCCGTCCTGCACCGCCTTGAACGCGGCGCGCACGGCGATCTCGGTCTTGCCGAAGCCCACGTCGCCGCAGATCAGGCGGTCCATGGGACGGGGCTTCTCCATGTCGGCCTTCACGTCGTCGATGGTGGTGAGCTGGTCGGCGGTCTCCTGGTATGGGAACGCGTCCTCGAGCTCCTTCTGCCACGGGGTGTCCGGGCTGAAGGCGAAGCCGGGCGTGCGCTGGCGGGCCGAATACAGTTTCACCAGGCCGTCGGCGATCTCGCGCACATGCTTGCGGGCCTTGGCCTTGGTCGCGGCCCAGTCGGAGCCGCCGAGCTTGTTGAGCTTGGGGGTTTCGGCGCCGATGTACTTGCTCACCAGGTCGAGCTGGTCGGTGGGGATGAACAGTTTGTCCGCCGGGGCGCCGCGTTTGCTGGGCGCGTATTCGATGACCAGGTATTCACGCGTGGACGCGTTCGCGCCGGTGCCGACGGTACGCTGGCGCATCTCCACGAAACGGCCGATGCCGTGCTGCTCGTGCACCACATAGTCGCCGGTCTTGAGTTCCATCAGGTCGATGGCCTTGCGGCGGCGCTTCGGCGTCTTGGCGCGCGCGGCGGCGCTGGTGCGACCGGTCAGGTCACGTTCGGTCAGCAGCGCGACCTTCGCCTCCGTGTCAACGAACCCGTCGACGGCGGCGGAGCGGATGGTGTCGAAGCTCGCGATGCCAGTCTCGTTGATGGCGCGTTTGAGCCTCGCCAACGTGCCCTGCGCGGCGGCGGTGACGGTGACCGCATAGCCTTCGTCGATCAATCCCTCGATGCCTGCGGCGGCACGGCTTTCGTCGCCGCGGAACTCGCCGGGCGCTTCGGCGGCGATGCGCACACGGCCCGTGCGGGAGGTGTCGACGTTGAAATCGGTCAGTTCGATGACGTCATGGTCGGAATAGCCCAGCGAGCTCATGACCTCGTCGAAGTCGAGGAAACTGGCCTCGTCGAAGCTGATGGGTGCGCCGCCGTGCCCGGATGCGGCCACATGCCAGCTGGCCGCGAGGAATTCGTTCGCGGTTTTCATCAGGTCGGTGGCGGCCCTGCGCAGCTTCTCCGGGTCGCTGAGCAGGATGACGGCGTGCGGGTCGATCATGCCAGCCACGGGTTCCATGTCGTCGACGAGCGCGGGCATAAGCGATTCCATGCCTTCGACGGGGATGGCGTTGGCGATGGATTCGAGCATGTCCTCCGCGTTGGGGATGGAGCCGATCAGGCTTTTCGCGCGCGTGCGCACCGCGTCGGTGAGCTGCAGTTCGCGGCAGGGCGTGGCCCAGATGGTGGCGATGCCCCCGCCGTACGTGCGCTGGTCGGAGGCGTGGAATTCCCTGATCCCGTCGATCTCGTCGCCGAAGAACTCGATGCGCACCGGGTGCGGGTAGGTGGGCGGGAACACGTCGAGGATGCCGCCGCGCACGGCGAACTCGCCGCGGTTCATCACCAGTTCGACGCGCGTGTACGCGTTGCGCACCAGACGTTCCACCGCCTTGTCGAGCGCGAGTTCCTCCCCTTTGGTGAACACGAGCGGTTCCACGTCGCCGAGGCCGGCCACCACGGGCTGGATCAGCGAGCGCACGGGCATTACGAGGATGCGGATCGGGCCGAACATGGGGTTGCCGGGTTCGGGGTGTTTGAGCCTGCGGAATACGGCCATGCGGTTCGCGACGGTGTCGGCGCGGGGGCTGAGGCGTTCGTGCGGCAGGGTTTCCCATGCTTCGAGCTGGGCGATGTCGGTGGTCTCTCCGGGGTACCAGGAGCGCAGCGAGTCGACGGTTTCCTCGGCTTCTCGGCTGGAGGATACGACGTAGACGACCTGGCTGGCGTTGCGGTTCGCGGCGATGGCGGCCGCGAGCGCGGGGCGGATGCCCGAGGGGGCTCCGACGATGAGCGAGGCGTCGATGTCGTCGCCTGCGGGTTCGGCTTCGCCGTTCGCGACCGTGGCGAACGTGGTGTCCCGGTCGAGGGTTTCGAGCAGTCCGGCCAGGCTGGCGCGCATCGGGTCGGCGGGCCTGCCGTTGGCTTGCGGCTGCCGTTGTGCCTCAGCGGCCATTGAATTTCTCCTGGGTTTTGGCGAGCCCGTGGAAGATGATCTCCTCGGCGGCGTCCGCGCCGTCGGCGAGGAAGTCGGGCAGCTGCTTGCGCTGGTCGGGGCCGAATCCGCCCAGAACCCAGTTCACGGTGTTGTCGTGCGCGTTGGCACCGCGCCTGGCGTGGCCCACGCCCATGCGTACGCGGGAGTATTTCGGGGTGCCGAGCGAACGGTCGATGGATTTGATGCCGTTGTGGCCTCCGGCGGATCCGCCGGCCTTGACCTTGATGCGGCCGAAGTCGAGGTCCATGTCGTCGTGGATGACGATGACGTGGTCGGGTTCGATCTGATAGTAGGCGCAGATGGAGGCGACGGCGTTGCCCGATTCGTTCATGTAGGTGAGCGGTTTGGCGAGGAAGAACTTCTGGTTGCGCCCGTCGAGGTTCATCACGCCTTTGCCGAGCAGTGCGAGCCCTTTGTGGTCGGAGAGGTTGACCGACCAGCGTTCGGCCAGCACGTCGGCCGTCATGAATCCCATGTTGTGACGGGTGCCTTCGTATTTGCCGCCGGGGTTGCCCAGACCTGCGATCAGCCAGAAATCGGACGCCATGTTCCCACCTTTGCCGTTGTCTTGTGTTCTTATTTGCGTGCGTTGTCTTCGTATGCGCGGCGGGTCGGTCGCAATCCCGCGCCGGTCGCGCCGCGTCTCGTGCCGGCGCGCATGGTGTTCATGCCGGCCGGCGTCTTTCCAAGTGTTTCATTGTACCGCCGTGCGTGACCCGTGGCCGTTCGCCGCGGGCAGATGCGGCGGCGTGTGGCTGCGGGACTGTTTACAGGTCGAGGTACCAGTAGCTCATGTCGCGCATGGTGCCGGTGGAATCGGTGGCCGCGGCGGGCATCAGGCCGAACTGGGTGAAGCCGAAGCGGTGCATCAGGGCGATGGACCCGGCGTTGTCGGCGAAGATGATGCCGCATGCCTTGCGCATGTGGCGTCGGCGTGCCTCGTCGAGCAGCGAGGAGAGCGTGAACGTGCCCACTCCCTTGCCGCGCCATTCGGGCGCGATGTAGTAGGCCAGATCGGCAACGCCGTCGTAGCCGGCCCTGTCGTAGAACACGGAGAGCGCGCTGAAGCCGACGACCTCGCGTGCCCCGTCGCCGCCGGTCGTTTCGGTGACGAACACCGCGTACGGCTCGTGGTGGGATTCGAGCCATGCGCGGCGCTGGTCGACGGTGCGCGGGGTGGTGTCGGCGGACGATCCGCCTTCGCTCACCGCCGCGTTGTAGATGTCGGTGAGCGCCTGGATGTCCGCCTCCGTGGCGGGTCTGTACGTGTATGCCATGCCGTCTCCTTGTTTCCTCTCGTCGGTTCCATGCGTTTCCGTCCGAACCATTCGGACCGTCCGGACCGTTTGAACCGTCTGAATCACCCGAATCATCCGAACCGTTTGGGCTGTTCAGGCCGTTCGGCTTGTTTGCCGCCGCCACCATTGTCGCGCATATGGGAAGGCCGGGGCGGGAACGTCTCACCTCGTCGGTGGGAGCGTCCCGTCCCGGCCTTCGCCGACCGTTACCGGCCTGCCCGCGTCACTTGCTCAGTTCGACGGCCTTGTTCAGCGCCTCCTGCAGTTTCTTCTGCGCGTCGCCGTACGCGGACCAGTCGCCGTTCTTCATGGCGGTCTGACCGTCCTGCATGGCCTTGGAGGCGTCGTTGAGCGCCTGCTGCAGTTCGGGGCTGCGCTGCGCGCCCGACGACGAACCGGAATCCGTCTTGTCGGACTTGCCGGTGCCACCAGACGAATCCGCGCCCGACGAATCGGACGAATCCGTGCCGGACGTGTCCGTCTTGGCCTGCGTATTGCCCGAAGCGTGGTCGGCGTCGCCGGCGTTCGCGCCGGAATCGCCGCCGAACACCTGGTCGAGCGCCTCGTCGAGCGTGTCGGCGAACCCGACCTGATCGCCGAACGCGACGAGCACCTTCTTGAGCAGCGGGAACGACGTGGCGCCGGAGGACTTCACATACACCGGCTGCACGTACACCAAGCCGCCGCCCAACGGCAGGGTCAGCAGGTTGCCGCGCACCACGTTCGTGGAGCCGGACTGCAGCAGGTTGAGCTCCTTGGAGACGTCGGCGTCGGCGTTGAAATTGTTCTGCGCCTGGCCCGGGCCCGGCACGTTCGAATCCTTCGGCAACTCCTGCAATCGTATGGTGCCGTAGTTCGGGCCTATCTTGCCCGCCGTCGAACCCGCGTCGGAATCCACCGACAGGAAGCCGGTGAGGATCTCACGCGTGGACGTGCCCGCGGGGATGTACGAGGAAGTCAGCGAGAACACCGGCTCCTTCGTACCGCCCGTCTGCAAGGTCAGGTAGTAGGGCGGCTGCAGGATGTCCTCGGACTGGGCCTGCTTCGACTCGGTCGGGTCGACCGGCGTCTGCCAGAAATCCTCGCCCGAATAGTACTGGCTGGCGGAGGTCACATGGTATTTGGCGAGCAGTTCGCGCTGCACCTTGAACAGGCTCTCCGGGTAGCGCAGGTGGCTCATCAGATCGCCGGAGATCTCGGACAGCTGGTGGTACTGGCCGGGGAAGATCTTCTCCCACGCCTTGATCACCGGATCCGTGTTGTCCCACACGTACAGGTCGACGGAACCGTCATACGCGTCGACGGTCGCCTTGACGGAGTTGCGGATGTAGTTCGCCTTCTGCGTGCCCAGGCCCTTGACCGTGCTGGAGTTGACGGTGGTGGAATCCTGGGTGGCGGAACCGAGTTCGGTCATCTGCGAGTACGGGTAGGCGTCGGAGGTGGTGTAGCCGTCCACGATCCACTTGACGCGGCCATCCACCACGGCCGGGTACACGCGCCCGTCCAGCGTGAGGTAGGGCGCCACCTTGGCGACGCGTTCGCGCGGCGAACGGTCGTAGAGGATCTGCGACTGGGAGGTCACGCGGTCGGAGAAGAGGATCTGGTCGGAACCGAAGCGGATCGCGTACATCAGCCTGGAGAACAGATTGCCCACGGAGGGGCCGCCGTCGCCCTTGAAGGTGTTGGTCGCGCCCTGGGAGCCGGTCGGATAGTCGAACTCCCAGGAGTCGGTGCCTTCCGGCGCGCCGACGATGGAGTATTCGCTCATGTTCGGCGAGAAGTAGATGCGCGGCTCGTAATGCTCGGATTCGGTGAGCTTGCCCTGGGTGGGGATGCCGGATTCGAAGAAGCGCGGCTGGCCGTCCGAAGTCACCTGGCTGCCGTAGGCCGCCACGACGCCGTAGCCGTGCGTGTACACGGTGTGGTCGTTCACCCAGTTGCGGTTGTCGTTGCCGTCGAGGTTGAGCTCGCGGGCCGCGATCACCGTGTCCTGGCTGGTGCCGTCGATGTTGTACTTGTCGACGGTGAGCGAATCGGCGAACGTGTAGTACTGCTTGGACTGCTGCAGCTGCTTGAAGGTCGGGGACACGACCTGCGGGTCGAGCAGTCGGATCTGCGCGGTGCTTTCGCTTTCCGAACGCAGCGCGCCCTGCTTGCCCGTGGTGGTGGCCTTGTACTGCTCGGTCTTGAGCTTGCCCAGGCCGTAGGCGGCGCGGGTGGCGTCGATGTTGCGCTGGATGTACGTGGATTCCATCTCCTGGGCGTTCGGGTTCACGCGGAAACGCTGCAGCAGGGCCGGCCATGCGATGGTGAGCACCATGGAGACGATGACCGTGACGGCGATGGCGATCAGCGGCGTGCGCCACGCCTTCAACGCGGCGGAGGCGCGCACGCCGATCGGGGCGCTGCCTTCGAGCGCGTGCGAGCGCATGAGCCACACGCCCAGCACCACGCCGAGCACGGCGACCAGCACGGCCATGATGAGCGTGACGGGGATGGTGGCGTTGACGGTGGTGTAGGTGGCGCCGGTGATGCGAGAGCCTTCGGAGGTGAGGGTGGAGAACACGCCGAGCGCGATCTGCGCGGCCCAGCCGAACATGTTGAGCATCAGCCAGATGGCGATCTGGCGGCGGGCGCGCTTGGTGATGGCGAACAGGCCACGGCCGTTCACCGGCATGGTGACGCGGATGCCGCCCATCATCGCATGGGTCGCGACGGAGAACACCAAGCCGACCAGCAGCAGGGTGGACAGCGCGGAGACCATGAGCTTCAGGCCCGGCAGGACGAACACGTAGAAGCCGTTGTCGATGCCGAACTGCGGGTCCTTGACGCCGAAGGGCTGGGCGTTGAACATGAGCAGGACCTGGGACCAGTCGACGTTGAAACGTGCGCCGAACACCACGCCGACCACTGCGGAGACGGCCACGGCCACGCGGCGCGCGTGCTTGGAGCTGACCGACTGCTTGATCTCGACCACGTTATCGTTCACGCGGATGCTGGAGCCGTCCGCCGCGGCGGGGCGCGCGCGGATGGCGAGCCATGCGGCCACGAAGCCCACGATGGCGGTCACCAGCGCGTACGCGGCCCACAGGCCGACCTTCACGCCGAGCTGCGTCCACACGACCGACTGGAAGCCGAGCTGGCCGTACC
>NZ_JAHBBE010000003.1 GCF_019331805.1 Bifidobacterium pongonis
GCGAACGAATGGTCGAACCGCCGCTACCTGGACATGTCCCGGCTCGATGACAACCTCGTGGAAGCGAACTGATCATCGCGCCATGGACGGCCATGATCCAAAGTGCGCAACTTTTCGGGCACTACCTCTTTCTCGTTTGAAGAGAGTAATTTTTGCGTTTGTTTTGTCATGCGCGCAACGTGAATCGTCACGAAAATGTTGACAACACTGATTACTGATGGTACCGCTATTCCCCATATGTCCATTGCATTATTCCCTTGGGATGTGTCTGGCTACGTTAAACGCCACTTGATTGGTAGTCATTGATAATTGAAGGTCTGCTAGCTAATTCTTCTCGTCATTGCAATGCCTTCACTTCGTCGAGCAGGGTTTGATAGGTGGTGGCTTGTTCGTAGTGGGCTCCGTCAGCGAGATTCAGCTCGTTGAACAGTCGTTTTGCACAGGCGATTTTGCTGTCTTCGATTCCACGCAGCTCGAAACTATCCAACGTGCCCTTGGTCTCCGCCACAAAGAACAGGTGCTTGAGACCGCTGTCGTCGCGGAAGGCCACGGCCCAGTCGGGGGCGTAGTTGCCTACCGGGGTCGGGATCTGGAAACCGCGGGGAAGTTTCGCGTACACCGCGACTTCCGCCGCGTTATCGAGGTCCTTGGCGAAATCGCTTTCGATCCTGCCATCGGGGAACACCCAGTCCTGCACGCATTTGGACGCCTGATAGCCTTCGGCCTCATCACGATTGTTGCCGCCCTTGGTGAAGATGCTCGAATCGTATCTGCCTTCGATCCGGTCGTAGCAGATATGGTCAACGACTATGTTCGCTTTCTCCTGGACGATCAGACGGCCGACCCTCGCGATGAACTGCTCTGGATTGTCCCTGAACATGAGGAACCGGTCCGGCCGAATGCTCTTGAGGATGCGTGCCGCACAACGACGCGTGATGGTCGCGGCCTGTGCGATCTCGCCAAGCAGATCATATTTCACGCCATTGGACGCGTCGACGTCCAGGTCGCCGGTATGGGAGTCGTTCCTGTGGAAGTGGGTGCGGTCCGCGAGCTCGTCGCGTGAGGCGTTCTCCTTCTGGATGCCACGTGTGACCGTGTAAGACAGTTTCGATACGGTCAGGTGCCCGTCGATTGCCTTGACGGCATTCTTGACGAGCTCGTCGTCGTTGAAGCTGACGGTGTACGCGTACTTGTGGTTGATGCGCTTCCAGAGTTCCTGGAACTCCTTCCTCTGCCAGTTGGCGTTGAGGGGGTTGCCCTGGGACTTGCGTTTCAATGCGTTGCCGATCAGCACCTTGGTGGTGCCTTCCACCACGCTGTCCAGCACGAGACGGATTGCCGGGACCTTCTTTCGCAAGGGTTCTGGCAGAAGTTCCGCCGCTTCCTCGCCGAAACGCTCTTCCTTGTACTTGTCGGTCAGCTTGCCGTCGCGGTCGATGAGCCGGTCCACGGTCAGCGCGTACACGATGTCACGCGCCTCGTCCTTGCTGAACGACACGTCTCCCAAGCCCGCATACTCCGGACCGAGCTTGTCGGCCGGAACGCGTGTCTTGGCGAGAAATGCATCGTTGATGACGATTGGCCGCTCTCGCAGGTCGGTCTCGATGTCCTTCTGCAGGCTTTCGGCGAACCTTTCGTAGCTTTCCGACGCGATCACGGTCAGCAGGTTCACGTCCAGGAAGTCCGCGTCGTCGAGCACGTTGCGGTCCTGGCGCACGCCTTCGCGGTTCACGCACAGGCGCAGGCCGCGTCCGACCTCCTGGCGTTTGCCGACCTCGTTGTTCGAATGCTTCAACGTGCAGATCTGGAACACGTTCGGGTTGTCCCATCCCTCGCGCAGCGCGGAATGGCTGAAGATGAACCTCGTGGGCTCGTCGAAGCTCAACAGTCGTTCCTTGTTTTTCAGAATCAGGTCGTATGCGCTGATGTCGTCGCTGTCTTCCGACCCGCGTTTGACTTTCGAGTCGATGGAATGACCGTGCTTGTCGATGCTGAAATATCCCTTGTGCACGTAACGGCCGTGTGTGGTGCGTAGCCAGTCGAGATAGCCGGACCCGTCGTCGAGACGGTTCTCGACGAAATCATGCACGCAACGGTCGTACTCCTGCTCGAACATGTCCGCGTACTCGCCGTTCAACGGCTCGCCGTCATCGTCGTACTGTCGGTATTTCGCGACCTCGTCGATGAAGAACAGGCTCAGGCATTTGATGCCTTGCGCCCACAGGTGCTCCTCCTTGTGCAGGTGGGAGAGGATGGTCTCGCGGATCTGCACGCGGCGCATGTCTGCCTCGGATCCGTCGTTCATGATACGGCCCTTGCCGAGCGTCTCGCCGTTCATGAACCGCACGTAGCCGGTCCGGCCCGGCTCCAGGCCGTCGGGCACGATGCCGTCCGGAGCGATGCGCCAGCCGTCGCGGTACGCTTCTAGCCCGCCGGACGCGGTGTAGACGTCGTCGCCCTCGTCGAACAGTCCGGACGTGGTCACGACCTTACCGGCCGAGGACAGCTTCTTGTATTCGATACGGGCCTGCGGCGCCCTGTTTTTGCTGACGATGACGTCCTGCAGATACAGGTAGCCGTCGGTGCCGCGCATGTTGTTCAGCTCGAAGCCCTTGACCTCGATGCGCTTGACCAGACGCTGGTTGTACGCGTCCAGCGCGTCCAGCGCATACACGAGGTCGTGCTTTATCTTGTGCGTGGCGGAATAGTTCAGCGTGAACAATGGTTTGAACAGGCGTATGCCCGCCTGCGTGGCCTTGCCGCCCATCTTCTGTGGCTCGTCCAGGATCATGATCGGATGGCTCGCACTGATCACGTCGATCGGGCGGCGCGAGCCGAAATCGTCACGTTCCGAGAAGATGATTCTCGCGTCCTTGCTGCGCCCGTTCTCCTTCATGGACGTGTTGAACGCCTGCATGTTGATGACCATCACCTGGATGTCCGAGGACTGGGCGAACTCGTCCAGCCGGTTCAGATTCGACGAGTCGTAGATGAAGGAGTGCAGTTTCTTCCCATAGCCCTCGTTGCCGTCGCGGCCGGACGTGTAGAAATAGTCGCCTGTCATGTCCAACGATTTGGCGACGCCCTCGCGGATGGCGATGGACGGGACCACGATGATGAACTTCGACCAGCCGTAACGGCGGTTCAATTCGAACATGGTCTTCGTGTACACGAACGTCTTGCCCGTGCCGGTCTCCATCTCCACGTCCAGTTCGACGGCACCGGCCGGATCCGTGTACAGCTTCGGGGATTCCGTCAGGTTCTGCCGGCGTTGCACGTTTTTGATGTTGGCGAGCAGCCTTTCGCCGTCCAGCAGCAGATCCGCGTTGCGGTAGCCCGTGTCGTCATCCGCATCGAAATGGCCGAGCATCTCCTGCACCGGCCTCAACTCGGGGATATCGAAAGCGTCCTGAGCGGGATTGAGCACTTGGGATGCGGGCTTACGGATACCGGTGTCGCGGATATAGGAGACGCCATCCTGCAGCGGCTGGCCGTCGAACACGTCGCATACCGCGTCCGCAGCATCGGTCTGGTACTGGTATTGCGAGAATTTGAATTGCATTCGGTGACCTCAGATGATGCGGATCTGCGTGGCGCCGGTCTTCTCGTCGGCGGACTGCTTGAAGATCTCGGTGAAGTTCGTACGCGCAGCACTGTTCAGGAAACCGTTCTCGGAGACCAGCACATAGGACGGACGCGGCCTGAATGCCGCCATCGCGCGGACCAGCGATTCGGGGATGCTGTCCTCGAAGCATGCGAGCAGCTGGCCGTCGTTTACGCTGTACACGGTGTGGCCGTCGAACTCGCCTCCCGACAGGACGTCGATCTTCGAGCTGTACGGCAACTGGAACTTCGGCAGCGCCTCGAACAGCAGATCCAGATCGGAACGGTCCATTTTCGTGATGTCCACGTCGTCGTCGATGTCCTTCTGGGAATACTCGTCGACGAGCTTGCGCCTGTCCTCGTAATTCGAATCATCCACACGAAGCACGCGAAAACCGATATCCGGCACCTTCCTGGAAGTGTTGTCAAGCGCCAGTTGCGCGTTCTCAGCTTCGATATTGGACTTGATCTTCTCGCCGGCACGGCGGATGCGCTCCTCGCCAATCTCGCAGATAGTCAGATTTTCGCTTTTATTAGCCGCTTCTGGTATCTGAACAAGAATAAAACGTCGACTGAATCCATCCTCAGAATTACACAACATGGTTGAATGTGCTGTTGTGCCAGAACCACTGAAAAAATCTAAAATAATATCATCATTATTGGAGATCCAAGAAATGATTCTTGATATTATTGCAGTGCTTTTCTCAGTATCGAAATCATTTGTTTCATTTCCGGAAAGAGTGAGATCCATCCAGTTGTCGCTTAGAAGTTTTCCGTTGCTTGGTGGAACATAATACTGAACTGTCCCATCCTCATTTTTGCGAACAAAATTGATTTTTTCACTGGTGGATGCTAAATGATTGAGATAATATTCGTCTAAACTTATGCTGTTTATTTTTGAGTATTGTAAATATCTTTCGTAATTATTCTTGGCTTCCATTCCACGATCTTTAGACCAGCGCCATTGACCGGTTTCTGGTTTTACCCCAAAGATCTCATATCGCATCGTCGGACGGTCTGTTCCTCGCCAGAATGTGTCCCACTTTCCAGGTTTTCCATCATGTTGGAGCATAAGTTTAGGAATTCTGGTAATTACATTTTTTGAATACATTAGAATGTATTCATGGCCTTGGGACAAGGCGCTAACATCTTCAAATTGTGCTTGAACATTTTTAATGCCACGACGAACAGCTATGATATTGCGACGATTCACTTCTCCGAACACTTCATTGCAGATGGTAATCATGTTCGTGATTTCATTAGAATCAATGCTGATGAAGATGAAGCCATCAGTTGCCAGCAAATCTTTTGCAAGCAGCAATCTCGGATAAATCATGGAACACCAGTCGGAGTGGAAGCGACCGTTGCTCTCCGGATTGGCGACGAGTTGGCCACCTTCGTCGTTGTAATCGCCGCTTTCAGATTTGTCAGCGGCGATGGTTTTGCCGAAGTTGTCTTTGTAGATGAAATCGTGGCCCGTGTTGTACGGCGGGTCGATGTAGATGAGCTTGACTTTGCCGGCGTAGTTCTCGCGCAGGAGCTTCAACGCGTCGAGGTTGTCTCCCTCGATGTACAGGTTCCTGGTGGTGTCCCAGTCCTTGCTGCGTTCCTTGACGGGTCGCAGGGTCTTGGCGATGGGTTCGCGGGCGAGGCGTTTCGCCTCGCGTTTGCCGGGCCAAGTGAACTGGTAGCGTTCCCGGTTGCCTTCCGCCACATCACCAAGTCGCTCTTTCAGCGCGTCGAAGTCCACCGCACGTTCGGTTCTGCCGGTCTTCGGGTCAGTGATCTCGGTGGCCACGTCTGGGAACAGGACGAGCAGCCTATCCACGTTCTCCTTGGTCAAATCCGGTGTGATGCCGTGGATTTTCTCGATGTCACTCACAGTGTTTCTCCTTGTTGTTCCTGTTCGAGCTCGTGCCGCTTGGCCTGCAGATCGTCCCATAGCCTGTTCCGCTGGCCTATCTGGACGGCCTTGGCGTGGCGTCGTTCCAGCTGGTCTATTTCTTTGATAAGTCTCATTATGCGCGTGCGGGACACGATGCGTCGGTCGACGCGCGTCGGATCCGACGCGCTGAGGATGGTCTCCGCACACAACGACTCCCATACGGTGTCCAGATTGGTTCCGCTCAGACGAATGAGTGCGGATTCGCATTCCACCGGTTCTCCCATATGAACCGAGCCCTCCATGAGCCTTTCGGCCACGTTCGCGTTGCGAAACACCGCGAATCTTGTCATGCTGCCATTCACGCAGATGAACAGGATACGCGACCTGTGATGGGTCAGTTCATCACGGGTGCGGGCGATGTGCTCCATGACCTCCAGCGGCGGATGTTCTGTGGATTGCTCTAGGCCAATCACGTTGATTTCGTTGGTGAACGGTCCTGCCGGTATGCCGGTCTCCTGCTCGCGGATTACGGCGAGCATGGTGATTGAGTCGATGTCCTCGATGAAATGCTGCCGTAAGCGTTTGCCTACTTTGGTGTTCGTATAGAAGCGTTCTTTGGCGAGCCGTCCCCTCGGATGCATGACCGCGGTGGTGCTGGGCAGTCCCAACGTGAGTGCGGTCACAGGTCCGCATGATTCGATGCCGCTCATGACTTACCTTCCGCTGCAGGACGGATGACGAGGAAACAAACTAGTTCGAAATCGTCGAGCCCCTTCATATTCTCGTCAAGGAAATTCCCCATGGATCCGGTGAAGAAACTGTCGGCCGCAGTCGCATCATCCTGGTCCAGGATGCTTCTGACCGCATCGCGTAGCAAGTCGGAAGCGTGGCGCATGTCTCTGCCGTCATGGGTGAACCGATTGTATGCGCGGCATAGGCGCGGATCATATGTATCCTTGCCTTTGCACAGCTTGCGCATCACGTCGAGACAGTCCTTGGCATTCAGATGCCCGTGCAGGATCCTTCCGTCGTTGCCGACATGCACGAGATAATAGGGGTGGATCGGGTTGCGGCCCACGGCCTTCACGTCCTTGCTCGTGTTGCGCAGCACGAACAGGATGCCAGGCTCGTTGCCCTCGACCACAGCGTTGATGCCCGTAGGTGTGCGCTCGATGTCGGGGTTGTCGCGATGATAGCCGACCAGATCCATGCGGAACTCATTGAGACCGAGGTCGGTGATGCTGACGCCGCCGTCCACATCTTCAAGATCAAGTATCTCGTCCTGCATCTGCCTGAGCTGACGTTCCCTGTACTCCAAATCTCCCTTCTCGTCGGGATTGATGTAGTCATCGTCGCCGGTGGAAGCCATCACAGCGACCTTCATGCGTGCCTCGACTCTGTCTTTGAGCTTGAGATATTTGTCGAGATCCACGTCGGGCCAGTAGTTGACCAGTTGGATACGTTTGTTCGTCGAGCCGATACGATCGATGCGGCCAAAACGCTGGATGATACGCACAGGATTCCAATGGATGTCGTAGTTGACCATCATGTCGCAGTCCTGCAGATTCTGCCCTTCGGAGATACAGTCCGTGGCGATCAGAATGTCGATGTCTGTGTCTTTCAACCGGGGCACAGTTATATCGCGTTCCTTTGAAATAGGGGAGAAGCATGCCAGGATGTCGGACATGCGACCGCCTACCTTCTTAACCGTGCATCGTCCCGGATTCGTGCCGGTCACTTCCGCGGTATTCAATCCCAGCATGCCGGCGTATTTGCTGACGTGCTCGTACAGGTAGTCGGCGGTGTCTGCGAATGCGGTGAAGATAAGAATCTTGTGGTTGCCGGGGTTGATGGGCTGGTTCTGCTTGTCGCTGATGGTCCGGTACAGACGCTGCAGCTTCGCATCGTGCGCCGCGTCGATGCCGGAGATCATATCCAGCAGACGATGAATGACGTCCATGTCGCGGTGGATGCACTCGTGCCAGGAACGCCAATCCATGTCGGACAGCAGGAATCTGGTCTTGCCTTTGGTAGCGAACTCGTCCGGATCCATACTCTCCGTATCATCCTGGTCTAGGTCGAATCCGTCGTCGAAACGATCAATATCAATTTGCTCAAGCACGCCGGTGTCGTAATGCTTGGCATGGTATTCCTCATACGAGTCGATCGTGCCGACCGTATCCGACATGTAGCCGAACACACGATCCAACGTCATGCGGAACGAGTGGACGCTGCTCTCGAAACGTTTGAGCAGGTTCGTGGCCATGAGCTTACGCACACCCGTTTCTCGGCCCCGGATGGTCAGGCCTTCGATTTTGTCATCGTCGAAGTACTTGCTCATGCGCGATTCGAGCACGAACTCGGACGGGGTGTACAACGCGAGGGTGAGCCTTTCCAACTCGTCATAGATCTCGTCGTAAGACACGCAGTCGCTTTCCATGGACAGCGCCGGGCGGATGGTCTGAGGGCGGAGACGTTCAGGGAAGCCGCCGATCGCATCCATATCGTAATGGTTACGGATATGGCGGCGGCTGCGCGCGACGGTGACCTGATCGAGGATACGGAAGAAATCGAAGTCGAGCATGTCCATCAGACGTTTGGTGTTGCGTTCCTCCGGTTCGAGTTTCGACCAGACACCATAAGCCTTCTGCGCGTTGCGGAACACCATATCGATATTGGTGGAAAGCCCGAGCTTCCTGGACCATTCATCGCCTTTGTCGCCGTAGGCCAGTTCGAGCTGGTTCTGCAGATCGCGGAAACGATTGTTCACCGGGGTGGCGGAGAGCATAAGCACCTTTGTAGGCACGCCGGAATGGATGACCTTGTTGAGGAGCTTCTGGTATCGGTTTTCTTTGTCGTCGGCCTTGGCGGCGCTGTCTGCGCCATTGCGGAAGTTGTGCGACTCATCGATGACGACGAGATCATAGTTGCCCCAGTTGATCCGTTCAATTGGGATGTTCATAATCGTATCGCCCCGCGTGCGGCTCAGATCCGTATGGAACAGCACATCGTAACGCAGATGGTCGCCGGCGATTGGATTGTTCGTTGCGTTCGACCGGTACGTGACCCAGTTGTCCTTGAGCTTCTTCGGGCACAGAACAAGTACGTTGCGGTTGCGGGCCTCGAAGTACTTGACCACGGCCAGTGCGGTGAACGTCTTGCCCAAACCGACCGAATCGGCCAAGATGCAGCCGTTGTATGTTTCGAGCTTGTTGATGATTGCGAGGGCCGCGTCCTTCTGGAAGTCGTACAGCTTGTTCCAGATCAGGCTTTCATGGAAACCGGTGCCTTCCTTCGGTAGCACATCCTCGGAGATGTCATCAAGGAACTCGCTAAAGATACGGTACAGGGCCATGTAGTAGACGAGTTCGGGCGGGTTTTCTTGGTACATGCGCTCGATGCCGTCGATGACCTTGTCGGTCACGTCATGCAAGTCTCCGCTGTTCCATGCCTCATTGATTTTGTCCAGAAATCCCTCCGCCATGAAGTCTTCCATCTTGGCGACGCCTTGGTATGAGGCGGCGTGTCGGCTCACGCCCAGCTGTGTAGTCGTGAACTCGTTGAACGGCATGTACGCGGTTTTCTCATCGTCATGTTCCACGATGAGGGATGGAGTGATGTCCGACCCCTCATCGAACGACATGAACCGTGCCTTCTTACGGCGGATCCAATCGGCGCATTCCGTGGCGATGGCCTTCTGCGTGAGCTCGTTGCGTAGGCGAATTTCCAACGGAGTGCCGTACAGGTTCTGTTCGCGTTCCAGGCGAGGGATGTAGAACTCGCGTTGCTCCTTCGGGGTGGCATCCTCGGTGAACGTCTTCGACGTGTAAATGAAACGGAATGAGCCTGCGCTCTCCAATTGCTCGCGCAACTCCCTATACGCGTACATCGAGAACGATGCCGCCGCGATGGATATCCTGTCGCCTTCGCGTATCGTACGGACAAGGTCATCCTTGACCAGCGAGGTCCTGTTATCAATAAAGCCCTGAGTCACAGCGCCTATTCTAGTGGAGGAGGGGCCAAGGGGCAGTAGCGACGCCTTAACATTTGTCAGGGTATTGCATCGTGTGAGTATATACGATTGTTCATGAGTGAGTAATCAGAGCGAAGAGGAAGACCAAAATGGACAAGAAATTAGATTTGACGGAACCGATTATTGCATGGCTATTAAAACCTGATAGCAATTGTGCAGAAGTAGCAGCCATGTTGCGTGATACAGGGAAACGCTTCGAACTCACTGTTCCATTCAGAGACAATTTTGACAAATACCAGCAATGGTTTTTATCGAGTGGAATGGTTGTTCTCCACGATAAGCCCCTTGAGCCAGTGGAATTGCCGAGCATAATTCGTACAGTATCGAATGGCAGGTTTTATACCCTTGTGGGATGTCGCGTGAGTGGTTCTGTATCTGCGGGAACTGGGACGGGAGTTGTCGTTCCGACATACGTAGTTTTCGGGAATAGTAAAACGAATTTCGAAAAAATACATGCGATGCGTTCTGGCATTCCAGGTTTGTCACCGTGGTCGGGAATTTCCTCACTTTCGCTTTCTTTTGGTGACGGTTCTTCAAAGAAAACTGAAGTGATTGCGGAACCGCGCAATGAGATCGTGGTCGATGCGTCAGTGGGATTGAAGCTGCGGCCTGGTTACTCTGTAAAGACTTCTTTGAGGAGAGATGAGGTTACTGCTCGACAAATGGTCTTCATCGAAACTAGGACAGATGAATTGCGGGATTGGACATGGCATTTGTTTTATCATCGCTCGTTGATGAACCTGCTTACTATTTCTGATTGGGTTCCAAGAACGTTTGCTGACTTGGAGGTTTTTCGGGACGAGGATTCCTACGAATTAGATGGGGAAAAGAGAGAGATGTGGCATCCTGTTTTGTCATATATGCCGCGAGTCGACCGTTCCCATTTTGAGAATCCTGAGTCTCAGTATCTCTTTTGCTTTTCCGACATCCGTGAAGAAGGAATTCGGAAATGGCTTGAACTAGTAGATAGATGTCAACAAGGAATGACTCTTCTTGCCTACGTGGCGAAGGAACAGGAACATCTTGCCCTTGAAACGTTGAATATGCTGACGGGGACCATGCTTGACTGCATTGGATGGTATGTCGTAAAGACAAAGAACCAGATAAAGCGTATGAAACGGAATTCCAAAACCGGTGAAATGCAATCTGCCGGTTTTTACCAAATGCTTGAGGCTGTACAAGAGGAATTAGGAGATGTCTTTCCATTTACTGATCCAGAAGATTGGAGAAGGAATATGAGAAAGGCATTCGTCGGAAATAAGCATGGCGATGCGGAAGGCGTAGATTTCCAAACAATGTATGACGTGACAATGCAATCATTGGTCATTGCGCGAATGTGGGTAGGTCTGCAATTAGGTGCTGACGGGAATACGTTGAAGGAACGTGTCTCTTCTGATGAAATTGGTAAGAGGGTTAGTCGGTTTATTGCATGGTAGTGCGCCGAGTCGGAAGCTGCTTTGTAGCATGCTTCTACGGACATCAAGTCAGGCTTCTTGCTTTGGAGAGAAGTGCATCTATATTGGACAGATACAACTAATTGAAGTATCCAAAGCTTTATAGTGTGATGATGGCAACTGTGGCCAATAAAAAGTCCAGTAAAACTCTTTTCGAGCAAGTAATCATTTAAGAGAGGGGAAAGCACCATGGACGCTGGCAAGAAAATCCTGCTGGACTTATTAACCGGTTCGCTTCGGTTCACAGTACCGGTGTATCAGCGCAGATACTCATGGGGCGAGACGCAGTGCCGGCAATTGTGGGCCGACATTGTAACGGCTGGCAGGCATCCTGAGAGAACTCATTTCACCGGGTCGGTCGTATGGATGCAGGAAGGCGGCATCGGCCCGGATGGTGTCAGCCGATGCCAGCTCATCGATGGCCAGCAGCGCCTCACCTCGGTGACCCTGCTGCTTATCGCACTGGCCGAATATGCTCGAGAGCGCCCTGAAAACCTGCGATTCTCCGCAGACATGCTCATCGACCGTGGCTATCTTGTCGACAAGTATGCAACCGGCGAAGGCCGCTACAAGCTGACGCTTTCCGGTGACGATAGAGAAGTGCTGCACAGTATGTGCGACCATGTGGTCGCCCCTGATCGGCCAAACCATGCCAATACGGATTCCCGGCTGGAAACGAACCTCGATCTGTTCCGTTCACTGGTCGCCGCAATCGATGATGCGAACGTGGTGTGGAACGGTTTGCAGCGTCTCGAAGTCGTGTCTGTCACCTTGGACCAAGATCGTGACGAACCGCAACTGGTATTCGAATCAATGAATTCCACCGGGCTTGATCTGGAGACTTCCGATCTGGTACGCAACTACATGCTCATGGGGTGCCCCATGGCCGAGCAGAACGCCCTATACGCCGACTACTGGCTGCCCATGGAACGTGTTCTCGGCAACCTCTCATTCGATGCGTTCCTGCACGACTGGATGGTCGTCATATTGAAAAAGCCCGTGCTCAAAGGTCGCGCCATGTATGCGGAATTCAAACGTTTTGCGGCCGACAGTCCCTTGTCACGCATGGAACGCGTGCGAAATCTTCTTGAGAACATGCTGGAATACGCCAAGTACTATGCCGCTATCAAAGGCGTTGTCGCCGCTGGCAGTGGCGACATGAACGTGGACCAACGTCTCGATCTGATTCAAAAACTGGATAGCACGGTTACAGACCCGTTGGTTATGTACATGTTCGCGATATGGAGGCATCATCGCATAAGCAATGACGGATTGCTACGCATGCTCGCGGATCTTGAATCGTATCTGTTTCGCAGAATGGTCTGCTCGGTGTCCAGCAGCGGACTGAACAAGCTTGTTCCGTCGCTGATCGTCAGACTTGATTCGGCTGAAGATGATTTGGCCGAAACCTTCGCCGCACTACTCATCACCGAGACCGCCAAAGCCACACGCATGCCTACGGACAGTGAATTCAGACAGACGTTGCTCGGCGAGAACCTGTACCGGCCGGCCTGGCGATGCAAGTATCTGCTTGCCGGCTTGGAGAACCACAACCACCCCAAGGATCCGCGGTCCTTCAGCAAATACACCATCGAACACATCATGCCGCAGAACGCCATGGCGCACGCCGAATGGTGCAATATGCTCGCAGACCCCGACCGATTCCCGCTATTGGTGAACAGTTTGGGCAATCTGACATTGACCGCATACAATTCGGAGCTTTCCGACGGAACATTCGAACAGAAGAAAAACCGCGCAATCGGCGGATACGATAGCGAATACCTATCCATTTCCGCAGAACTGCACGATGCTTCGCAATGGAATGAACAGGCAATCGCGCAGCGAGGCACCCGACTTGCCGATCTCGCATTGCAGGTGTGGGCATGCCCCATAGCGGGGAATGAGGTTATGCAGACTCTGCGCAATCGGAACGTGAACCAGGGGGGAACGCGAACAGAATGCCGTTGATTTCGCTGATCTATGCAAGCGGGGCATTCTTGCAGCTGGAGCCGCACTGGAAAGCCGGTATGCTGGCATAACCGCCACGGCAACCGTAACCGAAGACCACCGCATCCGCCTGTCCAATGGCGAGATATTCGACAGCCCATCCGGCGCATTCCGCCGCGCCAGAATGCTCAAAACCGGCGAGGATAAGCAGATCAACGGTTGGATAGTGTGGAAAGTTGCGGACGGCAGAACCTTAGACGAACTGCGGCAAGTCAGCGGCAATATCTCGCTGCGGCGCAGCTTCTGGAACGGCATGTACGAATATGCCGCAACGCGACTCGACTTTGTCGACGTGTATGGCGATCCGTCCGGCCGCAAGACGAACAGCGACACGTGGACGAGTTTCGGCGTGGGCTTGGGTTTCTGTCACCCGGATGGGGCGTTGAATATTCGAGGCGGCTATATTGCGGTCGATCTGTACTTCACCGACACGTTCCAGTACACGAAACTTTACGCTATGAGGGATTCCGTTGAACGGATACTGGCACATCTGGGCGAGGTGATGTGGGACGAACCGGATGCCGACAAGAAAAACCGACGCCTTTGGGTGCGGCATGACGTGGATTTTGCCAGTGACATGAAGGAAGCCTACCAATGGATGACGGACGGGCTACTCGCTATGCGCAATGTGTATGAGCTGCTCGGCTGATGTTTTGACTGTTTCGACTGCTGTGCGTTCAATGCTTCATACAATGAACGTAACCATCCGAAAAGAGGCTGCCATGAAATATGGGATGAGGAAACCAAGTTGGAAGAAAAGCCTGTCCGCGCGCATGAGGGGCCGCGCCACCCGCGCGGTCAAGAAAGCGTTGATTCCCGGCTACGGCAAGAAGGGCATGGGTTGGCTGCACCCCAAGCGCAAACTGTACAACACCATCTACAAGAAGACCACGTTCAGCCTGTTCGACCTGTTGGCGGATTCTAGTGGTGGTTGCAACACCTTCGCTGTCAATCGCTCTCCAGTCTATCCGCTGATTCCGACCGGACCGAGTCGTTGATGAGTTCCAGCATCGCCTCGCTCGGCTTGCGGTATCCGAGCGTCTTCCGGGGTCTGTCGTTGAGCTCCTCGGCGACCGCGTCGAGGTAGTCCTCGGGGAAGACGCCCAGGTCGGTGCCCTTCGGGAAGTACTGCCGCAGCAGCCCGTTGGCGTTCTCGTTGGTCCCGCGCCGCCACGGGCTGTGCGGGTCGCAGAAGTACACCCGCATGTCGAGCGCGGCCGAGACCCTGGCATGGAGCGCGAGCTCGGCGCCCCGGTCCCATGCGGGGCTGTTCCTGAGGATTCCCGGGAGGCCGGCCATCCTGCGGATGATGGCGTCCTGCACGCGCACCGCGTCGTGGCTGTCCGGCAGGTGCAGGAGGATGGTGAACCTGGTGGTGCGCTCCACGAGGGTGCTGATTGTTTATGTTCAATGTTTCTTAAGCAGTTTGGGCGGTATTTTTCCGCAGTTGGGGCTGCTGGTTTTCCGCAGTGTTGGCAGTGTGTGTGGACCGGTGGCTTGAATGAGGAAGGCATCGGACCGTCGGACCTGTATATTCCCGAGTTGTAACACCATTTTCGGTCGGTTGCCGCCGGCCTGGCCCGGGAGGAAAGGAACATGGCGATTCCAATGCCTATACAGCAGGATATTAGACGATACGACCGGCAGGGCATGCCGCACGCGCAGATCGCGCGCGAGTTGGGCGTGGACCGTGGCACGGTCGCCAAGTACGCCAGGCAGGAGGATTGCTCGCCCCAACCCAAGCGCGACAGGAGGTTCGGGCGCAAGACGGACGCGTACGCGGCGTTGATCGACCGGATGCTCGAGGCGGACCGGATGATGCCGCGCAAGCAGCGGCACACGGCCAGGCGGATCTTCGACCGGCTGGTGGCCGAGCATGGGTTCGACGGCTCGTACAGCGTGGTGCGCCGCTACGTGAAGGAATGGCGCGAGACGAACAGGGAAAGCTCGGACGGGTATCTGCGTCTTGAGTGGGATCCGGGCGTGATGCAGGTCGATTTCGGCGTCGCCTTGGCAGACGTGGCCGGTGTGGAGCGCACGGTGCATTTCCTGGTGGCCACGTTGCCATACTCGAACATGCGCTACGCGGTGGCGATGCCCGGGGAGAACGCCGAATGCCTGTGTTCGGGCCTGTCGATGGTGTTCGAACGCATGGGAGGCGTGCCGTCGGTGCTGGTGATGGACAACGCCACCGGCGCCGGACGACGCGACCGCGACGGCGAGGTCACGCTCACGCACGTGTTCGCCTCGTTCGCCTCGCACCATCGCCTGGAGGTGCGTTTCTGCAACCCGTACTCGGGCAACGAGAAAGGAAACGTGGAGAACGCGGTCGGTTTTCTGAGGCGCAACCTGATGGTGCCCAAGCCCGCGGCCGAGTCGTTCGAGCAGCTTACGCGCCTGCTGCTGGAACGATGCGAGGCGATGTCGCTGACGTCATCCAGCCCCAAGGACCCCGC
Source organism: Bifidobacterium pongonis (assembly GCF_019331805.1). Classification (GTDB taxonomy): domain Bacteria; phylum Actinomycetota; class Actinomycetes; order Actinomycetales; family Bifidobacteriaceae; genus Bifidobacterium; species Bifidobacterium pongonis. The sequence continues at coordinate 15,439 of NZ_JAHBBE010000003.1, forward strand.
CTCGAGCGTGGCCGACCGGTTCGAGACCGACCGGGACGCGCTCATGCCCCTGCCCTCGCACGCGTTCGACGCGGTGTCCTGGCACAACCGCAAGGCCGACAAATACGGCCGGGTCGAGTTCGGTTCGAACCACTACCAGGCCGGCGGCCGCTGGCAGCGGCGCAGCGTGCTGGTGGCGGCCCGCTGGGACAGCGTCACGCTGCACGACCCGGACGACGACACCGTGATCGCCGTCCATCCGCGCGCCTACGGCAGGGCCGAATCGGTCAGGGACCCGGCCTTGGTCGTCCACCAGCTCGCAGCCAAGCCGCGCGCCTGGGGCGAAAGCGAGATACGCGCCGACTTCCCCGACATCGTGCGCCGCTGGCTCGACGAACGCGACCCCGACGACCTGGCCGCAAGCCTCAAGGCCGTCAGCGCCGCCTGCCGCGACTGCTCGTTCGACGCGGTCGCCAAGGCCGCGGCCGCCCTCATCGAGACACGCAAGCCCGAGCGCCTGCACGCCCACCAGCTCACACCCCACGCCCGCCGGCTCGACCAGGGACAGGACGCGCACTACGCGCACGAACCCGACCTGAGCGTCTACGACCGGTTCCTTGACGACCACGAATGACAAGGACGACGATGAACGCCACCAACACCGCGAAACGACGAAGGGCCACCACTCTGGCCCGGCAGGAACGCATCCTGGACATGGCCACCAGCCTGCCATTGACCAAAAGCGTGCTACGCGAAGTCATGGCCGATGCCACCACCGCCAACCTCGACCTGATCGAACGATGGTTCGGCCTTGAGATCGAGCAACGCGCCCGCTCCCGCAAAGCCCGCCTGATCCGCCAGGCCGGATTCCCCACCGCCAAGAGCCTGGACGGCTACGATTGGAGCCGTCTCAAAATGCCCGCCGACTGGGGGGCGTGGCCAGCTCGAGAGCCTCGAGTTCATCGAGCATGCCGAGGACCTCGTCCTCTACGGCGACGTCGGATGCGGCAAGACCCACCTCGCCGTCGCCATCGGACGCCTCGCATGCCTGAACAACATCCCGGTGCGCTTCTTCACCGCCAGCGACCTGCTCATGCGCCTTCGCCGCGCCAAAAGCGAGCACCGGCTCGACCACGAACTCGCCGCCATCGGCAAGGCGCGGCTGGTCATCATCGATGAATTCGGCTACATGCCCATCGACGAGGAAGGCAGCCGCCTGCTCTTCCAGGTCATCTCCGACAGCTACGAGACAAGGAGCATCATCTACACCACCAACATCGAGTTCAGCGGCTGGGGCAGGATACTAGGCGACGCCAACATGGCCGCCGCCCTCATCGACCGCACCGTCCACCACGGCAGGCTCATCCGATTCCAGGGAGAATCCTACCGCAGCCAACACGCACTCATGACCAAATAACTCATCCCACGGCCCGATGCCGACCACACCACCGAACAACACCGCCACAAGTGCGGAAAAATAGTGACCACAATGCGGAACCCAAGTTGCCCAAACACAGCTCAAGCGGTGCGCCAGCCAGTACGACGATTACGCCAGCAACGCGGATCAGCGCCGTTCCATCACCCTGGGGTACATCACGGAATTCGGGCGGCTGCGCGGGTGAGCGCACCGGGCTGGGCGTGCGCGGGCCGGCCGCGGGCTTATTTGGGGTGCCCGCGGTGGTCGCGCGGCCTGGCGATATCAAAAACTTGGCGAGAGTCGGAGCTGTGGGAAGGGTAGAGCCGACTTTCGTCATCAACTCGCTTATTTGTGGCAGATTTCGAAGGTTGAAACATACCAGGTGGCTTATCTATGGCACTCAAACCGCGATAAGGGAAGTATGAGGGGCGGAATTCCAACGCCGATACTTCGCATAACGGCGATGAGATGCCACATATAAGCCACCTGGCAAAATTCACCGGCCCGAATCTGCCATGAATAAGCGAACTACCACATAACAAGGCGCTCATCGACCGTCGACCATTCGGCGATTGATGAGCAATGAGCTTCAAACAGCTGGGATACCCGGCAGCCATCGAGCGGCGACACGCCGAAGGAAGATTTTTCCGCCGCCAACGCGGTTTGTCCGGTTAGACCCAGTGTCCAGTTAAGAGAGACAACAGATGATCCGAACGTGCGGATCGGGAAAGGAATGATCATGAAGAAGGCAATTGCGGCGATCGCGGCGGTGTTCGCGGTGCTGAGCCTGACCGGCTGCGGCGGTACCTCGTCGGCCCTCAGCATCGGCACCATCGAAGAGGGCGCACAGAATTTGGCGAAGGCGATGGAAAGCGGCGACCCCTCGAAGATGAAGGAACTGACCTCCGCAGACACCGTTGGTAAGGGGAAGCTCCTCGACGTGAAGCCCACGAAGGCTGCAAGCGATGTGAAGGTCGGCACCATTAAGGGCAGCACCGTGACCATGTCGTACAAGATCGGCAGCACGAAGTTCACCGACGATGTCAAGTTCATCCTGCACGTGGATGGCAAGGGCAACGCCGCCTATATACCGGAGGAGCCCCCGTATGTGTGGACCTCGTACGCCGGAATCACGCTGAACGGTACGAAGCTGAACAACAAGAACGGCAGCAAGGTCTACTTCATGCCAGGCGAATATCAGATGTCCTATGAGGATAATCTCGTCGAGTATTCCGGCGCGACCGATTTGGGAGTCAATGAGGAAATCGATTTCGGCTCACTGAACAGAATCGATAATAATGAACCTTCTCGCGATGGCAATTTCCACCTCTTCGAGAAGGGCAAGGCCAGCAAGAAGTATGTCGAAACGATGAAGCAGGCATTGGCGGACAGCGCAGCGTACTACACCTGCGAAGATCAGTTCGATACGTTCTATTCCACTGCGGACAGCTCGACTATCGATGAGTTGGTGAACGATTGCAAGACGGTGGCAGGCGGCAATGAACGTATTGACACGTCCAATGTGACCGTCACTCTCGGCAGGAATCTCGCCGATGTGACGTTCGGCGGCACCGCTAGGGTGACGGTTTGCCACGGTCTGCTGTCCTGCTCGTACAAGAACGAGGACATCGACGTCAACGAGTTCAGGCCGAGGTTGGAGTTCAGTGATCCGCGGGAAGCCGAGGGCACAAGTTCCACGGTGGACATCTATCTCGACAACAGCTACAGCGTACTTCTGGAGTAAATCGTCGTAGTGAGATCTGTTTATCGGTATTCGCAAGTTTGTATAGGGATTTATAGGGAACTTTTTAGGAAAGAAGGAATTGATCATGTTCTGCCCTCAGTGTGGTAATCAGATGGACAATAAGGCGCGGTTCTGTGGAAGCTGTGGTGCGCCGAACGCGAAGCTGGCGGGAGCGGCGAACGAGGCCGCGACCGGAACTTCGAGCGCACAGCCCGCGCCGGCTGCGAAGCCCACGTCGGTGGCGCCGGCCGAGTCGGCGGCATCCGCCGCATCTGCCGCAGCTGCATCAGTGGCAACCGCGACCAAGGCTGGTGCGAACAAGTTCGCTCATACGTGGAAGGCGATGGATAAGAAGCGCCGCACGCTGATCGCCGCAGTCGCCGCGGTCGTGGTGGTCGCGCTTCTGGCCGTGTGCGGCATCACCGCGGGATCCGCGAACAACGGCCCGGTCGGTATGTGGCAGACTTGGGCCTACGACAATGGCAAGCGGCAGAAGAAGGTGAGCAGCCAGATGGCCATCGACAAGGAAGGCAATATCACCATGATCGCCAACGAAAAGATGACGTTCGCGGGCAAGATCGAGAAGGCGCAGCAGCAGAGCACCTCCGGTACCGGGCAGAACGATTCCGTTGCCTACCGGATTACGAACATCTCGCAGGATGACGTAAGCGCATCCAGAAGCGGGAAGCTGGTCGAAGCGTCGCTGAGCGTACCGAAGAAAGGATTCGTCGGCATGTGGGTCATCAGTTATGCCTTCTCCGAAGGGGGTAGCGCTTACACAAGCATGGAAGTGCAGAAGAACGGTGGCCTGCAGATTTCCGTGAGCAACTACGATCCGGACGATGAGGACAACAACGATTCGACCCGCAAGTCCGGCAGTTGGCGCATGACCGGCAGCGACAAGGAAAGCGTCAGCTACGACATCACCGTGGACGGCGAGTCCTACGCCATCAAGATTCCGAAGGCATACAAGAGCTGACGGATCCGCCTGCCGGTGGCCCTGGTCGGGCTCCTGAACGTTCCCCGATCGGCGAACGTTCGGCAGTGGGCGCCCGGTCGGTGAGCGCCGGACGATAAACGGCGGACGGTCCGGAACCTGCATACCGTGGGTGTGCGATTCCGGGCCGTCCGCCGTTTTGCTGTTGCGTTTTGGTCCGTCGTTTTTGGCCTTGCGCTTCAGACTTTCCGCTTCAGACTTCCCGCATCACGGCAGTCTGCGCAGCAGATCGGCGATATCCCCATCGCCCCGCTGCGCAAACAGTTCGGTAAGCGTCGCGAACGACGAACAATCCCGATTGCCGAGCGTCTCGCGAAGAGCGTCGAACGCACGCCTGTCGTCCGAGGTCTCAGGGCAGCACGCCAGCGCGAGCGCGTCATGCAACGCATCACCGTTCAACGATCGAGCCGGTTCCAGTGCGAACGAACCATCATCCATGAACTTCAGGAACGCCTCATCGCCAACGCCAATCACACCGGCCTGGATGAACCGGCGAATCGTGCCAAGGTTCACATTCGTCCCGGTCCAATACACGCTTTGCGTGCCGAGCGGCGAAGCCAATTCGGCACTGTCGCCGAACCTCATGCCGAGAATATGGGCCACGGCGAGAGGAAGTATGCTGCCGCTGCCTCGCGCATGTTCGGCGTTCACCGTTGTGCGCAACGCCCAACCGCCGTCGATGCGGAACAGACGCGGCGTGCCATACGGGTCCGCATCCGGCACGTCGAACCGTTCCGCTCCGGCAAGCGTGACCACGCCGTTCGACGAAGCGAACGGTAGCGACGCGGCATACGTCATCACGCTCTTGCTTGAAATCGAAAACTGCGAGCACAGCTCATCCATCAGGTCATCCAATTTCACCGAACCACCATTGCGCTCGATGCGTTCGCGGATCTCCTGGCGAATCCCCGAATACTCTTCCAGATTCCAGTCGCGCAAACCCCAACTGCTCACGTCCACGCGCATGATGCGCTCGTCGTCGGCCAGCCTGTTGCGCATGGACCGCGCATTGCCGGCGCCGATACGCTCCGCGATCTCATCCGTGGTGAGCGGATGCCCCTCAATGGACAGCACCGCCACCGCCCGATCGTTCTGGGCGCGGCCGATGATGGCGTGATCCTTATACATGATGATGCCGGAATAGGAAAGCCAATCGGCGAAATTCCGGTTCTCCCGTTCACGCTGCTCGCTGCTCGCATGGCTTGCGCTGGGCGTGAGATCGACCACGCCATACTTATCCGCGGCCTGTGGCAGATCGGTTTTCACCAGTTTGACCGCATCGTCGATGGACGGCGAGGCCAGCCAGCCATCCGAAACGCTGAACTCGGGGGAGCAGACGGCGGCGATCAGCGGCAGTACGGGAAGCCCTTCGGGTTCGAGCGTGATATCCAGTTCGGGAACAAGCCTGACCGCAGTGCTGTAGCGCAGGATCGGCCCCTCGGCCTCGAACATGGCGCCGAGCCGTTCGGACATGTGGAATTCGCCGTCCAACAGCGACGAAAGCGTATCGCGCAGGGTCTTCTCGACCTGGCGCACGCGCTCGCGGGTGATGCCGAATTCCTTGCCGAGTTCGTCGAGCGTGCTCGGGTGGTCGCTCATGATGCGCTGGATGACGATCGCATGCTCGCGCTCATCGAGGGAGAACAGGAGCATGTCCAGGGATTCCTGCAGCGATGGCGGCGCGGATTCGATGGGTGTGAGTTCGTCCGGCTCGGGCTCGGTGGATTCGGTGGATTCGGATTTCGGCTGGGTTTCCGGTTCGACGCTTACCGCGATGGGGTCCAGCGCGGGGAGCGTGACGGGGAACGATGACAGCGGCATGGCGGGGGAGAGCGATGTCGGGAGCATTGAGGGCGGGAACAGCGCCGGTGCGGTCGGGGACTTGGGCAGATCCGTCGGCTTGACCGGGCGGAATTTCGGCGTGCTTGCGATGCGCGGAATCTGGAGCGTGACGGGGAACTCCTCGGCCGGGGGAGTCGTTTTGGACGTGGCTTCGAAGGGTGCGGGCATGGCAGGTCCGCTTGCGGCGCCCGGTTCCGCCGCGCTGTGCGGCGTGGTCGGGCCATGTGATGCAAACGATATCGTTCCGCTGCTTCCGGACGGTGTTCCGTACTCGGCAGATCCAGTGTGATCGTCTAAAACATTCGAACCGTTGCGGTTGGTTCCGGCGGTCGTGGCGGCATGGCTGAACGACGCGTGGTCAACGGACGTTGCGGACCCATTGGCATCCGGTATCATCGCTCCGATCGTCTCGCTCATATAGCCGAGCACATCACGGAACGTCAGCGCGTCAAGACGGTTCACGGCCGCGTCGATATCGTCCGAATCGGTTCCGGCGCCCTTGCCGAATCCTTCGATGGAATCCTTGACATGAAGCGGATGCTCGTCTCCCAAACCATGCTTGACCATCCACTGCGCAATCAGAATCAGATCCTCGCATGGTTCACCCGAACGGTCCCGACGCGAATGACGGGTGGTGGCGTGCCTCGGCGCACGCGGTTCGCCGGTGCCGTCGTGATCATGGCTACGACTGAACGGTGTGGTGTCGGAATAGTCACCGGCGTGGCGCATTGCGGATGTATTCACGGTTGCCCCTTATTTGTCCTCGTGAATCATACGCTACCGCCTATGGCGAACGTTTGCATTCCCGGTTCTGATAGTCGGACGAATACGGGGTGCTGCCGGGGCCGCCGATGGTCATTCATGCCCGTTCGCGCATACGCACGATCTCTCGGCGTGGCCGTGTGGCGATGATTCCGCCGTTTGTCTACGCTGGGCGGCTGTGAGCGTAATGAGTTGGCGGTGCCGTCCCCGTCTGGCTACAGCTGGGCGGCTGTGAGCGTAGCCAAACGGAGACGGCTCCCGCACACCACTACGCTGACGGCCTCCAAGCGTAGCCGAATGGTGATGCCATCGCCATATGTCTACGCCTGGAGGCCGTCAGCCGTGTGCGAAGGGGAACCGAGCGCCCGCCGCTACTTGGCCAGCAGCTCCAAATCGGTATTGATCCGCTCCTCGCGGGTGAACAACGTGCGCCCGCCGCGCACGGAACGCAGCACCCCGCAACGCTCATACACCGCATCGAACACGCAGGAGGCGTCCAACACGATGAAGTTCGCGGGCTTGCCGGCCTCCAAACCGTAGGAATCGCGCATACCCAGCGTCGTGGCACCGTTCACCGTCAGGAACTTCAGCGCGTCGTCGATCTCCTCGAAGCTCATCATCTGCGCAAGATGCAACACATAATCGAGGATGAGCATCATATTGCCGTTGCCCAGCGGGTACCACGGGTCCTGCATGGAATCCTGGCCGAGCGACACGTTCACGCCAGCCTCGGTCAACTCCTTGACGCGCGTGATGCCGCGGCGCTTCGGGAACGTGTCCTGACGGCCCTGCAAGTACAGGTTCTCGGTCGGCGCGCACGCGAAGTTGATACGTGCGGCCTTGAGCAGCTTGGTCAGATGGAAGAAGTACGCATTGTCCGCGGAACCAAGGGAACAAGTGTGGCTGGCGGTGGTCATGGGGCCGATGCCGGCGCGATACGCCAGTGCGGACAGCAGCTCCAGATAGCGCGAATTGGGATCGTCCGTCTCATCGCAGTGCACGTCGATGAGCTTGCCGTACTTGGAGGCGAGCTCCACCACGGTGTGCATCGAACGCTCGCCGAATTCGCGGCACTGCTCGTAATGGGGGATGCCGCCCACGCAGTCGGCGCCCATCCTGAGCCCCTCCTCGACCAGATCCGCGCCGGACTCGCCGTGCGGCCCCTCATAGGAATACATGCCCTCCTGCGGGAAGGAAACGATCTGCAACGTGACCGTATCCTTCAACTCCTCCTTGAGTTCGAGCAGCGCCTTGAGCGACGTGAGATTCGGATCGGTCACGTCGGCGTGGGAACGGATGAACTGCACACCGTGGCGCATCTCCTTGGCAATGCCGATCTTCGCACGTTCCTTGATCTCATCGACCGTCAGATCGGACTTCGTTTCGCTCCACCGCTGAATACCCTCGAACAGGGTGCCCGATTCGTTCACCGCACCGGGCTTACGCGCGGTGAACACGTAGTCGAGATGCAGATGCGTGTCGCAGAACGGCGGGCAAACGAGCTTGCCGCCCAAATCCACGGTTTCCACGGTGGACATGTCCTTGCCCTGGGCGGCGAGCTTCGCGGCAAGCCCCTCGCCGAAATCGACGAATCGGCCATCCTCCACGAGAATATCCTGCAACGGCGCGGTTTGGGCGGCCGTGCTGCCCGGCATGCCGGTCGCGATATGTGCATTGGTGAACAGCTGGGTGCTCATGATGACTCCTTCGACTTGTTGTTCGCGCAAGACGCCGCAACGCCCGCGTTCCGCCGATCCGTAGCCGTTCGGTTACGTGAATGGGCGGTGTTCGTAATCGTTGACGGTTATTCTCGGCATGTTGATTTGCGGACGCGTTTCCCAATATGACGTGTGTATTACCTGAGATTGGACGTTTTGTATGGCTATCACAGTGACGGATGTGCTTCATGACGGAACATTGCAACAGGCGCTGCCCAAAGTGGAGGTCTCCGGTGGTGGGCTCGACAGGCCGGTGCGGTGGGTGTTCGCCAACGAGCGCGAGGATGCGGCATCCTTCCTGTACGGCGGCGAACTGCTCATCATCGAAGGCCAGACGCTATTGGCCGACGGCAGGCGTGATTCCTACGGGGAATACGTGCAAAGCCTAGTGAACGCCGGCATCGCCGCACTGGTGATCGAACTGGTCGAAGGCATCACGGAACTGCCCGAGGATTTCCGCACGGTCGCGGAACAGGAGGGACTGACCGTCATCGGATTGCATGGGCGAATCCCGTTCGTCGACATCTGCCAAAGCGTGAACACGGCAATCGTGCGACGGCAGATGAAAATGCAGATGGAGGTGGACACGATGTCCACCATGCTGCGCGACGAACTGACATTCGTCAACAATATCGACGAACTCACCGTCGCCCTATCCTGCCTGTTCAACGAAAGCGTGGCGATCTTCGACGCGGAAGGCCTGCCCGTCGCCCGCGCCGGCAAGGACCTCATCGGCGGCGACGCGGACGGGTCGACCGCGGTACTCGCCCTATCCGGAAGAAAAAGGCCAGTCGGATCGCTCGAAATCACGCAAAGCACCATCACCTTCGACGAAACCATGCGCCGCCGCATCGAACAGATCGTCTCGCCGGTCGCCGCCCTATATATGGACGGCGGCGCGCGCATCGGCATGATCGCCCACCTGACGCAAGGCCCGCGCGACGGCATCCACGTCACCTCGATGGAAGCGCGCGAAGACCACGACATGCTGGAAGCGTTGCACTGCGCCGGAGCCAGCGTCTACCTGCCGTTCATGATCGACCTGCGATCGGTGGTCGGCGGCATCGGCGCGGTTTCGGCGATGATCGACGCGTTCGAAGCGAAGGAAGGGCATGGCGTGCTCTGTCTGCTCGAAGGCGGCACGCTGATGGGATGCATGGTCGCGTCCGACGGCGGCGGTGACATCGTCGACTTCGTGAAGGAAAGCATGGAAGCGCTGCGGTTGGTCGACGGCGACCCATCCATATACGCGGTGTACGGCAAAGCCGCGCAGGACACCATCACCCTGGTCGACGGGTTCGGCGCATTGCGCGCCGCCATGGACGGCATGCGCAAACGCGGGAACGTCCCATACGGAACGGTGGCGAGCGTCGACGAATCACTGATCGAACGACTGCTGTCCGTGGAACGCACCGAAGACGCGATCCACATGCTCGTCACACAGACCGTCGGCTTCGAACTGCTGCAGATGCCGGTCCTGCTGGACACGCTGTGCGCCTGCTTCGACAACCTCGACAACAAGACCGGCGCATGCGAACAACTCGGCGTACAACGCCAGACGCTCTACAACAGACTGGACAAAGTGACGCAGATGCTGGGCATCAGCCCATCGGACAGAACCAGCTGGGCACTGCTGCTGTTCGGCGCGAAAATGGCCAGAACATGGCAGGAAACACGATGAGCGGGGGAGAACGGCCCTGCGGATGCGGCGCGAAAACGGCGCATGGTCATTCTGTCCAAAAACACCGATCCGGGTTTAACCGGCAGTTCACTTCGGCGCAAATCCGGCGGCCGATAGTCGGAAGCACAACGGCACCGATGAAGGAATGAAACCTTAGGCATGAACGCGGCGCCGTGAAAACGAACGTACAGAAAGGTCGGTGTTAATCATGAGTGCCAGCGCAGCGATAGCAACAGTCAGAACAACCTCCGCTTCCGCGTCCGCCCCCGCAACCGTGGAAAGCGAACAGCAGAACATGGTCAAGAAGGTCGCGTTCTCCTCCTTCCTCGGCAACTTCATCGAATGGTTCGACTACGCCTCCTACTCCTATTTCGCCACGGTCATCGCCCTGGTGTTCTTCCCCAGCGGCAACCACACCGTCGCCATGCTGCAGACCTTCGGCGTTTTCGCGCTCTCCTTCGTGCTGCGCCCGATCGGCGCGCTCTTCTGGGGCAGCTTCGGCGACACGAAGGGCCGCAAGGGAGCGCTCGCGATCTCCATCATGTTCATGAGCGGCGCCTCATTCCTCATCGGATGCCTGCCCTCCTACGCGATGATCGGCATCGCCGCCCCCGCGCTGCTGCTCCTGCTGCGCATGGTCCAAGGCTTCTCCGCCTCCGGCGAATACGCCGGTGCCGCGACCTTCCTCGGTGAATACGCGCCGGCAGACAAGCGCGGCATCTACTGCTCGCTGATCCCCGCTTCCACCGCCATCGGCCTGCTCGCCGGATCCACGCTGGCCACGGTCATGACATCCTCCCTGTCATCCGGCGCGCTCACCGCATGGGGTTGGCGTATCCCGTTCCTGATGGCAGGGCCTCTCGGCCTGGTCGTGCACTACATCCGCACCAAGCTTGCCGACTCCCCGGTCTACGCCTCCATGACCCAGGCGCTCGACAGCAAGCAGACCGCCGCCGCTTCCTCCGCTTCCGCTTCGTCCGCCGCGAACACCGGCAACGTCTCCGTCTCCCCGCTGCGTGAACTCTTCCGCAACCACTTCAAGGCCCTCATGATCAGCTTCGGTGCCTGCGTGCTCAACGCCGTCGGCTTCTATACCGTGCTGACCTACCTGCCCACCTACCTGAGCGACACCGTCGGCATGCCCGCCGCGCAGTCCTCCACCATCACCACCATCTGCCTGGTCCTGTATGTGGCGCTCGTATTCGGCATGGGTCACATCTCCGACACGTTCGGCCGCAAGAAAGTGCTGATCGGCGCCTGCGTCGCATTCATCGCCCTGACCGTCCCGGCGTTCCTGATCCTCAACACCGCACAGTTCTGGCCGGTGCTGATCGTCGAACTGGCCATGTGCGCCACGCTCACCGCCAACGACGGCACCCTCTCCAGCTACCTGACCGAAACCTTCCCGACCTCGGTGCGCTTCACCGGATTCGCGTTCAGCTTCAATCTGGCGAACGCCATCTTCGGCGGCACCGCGCCGTTCATCGCCACCTGGCTGATCTACGCCACCGGCTCCAGCATCGCGCCGGCCTGGTATATGGTCGCGGTCGCGGCGGTGGCCCTGGTCGCCATGATCCTCTCCCACGAGAACGCCGACAAGGATCTCTCCTCGATCTGACCGGCGCGGCGAACCATAAGCAACGATTTACAAGCAACCAACCACAACCCCGAAAACACAAACTCTGAAAACGCAAACCCCGAAAACACAAACCGAGCTTCGAGCGCAAGGAACGAAACCGCATTCGACCCCTGCGCTCGAAGCAAAACCAGCCAAGCGCCGCACGCGCATGAGCATGAAAGAAGGAAACGATGAGCAACAGCCGCCGTATGGACCACATGACCTGGCCTGAAATCGAAGCCTCCAAGAGCAAGCCGGTGATCGTGCCGATCGGCTCGACCGAACAGCACAGCCAGCATCTGCCGCTGGGCGTCGACGCCATGATCGCATCGCATGTTTCCGAAGACCTCGCCGAACGCATCGACGGCATCGTGGCCCCGACCATCAGCTACGGCTACAAGTCGAAGCCGCTCTCCGGCGGCGGCCCGCTGTTCCCCGGAACCATCGACATGAACGGCGTCACCATCATCAACCAGATGCATGATGTGCTTCGCGAACTGGTGGCCGACGGGTTCACCAAAATCGTGGTGATGAACGCGCACTTCGAAAACGAGGCGTTCATCGTGGAAGCCATCGACCTGGTGTCCCGCGAGACGAACGGCGCGGCCACCATCGTGGAAACGAACTGGTGGGACCCGCTGCCGGAGGACGTGGTGGCCAAGGTGTTCGACGGACTGGTGTTCCCCGGTTGGGCGCTGGAACATGCGGCGGTGACCGAAACCTCGCTGATGCTGCATTACGAGCCGGAACTGGTGCACATGGACCGTGTGGTGGATGAGGGGAACGTCACCCCCAAGGCCTATGTGAGGTACCCGGTGCGCCACGGGGATGTGCCCGACTATGGCGGGTTGGCGACGCCGGCCGGCTCCAGCGCCGAGCGAGGCGAGCTGATCGCCGACTCCTGCGTGGATGAGGTGGCGAAGATCTGCGCGGAGGAATTCGGCGCGTGAGCGTGATACGCGGCTGACGCGTAACCTATGGCCTGCGATTCGTGAGGGGTGTCCGGTGAACCGGACGCCCCTCACGTTGGTTGTGGGTCGGTTTGTGGTCGGGTGCGAGGGGCGGGGCCGACCGCCAGGTCGGCCCCGCGGAATCAGCTGATATTGCGCGTGTAGGTGCAGGCGGGGTACGCCGAGCACCCGTAGAACATGCGGTCCGGATTATTACGCGGGCGGTGCTTCTGCAGCGCATTGCCGCAGGCAGGGCATTGCGGCGGCAGCGAAACTCCACGGAAAATATTCGGGCAGATGCAGTCGCGCAGCTCATACATGAACCGCGAAGGCCGGGCCTGATCGACCACGAAGAACACCTTCTTGCGGCATCTGGTCATGGCCACGTAGAACAGGCGGCGTTCCTCCGCATTCGGGTATTCCTCCGCTTCGGGCAGCAGCAGCCCGAGCAGCGGCTCCTCGCCGATGGCGCTGGGGAAGCCCTTCAACCCGCCGGAACAGCACAGCACGAACACGAAGTCGCGCTGCAAACCCTTGGACTTGTGCGCGGTCAGGAATTCGATGTCCAAACCCGGGTTGTCCCGGAATGTGAACTTGGAGTCGCCGCTGCGGGTGAACAGGCCCTCCCGGTCGTAACGGAGAATGAGGTCGACATCGCTCCGGTAACGCCCGAGCAGCATCACGGTCGCCTTCTTCGGCAGTTTGCGCAGCTGCTCGACGATCACGTCGAAGCGTTCCTCCACGGTCTGCCCGCCCAACGCCTTGAGCGAATGGTCCTTCCGCTCGTCGGTGCTGTGCAGATGCTTGACGTACAGGTTCGGGTCGGCCATCACGAATTCGCCGCTGGCCTCGATCAGGCTGGTGCGGAACCTTCTGGTGGTGGTGATCTGGAACATGCGGGTTTCGCCCCACTGATTCCACAATTCGTCGAAGTCGAGAATAAGGCTGATGTCGCTGCCGGAGAACCGGTAGATCGACTGCCAGTCGTCGCCCACGCAGAACAGCGAGAAATCCTTCTGTTCACGCAGCGCGCGGATCAGCCGATACCTCGGTCGCGACATGTCCTGGTATTCGTCGATGAGCACATAACGGTAGTTGTGGCGGTAGGCGCCGTTGCGCACGCAGTCGATCGCGTCGACGATCATGCCGGGGAAGTCAATGCCGTGCCTGTCCTGCAGGTTGCTCATATAGGCGGCGTACAACGGTTCGATCAGGTTGATCATCTCATGGTTGCGGCCCGCGTGTTCGCCGCCGTAATTGGCGTTGAGCGCGCGCATGTCGTCGATGGTGATGTTGTTCGACCGCATGTGCTGGATGGCGGTTCCTGCCACTTCGACGAAATGCCGCGTGTACTGGTTGAGGTCGTAATCCTTGCCCTGCGTTTGGAAATCCTCGGATTCGGCGGGCTGCTCGTACTTCTTCCTGACCTGTTCCGGCATGAGCTTCAACGCGAGCAGACGGTAGGGGATGCTGCCGTGGAACAGCTGGTTGAACGCCGCGGCGATCGCCTTGTTCGAAGAGGCATCGTCGACGATCGGCCGCCGTTCGACGGTGGAGTTCCGGCAGATTTCGAGGCCGAGACTATGGAAGGTGCAGGCGCGGATGGAAGCGCCGGTCTGCGCGCTAATGCGCCCGGACATCTCATCCGCGGATTTCTTCGTATACGACAGCACGAGGATCTCGTCCGGCTTAGCCTTGCCGGTTTTCAGCAGCCAGCTGATATAGCCCACGATGGTGGTGGTTTTGCCGGTTCCCGCACCGGCCAACACCAGGGTGTTGCGGTCGGCGCCGGCGATGGCGCTGATCTGTTCGTCGCTCAGGTCGTTCTTTTCGATGGGGCCGATCGTGGCACGGACGTTGGCGATGGTTGCGGTATCCGCCATGGGCTGCGGGGTGAGCCGTGCGGAGCTGCGCGGGTTCCTGCCGCGGTGAAGGGCGGCGAGTTCGGGGGAGAGCGGGTAGGCGTTGGCGCGCTTCAGGGATTGCGGGGATTGCGGGGATTGCGGGGAGAAGGATTGCCGCTGCGTGCGCCGGGTGGCCTGGGGGCGGTTCGCTCGGGCGGACGCCGCGGTTGCGCCGGGCTGGGTGTTCGACCGGCCGGACCGGGGTGCGGGGCGGGCCGCGGATCGGGTGTTGGGCCGGCTGCTTGACTGGCTGGCCTGCCGGGGTCTGTTTCCGGTGGAGGGATTGGGGGAGGAGGGGGATGCGGGAGCGGCCGGTTCCGGGTCGGCGTCTTCGCCGAGCAGCGCCCGTCTCACCAGTTGCAAGAGTCCCATGAGTCCCATTCGCGATCCCTCCGTTTCCTGTGCGGAGGCAATTATACTTCTACACTTCCGGCGTGCTCTCCGCGGGCCGTGCATCGGCGAACCTTGCCTAAGCAAATCAAGCCGGGCGAGTTGCCTTCAGATGCCCAGACTTCTAGACACCCGGCATGCAACCCACGCTCCCACATAACGAAACCGAGGGTCCGCCAGGCGCATGGCCTTACGGAACCCTCGGCTCGCATTGCCCGATTTGGAAGTGGCGCCGCGGCGCCCGCTCCTCCCGCGTCGGCGGGAATGGGCTAGAACGGGACGCCGCAGCGGAGAATCACATTGGCGTACGGGGTGGTCTCGCCCGTGCGTAGGACAAACCTAGCCTCTTTGACATATGCTTTGAATCCTTTCTGATTGTTGTGCGGGATATAGGAGAGTGGTACGTCGAGGATGCCGGTGACCCAGCGTTCGGCTTGCGTGCCTTGCGCCTCCCGGGCCATCACGCCTTCCTCCAATACCACATGCGGCCGCAGGGCCCGCAGCGCCTCCTCGAAGCGGGGGACGCCGAACACCAGCGCCAAGTCGATGACCTCGACGCCGGGCGGCACGGGGAGTCCGCAATCGGAGATCGCGAACAGGTCCTTGTGCCGTAGACGCGCGACTGCCGAAGCGAGCTGCGCGTTGAGTATGCCATGGCTGAGCATGGGCCCTCCTTGCCGCAAATTCTGTGGGACGATCAGCGCGATGCCGGTCCGGCTGGCCGAATCCGAGTCCGGGCTCGAGCCGGTGGCTCGCGGTGATTCGTCGATTGTCCGTTGTCTGTTGTTCTTGGTCGTTTGTTTGTCGTTGGCCGTTGATTGTCAGTCGCTCGTGCGGACCGGCTCACTTGCCGCCGGTTCCGGTTTTGCCCAGTTCACTGACGTTTTCCTTGGTCACGGTCAGCACGTCGATGGACTGCGCACGTTCGGGATTCCTGCCTTTGATGGCTTCGGCGGCGGCGCGTACCGCACGCCTGCCGAGTTCCTTGGGGCGTTGCGCGATCGTGCCGGTCAACGTGCCTTCGTTCACGGCTTTGAGGCCGTCGGCGGTGCCGTCGAAGCCGAAGATCTTCACCGTCTTGCCGGCCTTGGAACCGAGTGCCTGGATCGCGCCCAGCGCCATTTCGTCGTTCTCGGCGTAGATGCCGACGACATTTGGGTGGGCCTGCATCAGATTGCTGGTGACGTCCAGCGCCTGCGAACGGTCGAAGTTGGCGGTTTGTTCGGCAACCACCCGAATGTCCGGATGGTTCTTCAGCCGCTGTTTGAAACCGTCGCCGCGATCGCGGGTCGAAGCCGCGCCGGGGATGCCCTGCAGGATCAGGATCTCGCCCTTCCGGTCGATGGCTTCGGCCAGCGCGTCGGCGGCCTGGGCTCCACCGGCGATGTTGTCCGAGGCGATATGTGCGGTCACGTCACGGCCGGTGACGGCGCGGTCGACGGAGATGACGGGCAGTTTCGCGTCGAGCAGCGGGGCGACGGTGGGTGCGGCGGCATCCGAATCGACCGGGTTGATGATGACCGCTTTGGCGCCCTGCGATTGGGCGTTCTGCGCCTGGTTCTGCTGCGTGGCGGAATCGTTCTGCGCGTCGGAGATGAGCAGTTCGACCCCGAGTTTCGCGGCCTCCGCCTTGGCCCCGTCGCGCAGGTCGACGAAGAACGGGTTGTTCAGCGTCGATATCAGCATCGCCACTTTGGGCTGCTCGGCCTTGGTTGCGGCCGGTTTCCGCGCCCCGCATGCGCCGGTGCCGATGATCAGGGCCGCGGCGCAGACTATGGCGGCTGCGATGCGTAGGGGTGTGCCGAAACGATGATGCATGATGCTTCCTTTCTGTTGCCTGTGTTGCTGGTGTTGCTGGTGTTGCCGTGGTGTGCGTGGGGTGTGGTGAAGTTTCGTGGAATCATGTGATGGGACTGCATGTGGTGGGGTGATGGGGGAAAGGAACGTGCTCGGCGGCGCCCGTCAATGGACGTCGACCTTGCGTCGCAGGGTGTCGCAGCTTACCGCGAAGGCGATGACCAGTCCGATCACGACCTTCTGCCAGAACGAGGAGACGTTCATGATGTTCAGTCCGTTGCGGATCACGGCTAGCAGGATCGCGCCGACGAACGTGCCGGAGACGCGCCCCTTGCCACCGGAAAGCGACGCGCCGCCGATCACCACCGAGGCGATCGCATCCATCTCGTAACCGTCCGCGGCCTGCGGTTGCGCCGAATGGAGCCTGCCCGCGATGACTAGTCCGGCGACGGCGGCGAAGATGCCGGACAGCATGAACACCATGATTTGGGTTTTGTGTACGGGAATGCCCGACAGCCGGGAGGCTTCCATGTTGCCGCCGACCGCATACATGGACCGCCCGATGGTGGTGAGGTTCAGGATCGCCGATGCCACGCCTCCCATGACGATCATCATGATGATCGGCACGGGCACGCCGAGCACGGTGCCGCCGAAGAAGTTGACCGTGCCGGAGGTGGGGATGGGCCTGCCGGTGGAGATGACCAGTGTCAGGCCGCGTGCCACCGACATCATCGCCAGCGTGGTGATGAAGGACGGCAGTTTCAGGAACGCGTTCATCAGGCCGGAGCATGCGCCGAACGCCGCCCCGGCGAGCACGCCGACCAATACCGTGAGCAGTGGGGGAAGACCCATGTTCGCGCCCGCATGGGCGGTGATCATGCTGGTGACGGCGGCGGTCGCGCCGACCGAAAGGTCGATGCCGGCCGCGACGATCGCGAAGGTCTGCCCGAAGGCGAGAATGGCCACGGTGGTGGCTTGGATGCCCACGTTCATCAGGTTCGTGGCGCTCAGGAATGCCGGGGCCGCGAATGAGAGCGCGATGCACAGCGCGATCAACCCGAGGAGCGCGCCGTTGCGGGACGCGAACGCCGCGACGCGCCCGAGCGTCGTCGGCTCGTCATACCGGCGCAGGCCGTTCGTCGCGCGATTCGTGGATGCCATGTCGTCTCCTTACCGTGCCTGTCGGGACTGTCGTGTTTGCTGCGCTGGCCGCTTCTGCCGCTTCTGCCGTGCCTTGGGCTTACGCTGCCCGCCGTTGCCCTGTTCCGCGGCTCCCATGTGCGAGACCGCGAGCGCCATGACCTTCTCCTGCGTCGCTTCCGCGGCGGGCAGCCCGCCGGTGATGCGCCCTTCGCTCATGACCAGCACCCTGTCGGACATGCCGAGCACTTCGGGCAGGTCGGAGGATGCCATGAGCACGCAGCCGCCGTTGGCGGTGATGCTGTTGATCAGGTCGTAGATTTCCACGCGTGCGCCGACGTCGACGCCGCGCGTCGGTTCGTCGAGCAGCAGTATGTCCACGTCGGCCATGGACCATTTGCCGAATACGATTTTCTGCTGGTTGCCTCCGGAGAGCGAGCCGACCGATTGGGTGATGCCCGCCATGCGGATGCGGAGTTTCCGGGCGGTGGCGGTTTCGCGTGCGCGTTGGCCGCGCCGGTCGATGAATCCGTGCCGTGCCGTGGGGATCATGGTGGCGAGGCCGAGGTTGTCCGCCACGCTGGCTTCGGGGATGAGCCCTTGGGCGCGGCGGTTTTCCGGCACGAGGCCAAGTCCGGCTGCGATTGATGTGGCGATGGATTGTTTCGGCAGCGTTTTGCCGTGCACGCGGACGGTGCCGGAGTCGTAGGTGTCGGCGCCGAAGATCGCGCGCAGCGTTTCGGTGCGTCCCGCGCCGACCAGTCCGGCCAATCCCACCACTTCGCCGGCGCGGACCTGCAGGGTGATGCCGTGAATGGCGCCTTTGCGGCTCAATCCGGATGTTTCGAGCAGGATGCCGCCGGGCTTGCGTGCGATGCGGGGGAATTTGTTCGTGATGTTCCTGCCGACCATGAGTTTGACGAGTTCCTGCTCGCTGGTGGTGGCGGGGACGGTGCCGACGCGCCTGCCGTCGCGGAGCACCGTGACTTTGTCGCCGATGCGGGCGACTTCGTCGAGATGGTGGGAGATGTAGACCATGCCGACGCCTTGCGTTTTGAGATCGTCCATGATGGCGAACAGTTGGTCGCATTCCTTGCGGCTCAACGCGGCGGTCGGCTCGTCGAGGATGAGGATCGATGCCTCCTGCATGAGCGCTTTCGCGATTTCCGTCATCTGTTGTTGCGCTACGCCCAGTTCGCCGATGGGCGTGTGCACGTCGACGTCCAGACCAATGGGCTTGATGGCCTGTTGTGCTCTGCGTTCCATGGTCGCGCGGTCGATGATGCCTGCTTTGGTCGGCAATGCTCCCAGGAACAGGTTTTCCATGACGGACAGTTGCGGAACGAGGTTGAGTTCCTGGTGGATGACTGCGATGCCGAGTCTGCGTGCGGTTGCCGTGTCGGGGATGCGGACGGTCCGGTCGTCGATTTCGATGCGGCCTTCGTCCGGTTGGTGGATGCCGCTCATCATTTTGATGAGGGTGGATTTGCCCGCGCCGTTCTCGCCGAGCAGTACGTGCACGTTGCCGGGTTCCACGGCGAGCGATACGCGATCCACGGCTTTCGTGCCGCCGAAGGTTTTGGATACCTTGATCAGGGATAATCTCGTCATGTTCCTCACCGACCCCTTGCCGCATGCGTGGGCGACGTCGCCCCATGCGTCGTATGTGTTGCGTTTGTCTTCCTGGCGTTTCGGCGGGGTTCGGGTTTCGCTTCGATGCGTGCCGATCGGCGCCGATTCGGCGGCCGCCCGCTTCGCTCGGGTGCGCCGCGCGGTGCGGTGGCCGGAGCCGAAACGTTATCACAACTCTAACGTATTTAGACGCTTTGCTCAACTATGTCGAATTAGGGGGTGAAGGGTGTGCGGGCCGTGATATGCGGGCCTTCGCCGTTGAAGGCCGCTTCCCGCGCAGCCCGCCACGCCGGCCGAAGAGGGGACGTTCAGTCCGCGGTGAGCGTGAGATTCATCGGCCCGTCCGCGACCATGCCGACCTGCATGCGTGCGCCGAAACGCCCTTCGCGCACCGGCACGCCTCCGGAGCGCAACGCCTCGTTCAGTCTGATCCACATGATGTTCGCACGTTCGTCATCCGGGTCACCGCTCACCAGTCGCGGCCTGCCGGTGGCGGTGCGTTCGAGGCGGGTCAGCGGTTGCGGAATGGACAGTATCTCGCCGCCGATCTCCTGGACGGACATGGCCCGTCCGTCGGCTGCCTCGAAGCAGCGCAGGGTGAGAATCCGGTGCGCCATGCGCGAGATCCGGGATTCGCTATCGCTCGGCTCGATCTCGACGGTCAGCACGAGCCCCGGCCCGATGAACTGCGGGTCGAAGGTGGGGTCGATGCCGTCCAGGGCGTTGAGTGCGGTGACGCTCGCCTCACGGACGCGCTGCAGGATGACGCGCATGCCGTCAGCGCTCCTCGGCGGTTGCGGTCGCGGTCGCCACTGGCGAATCCGCGGCGCCGGCGCCGGTGGCGGGGGTGATGCCGATCGCGGCCATATCCGCCCGGTGCTCGCGCAGTTCGTCATGCAGCGCAGCGACGGTGGCGTTCAGTTCGGCGACGCTGCTGCGCAGCTGCTGGATCTCGCTGCTGCTCTCTTGGGCGCGCTTGTCGGTCTCGCTGTCCACGCGGTCGACGATCCACGAGGCCAGCGTGGCCGTGACGATGCCGATCAGCGCGATGCCGGTGACCATCAGGCCCACCGCGATGCACTTGCCCTGCCAGGTCACGGGGGAGAGGTCGCCGTAGCCGACCGTGGTGACGGTGACGAACGTCCACCACAGCGCCTTGCCGAAATCGGTGATCTTCGCCCCCGGCGCGGCGCGTTCCACATCGAGGATCGCCAGGGAGCCGATGTAGATGAGCAGCACCGCGCTGCTGCAGACGTACATGGTGATGCGCCCGCGCACCGCCATGCCGCTGGTGCGGTTCAGCACGTTGAGCACGGCCACCAGCCGCAGCAGGCGCAGCGGCCTGAAGATCGGCAACACGATCGACAGCAACGTGATCAGGTTGTTCTTGAACCAGGCCTTCTTGTTGCGGGCGAGCGAGATCGAAGCCACGTAGTCGATGATGAAGACCACCCAGATGATGTTGATGGCGTTCTCACACAGGGCGATATGCGTTCTTGCGAGCACCTCCCACGAATAGGCGAACAGGAAGACCAGCGCCAGTGCCGTCATCGGCCATTCGGTGATTCTCTGCCATTTGCTCAATGTCATGTTCCGCCTCTCAGTCTCACGTATCTTCAGCATACGGTAACGCGGCGGGGCGTCGGGCCGGGAAGGCGCGCCCGACGTGCCCCGTGCCGCGATCATATAATGAAAGTGATTTTCTAAAAGTCTTTTCCTGATTGTATGATGCGAGCTGACGCGGTGAACATCCGCGCCGCACATCACCGGTATCACCATCGGTATCGCCAGAAGGAAAGGAAACGATCATGACCATGACAAGCAAGCTGTTCTCCGCCATCAAGCGCGGTCTGGAGGTCAGCGGCATGAACGCCATCGGCGAGGCAGGCTACAGCGAATCCATGGTGGAGGCGCTGGAAGGCATGTCCAGGCGATGAACACCGGAACCGGGCCATGCGGGTGCATGGCGGGCCGGGTATGAAGAAAGCCATACGACCATTCGAAGACGAACGACCATATGGCTTGATGATGAGGAAACGGACGATGGGGTCCGTTTTTTTTTATTGCCGTAAGGCTTGCGGCGTGAGGTTCGCTTACTCGCAGGCGACGCCGTCGCGGTCGCGGTCAAGCGCCGCGCGATAACCGGGCTGACCCTGGTAGATCGGCGCCACGCCGGCCGCTCTCGCCGCCGTGCAGTTCTTGTAATAGACGCTCGAACCGGAATCCTGCTGTGTTGTGGTGGGGGCGGGAGCCGTCGACTGCGACTGGGATTGCGTATCCTCCTGCGACTGGGTCTGCGACTGCGTATTCTCCTGCGTGCTCTCCTGCGTGGACGTGTCGGTCTGCGCCTGCTGCGAGGATTCCTTCACACCCGTGTAATCGGGAATCGTCTGGGTGGGGCAGGAGGCGAGCACACGGTTCATCGCGGCCTTCTCCGAAGAGGTGACCCACAGCGAATACTTGTGCTTCACGCCAATCTGCCTGGCCACATACTCGCAACGGAACGCCTTGTTCGACGGCAGCCACGTCGCGGCATCGCCATCGGACTTCTGCTGGTTGGCCTTGCCCTGCACGGCCAGCAGATTGTACGGATCGTTCGCCAGTTCGGTGCGCGTGGCCTTGCTGAGCTTCTGCGCGCCCTTCTGCCAGGCGTCGCTCAACGCGACCACATGGTCGATCTGCACGGCGGTGGAGGTCTTCTGCCCCCGCTTGAACTTGATGGTCTTGCCGGTGTACGGATCCTGCAACGTGCCGGACTTCACCACGCAGCTATGCGTACCGAACTTGTACTTCACGCCGGACAGGTCACGGCTGAGAATGTCGTTGCGGGTATCGCAGCCGTTATGATCCACATCGGACCATGCCTTGCCGAACTGCGTGCGCTTGTAACCCGTCTTCGGTGCGCGGCCCTTGACCTCCAGCGTATCCAGCACGGCTGTGGCGGCCTGGCCTGCGCCGGTATTGTCCGTAGGCTGCGCGGCCAGCGCCGGATCGGCCGCCATGCCCGCGGCCAGGCAGGCGGACAGCAATACCGCGCACGCCGTGGCGAACGGGCGGACGCGTGACGATGCGAGATGCATGTGACTCCTCGTTTCCTTCATATCTTTTTTCCACGCCTTTTAAGCGGATAGGAACCAACACGTCATCATAGGAGCATGGGCGGGCGATTCGCATGTGCGCGACCGCACGCCGCGCGTCTGCCCGTGCGACCACAATCGGCAGGTATGACCGAAGCAGCACATGACGATTACGCACTGCCGGAAGGCTTCGAGCACTGCCCGAAACTCGCGCCGGTGGTACAGGCGACCAGCGCACTCGACCGAGTCAAGGCCATCGTGCGCATCCTCAACGAGCCGGGCGGATGCCCCTGGGACGGCGAGCAGACGAACGAAACACTGCTCAAACCCCTGCTGGAGGAAACCTACGAATACATCGACGCCGTCGAAACGGGGGACCGCGACAACATGCGCGAGGAACTTGGCGACACCCTGCTGCAATCCGTGTTCCAAGCGCAGGTGTGCTCGCATGATCCGGCCGATCCGTTCGACATCGACGAGGTATGCGACCGCTTGGTGGACAAGCTCATCACCCGCCATCCGCACGTCTTCACCTCGGGCGACGACGATGCCGCCCCGGACAAGCCGGCAAGCGCCGAGGATACGCTCGCGCTGTGGGAGAAGATGAAGCAGAAGGAGAAACGCCGCAGCTCCGTGCTCGAAGGCATCTCGCACGCCCAAGGCGCCCTGCCCCGCGCCGCGAAAGTCGTCTCGCGCGTCAGCAAATCGCCGGACCGCGAACGGCTGGAACGCGCATTCGAGCCCGGCACGGCAACCGACGCGACGCACGACCACCGGTACGCGGACGAGATCATCGACGTCATCCGCCGCGCCCGCCGCGACGGCGTGGACATCGAAACGGACCTGCGCTGCCGCCTGCGCGACATCGAAACCGCCATCACAACCATGGAGAAGGAGAAGGAACAAGCACATGACTGAATCCACCGAACACACTGAAGCCGCTGCAGCCCTCGACCCGCAGCTGATCAGACGCTACGCCGAGGAATTCAACGCCGACCGGGCGAACCTCGTCGCCGCGAACGCCGCCGTCTCCACCGGCGTACTGGCCGCCGCCACCGATTACAAGGGCACGCGCTCGCTGCCGCGCGACTTCTCCATCGAACTTAAGCAGGGATCGATCACGAACCAGCGCCGTTCCGGCCGCTGCTGGATGTTCGCCGCGCTCAACACGTTGCGCTATGAGGTGATGCACCGCTGGAACCTCGACGATTTCGAATTCTCCGAAACCTACCTGTTCTTCTGGGACGCGATGGAAAAGTCGAACACGTATCTGGAGAACGTGTTGACCACCATCGACGAGTCGACCGACAGCCGCATCTTCCAGGAGATCAACTACGGACCGGCCGATGACGGCGGCTGGTGGCAGATGTTCGCCGCGCTGGTGAACAAGTACGGTCTGGTGCCGAAATCCGCGTACCCGGAGTCCGCGAACTCCAAGGATTCCGACGCGTTCAAGCAGTATCTGAACTCCAAGCTGCGCGAATTCGCCGCCGATCTGCGCGACCGTCACGCCGCCGGGGCGACGATGGAACAGCTGCGCGCGATCAAGAACGAGGACATGTCGACCGTGTACCGCATCTGCGCGATCTCGCTCGGCGAGCCACCGGAACGCTTCGACTTCCTCGCCCGCGTGAACGACGACGCGAAGAAGGACGATAAGAAGGGCGACGCGAAGGACTCCAAGGACGCGAAGGACGCGAAAAACGATGCCGCCGCCCCGAAGAGCGGCAAGGACGAGCGCGGGCAGATCCGCGAATTCGGCATCACCCCGATGGAGTTCTACCGCAAATACGTGCCGGTCGACGTGAACGACCTGGTCACGCTGTGCAACGTGCCGATGGCGAGCCGCCCGTTCAACAAGCGCTACCGCATCCGCTTCACCGCGAACGTGGCCGAGGCCGGCGACATGGAATTCGTGAACGTGCCCCTCGACGTGTTCCGGAAGGCCGCCGTCGACCAGATCGCGGCGGGCCACCCGATCTGGTTCGCCTGCGACTGCACGCAGTTCGCGCTGCGCGGCGCCGGCTACTTCGACCGCGACACCGTGCGCGTCGACCAGCTGTTCGGCACCGACTTCACCTTCGACAAGGCGCAGGGACTCGAATACGGCGACAGCCCGAGCAACCATGCCATGACCTTCACCGGCGTGAACCTCGGTGAGGACGGCAAGCCCGACCGTTGGAAGGTCGAGAACAGCTGGGGCAAGGACAATGGCGAAGACGGCTACTATGTCGCTTCCGGCGCATGGTTCGACCGTTACGTGACCGAGATCATCATCCGCAAGGAATACCTCGACGAGGCCACACGCGCGGTGCTCGGCACCGAGCCGATCGAACTCGAACCGTGGGAGCCGCTCACCAAACGCGCCCGCTGAACGGATACGGCATGGAACAGACGTTGCTGGAGCGGGCCGAGGAGCTGGCCCGCTCCCGTCACGCCGGGCAGGTGGATAAGGGCGGGGCACCATACTGGCGGCATCCCGCGCGGGTGTCCGCGGGGTGTTCGGCACCCGAGGCGAAGGTCGCCGCGTGGCTGCACGACCTGCTGGAAGACACCGCCACCACGGCCGAGGAACTGCGTTCGCTTGGGTTTCCCGAAACCGTGGTCATGGCCGTCGAACTGGACACGCGCCGCGATGGCGACGATTACATGACCTACATCCGGCGCATCGCCGCGGCCTGCGGATCAGCCGACCCCATGCTCGCCCGCGCGGCCGTGCTTGCCCGCGAGGTCAAGATGAGCGATCTGCGGGACAATATGAATCTCGACAGGCTTCCCGTGGTGCGCGAGGTGGATCTGCGGCGTGTGGAGAAGTACCGCGCCGCCTACCGGATTCTCGAATCCGCCGTGACGAATGGAACCGGTACGGTGGGCAGGACGGATATGGCGGGGGAGTGAACGCCCCGCCGCTCTTCACGGCATTAATGACTTTGTCAAGGTTTCGCGTATAGCGATATCCGCGTGTTCTAGACGAAAACCATTACTCTGTACAGCAACAGTGCCCGCGATTCCCTCGCCGGGCTCGCCTCCGACGCCACGCGACCCTGCGGTTCCGGGCATCGGACGCATCGGAAGACACCCATTGGAACCACGAACATCCGGCCACTATCGCGGCATGATGCGTGACGTATCGATACGCGCGGCATTCGGCGCAGGCGCGCGGCCGGAACACCGGAACGAAAGGCGGCAACCATGATTCACATGCCAGATGCCGGCAGCGCATCCAAAACCATCGCGAAGCGGACGCGGCGACTCGCGACGACGGTCGCGGCGGCCTGCTGCGCACTGGCGATGCTGGCCGGTTGCGGTTCCGCGGGCAGCGCCTCGGATTCGCAAGGCGCACGCGATTCGGTCATTACGGTGAACGGCACCGAACCCACCAAGGGGTTGATCCCGAGCAACACCAACGACATGGCCGGTTGGCGCATCGTCTCCCTGATCTACGACGGGCTCGTCACCTTCAGCGATTCCGGCGACCTCGAATACGTCGAGGCGAAAAGCATCACGCCCAACAAGAACGCCACCGAATACACCATCACCCTCAAACCGGGCCTGAGGTTCAGCGACGGCGAGAAAATCACCGCGTCCACCTACGCCAAATCATGGTCGTTCGCGGCCAATGCGGCCAACGGTCAGGTCGGCGCCTCCACCTTCGCCACCATCAAGGGGTACGACGAGCTGCAGAACGCGAAGGGCGACAAGAGCGCCCAGCTTTCCGGCCTGCACGTCGTGAACGACACCACGTTGAAGGTCGAACTCAACCGGCCGGATTCCTCGTTCCCCTACAAGGTGGGCGACATCGCGTTCCTGCCGATCACCGCCAAGGCGATCAAGGATTCGGAAGCCTACGGGAAGAAGCCGGTCGGCAACGGCCCGTACAAGCTCAAGTCCTGGACGACGAACGAAGACATCGAACTGGAACGCAACACCTCGTACGGCGGGCCGCGCAAGGCGAAGAACAGCGGCATCGACTTCCGCGTGTACCAGAGCCTGAACGCCGCCTACTCCGATCTGATCGCGGGCAACTTGGACGTGCTCGACAGCATTCCGACCGTGGCGCTGTCCAGCTACCGCAAGGAGGAACGGATCAAGGCCGTGAACAGGCGCGGCCCCTCGTTCGCATCGTTCACCATCCCGCAAAGCCTGAAGCATTTCCAAGGCGAGGAGGGCAAGCTGCGCCGTGAGGCCATCAGCCATGCCATCGACCGCGCCGCCATAGCCAAGGCCATCTTCCGCGGCACCGTTACGCCGGCCACCGATTTCCTCGCGCCCGTGATCAAGGGGTACAGCACGAAGCTCGACACGGACGGCGTGCTCGCCTACGACGCGGACAAGGCGCGCGAAC
Source organism: Bifidobacterium pongonis (assembly GCF_019331805.1). Taxonomy (GTDB): domain Bacteria; phylum Actinomycetota; class Actinomycetes; order Actinomycetales; family Bifidobacteriaceae; genus Bifidobacterium; species Bifidobacterium pongonis. The sequence continues at coordinate 42,432 of NZ_JAHBBE010000003.1, forward strand.
TGTGGAAGAAGGCCGACGCGATCTCCCCGTGGAGCGGCAGCTTCCGCATCGCCTACGGCGCGGACGCGAGCGACAAGGAATGGGTCGACGCCACGGTGAACTCCATCGCGAACGTGCTGGGCATTAGCGTCGAATCGTACCCGTTCTCCACGTCGAAGGAACTGAGCACCGCGATCAACGAGCGCACCGTGCAGGCCGCCTTCAAATCCGGCCTGCAATCCGACTACCCGCATCCGGAAGGCTACTTGGCGCAAGGCTATGATTCCTCGCAGGCCGACGGCAAGGGCCTGAACAACGGCGATTACAAAAGCGCCGAATTCGACGCGCTGATCGACCAGGCCGCCTCCCAGCCCGATCTGGACAAGGCGGTGGGCATCTACCGGAACGCGGAGAAGGTGCTGCTCAAGGATCTACCCGTGATCCCGCTGTGGTACCGCAACGTCACCGCCGCTTCCGGAAAGCAGGTGAACGTCGATTTCAACTACATGGGCGTGCCCGACTATGTGAACATCACCAAGTCGTGAGCCTTTCCGAACGGCGCCCCGGCGCGGCCTGCATGGCTGTGCCGGGGCGCCGCCGTATTCGCGTGCCGTTCGCCGTGGGCGGATGGGCCGTGCGGTGAATGCCGGCCCCGCGTCCCATCGGCGTGGAACGATGGGGATTCGGCAAAGGAAACCGAGAATCGGGAGCGGATGGGCGAATGGCAGCGATGGAACGTGCGAACGCCAAGGAAGAAGCGCTTGCGGCGCAAGGTAAGGGCGACGACGATACCCCAAGATTCGGCAGGCTCGCCTCGCTGATCGTCGCGGTGGCGGTCATCGGCGTGCTGATCGGCGTGGCGGCCGGACTGCTCACGCTGATGCTGTACGGCGTGGAGCATGTGGCGTTGGGGTATGTGGAGGATGACGGCGAACCCGGTCCGTTCAACGTGCCCGCCCTCAGAAGGGCGATTTCGGTAGTCGTGGGATTGTCCATCGCGGCGGTCGCATGGTGGCTGTTGCGCACGCGCGCGCAGCGGGTGCCGTCCGTCAAGAAAGCCGTGAACGGCGAGCATATGCCGGCATGGCAGACCGTAGTGCATGTGTTGCTGCAGATCTTCATCGTCGGCACGGGCGCGTCGGTCGGCCGTGAGGTCGCGCCGCGTGAATTGGGTGCGCTGTTCGGCCAGCGTTTCGCGCGATGGGTGCGTCTGGGTCCGCGCGACACCCGTATGCTGGTGGCCATCACCGCGGCCGCCGGTCTCGCCGGCGTCTACAATGCGCCGCTTGCGGGCACGTTCTTCGCCACGGAGATCCTGCTGGCCGACATCAGCCTCGAAACCGTTTCGCTCGCCTTCGGCTGTTCGGCCTTGGCATCATGGGCGGCGTCGTTGGTCAAAGGCACGCACGTGTTCTACAACATCGGGCATGTGGACGGCCTGTTCACTTCGGATCTGATCGGGTTCGCCCTGCTGGCCGGCCTGGTGTGCGGCGTGTGCGGCTCCCTGTTCCGCCGGGGCTCCTCGTGGGCCGAGAAGCAGCAGTCCTCGGGCACGTCGATTCTGTGGACGCTGCCGTTGGCCGGTGTGCTGACCGGCGTGGTGTCCATCTGGGTGCCGCAGGTCATGGGCAATGGCCGTGCCACCGCTCAACTGAGCTTTTCCGGCAAGGCGGGGCTGGCGCTCATTCCGGTGCTGCTGATCTCGTTCGCGGCCAAGGCGATCGTGACGCTGCTCACGATTCGCGCGGGCGCCTCCGGCGGCGTGCTGCAGCCGGGCATCGCATTGGGCGCGTCGATGGGCGCCACGCTCGGCGTGCTGTGGATGATGGGATTCCACACCAATTCGTTGGGCGTCTACGCTCTGATCGGCGCGTGCGCATTGCTTTCCGCCTCGCAGCATGCGCCGCTGATGGCCATGTGCCTGGTGATGGAACTGGCCGATGCGCCGTTGAACCTGTTCGTTCCCGTGGGTTGCGCGGTGGCGGTCGCCGGTCTGGCGAGCAATACGCTTTCGCCCAAGCTTGCGGCATGGCATCCGCTCGAAAGCCTCAGAACAGCCTGACCACAGTTTGATGGCGGCTTGGTCAGTGTGGATCTCGACCGGGATACGGCAACGGCCCCACGTTCTTTGCGAACGTGGGGCCGTTGTTCTGTCGGCTATGTCAGTTGCCGGAGGTCGTGGAACCCGTGGTGCCGCTGGTACCGGAGCTTGAACCCGAGGAATCCGTGCCGGATGTCGTGCCCGAGTTCGAACCCGAGGAATCCGTCGAGCCGCTTGAGCTGCCCGAGCCGCTCGAACTGCCGGAATTGCCGGAGTTGCCCGAGCTGCTGCCGCCGGTGTCCGTGCTGCTCGACCCGCCGCTCTGGCTGCTGTTGCCGCCGGTGCTGGAGCTGTTGCCCGAATCGGTGGAGCTGCTGGAATTGTTCTTGCTTGTCGAGCTGCCGGAGTTCGAATTCTGCTTGGTGCCGTTCTGGCTGGAGGAATTCGAGGAGTCGGTGCCGGTGGAATCGTCGGTGGAGCCGTTGCCGTACTTCTTGGAATCCGTGCCGTACCCGTAGGAGTTCGAATCATCGGTCCCATACTGGTTGCCGTCCGTGGAACTGTCGCTCGGCTTGTCGACGACGGAGGAGCGGTTGGTCATGTCACGCACCACGGTGTCGGTGCCCTTGCCCTGGGTGAACAGCAGCACCACGCCGGCGGTGATCGCCACGCCGACCAGACCACTGATGAGCGAGACGATGATGGCCATGCGCTTGACGTTGTGATGACGCACCTGGGCGAAGGTGTGCACCTCGCCGTCCTTGCCGGAACCGGTGGAAAGCGCACCGCTGGACGCGACGCTGCGCGGCTGTTCGACCTTGGTCAGATGTTCGGTGTCGTCCGTCTGATCCGTCGCCGTGGTCTTCTCCGCATCGGCGTCGCCGGTATCCGTGGCGTCGCCCGAGTCCGTGGTTTTGCCGCTGCCGGTGCCCTTGCCGTCGGTTTTGTCGGTATCGGCCGTGCCGCCGGCGGCATCACTTTGCTTGTCGGAATCCGTTTGCGTGCCGGCCGCCTGAAGCTTTTCGCCCGAAGCCTTCAGCACGTTCTGGTAGACCTTGCCCGCCACCGTCGAGATGATGTAACTGGCCGCCGCGCCGATGGTGGAGCCGGCGATGCCGATTTTGCCTGCTAGAAAAAACGATGTGACCGCCGCGAGCGAACCCGCGATGATCTGAGATATGGATATGCCTTCGAAAAATTTCTTCACGATACTTGACCATAGCCACCGATATAGGGAGAAAACCGAGAGAATCGTGAAAGGTTTGCAATCTTTGCAAACCCCCATGATTCCGGGGGATGAGCGCGCCGCGCAGACTCGTTCCCGAGGATGAGAGGGGGGTATGGCCGACTCCCTCCCAAGGTCGAGACGGTAGCATGGGAAACGGCGACGTGAGCAGCGTCACAGCCCGTGGCCGCGAGGCGCGAACCGGAGCAGGCTAGGCTGGGAACACGGATTCAACGACGAAAGGAACGCCATGGCAACCATCACCCCTGAAATGAAGGACTTCATCGAACACAACCTCGGCTGGGTCGCCACCGTCTCGCCGCAGGGCCAGGTCGATCTGGGGCCGAAGATGTCCACCTTCGTGATCGACGACAACCATATCGGCTACCACGAGCGCACCGCGGGGCAGATCATGCGCGATCTGCGCGACGGATCGCCGCTGGTCATCGCCTTCGCGAACCTCGAACAGAAGAAGGGCTACCGCTTCCGCGGCACCGTCACCCTGCACGACGATGACGCGCTCTACGAGGAGCAGGTGAAGGTGGCCGAGGCACGGGGCACGAAGAAGCCCGCCGTCATCCCGGTGCTCGAAGTCACCGAGATCCAGGACCTGACCCCCGGCGCCACCGCCGGCACGACCATCAGCAAGGACTGAACGTCCGGCCCGCCGAGCAGGCCGCCCGCCAATCGAAACGGAACGGAGACAAGCATGAACGAAACCGCCACGCCGTCCATCGGAACCACAACCGCGGACGGCAAGCCCGCCAAACGCACCCTGCCCGACATGATGGAACGCTCCACGCGGCACACCATCACCCTTGGCGGCGGCGAACTCGACTACGAGGCCACCGTCGGCACGATCCACATCGACACCGCCAAAGTCAAACCGGCGGCCAGCGTGTTCTTCACCGCATTCAACGCGGTCGACCCGTCCACCGGCGAGACGAACCCGGAACGTCCCGTCACCTTCGTGTTCAACGGCGGCCCCGGGTCGTCGACCACATTCCTGCTCACGGGTTCCATCTCGCCCAAGCGCATCGACATCCCCGACGCCGCCCCCGTACCGCCCGCGCCATACAAGCTCATCGACAACGAGCGCACCCTGCTGCCCGTCTCCGACCTGGTCTTCGTGGACGCGCCGGGCACGGGCTTCTCGCAGATCCTCGACGAAGCCAAACCCGAACTGTGGTCCGTGGACGGCGACGTCAAGGGATTCAGCGCGTTCATCCGCGCCTACCTGAGCAAATACCACCGTTGGAACTCGCCCAAATACCTCATCGGCGAATCCTACGGCACCACGCGCGGGGCGGCGCTCGCACTCAGGCTGCATGCGGACGGCGTGGCGCTCAACGGCATCACGCTCATCTCCAACATCCTCGACTACTCCCATTGCATGGGGTTGTCCGACCAGTTCTTCATCGGCTATTTCCCGTCCTACGCGGCGGTGGGCTGGTACCACAAGCGTGCCGGACTGGGTGTGAGCCTGCAGGAGCACGTGCGGGCGGCCCGCGCATTCGCCAATGGGCCGCTGCGCTTGGCTCTCGCCGCGGGTGCGTCGCTGGATGACGGCGTCAAACGCGACGTGGCAGAGCACTACGCGCAGCTGACCGGCTTGAAAGCCCGGTACGTGTACGATTCCGACCTGCGCGTGCTCGACACGAGGTTCCGCAAGGCGCTGCTGCACGGCGAAGACAGGATTGTAGGACGCTACGACGGCCGCGTGGCCGGTTACGACCTGAACCGCATGCACGACGAGGAGACCTTCGAAGTGGATGACGCATGGCTCGACCCCGCGTATTTCAGCCTGTGCAACGCATACCTGCGCGACGAGCTCGGCTGGAGCGACGTGCCGGAGCGCAAGGGATTCGCCGACATCGACTGGGAGAGCGACGAGCCGGGCAAGACCTGGGTGTGGCGGCATCGTTGGCCGGCGAATACGCCGAACATCGAAGGCCTGACGTTGCAGTTCCCGAACGTGATCCCGGATCTGGCCACGGCGATCGTGCACCATCCGACCATGAAGGTGCTGCTCGGCAACGGCTATTACGATCTGTGTACGCCGTTCGGCCAGACCGAATACGACATCGACCATCTCGGCCTGCCCAAGGCGCTGCGCGGCAACGTGGCGTTCACGTATTACACGGCCGGGCACATGCTGTACACCTCGCCGGAGAACCTCGCCAAGTTCACCCGTGATCTGACGCGCTTCTACGCCGCCGATGTGGCCGATCTGCCCGCGATGAACGAACGCGTCACCGTTTCGCCCAAGGTCATGTGAGCTTCGCTCAGGCTTCGGCTTCGGTTTCGGCTTCGGGCATTTTGCCGGTGCGCAGCAGCAGATGCTCGCCCGAAGCCGAGGTGGTGGCGAACAGGTAGATGCCGCCGCCGTCCTTGAGCTTGAGCTTCCTGCGTAGGGCGGCGACCGGCATCGGGAAGTTGCGCACCGCGATATTCGCCTTGGCCACGCCGTCGAGCGCCCGGCGCAGCTCGCGCTTGTTCATCGTGCACACCGCCTTGATGACGAACGAGCGTCCGGGGAAGTCGCGCACGGGGCTGACGCCGACGAACAGATGGCTGTTCGGGGCGATCTGCCGCACGCTGAACCGTCGTTCGATCAGGCCGAAACAACCCGCCTTCATGATCGAGGCGTTCGGTTCATACAGGAACCTCGCGCTCGCAAGATCGCTCCCGTCCGCACCCGCGCTTGCCGGCACGTCATCCGCGATCGCATAATCCACGATGCGCCCGTCGTCCACGCAGAATATGCGCGGCGCGGCCACACGTTCCCGGCCGATGACCAGCAGCAGTTCCTTGCATTCGTCGCCGGCGGAGACGATATGCACCTCATGCACCAGGCCGTCGAAATCCTCCACGGTCTTATGCCAATCCAGCATGGGGGAGAGCTTGACCATCACATGCGGCGCCTTCGCCAGCAGCGCGTCGATGAGCCCCAGCACGTCGGGCGTGCAGTCGGCGATGGCGTAGGTGCGCGCCCCATGCGCGTCGCGGCGCGCCGGATCGAGGAAGACAAGCGTGGCGGGCGGCATCGACGCGATGACATGCTCCGCCTCGTCGTTCACGACGTTCACATGGTCCAGGCCGAGCGCGGCCATATTATGCTCCGCCAGTTCGCACAGGTTCGCCTGACGTTCCACATACGTCGCGCGGGCGAAACCACGCGCCATATAGGAGAAGTCGACGCCGAACCCGCCGGTCAGGTCGACCATCGACCCGTTCTCGGCCGCGCCCGCGCCGATGATCCGTTCGGCCACCGAGGCCTTGTAGCGTGCGGTCGCCTGCGAGGAACACTGTTCCATCGACAGGTGCGGCGGGTAGATCACCCCATCGCACGCGGCCCATTCGGGAAGCTTCGTGCGGGCCGTCTGCCAGCCGGCGATCTGGTCGAGCGCCAACGGCATATCAACCGATTCGGAACGCTTCGCGTGCAGCGCCAGATCACGGACATTCTCCATACGGTGCGCCGCGACGAACGCACGGGTCTCTTCATTCATCACCCCATCATTGTAGGGGGCGGCATGTGCGCTCCGTTCGGCCGCGTCCGGTTCTCGTCCGGTTCTTGTGCGGTTCTCGTCCGGTTCTTGTGCGGTTCTCGTGCGGCTCGCGTGTGCCGTGCCGCGTGCGTTGTGCACGCCAGGGCGGCCGGGGCTAGAGTGTAGCCATGGGAAACATGGTCGATTATGTGCGCGGCGAATTCCGCACGTTCGCCGACAAGCCGTTCGGCGCCGTGGATTCGCTGGTGCTTTCCGAACTGGCGTATATCAGGATGCCCGCGACGGTGCCGGCGTTCGGCCGCGCCCGCGGCGTGAGCACCGTACCGATGTGGAAGCTCCTGCAGGCCGAGCACTACGATGCGATGTTCTGCACGGGCTCCGAATACGACGCCGGACGGCACGATCTGCTGGTCGCCGTGGCGGAAAGCCCACGATTCCGCGGTATGCGGGTGGGGGAGTATGCGGAGCGCAGCGACGAGCTCACCGAAACGCAGTTCGCCGCCGTCACCTTCGACCTCACGGACTGCACCGGCATCCACGGCGACGGGGAAGCCGGGCCGGTGTTCTACGTGGCCCTCCGCGGCACCGACAATTCACTGGTCGGGTGGAAAGAGGACTTCAACATGAGCGTGCGCTGCCCCGTCCCCTCGCAGACGCAGGCGGTGGAATACTACCGTTCCGTGGAGGAGCGTGCATCGAGCCCGTTCGCCGCCGCCCCGCCGCGCATCCACGTCGGCGGGCACTCCAAGGGAGGCAACCTCGCCGTCTACACGGCCATGCGGGCCAAATCGGAACGTATCGGGCGCGTGTTCTCCCACGACGGCCCCGGATTCATGTGCGAAGTGACCGAAAGCGACGACTTCCGGGCCATCGAGCCGATCGTGGAGAAAACCGTGCCGGAAGCCTCCGTCATCGGCATGCTCATGAGCACGGTACGCAACTACACCATCGTGGAAACCAACGTGTCCGGCATCATGCAGCACATGGGCCTGAACTGGCGCGTCGAAGACGGCGACTTCGTCGTCAAACCGGAACTCAGTCCCAAGGCGCGGTTGCTCGACCGCACCCTCGACGCGTGGATGGAACAGTTCACCGACAGCGAGCGCGCGAAGGCCGTCGACCAATGCTACGACATCATCGCATCCGCAGGCTACCAATCGTTCGCCGAACTCGCGGAGCATATCGGCGACGCGCTGCCCGTCATCGCCGCGGCCGTCAGACAGACCGACGAGGCGACACGTAGCCTCATCGTCAACATCCTCAAAGCGTTCCCCGTCACCGCGGCGCGATCGCTGTTCGAACAGTTCACCCCCTTCGGCGAACAGGGCGCGAAACCCGAGGCCGACGGCGAAGATGAACAGGAGGTGTAGCGGAAGCGAACAACTCCCGGAACCCATCATCCAAAGTCGTGCCCATGGGACTAAACTTGGCTCGGTTCAATTGTCGGAAGGCAAGCTGAGGCGGGCCGCCGTAGGGCGCGGCCACGCAAGAGAATCAAGGCAGTCGGAAGAATCAGAAGTACGGAGAGGCGGGTGAGAGACGATGTTGAGGATGTTCAGCACCATTAACGGCCAAGTGGAGCGCGTAAGGAAACCGGAAAGCGGCTCATGGCTATGCCTGAGCGAACCCACGGACGCCGAACTCGCCTCCGTTGCCTCGGAAACCGGCATCGACCTGGCCGACCTGCGCGCCCCCCTGGATGATGAGGAACGCTCCCGCGTGGACGTCGAAGACGACTACACGATGATCATCGTCGACATTCCGACCGTCGAGGAACGCGGCGGACGCGACTGGTACGAAACCATCCCGTTGTCGATCATCGTCACCGAAAACCTCATCGTCACCGTATGCATGCAGGACACCCCGGTGCTGCACCCCTTCATGGAAGGCACGATCCGCGGTTTCAACACGTTCATGCGCTCGCGCTTCATCTTGCAGATCCTGTACCGCAACGCCACCATGTACCTGCGGTACCTGCGCATCATCGACCGCGAAAGCGACAAGCTCGAACTCAAGCTGCGCCATTCGATGCACAACCGCGAGATCATGATGCTCATGGAACTGAGCAAGACCTTGGTGTACTTCACCACCTCGCTGAAATCGAACGAAATCGTGATGGAGAAGCTCACCACCCTGCAACGCATCAAGCAGTATCAGGACGACGAGGACCTGCTCGACGACGTCATCACCGAAAACAAGCAGGCCATCGAGATGGCCAACATCTACAGCGGCGTTCTTGCGAACATGACCGACGCCTTCGCGTCGATCGTGTCGAACAACATGAACAACGTGATGCGCATCTTCACCATCATCTCGATCACGCTGTCCGTGCCGACGCTGATCTTCTCCATGTACGGCATGAACTTCCAGGAGGGGATGCTCGGCATGCCGTTCACCGACAAACCCTGGGGTTTCGCCGCTATCGTCCTACTGTCCGTCGTGCTGTCCGCGTTGGTCACCTGGTTCCTGACGCGCTCGCGGAATTTTAGATAAGGTCCGTCGCAGGTGACCGGCATTCCGAAAGGCAGGTTGAGGCGCGGCCGTGCGGTTCGCGCTGTCGGAGCATGCCTGGCGGCGGCGCTGATGCTGCCGGGCGTGGCCGCGTGCGGCGCGGGGCAAGCCGGTTCCTCGGTCATCCAGCCGAACGGCCCCATCCTCAATATCGGCATCTCCTCGGATGTGCCCGGCCTGGGCTTCTGGCATGAGGGCGCGTATGAAGGGCTTGAGGTGAACGTTGCCCGGTATGTGGCGGACAAACTGGGGTACGCGAGGAAGCAGATCGTATTCAAGCAGGTAATGCCCGCCGACCGTGCTGCGCGTCTCGCCGACGGTGGCGTCGACATGATCGTCGAGGCCATGCCCATGCCGAGCGGGTCGGGCGGTTCCGACGCTGGCGAGGCGGATCAGGCGGATCAGACAGGCAAGTCCGGCGAATCCGGCAAGGGCAAGGAGATCGTCGCCTCCGATGACGCGGCGCAGTACGCCGGGCCGTACCTGTCCACGCCGCAAAGCGTGCTGGTGAGGCCGGAGGATCGCTCCGCGATGACCGGTACGAGCGCCCTGCGTGGCCAGACGGTGTGCACGGTGAAAGGCAGCGGCGCTAGCGAACGTTTGTTAGCCGAAGAGCCCAAGGCGAATGTCGAGGAGCGTGGCTCCTACCCGCAGTGCGTCACCGATCTGATGACGGGCAAGGCGAAGGCCGTGGCGGGCGACGCCGTGATCCTCACCGGCCTGGCGCACGCCCAGGCGCGTGACGTGGGCGTGGTCGCGGGCGGCATCTCCTACGGGAACGTGGACTACGGCATCGCGGTGCCCCGGAATTCGAAAACGCTTGCCAAGAACGTCGCGGACGCGCTTGACGACATGCGCTCCGACGGCACATTGGACGAATACATGAAACAGTTGCAAGACGATATCGGATGGAAGGAATGAGGATGAGACGTGGCGCTCTGCAGGCCGGCGAGAAGGTGCAGTTCTCGGACCGCAAAGGCAAGAAGATCACCGAACAGCTGACGCCGGGCGGCGTCACCCAGACCGAGCACGGTCTGATCCTGCATGACGATGTGATCGGTCAAACCGAGGGCGTGGTCGTCACCACCGTCACCGCGAAGCGTGAGGGAACCGACAGCGCCAAGCCGTGGAAGGCCGCCCGCGCCATCGGCGGTTGGCAGTATGCGGTCATGCGCCCGAGGCTGGCGGATTACGTGCTGTCCATGCCGCGCGGCGCGCAGATCATGTACCCGAAGGACATCGCGCAGGTCATCCAGCTCGGCGATATCCGCCGCGGGCTTCGCGTGCTCGAATCGGGTGCCGGCTCCGGCGCGATGAGCGTGAACCTGCTCGACGCCGTGGGGGAGAACGGTTCCCTGACCACCATCGAGCTGCGTGCCGATTTCGCGCGCGTCGCCGAGGCGAACGCCACGCTCTACTACGGCAAGCGCCCCGACTGGTGGGACTTGAAGGTCGGCGACTTCGACAGCGTGGCCGCCACGTTGCCCGAACACTCCTACGACCGCATCATGCTGGACATGCTCGACCCGTGGAACCGTCTGGAACAGGCGTATCGCGTGATCGCGCCGGGCGGCGTGCTCGTGTGCTACATCACCACCACCACGCAGATGAGCCGACTGGCCGAGGCCCTGCGCGAATCCGGCGTGTGGACCGAACCGGATATCCAGGAGACCTTGGAACGCAGTTGGAAGGCGCAGGGGCTCGCCGTGCGCCCGGACCATCAGATGATTGGCCACACAGGGTTCCTGGTCGTCTCCCGCGCCATGGCCGAAGGCTTCCAGGCGTTGAAGAAGCGCGACCGCGCCACCAAGGACACGGTCACCGACATCGACGATCTGACCCCTGAGGAGCGCGAGGCACAGCTGGAGGATCTGCAGCTGCGCGACATCTCCGATCGCAAGCTGCGCAAGGTGCTGCGCGATCTCGACCGCCAGTTGGGCGAGCTTGACGAGGCCTAGCCGACAAGATGGAAGCGACGGCGTCGTCCACGGCGCCGTCCGAAAACGTCCGATAGGGGGACACAATGGCAAGCCGAATGAGCAAGACCGCGAAGAAGGCCAAGCAATACGATCACGTCCTGATCCTGATGCGTCACGCGAAGGCCGAGGCCACGGGCAAGAACGGCGATTACGATCGCCCGTTGGCGCAGAAGGGGCTTAAGCAGGCCAAGAAGGTCGCCAAGGGGTTGCGTGAGATGAGACTCGTCCCCGAGGTCATCAGCTGTTCGGCGGCGCTGCGCGTGCGCCAGACCTGCGGCAGGCTGCTCAAGGTGTTCGGCGACAAGACGCAGGTCGATTACCACCAGAGCCTGTACGACGGCGGATTGCAGGCCGTGTTCGACGAGCTCGCCCACGCGAAGGACAAGACGCGCGTGATGATGGTGCTCGGCCATGAGCCGACCATATCGATCTGCGGGCAGTGGCTCGCCTCCGACGAGTCCAAGGCCGACCGCATCGATCTGCTCAATCTTGGCGTGCAGACGGCCGGCGTTCTGGTGCTCGCCTCGAACAAGCCGTTCAACCAGTGGCAGCTGCACGACGGCGTGCTGCTGGCGGTCATGTCGCCCACGGATTTCGAGTAGCCGGCATCGCGCCACGGGGCGAAACCGCCCGTGGCGTGCCTACTCGGCTTATATGTGGCGGATTTTGGGGTTCGCCGTTTACCAGGTGGCTTATGTATGGCACCCGGAGCGCGATATCGCAAGTAGCAGCCGCGGAATCGCAACGTTCATACTCGCGATGTCGCGTTATAAGTGCCATCTATAAGCCACCTGGTTTTCCGCAAGCCCCCGAATCCGCCATCGATAAGCGAGTTAGCCGTTCCTCGGCGCTTCCCGCGTGCCCGGAAGCCCGGCGGACCCGCCTCCCGTTGATCGTAGAGGGGTCGGGGTTCCTCCCTCGCGCAGGGTGCCGGCGCAGCTATAACCTTCGTCTATAACGACACCCTAGCGGTCTTGATAGCCTGATTTTGGAACGATTTTGATAGGGTGGACGGGTTCAATGACGTATCCGAAGTAGGCATTTTGGGAGGATTCATGTCCGCACTCACGTCCGTGTCCGGGTTCCCGCGCATCGGTCAGAACCGAGAACTCAAGAAGATCATCGAAGCGTATTGGAAGGGCAATGCCAGCCTGGACGAAGTGCGCACCACCGCCAAGGAGCTGCGTGCCAAGCACTGGAAGCTTGAGCAGGCAGCCGGCATCGACCTGATCCCGAGCAACGATTTCAGCTACTACGATCAGATGCTCGACACCGCCATCCTGCTGAACGTGATTCCGCAGCGTTACCAGCGTCTCGCTTTCGAGAACCCGGAGGAGACCCTGTTCGCGATGGGCCGTGGCTACCAGGGCGACAAGGGCGACGTGACCGCACTGCCGATGAAGAAGTGGTTCACCACCAACTACCACTACCTGGTTCCCGAAATCGATGAGGCCACCGAGATCAAGCTCAACAGCACCAAGCCGTTCGACGAGTTCAACGAGGCCAAGGAGCTGGGCATCGTCACCAAGCCGGTGCTCATCGGCCCGTACACCTTCCTCAAGCTCGCCCGCAACCCGCAGGCCGAGGAGCTCGAATACGACCAGGGCCTGATCGACGCCGTCGCCGCCGTGTACGCCGAAGTCATCACGAAGTTCGCAGGCCTGGGCGCCGAGTGGATCCAGATCGACGAGCCGTACCTGGTGCTCGACAAGGAGGATGGCGACCTCTCCCTGTTCAAGTCCCTGTACTTCAGGATCCTGCCGGCACGTAAGGGCGCCGTCAAGGTGCTGCTCAACACCTACTTCGGCCACATCGCCGACGCCTACGAGACCGTCAACCTGCTCGGCTTCGACGGCATCGGCCTTGACCTCAACGAAGGCCGTGAGGAGAACCTCGCCGCCGTCGAACAGTACGGCGTCGCCGAAAACACCACCATCTTCGCCGGCGTGATCAACGGCCGCAACATCTGGCGCAACAACTACGCGGTCAGCCTCGGCCTGGTAGACGCCCTGAAGAAGGTCACCGCCAACGTCGCAGTCTCCACCGCCAGCTCCCTGCTGCACGTGCCGTTCAGCACCGAAGGCGAAACCGGCCTGTCCGACGAGGTACGCAAGCACTTCGCGTTCGCCGTCGAGAAGCTCGGCGAACTGCATGAGGTCGCTGTCCTGGCCGATTCCGACGAGGATGCCAAGAAGGCTTCCGCAGAGCTCAAGGCCAATCAGGCGCTGTTCGACGGCACCCGCGTCGCCTCCGACCCGGCCGTCGCCGCCCGTCTGGCCGCGCTGACCGACGCCGATTTCGTGCGTCAGCCCGCCCGCGCCGAGCGCCAGAAGGAACAGCGCGAGGCTCTTGGCCTGCCGCTGCTGCCGACCACCACCATCGGTTCCTTCCCGCAGACCAGGGAGATCCGCGCCGAGCGCGCCAAGCTGCGCAAGGGCGAGATCGACAAGGCTGAGTACGACGAGTTCATGAAGACCGAGATCGACGCCTGCATCAAGCATCAGGAGGAGATCGGCCTCGACGTGCTGGTCCATGGCGAATTCGAACGCAACGACATGGTCGAATACTTCGGCCAGAACCTCAACGGCTTCCTGTTCACCAAGAACGCGTGGGTCCAGTCCTACGGCACCCGTTGCGTGAAGCCTCCGATCGTCTGGGGCGACGTGTCCCGCGCCAACCCGATCACCGTTGAGTGGAGCTCCTACGCGCAGTCCCGCACCGACCATGTGATGAAGGGCATGCTCACCGGCCCGGTGACCATCCTCAACTGGTCCTGGCCGCGTGAGGACATCACCCACGAGCAGCAGACCCAGCAGCTCGCCCTCGCCATCCGCGACGAGGTGCTCGACCTGGAAGCCGCCGGCATCAAGGTCATCCAGATCGATGAGGCCGCACTGCGCGAGAAGCTGCCGCTGAGGAAGACCGACTGGCACAAGAAGTACCTCGATTGGGCCATCCCGGCATTCCGTCTGGTGCACTCCGCCGTCAAGCCGACCACCCAGATCCACACCCACATGTGCTACTCGGAGTTCAACGACATCATCAAGGACATCGACGCCATGGACGCGGACGTGATCTCCTTCGAGGCTTCCCGTGGCGATCTGGTGGTGCTCGACGCCATCCACGACGCCAAGTTCGAAACCGAGGCCGGCCCGGGCGTCTACGACATCCACTCGCCGCGCATCCCCTCCGAGCAGGAGATCGAGGACCGTATCTACGAGATCCTCAAGAAGATGGATGTGGAGAAGGTCTGGATCAACCCGGACTGCGGTCTGAAGACCCGTGGCAACGCCGAAACCTGGCCGAGCCTGGAGAACCTGGTCGCCGCCGCCAAGGCCGTGCGCGCCAAGATCGCCAAGTAACCGAACGGTGCCTACCGGCACCCGCATACCGCATATCAGGTGAGGGCCGTTCCCATCCGTTCCGCTCGGTGGGAGGCGGCCCTCGCCATACGCGCACGCCGACGGCAGAACCGCGCGTGCGTGCGGCGCATACGGCATACGAACATGCGCCGCGACCATCAGGGGCCATACCGGCCCGATCACGAGGTGAACAGGAGAAGAAATGACCTCGCCGCTGTTTTCCCTGGAAGTGTTCCCGCCGCGCAGAAACGCGCCGGTCGGCACCATCTACGACACCCTCGACGGATTGCAGGGACTCGCCCCGGCGTTCATCTCCGTCACCTACGGCACCGGCAAGTCCAAGGACCGCACCGCCACGGCCCGCATCGCGAACACGATCCGCGGCGAGTACGGCATTCCCGCGGTGGCCCATCTGACCGCCCAGTACTTGGACAAGGAAGCCGCCGACGTGGCGCTTGACCTGTTCGAAGTGGCCAAGGTGGAGGGCATCCTCGCCCTGCGCGGCGATCGCGTGGAGGGTGAAACCCCCGCCGGCGTGTTCGAATACGCCAGCGACCTGGTCACCTACATCCGCGAAACCAGGCCGCAGCTCAAGGTGTACGGCGCCTGCTACCCGGAGAAGCACCCGCAGGCCAAAACCCTGGACGAGGACATCGACAACCTCAAGCGCAAGGTCGACGCGGGCGTCACGCACCTGATCTCCCAGCTGTTCTACGACAACGCCGACTTCTACCGGTTCCTCGACAAGGCTCGCGCCGCCGGCATCGACGTGCCCATCGAGGCGGGCATCATGCCCATCACCAACGCCAAGTCCGTGCGCCGTATGAGTTCCATCTGCGAAGCCCGCGTGCCCGAACCGGTGGAGGCGATGCTGCAGCGTTGGGGTGAGAACCCCACGGCGCTGCGTGAGGCCGGCATCGCGTACGCCTCGCAGCAGGTCGCCGATCTGGTGGCCCACGGCGTGGACGGCGTGCACCTGTACACGATGAACCATCCGGGCGTCACCCGCCGCATCTGGAACAACGTTTCCGGACTGTTCGCGGACTGATCGCACGTCGATCGCGGCCGTTTGCGGGGCCGACCGCGCGTCGGTTCCGCAAACGGCCGCAATCGTGCCGAGCCGGACATGCCGGAGCATCGGTTCGGCACGCGGAGTAGATTGGTGGCATGACTGTGAACGAGCGCTTCCAACCTTCCGCCATGGATCTGATCCGCGCGGGTCTGCAGAATCTCGACACCGCGCGCGACCTGTTCGACAAACTCCGATCGAACGGCATCGACGACGAACGGCTGAGCGTGGTGCTCGCCTCGCTATCGAAGGCATGCGATCCGGATATCGCGCTCACCAACCTCGTCGCCATCGTCAACGTCGCGACCAGCCGTGGTGACGACATCGACGGCATCATGCCCGACCGGCAATCCTTCGAACGGCTTGTCACCGTGCTTGGCGTCTCCGACGCGATGGGCAAGCTCATGCGCTTCCATCCCGATCTCGTCCAAGCGGCGTCGACCGACGCGGACAACACCTACCTGTACAACCATGCGCAGCGTCGCGCGGCCATGCTCACGGCGATCGGTGCCGATCCCGACGAACTGGACGCGCCCGTATCCACCATGGAACTCGCCGATTCGGCCACGGCCCTGCGCGGCACCTACTACCGGCATCTTGCGGCGATCATGGCGCAGGACGCCACCGCCACCGACCCCTGCATCATCCAGCCCACCATCAGCCGCGAACTGTCCGACTTGGCGGACAGCGCGTTGGAGGGTGCTCTGGCCATCGCCCGCCATGAGGTCGAAGGCAGCGAACATGTGCGCTTCGCCATCATCGGCATGGGCAAGCTCGGCGCGCAGGAACTCAACTATGTTTCCGACGTCGACCTCATCTACACGGTGGAGCCCGCCGACGACACGATCGACAGCCAGGAACTGTTCCGCATCGGCACCAAAATGGGCACCACCCTGCAACGTGTATGCCAATCCGTGATCATGGGCGTCGCCGCACCAGCCCTATGGCAGATCGACGGGGGATTGCGTCCGGAAGGCAAGGACGGACCGCTGGTGCGCACCGTCGAATCGCATAAGGGCTACTACGAGCAGTGGGCGGAGAACTGGGAGTTCCAGGCGCTGCTCAAAGCCAGGCCCGTGGCCGGTGATCGCGCCCTCGGCAAGGAATACTTGGATATGACCAGACCGTTCGTATGGTCGGCGTCCAAGCGCGACAATTTCGTCTACGACTGCCAGCAAATGCGCAAGCGCGTCGAGAACCTCATCGCCGCGCCGCTCAAGGACAGGGAGATCAAACTCGGCAGGGGAGGCCTGCGCGACGTGGAATTCACCGTGCAGATGCTGCAGCTCGTGCACGGCCGGTCCGATGAAAGCCTGCGCACGCGTTCCACCCTCGAATCGTTGCGCCGGCTGTCCGACGGCGGTTACGTCTCGCGCAAGCAGGCGGCGAAGCTCGCGGCGGATTACCGTTTCGAACGCGTGCTGGAACACCGGCAGCAGATGTGGGCGTTGAAGCGCACGCACCTGTTCCCGGATCTCGGTTCCGCGAATCTCGGCGGGCTTGAACGCAAACGCGACATCAACGTGGATGAGCTCAGCCGCAACCAGGAGCTGCGCCGCGTGGCGCGAGCCTTCCGCCTGCACCCCGAGGAGTTGGTGGAACGCTACGATGAGACCCGCCGCGAAGTGCGCCATCTGCATCTCGACATCTACTACCGCCCGATGCTGCCCATCAGCGCCCAACTCGACGAGGATCAGGTGCAGCTGACCACCCAGGCCGCCGAGGAGCGTTTCTCCTCCATCGGCTTCGGCGACCCGCAGTCCGCCATGCGTCATGTGGCGGCGCTCACCGCGGGCATCAGCAGGGCGGCGAAGATCAACCGCATCATCCTGCCGGCCGTGCTCGAATGGCTGGGCGAAGGCCAGAACCCCGACATGGGTCTGCTGAACTGGCGCAAACTGGAGGAGCATTTCGGTTCGGACAGCGATTATCTCGGCTTTCTGCGCGATTCCACGTCGGCGGCGCAGCGACTGTGCCATGTGCTGTCGAATTCGCGGTTCCTGGGCGATGCGCTCAACAAGTCGGTCGAATCCGTCACCTGGATGGGTGAGGATGAGGAGTTGGAATGCCGCACGCGGGCGAGCCTCGACGTGCAATGCAGTTCCTCGCTCGAACGCAACGCTTGGGATATCAACGATTTCGCCACGTCCATGCGTGCCATGCGCCGCCATGAGATCGAGCGCATCGGCTTGGGGTGGATGAGCGGCGTCATCGGCGACGAGGTCAGCCTGCATGGCATGACCGACGTGTACGACGCGATCATCGACGCCGCGCTGCGCTGGTCCATCCGCCATCAGATGTCGGATTCCGGTCTCGACGAGGCGCCGGCCGTGATGAGCGTGATCGGCATGGGCCGGTACGGCGGCGGCGAAGTGAACTTCAGTTCGGACGCGGACGTGATCATCATCTACCGTCCGGCCGATAGCGTGGACGATGACGCGGCGTTCGCGTTCGCACGCAAGGTGCAGGAGAGTCTGCGCGCCATCCTGCAGGGGCCGACCACCATCGAACCGAAGATCGAACTGGATATGGACCTGCGCCCCGAAGGCAAGAACGGCCCGCTGGTGCGCTCCTACGCATCCTGCGAGGAGTACTACCGGTCCTGGGCCAGCACGTGGGAGTATCAGGCGCTGCTCAGGGCGCGGTATGCGGCGGGCGATGAGCGTCTCGCCGAGGATTTCCTGCGCAATATCGCCGATCCGTTGCGTTACCCGAGCGCCGATCTCACCGAAACGCAGATCGGCGAGATCCGCAAGCTCAAGGCCCGTATGGAAGCCGAGCGTCTGCCGCGCGGCGTGCGCAGGGAACGCCATCTCAAACTCGGCAAGGGCGGATTGTCCGACATCGAATGGACCGTGCAGCTCATGCAGCTGAAGCATGCCGGCGCCCATGAAAGCCTGCGCGTCAACTCCACGCTGCCCGCCTTGGATGAGCTTGAACGGCTCGGCATCGTGGGGTCGGCCGACGCCGCCGTGCTGCGTAAGGCGTGGCGCATGTGCACCGCGGCCCGCAACGGCAACTATCTGTGGTCCGGGCGCGTGAGCCAGGCGGATATCCTGCCCGACGACATCTATTCTCTGGGCGGCATCGCCGTGTATCTCGGCTATGACGCGAACCGCGGCCAGCATTTCGAGAACGATCTGCTCGCCATGATGCGTAAAAGCCGTGATGTGACGGAACGCCTGTTCTACGGGCGCGAATAGGAGCGCGAACAGGAGCCGCGCAAGGAAGCGAGAAGCGCGTCTTCGGGATGACGACGCACGGGCGGCCGTGCCCGGAGACGCGCGCTGCGGATCGGCAGGGGAGAGGATGCGAGGCGAACACGCGGGAGCCGCCGTGGGTCAGTGGCTCGCCCTATAGTTGGCTAGGTCACTTCGAGTGGCCACCTTCAACCACAAGTTGCATGAAAGGTGAGCCGTTGTCTTCAGAACTCGAACCGGCGATCGAAACGCCGATGGTCGGTAAAAGCGTTATCACTCTCGATGATCTTTCCATCGGGCAGATCCGAGAGCTTCTTCATAAAGCGCAATACATTGATTCTCATCGTAAGGAAGTGGCGCACACCTGCGAAGGCAGGGTGCTCGCCACTTTGTTTTATGAGCCGAGCACACGCACCCGCCTGAGCTTCGAAACCGCCATGCTGCGCCTGGGCGGCAAGGTCATCGGCTTCGCGGGAGCCCAGCTGGCGTCCGTGACCAAGGGCGAAACCATCGCCGACACCCTGAAGACCGTCTCCAACTATGTGGACGTCGTCGCCATCCGCCACCCGAAGGAAGGCGCCGCGCTGGTCGCATCCCGCGCCGCCTCCGTGCCGGTCATCAACGCCGGTGACGGCGGCCACATGCACCCCACGCAGACCTTGGCCGATCTCGCCACCCTGCAGTCCCGCTTCGGCCGCGTCACCAACCTCACCGTCGGCCTGTGCGGCGATCTGACCTTCGGCCGCACCGTGCACTCCCTGATCGAAACGCTGTGCCGCTTCGGCAACGTGAACTTCGTGCTCATCAGCCCCGACGAGCTCAAGACCCCGCGCTACGTGCTCGACCGCATCGACGCGACGCCGTCCTGCTCCTACACGGAGGTCAAGGATCTCGTCTCCGTCATCGGCGACCTTGACGTGCTGTACATGACCCGCGTGCAGAAGGAACGTTTCTTCAACGAGGACGATTACCTGCGTCTGCGCGACACCTACATTCTCGACGAAGCCAAGATGGCGAAGGCCAAGCCCGACATGGCCGTGCTGCACCCGCTGCCGCGCGTCAACGAGATCGCGGTCGAAGTGGACGACGATCCGCGCGCCGCATACTTCGAGCAGGTCAAGAACGGCATGCTCATGCGCATGGCGCTGGAAAGCTCGGTGGTCGGCGACGAACTGCCCGGATACGAACCGTTGGAAGCCAAGGAGGTACAGGCCTGATGGAAGTCACCAGCATCCAGAACGGCATCATCATCGATCATGTGCCGGCGGGCACCGCACTCAAGGTGCTCGACTATCTGAAGATCGACCCGTCGAAGACCAAGCTCGCGCTGATCATGAACACCGACAGCCATCTGTACGGCACGAAGGACATCATCAAGATCGAGGACGAAACCGAATCCATCGACCTTGACGTGCTGGGCCTGGTGGCCCGTACCGCCACCGTCGGCATCGTGCGCGGCGGCAGGATCGTCGAGAAGAAGAAGCCGACGCTGCCCGAGCATGTGGTGAACATCATCAAGTGCGTGAACCCGCGTTGCGTGACCACCACCGAACCCGCCGTGCAGATGTTCCACCTGGTGCACTCCGACCGCCAGGAGTACCGCTGCGATTACTGCGACGAGGAAGCGAAGTTCTGACAGCATGGCCATCACCCTCCACGACATCACGGTCTGGGACACCGGCGAAACCATCGACCTCATCGTCGACGATTCCGCCGATGCGCTGACCGAACAGCCCCTCGCCGAGAGCATCGATGCCTCCGGGCTTACGCTTGCCCCCGGCTTCGCCGATCCGCACGTGCATTTCCGCGATCCGGGCCAGACCTACAAGGAGTCCATGGTTTCCGGCTGCGCGGCGTCCGCGTCCGGCGGCTACACGAACGTGCTCATCATGCCCAACACCGTGCCCGCCATGGACGGTGAGACGCTTGCCGACCCCGAAGCTCCCGGCGCGAAGGAAGTGCTGGACGCGGGCTATGACAATGTCATCGACTATCTGCAGCATTACGAGGCCGTGCACGGCGTCAAGCTGCCGGTGAACTACGATCTGTGCGTGTGCGCGTCCAAGGGGCGCGTGGGCCGTGAAGCCACCGAAGTGGCCAAGTGGCGCAAGTACATGCCGGGTGAGGATACGGCGGGCAAGGATGCGTACCAGCTCGCGCACCCCGTCACCGCCATCAGCGACGACGGTTCGGCCACCACGCCCGAGATTCTCGACCAGGTGCTGGCCAACGCCAGGGAATCGGGCCTGTACCTCATCGAGCATTGCGAACATCACGATACGGGCGCGGTCAACGAAGGCCCCGTGTCGCGCGAACTCGGCGTGCCAGGCATCCCCGAAGACACCGAGCTCAACATCGTCGCGCGTGATATCGAGAAGGTGCGCGAAACCGGCGTCCACGTGCATTTCCAGCATGTGAGCACCGCGATCTCCTTCGACGCGATCCGCGCCGCCAAGGCCGAAGGGCTGCCGGTCACCTGCGAAACCGCCCCGCATTACATCGCGCTGAACGATGAGGCGCTGCTCAAGTACGGCACGCTCGCCAAGATGAACCCGCCTCTGCGCAGCGAAGCCGACCGCAAGGCCACCATCGAGGCCATCGCGGACGGTACCGTCGACCTGCTGGCCACCGATCACGCGCCGCACACCCTCGACGAGAAGCGGCTCGGCTTCCTCGAAGCGCCCAACGGCATCATCGGGCTCGAATGCGCGTACGGCGTGTGCCACAAGGTGCTGGTGGACGGCGGCTATATTTCCGACAAGCGCCTGATCGAACTGATGGCAGGCGAGCCGATGAAGCTCATGGGACGTGAGGCCACCGACATCACCGCGCTGCTCGACGCCCAGCAGGGCAAGACCGGCAAGACCGGCGAAACCGGCGAAGGCAAGCGCGTGCTGGATCTGCGTAAGGTCGGCGAGGCCGCGCGGATCGGCTTGGCGGTGCTCAATACGTCCGAACAGTGGACCGTCGACCCGGAACGTTTCCATTCCAAGGCCCGCAACACCCCGTTCGGCGGATGGCAGGTCTCCGGCCGCCCGCTCGCGACCATCATCGGCACGTCTCTGGCGTTCAGCCGACTGTAACCACCACCGAAAGCACCAGCGAAAGGAAAGAATATGGATCGCCTCATCGAAGCGATTAACGCGACGCAGAACCCCAGCGTCGTCGGTCTCGACCCGACGGAAGCGCTCGTGCCGGCCCAAGTGGTGGCATCCTTCGCCGACGAGGTCCGCGAATCCGTCGAGAACGAGGAGGAGTTGCAGGCCGCCCAGCTGGCCGTCGCCTACTACGAGTTCAACCGCACCATCATCGACGCCGTCGCGGGCATAGTCCCCGCCGTCAAGCCGCAGATCGCCATGTACGAGGCGCTCGGCCCCGCGGGCGTGGACGTGTACGCCATGACCTGCGAATACGCGCGCGAACGCGGCCTGTACGTGCTGGCCGACGTCAAGCGCGGCGACATCGGTTCGACCGCCGCCGCCTACGCCCGCATGCTCACCGGCGTGGGGGAGCACGACCCGTGGAGCATCGACGCGGTCACCGTCAACCCGTATCTCGGCACCGACGGCATCACGCCGTTCGTCGATGCCGCCACCGAAGCCGACAAGGACCTGTTCGTGCTGGTGCGCACCTCCAACCCGTCCTCCAGCGAGCTGCAGATGCTCGACCTGGCCGACGGCAAGAAGGTCTACGAGCATGTGGCCGATCTGGTCGAAGGCTGGGGCGCCGAAACAATCGGCAACTACGGTTATTCGCGTGTCGGCGCGGTCATCGGCGCCACCCACCCCGAGGAAGGCAAGGCGTTGCGCAAGCGCATGCCGCACACGTTCTTCCTCGTGCCGGGGTATGGGGCGCAGGGCGGTACCGCAGCCGACGTTCGTGGCATGTTCGATGCCGACGGTTCCGGCGCGATCGTCAACTCGTCGCGCGGCATCATCGGCGCATGGCGCAAGAGCGGCCAATACAGCGACAACATGAGCGCCGACGACGCGCTCGAACTGGTTGGTGAGAGCGCCCGTGCGGCCGCCATCGACATGCGCGATAATCTGAGAGCAGTGCTGTAAGAGCAAGAGGAGATGAACATGACTTTCACCCGCACCTATGACGTGGTGGATGAGGCGGTGTCCGCAGGGTATTTCCCGCCGCGCCACCCCGTCGTCATCACCGCGATCGATGAACTCGCCGACGGCGTGGTCCGCATGGCGTTCCGCGATCCGTACATCGCCGAACATGCGCGTCCGGCCCAGTTCGTGAACCTGTTCACCGATGACGAGATGATGCTCATGCCGCGTCCGTTCGGCGTGAGCGAAGTGAACGGCGATGAGGTGAGCATCATCTTCGCCGTGGTCGGCAAGGGTACGGCGAATCTCGCCGCCAAGCATGTGGGCGACAGCGTCGACGTGCTCGGCCCGCTGGGATTCCACCCCTTCAAGGTCAAGGACAAGGCGCATTACGTGCTCGTCGCAGGCGGATTGGGCGTGCCCCCGCTGATCTGCGCCGCGCAGAAGCTGCATGACGCCGGCGAATCGAAGGTCACCGCCGTGTTCGGCTACCGTGACGTGAAGTTCGCGGACGATATCGTCGCGCCGTACGCGGACAGCGTGCTGAGCATCGACAACGAGCACGGCAACGTCGTGACGCTGCTCGATCAGCTGGAATCCGAAAACGGCCTGACCGTGGACGGACTGGACACCGTGCTGCTCGTATGCGGACCGCTGCCGATGATGAAGGCGGTGGCCGAATGGGCCGCCAAACGCGGCCTGGCATGCCAGCTGAGCATGGAACAGCGCATGGGCTGCGGTTACGGCACCTGCGTGCTGTGCACCATCGACACCGTGGACGGTAGGCTCAAGGTCTGCTCCGACGGTCCGGTCTTCTCTCGTGAACAGTTGGGATGGGGTGAATGATTATGACTGCGAACGCCAACGAGAACAAGCACGTCAACCTGTACGAACCGCACGAGTGGAAGCATTCCACCAAGGTGGCCGGCGTGACCTGGAAGAACCCGGTGGGCACCGCCTCCGGCACGTTCCAGTACGCCGCCGTGCGCTGGTTCTACGATGTGAGCCAGCTCGGCGCCGTGTGCACCAAGGGCGTCTCCCCGGTGCCGTGGGAGGGTAATCCCAGCCCGCGTACCACCGAAGGCCCGGCCAGCAACCTCAACGCCGTCGGCCTGCAGAACCCGGGCGTCGACCATTATCTGGTCGACGATCTGCCCAAGCTCAAGAAGATCGGCGCGACCGTGATCGCGAACGTGGCCGGCCATTGCGATGAGGATTACTGCGAGGTCGTGGCCAAGCTCGCCGATTGCGATGCGGACATGCTGGAGATCAACGTCAGCTGCCCGAACGTGACGCACGGCGGCATGAGCGTGGGCACCGATCCGGTCGCCCTTTCCAAGCTCATGGACAAACTGCGCCCGATGACCGACAAGCCGATGATCGTCAAGCTCACGCCGAACGTCACCGACATCACCGCCCCGGCCCGCGCCGCCGTCGAACATGGCGCCGACGCGCTGAGCATGATCAACACCCTGCTCGGCATGAGGCTTAACATCAACACCGGTGAACCGATCATCGCCAACCGTACCGGCGGCGTGTCCGGACCGGCCGTGCTGCCTGTCGGCATCGCCGCGGTCTACCGTGTGCGCACCGCGCTGCCCGACACCCCGATCATCGGCATCGGCGGCATCGACACCGGCGAGAAGGCGTTGGAATACCTGTATGCGGGTGCCAATGCGGTCGAGGTCGGCGCGGCCGCCCTGTTCGACCCGGTGGCGCCGTTGCGTGTGGCCCGTGAACTCGACGATCTGCTTGACGATCGCCCGGAGCTTGCGGCCAAACTCGCCGCCGGCCAGACCTGGCGCTGATTCCCGTTCCGGTCGGGGCGGCCTTTCCGGACGGCCGCCCCGACCGGCGCATCGTTCGTTCCGGAGAACACGTTTCAGACGCCCGCAAGGGCAATGGAAGGAAAGCAAATGGCCCAGTCCCTCGACATTCGTTTCACCCAGTTCCTGCTGGAATCCAAGGCGTTGAAGTTCGGCGAGTTCACGCTGAAGTCCGGCCGCAAGTCCCCGTATTTCATCAATGCCGGCGCGTTCAACGACGGTAGGAAGATCGCGACGCTCGGCGCCTTCTACGCGGAGAAGATCGCGAACGAGATCGAGGCGGGCAACCTGCCGAAGGACATCGACACCGTGTTCGGCCCGGCCTACAAGGGCATTCCGCTCGGCGTCTCCACCGCCATCGCGCTCACCTCGGGCCACGGCATGGAGGTCGGCTACACCTTCGACCGCAAGGAGAAGAAGGATCACGGCGACGGCGGTATGATGGTCGGCACCCAGCTGACCGATGGCATGAAGGTGCTGCTCGTCGACGATGTGATGACCGCGGGCACCGCGGTGCGTGAGGTCATTCCGAAGCTCAAGGCCGAGGCCGATGTCGAGGTCGTGGGTCTGGTGCTGAGCGTGGATCGTATGGAGAAGACCAAGGATTCCGACATGTCGGCGGTCAAGGCCGTCGAGGCCGAGTTCGGCTTCCCGGTGTTCGCCATCGCGAATGTGAGGGAGATCTTCGAGGCCGGCCAGCATATCGAGACCGCCGACGGCACCGCGTATGTGACGCCGGAGATCGCCGCTGCCGCCGACGAGTATCTCGCCCGTTACGGCGCCTGAGCCGCTTTCGCGCTTTCGCATATAACGCGATAAGGGGGATTCCCAATGGGAATCCCCCTTAGTATTAGGAGCCTGAACATGCTGAACAGGCGGAGACCGGCGGCGATTCCGTCCGGCCAGCCGGTCAAGTCGGCCCGGTCGGTTGAACCGACTCAGTCGATCAGGTTGTAGCCGTGGTCGGCGACCACCGACTTGAGCTTCTCCAGGTAGCTTTCTGCCGCGGTAGACAGTTTTGCACGCTCGTTGGTGATCCAGCCGACCAGCATGGTCTCGTCGGAATCCAGCGGCACGGTGACGATCTTCTCGTTGTTGAGGTCGCCGTTGTCGATGCCGGTGCACACCGTGTAGCCGTTCAGGCCGATGATGAAGTTCAGGATCGTGGCGCGGTCGGTCACGTTGATCTGTTTGGGGGAGTAGTCGGGCCATACGGCCTCCTCCGCGAAGTAGAAGCTGCCGTCCTCGCCCTGCTCGTACTGGATGAACGGGAACGGCTTGAGGTCCTTCATCGTGATGAGCTTCTTCGTGGCGAGCGGATTGTCGCGGGAGATGAACACGTGCAGCGGCGCACGGAACAGCGGGTGGAACTCCAGGTGCTTCTCACGCAGCAGCTTGCCGATGACGTCCTTGTTGAAATCGGACAGGTAGATGATGCCCAGATCGGAGCGCATGTTGGCGACGGAGTCGATGATGTCGCGTGTGCGGGTCTCACGGATCGTGAACTCGTACTCGTCGGAACGGATCGCGTTGATCATCTCCACGAACGCCTCCACGGCGAACATGTAATGCTGCGTCGAAACGGTGCACAGCTGCTTGCGCGGCTTGGCGTTCTTGTAGCGTTCCTCAAGCAGGGACGCCTGATCGAGGACCTGACGCGCGTAGGTGAGGAACTCCGCGCCGTCCACGGTCAGCGCGATGCCTTGGGAGGAGCGGGTGAAGATCTCGATGCCGAGCTCCTTCTCCAGTTCCTTGACGGATGAGCTCAACGCGGGCTGCGACACGTACAGTTCGTGGGAGGCCTCGTTCATGGAACCGCATTCGACGATTTTGACGATGTATTTCAGCTGCAGGAGAGTCATAAGTTCAGGTTAGAGCCAAGTCCTGACGCTGTGTGTCGCCTTATAACCGCGTGTCTACATAGTGGACTCGCCGGTGGTCGCCGCTTCGCCCGTCGCCGTATCCGCAGCCATGCCGGTCGTCATGCCCGCAGTCCCGCTCGCCGGTCGGAGCATGTTGATCGGCGCGGTGCTCTTGTTGATCTCGATGATGTCGAGGATCGTCTCCGGCGACTCCTGGCAGCCGTGGCGGATCCACAACCAGATGATCGAGGCCACGCCGGAGACAAGGATCTCCATCGCGTATTCGGCGGGAATGCGTTCGTTGAATTCGGTGGAACCGAACGCCTTGGAATTCTGCGTGACGATCATCTGCTGAAGCACGTCCTTGAGCCGGTCGTACATGCCCATATCGTTGTTGCTGCGCGAGATGGCGTTGAAGACGGCGTAATGGGCCTTGAAATAGCGCAGCGCGTGCAGGATGTCGTCGGTGCCGAACAGGTCGTCGGCCGTCTCCACGCGTTCCATCTCGTCGCGCTCGCGGATGAGCAGCTGCGCCACGTCGTCGATGAGATCGTCGAGCAGCTGTTGGCGCAGGTCGAACTTGTCGGTGTAATGCATGTAGAACGTGCCGCGGTTGATATGCGCCTCGCGGGCGATATCGCTTACGGTCATCTTGTCGAACCCCTTGGTGTCGGTCAACGTGATGAACGCGTTCCTGATGCGCTGTTCGGTGGTGTCGGTTGCGTCGGCTTTCGCGACTTTCATGATCGCTCCTCACTACACGGGCGGATAGGTGGAAATGAACAGTTTGGCCGGAATTGATGATTGACCGGTCCGCGGGTCGCTTCCTACAATCACACTCTAGCACTAATCAACACGTTGTCTATTGACGGTTGGCAAGTGCGAACCACGGCAAAACCGACAACCAGACCGATTGGAACATGGAGGAACGATGGCCTACATAGAGATGATCCACAGCTTCAAGCGCTATCAGATGGGTTCCACCACCATCGTGGCGAACAACGACGTGAGTTTCGGCATAGAAAAAGGCGAACTGGCGATCATCCTGGGCGCCTCGGGCGCAGGCAAATCGACAGTGCTCAACATCCTGGGCGGCATGGACACGAATTCCGAAGGCCAGGTGATCATCGACGGCAAGGACATCTCCGGCTACAACGCGCACCAGCTCACCGACTACCGCCGATACGACATCGGCTTCGTCTTCCAGTTCTACAACCTCGTCGCCAACCTCACGGCGAAGGAAAACGTCGAACTCGCCTCGCAGATCGTCGCGGACGCGCAAGACCCGGTACAGGCGCTCATCGACGTGGGCCTGCAGGACAGGATCGACAACTTCCCCGCACAGCTCTCCGGCGGCGAACAGCAGCGCGTCGCCATCGCCCGCGCAGTGGCGAAGAACCCGAAGATCCTGCTCTGCGACGAACCCACCGGCGCACTCGACTACAACACCGGCAAACAAGTCCTGCAAATCCTGCAGGACATGAGCCGCAAGAAAGGCGCGACCGTCGTCATGGTCACACACAACTCCGCCATCGCACCCATCGCCGACCGTGTGATCCGCATGCACGACGCGCGCGTGCAATCAATCGAAATCAACGAACACCCGATGGACATCCAACAGCTCGAATGGTAGGCGACGCACATGGCAAACACGCATAGGAACACGCACCGCCAGCAGCGGCGGCCGAAAGCACGCATGCGCAAACGCATGCTCAACAAAGACATCATCCAGACGCTCGCCAAATCCAAAGGACGATTCGTCTCCATCATGTGCCTGATGGCACTCGGCTCCTTCGCCCTCGTAGGCCTCATGGTCACCGGGCCGGACATGCGCGTCACAGGCCGGCAATTCTACGGAGACAACAACCTCGCCGACATCACCGTCATCAGCGACTACGGCCTGAGCAAAGACGACCAGAACATCATCAAACGCACCGACGGCGTACAAGACGCGGAATTCGGCTACTTCAAAGATGTGACCATCAAGAACACCAGCCACAGCATACGCATCTACTCCAAGCCGGAGAAAACCTCCACCTACCGCGTGACGAAAGGGCGTCTGCCGCAGAAGAAAGGCGAAATAGCGCTCGCCAGCAAGGAGCAGGACAAGTACGCCATCGACAGCTCCATCCGCGTCGAGGAACAGCCGGACATCGCGGGCGACACCGTACTCACGGAGAACGAGTTCACGGTCGTGGGATTCGTGGACGCCTCCGACATCGTGTCCGATCTGAACGAGGGGCAGTCGACGGCCGGTGCCGGCGTGCTGAACGGGTATGCGGTGGTGACCGAAGACACCTTCGATTCCGACGTCGCCATGGTGGGCAAAGTCACCTTCAAAGACACGAGCGGCGTTGACTATTGGACCGACGAATACCGTGACCTGGTGCAGAAGCACAAGGACACGCTCACCAAGCGCCTGGCCAACCAGCCCAAGGCGCGTCAGGCCAGCATCCGCGAAACCCGCCGCGAACAGATCGACAAGGCGAAGCAGCAGGTCAAGGACGCCAAGCAGCAGCTGGCCGACAGTCAGCAGCAGCTCGATGACGCCGACAAGCAGATCGCCGACGCGAAAAACCAGTTGCAGCAAAGCGAAATCGACGCCGTGCAGCAGGCCGCTACCGCGCAGGCACAGCTGTCCACCGCACAGGCGCAGATCGACGCGGCATCCTCCCAACTGGTTTCCGCCCAAGTGCAGCTCGATGGCGCCTCCCAGCAATTGGCGAGCGGCCAGCAGGAACTGAACGAATCCTGGCAGCAGCTTTCGGACGGCAAACAGCAGCTCGACGAAGCGCGCACGCAATTGGAAGCCACCAAAACCGTGCTCGACAAGACCGGGCAGATGCTCGCCAAGTGGGAGCAGACCGGCCTGACCGGCAAAGCCTACGAACAGTTGAAAGCGAAATACGATCAGTATCTCGCGCAATACAACCAGTCCGTCAGCCAGTACAACCAGAAGCTCGCGCAATACAATCAGGGCCTTGCGCAGTGGCAGAACGGCGCGAAGCAGCTCGATCAGGGCAGCAAGCAGTATGAGGACAACGCCTCGCAGATCGCTTCGGCCGCCAATCAGCTCGCCAACAAGCAGACCGAACTCGGCAACGCGCAATCGCAGCTCGCCACCAGTCTCGGCAGCGGCGTGCAGCAGCTGATCGAAGGCCAGAACCAGATCGAAAGCGCCGAAAAGGAATACCAGAGCAAGCTCGACGAATTCAACAAGGCGAAGCCCGAAGCCGAAGCGAAGATCGCCAAAGCCGAACAGGACATCAAACTGGCCGAAGAGAAAGTGGATACGCTGGAAGTGCCGGCCTACTCCGTCGACTCGCGCCGTGAAGGATTGACCTCCGAAGGCTACCGCGTGTACGAGATCATCGCCGACATCGTCAACAAGCTGGCCGGCATCTTCCCGGCGTTCCTCTACCTGGTGGCCGCACTGGTCACGTTCACCACCATGGGCCGCATGGTCGACGAGGAGCGTACGAATTCCGGCACGCTCAAGGCGCTCGGCTATGGCAACGCCGACGTGATGAGGAAATTCACCATCTACGGGTTCGCGGCCTCCACCGCGGGTACCATCATCGGCGCGGCGGCCGGGCAGACCATTCTGCCGCTCATCGTGTACCACGCATACAGTTCGGGCTTCACCATGCCCGGCATCAGGCTCGACTTCCACCCGTGGATCACGCTGATGGCGTTCGTGCTGGCATGGGTCAGCGCCATCGTGCCCGCATGGCTGGTCGCGTCCAAGGAACTGCGGGAGAAGCCCGCGGCCCTGCTGCTGCCCAAGCCGCCCGCGAACGGTTCGAAGATCTTCCTGGAACGCATCACGCCGATATGGAATCGGCTGAACTTCACGCATAAGGTCACGGCCCGCAACATCTTCCGCTACAAGATGCGCATGTTCATGACCGTGTTCGGCGTCTGCGGCGCGGTGGCGCTGCTCACGGCCGGCCTGTCGGTGCAGCATTCGATCCAGCAGATCGAAGACAGCCAGTTCGGCAACCTCATCCACTACGATCTGATCGTCGCCGAACGCTCCGATAACAACGCCGACCAGCGTGACGAAGTGGCGAAATCCATGAAACGCAAGACGGTTTCCAGCTCCACGCCGATCCGTTACGAACAGTTGACGAAGACGGCCGGCAAAAGCAACGACAAGCAGACCATCACCATGATCGCCACCGACGACGCCTACAATTTCGGCGACTATCTCACGTTGCGTGACAGGTCCACGCATGAATCGCAGGTGCTCACCGACAAGGGCGCGATCATCTCCGAAAGCATGGCGAACATGCTGCACGTCAAGGTGGGGGATACGATCACCGTCACCGATTCGGACGATGTCGAACGCACCGTGCGTGTCGACGGCATCACCGAAATGTATATCGGGCATTTCATGGTCATGACCTTCAACGGCTACGAGCATGTGTTCCATAAGGATTGCACGTCGAACGGCTACATGGTCAAGCTCAAGGACGGCAGCGAGGAGAACGCTGCCAAGCAGGGCGCGAAGTTCATGGAACTTTCCGGCGTGCAAAGCGTGGTGCAGAACATCACGCAGAAGAAGCAGGTGCGCACCATCGTCAATTCGCTCAACCAGATCATGGAGGTGCTGGTGATCGTGGCGGCCATGCTCGCCGTGGTGATCCTGTACAACCTGACCAATCTGAACGTGTCCGAACGCATCCGCGAGCTGAGCACGATCAAGGTGCTGGGCTTCCACAGCAACGAGACCACCATGTACATCTACCGCGAAACCATACTGTTGTCCGGCCTGGGCATACTGGTCGGCTACGGTTTCGGCGCATGGCTGCACGAGTACATCATCACCGAAGTGCCGCCGGATGAGGTCATGTTCGACCCGTCCATGGGCTGGCTCGCCTTCGTGGCGCCGCTCGTGGTGGTGGGCGTGGTGCTCGCCGTGCTCGGCTGGGTGGTCTACCGCAGACTGCGCGACGTGGATATGCTCGCCGCGTTGAAGTCGGTGGAATAGGCCGGAACGGCCCCACAAGACGTGCCTTGCTTGTGTTGCGGTTGTGCAACGGTGGATGAGCGCAACGCGGGCAAGGCACTTTTTATATCGGTTACATCGGTTAAACCGACTATGTCGGTTGCATCGGCATCGCATGACGGCATCGAGGCCAGGTTATGCATGCCGTGCCCGTATCGGATCAGGAGGCGATTATGAATAGGGGAGTCAAGGGAGTCAAAGGGATCGGCGGTTCACGCCATGTGGAACGTATCAGAATAGATACGACCGGCGAAACCGGGCGCATCACGTTATTGGCGGATATCGAATTCGACGATAATGCGGATCTGCGTTTCCACGGTGACGTGATCGCGTTCTTCCGTTTGGATCATCCCGTGCGAGGAGCCGTGTGCGGCATGTGGCACCGGCTGCGGGAAGGAAACATTCATTCCATCGATTTGGATGTTGTGCTTCCTTTCGGGCCGAGCCGGTTGACGCTGGACGCGTTCGAGAAGGCCGATGGCCGCTACACGGGTCAATGGACCACACCCAGTGGCACGCCGCACCCGGTGGAAGCCAACGTGATCTTCGACTCCACGTCGGATGATGCCGATTCTGCCGTGCAGTGACGGGTTCGCCGTGGGGAACGGAAAGGCCCCGCGGCGAACGCCACGGGGCCATGAAAGGGGAGGGGAAGAATCAGCCGATAGGGCAGAACTGATCCGGCTTGCAATCGTACTGATCGCCGTTATTATCTTCCCAGTCGTAGTGGATACTGCCGCCGGTTGACCCGGAGGACGACGTTCCGGAAGAACCGGTACTCGGCGCGCTCGGTGTAGATGTGCCGCTACCGGTGGAACCGGACGAGGATCCGCCCGACCACGTATTGGAATACCCGCTGCCGGAATACCCGTTGGAATATCCGCTGGAGTAGCCGGAACCCGAGGACGACCACGATTGCTGCGCCTGTGCCTGGGCCTGGGCCTGGGCCTGGGCGGCGGCTTCGGCGGCCGCCTTCGCCGCGGCCTCCTGAGCGGCCTTCGCCTTGGCCTGCGCGTCCGCCTTCTCCTTCGCCTTGACGGAATCGTCCACCGCCTTCACGGCCTTCGCCACCGCGTCCGTGTCCTTGGCCTTGATGGCCTTGTCCAGCGCGGTGCGGGTCTTCTCGTCGGCCACCTTGCCCTTCGAGTCCTTCAGGAGCTTGGCCGCGTCCGCGATGGTCCTCGCGTCGCGCGACTTTTCGACAGACTTCACCGCCTTCGCCAGGCTCGCCTTGTGCTTCGCGTACCAGGCGCGGTTCGCGTCCACCCTGCTGGTCTGCTTCTCGTAGTCGGCGCGGGTGTCGGCCACGCACGCGGCCGTCCCCGGCTCCCGGGCCTTCAACTCGTCGGCCAACGCGGTCACGGCCTTCTGGTCCTCCACCTGCTCGGCGGTCACCTCCGCCATGCTGGCGGCACGCCCGTTCCTGAGCGTGTTGTATTCGTTCATCGCCACGCGCAGCGACTCCGATGACGTCGCGCACGCCGCGCACGCGCCGCCTCCAGACTGTGCGTCTCGTAGGCGTTCCAGCCCGCCCAGCCGCCGCCCGCCAGCAGCACCGCCACGGCCACACCGGCCGCGACGAAACGCTTCGTATGCTTTACTTTGCCGTCCCGATCGGGCGTGACGGAATCTTCCGTACTCATTGGCAGGTTCCCCTTTCTTCTCAAAACCGTGTCACCCTCTGCCCCAACAGCGTACTCGGACACCCGGAATCAGACGATCGGGTCTCGCATCACATCATGCGCCCCCAACCCGAAACGAAGTCGTTCACTGAAGCAGCGCTTCATTGCGCAGAATCGGAGCATCGGCCACCTGCGCTTGCAGTAGGTCAAGCTGCGCGTCGAGCTTTTCCTCATCCACGGGCGGAACATCCAACAGACGGCGAGCCGCCGCATGAAGATAGTCGTTGATCGCGTCGCGTTCCGCCCGCAGGCATGGCCATGCGCTGGCGTTATGATGGGGGAGAGGGAGGCATGCCGTGGAAACAACTATCGATTTGAGTCGTTGGACGGGGATGGAACCAGAGATCCGTGAGTTTCTCAGCAAGCCCCAACCCAGGCAGATGAGTTTCTATTTCAACACGACGGACAAGTTGGCTCGTGTCATCAAGGATGAGATGGACTATCAGGGGCTTAGCGAATCGGAACTTGCCGATAGGGCCGGCGTCGAGGGCGGCGTGATCGAATCCCTGATCACCGAGGGGAAGACGGATGTCGCCAATACATTCAGGGTGCTTAACGCGTTGGGCATCAAGGTGTTGGCGCTGCCGGCGGGGTACGTCAGGTGAGGAAACTCCACGCGCGGCTTGCGTGTTAAAGGGCGGCTGTAGATGACGAATCTTGATGATCTTACGATTCTTGAACGGACGGAACGGTACAGTGGTTACGTGCTTGATTGCGCACGCACCTCAACCGGTATGACCGGCGCAAACGGAGCCAGGCGAACCCTCCACATTGCGGGTCGGCTGTACGTGCCCGCCGAACTGATCGACGGCACGGAACTCGGCATGACGTTCCCGACCGTGATCATCTCGCACGGTTTCAACGATACGTACGACCACACCTCCGAACACGCGCGGTATCTTGCCAGCCGCGGCATCATCAGCACTGCTCACCATCCCCGATGCCGGACATGGTTTCTCAGGAACCGCTTTCACCACCGCCTGCAACGCCGCCGCCACCTTCATACTCAACACCACGGCGCTCGCCGGATAACATCGTTTCGAGAGCTTGGCGCATGTACTTGCCCCGTCTTGCCGCTGGACGAGGGCGAGGCGGGGCAAGTTTATAAGCGGTTCATATAAGCGGGTTTGTATGACTCGGCTGCGGCCTGGACCGGAAACCGGTCAGGCGAGATACTCGTCACGCCACTGTTTCGATTCGGCGGCGTAACTTGCCTTTTCGTCGGCGCTGGCGAACGAGGCGTTCAACGAGTTCTCGGCGATCATGGCAAGCGCGTCCAGATCGAAACCGCATTCCAACAACGCCTCATAGTTCGCGCCGACATATCCGCCGAAGTATGCGGGGTCGTCGGAATTGACCGTCACCTTCACGCCGGCGTGCAGCAGTTCGGCGATGGGCAGTTCGGCCACATCCCGCACCACCTGCAGCCTGCGGTTCGACAGCGGGCACATGGTCAGCGCCACATGCTCGTCGGCGAGACGTTTCACCAATGCGGCATCATCGACCGCACGCACGCCATGATCGATGCGCTCGGCGTGCAGCGCATCCAACGCCTGCCACACATACTGCGCCGGTCCTTCCTCACCGGCATGCGCGACGCAGTGCAAGCCAAGTTCGCGAGCGCGTTCGAATACCGCGGTGAACAGCTCGGGCGGGTAGCCGACCTCGGCGGAATCCAAGCCGATGCCGATGAGCTCGTCGGCTCGCGCCGCCGCCCGTTCAAGCACGTCGAACGCGGATGCGACCGGCAGGTCGCGTACGATGCACAGGATCAGCCCGCCATCGATGCCGTAACGTTCCTTGCCGATGCGCAGGCCTTCCAGCAATCCGTCAAGCACCAGGTCATAGCTCAGGCCATTGTTCATGTGCACCTGCGGATCGAAGAAGATTTCGGCGCGACGCACGCCGTCCTCATGCGCGCGCGACAGGTAGGCGAGCATGAGATCCGTGAAATCCTTCCGCGTGCGCAGCACGGACATGAGTTGGTAGTACAGGTCGAGGAACGATTGCAGGTTCTCGAACTCGTAATGCGCTTTCAGATCGTCGAGATCGGAGAACGGCAGGGTCACGCCGTTGCGTTCGGCGAGCCTCAATGCCAGTTCGGGTTCCAGCGTGCCTTCGATATGCAGATGAAGTTCGGCCTTCGGCAACGTGCGAAGAGCCTGATTGATGGAAACGTGTGATTGCATGGACATCCGCGCCCCTCCTTGTGATCGCTGATTCACGGGCCATTGTAGCCGCACAATCCGGGTGTCGGCGGATTGATCGACACGGCCACGCCGCAGGCGACGGCGTTCGCTGAATCTGATCCGGAGGGCGCTTTCCCGGCTCGTGCCATGCTCGTTCATGGTGCGGGCCGTCCGCGATTCACGGTCTCTTATTGGCTCGCGCCGTTGGTAGTCTGGGGCGGTTTGACCATTGAACCAGGGAGACGATTTGAGAACGGTGAAGGAGCTGTTGCGCCACGTCGGCGAGTTCAAGAGGGCGTCCATCGCGACCCCTCTGTGGATGATCGCCGAAGTGTGCTGCGAAATGATCATTCCGTTGCTGATGGCGACGTTGATCGATAACGGTGTTGAACAAGGCAATATGGGTGTGATCGAGCGTACGGCGGCCATCATGGTCGGCGTGGCCCTGATCGGTCTGCTCGCCGGATGCATGGGGTCGGTGTTCGGCTCACGTGCGGCGACCGGATTCGCCCGCAACCTGCGCCAGGACCAGTATGACGCCATTCAGACGTTCTCGTTCTCGAACATCGACAAGTTCTCCACGCCCAGTCTGGTGACCCGCCTGACCACGGACGTGATGAACATCCAGAACGCCTACATGATGATTCTGCGTATGGTGCCGCGCGCCTTCTCCAGTCTCATCATCGCCATGTGCATGGCGTTCCTCGTCTCCGGCACCATGGCGTCGATCTTCCTCGGCGCCGTGGTGGTGCTCGGCATCGTGCTCGGCTTCCTCATGAGCCGTGCCTCCGTCCATTTCCGCCAGGCGTTCCCGCAGTACGATGCGATGAACGAATCCGTGCAGGAGAACGTCACCGCCATGCGCGCAGTCAAGGCCTTCGACCGCGAAACCATGCAGACCAAGGTTTTCAAAGCCACGTCGAAGCGCATCTACAACATCTTCCTCAAAGCCGAACTCATACTGTCCGCGGTCGACCCGGTGATCGAGGCGACCATCTGGACGTGCATGCTGCTCATCAGCTGGATCGGCGCGCACCTGATCGTGCAGAACCAGCTCACCACGGGCGATCTGGCATCGCTGCTCATGTACTGCATGAACGTCCTCATGAGCCTGGTCATGCTGTCCATGACGATCGTGATGATCACCATGTCCACGGCCAGCGCCAAGCGCATCGTCGAAGTGCTCACCGAAAAGGACGACATGGCCGCCGCCGAACATCCCGTGACGGAGGTGCGCGACGGTTCCATCGAATTCAGCCACGTGGACTTCGCCTACCCGGAGGTGAGCTTCTCCGCCAACGATCCCACGGCGAAGAAGCGCATGGAGGCCGCGGTGGCCCTGTCCGGCAAGACACGCAAGAACGTGCTGTCCGATATCGATCTCACCATTCCCGCGGGCACCGTGGTGGGTGTCATCGGCGGCACCGGTTCCGCCAAGAGCACGCTCGTCAACCTCATTCCGAGACTGTACGATGTGACCGCCGGCAGCCTGAAGGTCGGCGGCGTGGATGTGCGCGACTACGATCGCACCGTGCTGCGCGACAAGGTCTCCGTCGTACTGCAGAACAACGTGCTGTTCAGCGGCACCATTCTGAGCAACATGCGTTGGGGCAATCCCAACGCCACCATCGACGACTGCAAGGGTGCCTGCGACATCGCCTGCGCCAGCGACTTCGTGGAAAGCCTGCCGCAAGGCTATGAGGCTCCCGTCGAACAGGGAGGGCAGAACTTCTCCGGCGGCCAGAAGCAACGCCTGTGCATCGCCCGCGCACTGCTCAAGGATCCGAAGGTGCTGATCCTGGACGATTCCACTTCCGCGGTCGACACGGCCACCGACGCGCGCATCCGCGGCTCCTTCGCCACGTATCTGCCGGACGTCACGAAGATCATCATCGCGCAGCGCATCTCCAGCGTGCGCGACGCCGACATGATCGTGGTGCTCGACGACGGCCGTATCTCCGGCGTGGGCACGCATGACGAGCTGGTGGCGTCGAACGACATCTACCGTGGCATCTTCGAACTGCAGTCGCAGGGCGGCGGCGATTTCGACGAGGCCGCCATGGCCGCCGATACGGTCAAGACGCCTGCCGCAGCCGCGACCGACGCGACCGACGCAACCGATGGAAAGGAGGATCGCTGATGCCGGGACCACATCCGAAGATGAAGGGCGGCAAGCCCGAACTGGAACATCCGATGCGCATCTTCCTGCGTCTGATGAAATTCGTGTTCAAGGAGTACGGCGTGCAATACACGTTCGTCATCCTGTTCACCCTGGTGACGATTTTCGCGCAGGTCAAATGCAACCTGTTCTTCCAGACGCTGATCGACGATTACATCACGCCGATGCTCACTTCCGGTGTCCATGATTTCGGCCCGCTGCTGACCGCGGTGCTGCACATGGCGCTGCTGTTCGGTTTCGGCGGCGTCACCGCGTTCGCCGGCAGCTCGATCCTCAAGGCCTTCGTCACGCAAGGGTTCATGCGCCGCCTGCGCGACCGCATGTTCGCCCACATGCAGAAGTTGCCGCTCGGCTACTTCGACCGCAATACGCGCGGCGACGTGATGAGCCTGTACACCAACGACATCGATACGCTGCGCCAGCTGGTCTCCCAGTCGGTGCCGCAGATCATCAACTCCATATTCACTATCGTGATGGTGTTCTGCAGCATGGTGTATCTGAGCGTGCCGCTGACATTGGTCGTGCTGGCGGTGAGCGCGGTGATGGTCTGGATCACGAAGATCCTCACCGGCAAATCCGGCACCTATTTCACCAGACAGCAGAAGTCCGTCGGCAAGCTCAACGGTTACGTGGAGGAGATGATGAGCGGCCAGAAGGTCGTCAAGGTCTTCACCCA
Source organism: Bifidobacterium pongonis (assembly GCF_019331805.1). GTDB lineage: Bacteria > Actinomycetota > Actinomycetes > Actinomycetales > Bifidobacteriaceae > Bifidobacterium > Bifidobacterium pongonis. The sequence goes on from NZ_JAHBBE010000003.1 coordinate 80,796, forward strand.
CGAGCAGGCCGCGAAGGATGATTTCCGCAAGCTCAACGGCGAACTGTTCGACGCTTCCGACAAGGCGAACCGGTTCTCCGGCTTCCTCGGCCCGATCAACAACCAGCTCGGCTACGTGGCGTACGTGCTGTGCGCGCTCGTGGGCGGCTGGCTCGCCATCACCGGGCGCACCGGCCTGACGTTGGGTGCGCTGGTCAGCTTCCTGACCTTCGTGAAGAGCTTCACCATGCCGATCAGCGAAGTGAGCCAGCAGCTCAACGCCATCGTCATGGGCCTGGCGGGCGCCGACCGTATCTTCAGGATGATGGATGAGCCTGAGGAGATCGACGAGGGCGCCGTCACCCTGGTCAACGTGGCCCGCGACGAAACCGGTGCGCTGCGCGAATCCGAACGCCGCACCGACCTGTGGGGTTGGAAGGATACGCGAACCGGTGACATCCGGCCCATGCGCGGCGACATCCGCCTCAACGACGTGACCTTCAGCTACGTGCCAGGCAAGGTGATCCTGCACGACATGTCGATGTTCGCCAAGCCCGGTCAGAAGATCGCGCTGGTCGGCTCCACCGGCGCGGGCAAGACCACCATCACCAACCTGATCACCCGCTTCTACGACATCGATTCCGGCCGGATCACCTATGACGGGATCGACGTGACGCATATCCGCAAGGGCGATCTGCGCCGCTCGCTCGGCATGGTGCTGCAGGATACGCATCTGTTCTCCGGTTCGATCATGGAGAACATCCGCTTCGGGCGCCTCGACGCCACCGATGAGGAGGTCATCGCCGCGGCCAAGCTCGCCAACGCCGATTCGTTCATCGAAAAGCTGCCGAACGGTTACGATACGCAGCTTTCCGCGGACGGCGCGTCCCTGAGCCAGGGGCAGCGCCAGATGCTGGCCATCGCGCGTGCGGCCGTGGCCGATCCGCCGGCGCTGATCCTCGACGAGGCCACCTCATCGATCGACACCCGTACCGAAGCGCTGGTGCAGGAGGGCATGGACCAGCTGATGAAGGACCGCACCACGTTCGTGATCGCGCACCGACTGTCCACCATCCGCAACGCCAACTGCATCATGGTGATCGAGGCGGGCCGCATCATCGAACGCGGCACGCACGAGGAGCTCATCGCCCAGCAGGGCCGCTACTACACGCTCTACACCGGTCTGAAAGGCAAGGAGATCCGGTAACCGGGCGGGGCAGGCGCGACGAGAGACGAGAGACCGAGAAAGGCGGGCGGTCATGCACTTCGGATGCATGGCCGCCCGCCTTCGTATGTATGGGTATAAAGGTGAACGCGCGGAAGGTCAGAACTTCAGCCCGAGGGATTCCAGGTCGCGTCGCGCCTGCTGCGCGTCGGTGAACCGGAACGCGCGGATGCCTACGTTCTCGGCGCCGGTCACGTTCTTCGCCGTATCATCGAAGAAGACACATTGACCGGCATTCAAGCCGAAGCGCTGCAACGCCAGCTCGTAGAAGTCCGCGTTCGGCTTGAACTTCTTCTCCACGCCGGACACCACCGTGCCGTTCAGCAGCCGTTCGAGCTGCGGGAATTTCTCGAAGGCGAAATGGAACGTTTCGGACGACCAGTTCGTCAGGCCCCACACGCCGTAGCCCGCCTCGCGCAGATCGCCCAACAGCTCCTCCATGCCGGGGATCATGCGGGGCAGCGCGTCGCCGTAGCGCGCGATGTAATCCGCGAAGATGCCCGCAAGCTCCTTGCCCTGCTCTCGTTCCACGTCGGGCAGCACCTGGGCGACCAGTTCGCCGTGATCCATACGATCCTCATAGTCGAAAAAGCCGCACGGATCGTCATCCGCGCAGATGCGGTCGACCAGTTCGGCGGGGTAGCGCCCCTCCAACGCGGCGCGGCATTGCCAATCCACCACGACGCCGCAGAAATCGAAGATTACATCGGTGATGGCGCAAGATGCGGAAGTCATCGGAACACCCTTCTGAACAACGGATATCAGCACCGCCAGTGTAACGTACCGGCCCGCACACCGGTGCCTTCGTCTCGCAGCCGGGTATGGGGGAAGGGGCGTTTGGGTTGTTCGATCAGATGCCGGTTCCGGTGTTGGGGCGTGCGACGCTCAGCGAGCCGATGGTTGTGGTTTTCATCTGCACGGTGAAGGCGTCGAGCAACGGCGTGCGGTAGTCGGCGAACACGCCGGGCAGTTCGGCGCTCGTGATGATGCGGGTCGGATAGGGCATGCCCTTGGTGCTGGAGAGCAGGCGTTTGCGCCCGGTCAACGCGCTCAGGTCGAATCCGTCGCCGCAGAACACGATGATCGAGACGAACCGGTCGAGCGGCACGCCGATGATGTGCGAAAGCGCCTGCAGGTAGCGGACGTTCTCCAATACGGGGTTGACCATGTCGTTGACGGGTCCGTTGATGCGCCCGTCCTTGCTCCATCCGGCGCGCCAATGCATGTCCTGCGTGTCGCCTTCGATGCGGTCGGCCATGGGGTTCTTCTCGTCGATGACGAATATGCCGTACGGCGAGACGATCACATGGTCGAGGGTCGCGGTGGTGGCGTGGTCGCTGGAGGTTCCCGCGCCGTTGGCGATCATCACCTCGTCGATGACATGGTAGTCGGCGGGCAGGTTGCGCAGCATGGCGGCGATGCTTGCGGCCGCGCCCGCATGCGCGGTGCCGAAGGCGGCTCCGGCGGTTGATGCCGGGGCGGTTGCGGCTGCGGTCGTGCTGTTGGCGCTTGCCGCCGAAGTCGTGGCGGCGGGGGAGTCAAGGCGCACGAAGCCGGGCGGCAACGGCGTCGGGTTGCGGAGCGTGCTTTCGGGCAGCGGCTCGGATTCCGTATTGGTCGATGTGACGCCCTGGGAGTAGCCGTTGAGCAGTGAGGAAGTAGTGTACGGGTCCGGGGCGTTGGGATTGTCGGAATCCGAATCGTCGGATCCGTACGTGTTGTTGTTCGCGCTGTCGACCACTTCGGAAAGCTTGCGGGCCAGCCCCCTCTTGAGGGAGGGGTTGCGCTTGATCCGGTGCACCGTGGTGATGATCACGGCGACGATGGCGTAGACGAACAGCAGAAACGGCATCTGATTGAGCAGTAGGATCAGGCCTTTCAGTAAGGATGAGATGGTCTGTGAAATGTCCATGTGCGGTTTCTTCCCTCGGTTTTTTGATGTCAACGGTGACTACGTTTGCAATCATTGATTACGTTTGCACAACCGAGGCCAGTATATCGAAGAAACCCCTTGGCGGCCACTTGCCGTCAAGGGGTTTATGAGGATGAAAGATGCGTCGCCCGGACCGGGCGGCTTGGTCAACGGATCAGTTCGTCGAACATCTGCGGAATGGCGTCGATGACATCGGTGGCGACGATCGGGTGGCCGATCGACGAGAACCGCTGCTTCTCCGTATGACCGTACAGTTCGGGCCTATGCCAGCCTCGCTGTTCCGAACCGGAGGCCACGGCGGCGGCAAGACCATGCATGTATGCGGCAGCGGCGGCGATTTCGGGGATGAACGAGGGATTGGCGGGCAATGTGCCATCCTGTTGGGCGAGCAACGCGCCAAGCATACCGGCGAGCACGTCGCCGGCGCCGGCGGTGCCCAGCCAGGCCGGGGCGCGCCCGGAAAGAATGACGCGGTCACCGCCGTCGCCATCCGCTCCGACCACGATGGTGACGGCACCCTTCAACAGCACGGTCGCGCCGGTCAGCTCATGGGCCATCGTCGCATACCGCAGTGGTTCGGCCTGCACGTCGCTCGCGTCGACCGGCTCGCCATCGGCATCCTCACCGTGCAGACGGTTCAGCAGCCGGGCCAATTCGCCGGCATGCGGGGTGATGACCACTTGGTGCGGCACATGGTCGGGCAGCAGATCCAACGCGCCCGCGTCCACCGCGATGGGCGGCATGGCCGCCGCGTCGGACGCATCCCGTTCGTCGCCGCCCGTACCATCCGTATCGCCCGGCATCGCGTAATGCCGCAGCAGCGCCTCGATAGTGTCGCGCTGAATATCCTTGTCGTCCCTGTCGTCGCCGGAGGGGACGCCCGATCCCACAACCCAGGACTGCACATGCCCCTTGCCGATCACCGCTTCCGGCAGCGCGGCGAGCACCATGTCCTGCGCGCGTTGCGGGCCCATGTAGCGCACCATGCCCGTATCGGTGCGGGCGGCGGCCTTCGCGGTCAGCACTGCGGCACCGGGATAGCGTGCGGAACCGGTCACCAATCCGACCACGCCACGCGAATACTTGCCGTCCGACAAGCGCGGAAGACGAATCGCATCCGCCACGAAATCACCATCCGTCATTTCGACGGCGGGAACAGTGCCGTCGATATCGAAACCGAAATCGACCAGAACCAGCTTGCCGCAGGCATACGAGGCGGGCGGAACCATCGCGCATGGTTTCATCGCGCCGAACATGACCGTCACATCGGCGGGAATGTACGCGCCGGGCAGGGAACCGTCGTTCACGCCCACACCGGAAGGCGTGTCGACCGCGACCACCAGCGGCAGGTCGGCGGAAGGCTCGTTGTTGGGCAGCGCGGGGCGGTCCGGCAGCCGTGAAGTCAAGCCGAGGGAGGCGGCGATGGTGCCGGGGATGCTGCGCAACGCGCCGGACACGCCGATGCCGGTCATCGCGTCGAGAACCACATGCGATCCTTGCGCGTATTCGACCGCGGCCTGCAGCCGTTCCCCGGCCTCACCGGCGGAGAAACCGGTGGCGCATCCGGGGATTTCGGCGTTCGGATCAAGCACCAGCACGCGCCCGCCGGCATGCACGAACGCGGCGAACGCGCCGTCATGCAGGGAACGCCCCGTCGCGATCGCGGTGACCTGCGCGCCCTCCCGCGCCAGTATGGCGCCGGCGTACAATCCGTCGCCGCCATTGTCCCCGGCGCCCGCGAGCACGGTGATGCGGGCATCCTCCACTGCGAGATCCTCGTCGTCGAGCAGCGTCATCGTCACCTGCGCCGCAGCCGAGGCGGCCATGCGCATCAACGGCGTGCCATCATCGAGCAGCGGACGCTCCATATCGCGCACGGTATCGGAATCGTAGGCGCTGTACAACAGCATTTGCAGGCGGTCAGCATCATTGGCGATGTCCATGGAACCCTTCCTTCCGAGACGTATTAGAACACACTGTAGTACATGCGCGGGTACGGGAACGCCCGATGCGGAAGGCTCGGGGCTTTCCGCATCGGGCGTTGCTCACATGGGCGCGTCGGTTCGGCTTACTCGCCCCAAACCTCTTCGGCGATGGAACGCACAAGGGCGATCTTGGCCCACTGCTGTTCCTCGGTGAGCTTGTTGCCTTCCTCGGTGGAGGCGAAGCCGCACTGGGTGGACAGGCACAGGCGGTCGAGCGGCACATACCGGGCAGCTTCGGCGATACGGGCCTTAATGGCTTCCGGATCCTCAAGTTCGGGCCTCTTGGAGGTGACGAGGCCGAGCACGACCTTCTTATCGCCGGAGACTTCGGCCAGCGGCGCGAAATCACCGGAACGGTCGTCGTCGAACTCCAGATAGTAGGCGTTCACGTTCTCCTCGCCGAACAGCTTGGCGGCGACCGGGGCGTAGCCGCCGGACGACAGCCAGGTGGAGTGGAAGTTGCCGCGGCAGATGTGGGTGTTGATCGCCAGGTCGGCGGGCTGGTCCGCGATCACCGCGTTGATCACGTCGAGATTCTCCTGCTGCAGACGGGCCGCGTCCTCATCGCTCCAGCCGAGGCGCTCGCGCACGCTCCTGTCGCACAGGCGGGTCCACGTGCAATCGTCGAACTGCACGTTACGGCAGCCGGCGGCATACAGGTCGGCGATGACCTGACGGTACGCGGCCACGATATCCGCGGTCAGCTCGTCATCATCCCTGTAGTATTCGTCATACGGGTAGGCGTTCTTGTTGCCGGTGAGCACGAAACGGGTCTGCGCGGGGGAGGGCATGGTCTGACGGGCCACGGTGTTCTCATCCTCGAACTGCTTGACGAACTTGAAATGCTCGACGAACGGATGGTCATGACCGTCCAGCTTGCCGGTCACGGTGGCGGTGTCGGCGGGGGTGACCTCGTCATGGAAGGCGACACGGTGGGCGGCGGCGACATGGTCCACGCCGTTGAAGCCCCACATGAAGTCGAAATGCCACCAGCCGCGTCGGAACTCGCCGTCGGTGATGACATGCAGGCCGGCGGCCTTCTGCTTGGCGACCAGATCGGTGATGAGCCTGTCCTCGACGGCCTTCAGACCGGCGGCGTCGATGGTGCCGGCGGCGAAATCGGCGCGGGCCTGCTTGAGCTCGGCCGGGCGCAGGTAGGAACCGACCACATCGGCACGGAACGGCGCGTTCTTGGAATATGCCATGATTCTCCTTTGGCTATTGGCTTGCGATTGGCAATCGAATTGACGAAACCTACAGTATGGTACTCCGTCATCCTCGAACGCGGCACAAACATATCGGAAGGCGCGGGCCACGTCTATACTGGGGCCGCGATTCACAGGAACATACGGAACGATGACCGGGAATGGGGCGCGTGCGATGACAGGCGAAACGACGGATGAGATGACGGACGAACGGACGCAGGAATCCAAGGAACCACGGAAAACACAGGTGGGGAACGCCGAAGCCAAACCGCGCAGAACGCTACTGCCATACCTGATGGTCTCCGCCACGCAAACCCTCGTCGAATTCGGCTCCTTCGCCATCCTGCACCTGCTGTCGGTACCCTCGGCCGCGGCCAACGCCGTCGCCATCGTGCTATCCGCGTCCTACAACTTCCTCATGAACCGCAACGTGACGTTCAAATCATCCAGCAACTTCGCACGCAGCGTCGCACTGTTCATCCTCCTATGGGTATGGAACTACCTCTTCGGCTCCACCATGCTCACATGGCTGCCCGCAACCTTCGGATGGAACGCGATCCTGGTGAAATTCCTCACCATGGCATGCCAGTTCGCATGGGGATACCCCCTGTGCAAGCACGTCATCTTCCGCTGAACCCGTCCGAACCGTCACGCAATCACACGATCACACGATCACAGGCGTCGACACGACACCGACGCAACACACCGGCATTGGACTTCAAGTACTCGAAGTTCTTAGAGTTCGAACCATGGGCAAAACGACAAGCACCTGGCACACGATCCGGCAAGCCTCGATGATCTCCGGACTCCCGGAAACCACCCTGCGCTACTACGAGCAGATCGGCATCATCAAGCCGATCGCCCGCGACCCCAGCTCCGGGCACCGCATGTACTCGGATGACGACCTGCAATCGCTGATCACCATCTCCTGCCTATCCGCGACCGGCATGCCGCTCAGCGCCATGCGCGAATACCTCGCCAACGTCGTCGACGGACAGGAAGGCGCTCGCAGGCAGATCGAGCTGTTGGACAAGCAGGCGCTGCGTCTGGCGGCCAAAGCCGAAAGCATCCGTATGCAGCAGGCGTACGTGTCGTTCAAAACCCTGTATTGGAGGGCCGTCGCGGAAGGACATCCGGATGAGGCGGAACGTCTGCTGGCCGAGAACCGCGACATCGTCGATGCGGTCAAACGCCAACAGCACGAGTCGACCGACGTCTGACGGACGGGGCGACCCATTCCATATACATTGCAGCCACATATGCAACACGCATATCGCAACCTCTGTGAACCCCATATCGACCGATGAAGGAGCGACCAATGAAGTCAGCAGTCTATAAGGACATCAAAACCATGGCCTGTGAGGAACGGCCCAAGCCGGTCCTCGTCGAAACCGACGACGCGATCATCCGCGTGGTGCGCGCCTGCGTGTGCGGATCCGACCTGTGGTTCTTCCGTGATGGCCGTGAAGCCAACACCCAGACCGGCCACGAATCCATCGGCGTGGTCGAATCCGTCGGCGCCGACGTCACCATCGCCAAGCCCGGCGATTTCGTGATCGTGCCGTTCCCCTACTCCTGCGGCGAATGCCCGGTGTGCAAGGCCGGTTTCGAATCGTCCTGCCCGCACGGCGGCTATTTCGGCGGCGAAGGTTTGGGCTGCCAGGCCGAATACCTGCGCGTGCCCCACGCCAACGGCACGCTTGTCGTGGTGCCCGGCGACGCGAAGACCTTCTCCGATGAGATGCTCGCCGACCTGCTCGCACTGTCCGACGTGATGCCGACCGGCTACCATGCGGCCGCCTCCGCCGAGGTCAAGCCCGGCGACACGGCCGTGGTGTTCGGCGACGGTGCGGTGGGCCTGTGCGGCGTGCTGTCCGCCAAGATCCGCGGCGCCAAGCGCATCATCGCCATGAGCCGTCACGCCGACCGTCAGGTGCTGGCCCGCGAGTTCGGCGCCACCGACATCGTCGAGGAGCGTGGCGACGAGGCCGTGGCCCGCATCATGGAAATGACCGACGGGTACGGTGCGGACGCCGTGCTCGAATGCGTGGGTTCCGCCCTGTCCAACGACACCGCGATGAAGGTCGCCCGCTGCGGCGCCATCGTCGGCCGCGTCGGTCTGCCCCATGGCGTCGAAGCGGATATTCCCGGCCTGTTCTACCGCAACGTCGGCCTGCGCGGCGGCCCCGCCCCGGTGCGCCACTACGACACCGAGGTCGACCATCTGCTCGAACTCGTGCTCAAGGGCGAAATTCACCCCGGCCGCGTGTTCACCGCCGAATTCACCCTCGACGACATCCAGGCCGCGTACGACGCGATGGATCGCCGCGAGACCATCAAGTCCCTGCTGCGCATCAGCGAGGTCTGATCCGCGTTCTATCACGAGGCGCGTCCGTCCCATCGGGGGAGGGCGCGCCTCGTGCGTTCGGCGGTCGCCGCGGCGCGTGGTCCGCGGTGGCGGACGATGGACGCATAACGGGCCGCCGCGATTCATCATGCAATCCATGCATGGCGAAACCGTTCCCATCAGTATTTGATGGGGTACGGCTTCGGGCATAAGGTATAGGCGAAATCGTCGGATGACGTCATGCCGACCGACGAGCGAACGACAACCGGGCGCACAGCAGACCGGACGTACAACAAGGAAGGGCCAGCGCATGTTTGGCAAGAAAAACGGATTCTTCTCCGATGGCAAGATCACCCTCGAACAGGCCGATCCCGAATTCATCAAACTGTTCTCCGACTTCGCCTACGACGAAGTGGTGAACGAGCCGGGCGCACAGCATCCCGACCTTGACGACGCCACCCGATCCATGGCCATCCTCGCCACGCTGATCGGCTGCCAGGGTGTCGACGCCTACGAGATGATGCTGCCCGTGGCCCTGGAAACCGGGGTTACGCCGGTGCAGGTGAAGGAAGTCGTCTATCAGGCCGTCGCCTACCTGGGCTTCGGCCGCGTGCTGCCGTTCCTCAAGGCGACCAACGAGATTTTCGTCGACAAAGACATCAATCTGCCGCTGGAAGGCCAGTCCACCACCACGCCCGAAACCCGCGCCGCAGCCGGTGAACAGTCGCAGATCGAGATCTTCGGCGAAGGCATGCGCGGCTTCGCCCAGTCCGGCCCCGAGGAAAGCCGCCATCTCAACAAGTGGCTGGCCGACAACTGCTTCGGCGACTACTACACCCGCACCGGCCTGACCACCCGCGAACGCGAGATGATCACCCTGTGCTTCCTCTCCGCCCAAGGCGGATGCGAGCCGCAGCTCGTCGCCCACGCGAAGGCGAATCTGGCCGTCGGCAACGAGAAGGCGTTCCTCATCGCGGTGGTGTCCCAGTGCATGCCGTACATCGGTTACCCGCGCACCCTCAACGCGCTGCGCTGCATCAACGAAGCCGCACAGGCCGCACAAGCCTGAGCGCACAGTACCCGGAAGCATGTTCTCAGGGCGGGAAACGCAACGGTCGTTTCCCGCCCTTTCGCTATTCGTGGTCGCCCGCCGAACGCATGGCCACCGCAGACTTGGTTATCCACAAACGTGCCCCAAAGCCGAATATTATCCACCGCATATCGAAGCGGATTATCCACATATCCCCAATGCGAGATAGGTCGGTTGCGCCCGCAGTGTTCCTCCCATAAGCTGGCCCGCACACGTGGGGAAAGGCCCCATGGGAAAGGACAAGGATGTCAACCACCCGCGAACACGAACGAGACCGCAGGAAGCGGCAGGCCGTCTTCCCGCAGCCGCCCGCCGAAGCCGGGGAACGCCCATGAGCGCGGTGCGACCGGCCGTCATCCCATTCGACGAGGGGAGCGTGAGGGGACGCGCATCATGCCGACGTGCCGGACCACGCGCGGCGAAACGACGGGAACGGGTGGCGGTGACCCGGCCCCACGCGCGTCCGGGGAGCATGAATCGGCGCATGGCGACGGGGTAGTCGGTGATTGCTATAGTGTTCCCTTGGTTTACACACATATACACATCGCAATACCGGAAAGAGTAGGGTGAAGCATGGCAATTGAGGCAAAGGGCCTGGAGATTCAGATCGGCGCGCGCACGTTGCTTCACCCAACCGACTTCCATGTGGCGAAAGGCGACAAGATCGGTCTGGTCGGGCGCAACGGCGCCGGTAAGACCACGCTGACCCGCGTCATCACCGGCGATATGCTGCCCACCGCGGGCAATGTGCGCGTATCCGGCAAACTCGGTTACCTGCCGCAGGACACCCATGCCGCCGATCCGACGCAGACCGCGCTCGACCGCATGATGAGCGCCCGCGACATCGCCTCGATCATCAGCCGTATCCGCAAGGCCGAGAAGGAAATGACCGATCCCGACCCCGACGTGATGACCAAGGCCATGAACCGTTACGACAAGGCCATGCAGGATTTCGACAAGGCCGGCGGTTATGCGGCCCAGTCCGAGGCGATCACCATGGCGGCGTCGCTCGGCCTGCCGCAGGATGTTATGGAACAGCAGCTGGGCACGCTTTCCGGTGGTCAGCGCCGACGCATCGAACTGGCCCGCATCCTCTTCTCCGACGCGGACACGCTGATCCTCGACGAGCCGACCAACCATTTGGACGCCGACTCCATCGAATGGCTGCGCAGCTATCTCAAGAAGTACGAGGGCGGTTTCCTGGTCATCTCCCACTCCACCGAACTGCTCGACGAAGTGGTGAACAAGGTGTGGCATCTCGACGCTCAACTCGGCCAGATCGACATGTACTCCCTTGGATGGAAGGCGTACCTGCATCAGCGCGTGGTCGATGAGGAACGTCGCCGCCGCGAACGCGAAGTGGCCGAGAAGAAGGCCGAACGTCTGATGAAGCAGGGCATCCGTCTGCACGCCAAGGCCACCAAGGCCGTGGCCGCGCAGAACATGATGCGCCGCGCCGAGAAGCTGCTGGAGAACACGTCGGAGGCACAGAAGGCGGAGAAGGTCACCGACATCCGTTTCCCCGACCCCGCGCCCTGCGGCAAGACCCCTATCATGGCGAAGGACATCTCCAAGGCATACGGTTCGAACATCGTGTTCGCCGGAGTGAATCTCGCCATCGACAAGGGGTCGCGTGTGGTGATCCTGGGCTATAACGGCGCCGGTAAGACCACCACGTTGCGTCTGCTGGCCCACATCGAGGAACCGGACACCGGTTCCGTCGATTACGGTCATGGCTGCAAGATCGGCTATTTCGCGCAGGAGCACGATACGCTCGACCTTGACGCGACCGTACTGCAGAATCTCGTACACGTCGCCCCGGAACTCGACGACACCCAGGCGCGCAGCATCCTCGGCTCGTTCCTCTTCTCCGGCGACGACGCGATGAAGCCGGCGCGCGTGCTGTCCGGCGGCGAGAAGACCCGACTCGCGCTGGCCACGCTGGTCACGTCGAGGGCGAACGTGCTGCTGCTCGATGAGCCGACCAACAACCTCGATCCCGCGTCCAGGGACGAAATCCTCAAGGCCATCGCCAAATACGAGGGCGCCATCGTGCTCGTCACCCACGACGAGGGCGCGGTGCAGGCGTTGAATCCGGAACGCGTGCTGCTGATGCCGGACGGCGACGAGGATCTGTGGAACGATTCCTACCTGGATCTGGTTGCCGAAGAGTAAAGGCGAAAAGACGATGTGATCGGGCGTATCGGCGGGGAAGCGCCGTCGATACGCCCGATTGCTAAGATGGGTGAAGGCCTGCCCCAGGGGAGCTCGCCGTCATTGGATTTGTATCCGGCGTAAGGTAGCAATATGGATATGACTGAACATGCAGATCAGAACGTGAACGCGACCACGATGGTCAAGGAATTCACCAACCCGCTGAAAGCTCCTATCGATAACGACATCAATCTGTTCGATTTCCTCGATCACCGTGCGAGCAGCAATCCGGAAGGCTCGATGGTGGAATACAAGGGCGAGGATGGAAGCTGGCATTCCTTCACCGCACGCGAATTCCGTCAGAAGGTCATCGACATCGCCAAAGGCCTGATCGGCTGGGGAGTCAAGAGGGGGGATTCCGTCGCCATCATCGCTCGCACCTGCTGGGAATGGACGGCCCTCGATCTGGCGGTCATGGCCGTGGGTGCGCTCACCGTGCCGGTGTACGAGACCAATTCCGCACAGCAGATCAGGAACATCTTCAACGATTCGAAGGTGGTGCTCGCCGTCGCGCAGGACGATACGCAGCGCGACAAGGTCGAAGCGGTGAAGGGCGAGGTGCCGACCCTGCGCGGCGTGCTCATGATGGACGCCGGCGCGATCGACGCGATCATCGCATTCGGCGAGGATGTGAGTGACAAGGAGTTCTGGGATCGCAAGGAGGCCGTGCACGGCGACGATCTCGCCACCATCGTGTACACCTCGGGTTCCACCGGCACCCCCAAGGGCGTGGAGCTCAGCCACGGCAGCTTCGCGTTCCTGTGCATGTCCGCCAAGCAGTACATGCCCGACGTGGTGAACGCCCCGGGCCGCAGGCTGCTGCTGTTCCTGCCGTTGAGCCACGTGTTCGCCCGTTACATGTCGCTGCTGTGCTTCGCCGGCACGCTGACGTTGGGCCTGAGCTCCAGCATGAAGACCATCGTCAAGGATTTCGAAGGTTTCGGCCCCACGCTGCTGCTCGCCGTGCCGCGTGTGTTCGAGAAGGTGTACAACGCCGCCTCCCAGCGTGCGGGCACCGGTGTCGCGGGCAAGCTGTTCGCCAGGGGCGCACGCACCGCACGCGAATGGTCGCATGTGCTCCAGGCCGGCGAGAAGCCGTCGCTGAAGCTGCGCGCGGCGCACGCACTGTATGAGCGCCTCGTCTACAGGAAGATTCGCACCATCTTCGGTCCGAACGCGCAATGCGCCATCACCGGCGGCGCTCCCATGGATTCCGAACTGTCCCACTTCTTCAACGGCATCGGCATGCAGCTGCTGGAAGGCTACGGCATGACGGAAACCTGCGGTCCCGTGTGCGTGAGCCTGCCGGAAGACAACCGCATCGGTACCATCGGCAAGCCGCTCAACGGCGTGACCGTCGGCATCGCGGACGACGGTGAGCTGTGCATCAGCGGCCCGCTCGTGTGTAAGGGCTACCACAATCAGCCGGAGGTTACCGCCCAGCAGATCGTCGACGGCTGGATGCACACCGGCGACCTGGGCGATGTCACCGAAGACGGATTCGTCTCCATCACTGGCCGCAAGAAGGACCTCATCATCACCGCGGGCGGCAAGAACGTGTCGCCCGGCATCCTTGAGGCTTCCGTCATGACATCCCCGGTGGTGAGCCAGTGCCTGATCATCGGCGACAAGAAGCCGTTCGTCGCGGCTCTGGTCACGCTCGATCTGGCGGATGCGAACGCATGGCTTTCCGCGCAGGGTGCGCAGGGTGAACCGGATCTCGCGTCCCTGGCCCGCAATCCGATCGTCCGTTCCGAAGTCGAACGTGCGATCAACGCGGCGAACGAGGGTGTCTCCCGTGCCGAGTCCATCCGTAAGTTCGAGATCCTGCCCGACGAGTTCACCGAGGCCAACGGCATGCTCACCGCAAGCCTCAAGACCCGCCGTGCGCAGATCATCAAGCATTACGCCAAGCTCATCAATGAGGTCATCTACGTGCCCCTGAAGAAGTAACGGGTTACGCTGACTGAGCCACGCGCCCCGATGCGACCGGTTTCGCCCGGCCGCATCGGGGCACGGTTCGTTCGTTGGGGGTGCGCTGAACGGGCGACACGCTCGAACAAGTGTTCGAATACCGGTGTGTGCGGTATTCTTGGGGCGAGTACCGCGGGCCAGTCCCGCAGAAAGGTGGGATGAGCATGGTCACCGGCAACACGAACGGCAGGGGAGCGGCGAGCGGCGCGCATACCGCGTCCAAAGCCAAGCGCGGAGCTGCGCAGGCGAGGAACGCCAACGGTCCGGTGACGGTCAAGCAGGTGATCAGCGAGGATTCGTTCCTGTCTCGGGAGATCGCCAAAGCGCCGCTCACCGAGCATGACGGATGCCTTGTGGCGGACATCTCGCACATCCCCAACGATCTGAAGATCATCATCCAAGGCGCACGCGAGCATAACCTCAAGAACGTCGATCTCGCCATTCCACGCAACCGCATGGTGGTGTTCACGGGTCTGTCCGGATCAGGCAAATCCTCGCTGGCGTTCGACACCCTGTTCGCCGAAGGCCAAAGACGCTACGTCGAATCGTTGTCCGCCTACGCACGCCAGTTCCTCGGCCAGATGGACAAGCCGGACGTCGACTTCATCGAAGGTCTGTCGCCGGCCGTTTCCATCGACCAGAAAACCACCAACCGCAACCCGCGTTCCACGGTGGGCACCATCACCGAGATCTACGATTACCTGCGACTGCTGTTCGCACGCACCGGCGTGCCGCACTGCCCGGAATGCGGCGAACCCGTGCAGGCGCAGACCCCGCAGCAGATCGTCGACGTGCTGCTCGCCAAGCCGGAACGCACGCGATTCCAGATCCTCGCGCCCGTGGTCAAGGGGCGTAAGGGCGAATTCGTGGACATGCTCGAACTGCTGCGATCCGACGGCTACGCCCGTGCGCTGATCGACGGCGAAATGCGCCAGCTGTCCGACGACATCAAACTCGCCAAGACGCGCAAGCACACCATCGAAGTCGTGGTCGACCGACTGGTCGTCAAGGAGGGCGTGCGCCAGCGTCTCACCGATTCCGTCGAAACCGCGCTGAAACTCGCCAACGGCAGCATCGTCATCGACTACGTGGACGAGGAGGAGGGCAGCCCCGCCCGCCGTCAGCCGTTCTCCGAACACCGCAGCTGCCCGAACGGGCATACGCTCGAACTCGACGAGATCGAACCGCGCACCTTCTCCTTCAATGCACCGTACGGCGCATGTCCGGTGTGCACCGGTCTCGGTTTCAAACTGGAGATCGATCCAGAACTCGTCATCGCCGATCCGAGCAAATCCCTCAACGAGGGCGTCATCGAACCGTGGTCGAACACCAAGATGACCTCGCAGTATTACAGGCATGTGATCGAAGGCCTCGCCAACGAGATGGGCTTCTCCATGGACACGCCTTGGGAGGAGCTGCCGGAAGACGTCCGCCACGACATCCTGTTCGGCCATGATTTCAAGGTCAACGTCTCCTACCGCAACCGTTGGGGTCGTCTGCGCGAATATTCCACCGGTTTCGAAGGCGTGGTGCGCACGCTGATGCGCCGCCACGAGGAGACCGACTCCGAATCGATGAAGCAGTACTACGAGTCCTATATGCGCGAGGTGCCATGCCAGGCGTGCCAGGGGCGCAGGCTCAAGCCCGAAGTGCTGGCGGTCACCGTCGACGGCAAATCCATTTTCGACGTGTGCGATATGCCGGTGGTGCGCGAACTGGAATGGGTTCGTGGCCTGAACCTCACCGGTTCCGCGGCGCTCATCGCGGGCGAGGTGCTGAAGGAGATCAAGGCACGCTTGGGCTTCCTCAACGACGTCGGTCTTGATTATCTGACGCTGTCGCGTGCCGCGGCCACCCTGTCCGGCGGCGAAGCGCAGCGCATCCGTTTGGCCACGCAGATCGGCTCCGGTCTGGTCGGCGTGATGTACGTGCTGGACGAGCCGTCCATCGGCCTGCACCAGAGGGATAACGAGCGTCTCATCGAAACGCTGCACCATCTGCGCGATTTGGGCAATACGCTGATCGTCGTCG
Source organism: Bifidobacterium pongonis (assembly GCF_019331805.1). Lineage (GTDB taxonomy): Bacteria > Actinomycetota > Actinomycetes > Actinomycetales > Bifidobacteriaceae > Bifidobacterium > Bifidobacterium pongonis. Next base: position 96,779 of record NZ_JAHBBE010000003.1, read on the forward strand.
AGCATGACGAGGATACGATCCGGGGCGCCGACTGGCTGGTCGACATCGGCCCCGGTGCCGGCGAGCATGGCGGCGAGGTCATCTACTCCGGCCAGGCCAAGCAGCTGACGAAGGCGAAGCGTTCGATCACTGGCGACTATATCGCGCACCGCCGCGAGATAGCCGTGCCGCAGCATCGTCGCAAGGTGCGTAAAACCGCGCGTCTGCGCGTGGTCGGCGCCCGTGAGAACAATCTCAAGAACATCACCGTCGATTTCCCGCTGGGGGTGTTCACCGTCGTCTCCGGCGTCTCCGGATCGGGCAAATCCTCGCTGGTCAACACGATTCTGTACCCGGTGCTGGCGGATAAGCTCAACGGCGCACGCATCGTGCCGGGCAAGCATACGCGCGTGGAGGGCATCGACCAGGTGAAGAAGGTCATCCACGTCGACCAGAATCCCATCGGGCGCACGCCTCGTTCGAACCCCGCCACTTACACCGGCGTGTGGGACAAGATCCGCGCCCTGTTCGCCAAGACCCCCGAAGCGCAGGTGCGCGGCTACGGGCCGGGGCGTTTCAGCTTCAACGTCAAGGGCGGCCGCTGCGAGGCCTGCCACGGCGACGGCACGCTGAAGATCGAAATGAACTTCCTGCCCGACGTCTACGTGGAATGCGAAACCTGCCACGGCAAGCGGTACAACCGCGAAACCCTGGAGGTCACCTACAATGGCAAAACCGTGGCCGACATCCTCGATATGCCCATCGAGGAGGCCGCGGACTTCTTCAAGGCGTACACCGGCATCTCGCGCTATCTGAACACGCTTGTGGACGTCGGCCTCGGGTATATCCGCCTCGGCCAGCCGGCACCCACCCTGTCCGGCGGCGAATCGCAGCGCGTCAAGCTCGCCACCGAACTGCAGCGTCGTTCCGACGGCAAAACCGTGTACATCCTCGACGAGCCGACCACGGGCCTGCACTTCGAAGACGTGAACAAGCTGCTCAAGGTGCTGCAGGGTTTGGTCGACAAGGGCAATACGGTCATCGTCATCGAGCACAATCTCGACGTGATCAAGTCGGCCGACTGGGTAATCGATCTTGGTCCGGAAGGCGGTGACGGCGGCGGTACCGTCGTCACCGAAGGCACGCCCGAACAGGTCGCGCAGTGCGAGGAATCGTGGACCGGCAAGTTCCTGAAGACGATGCTATGAGCGCCATATTCGAACGTCACAGCCCCGACGAATGGAGGAAGACCGCTTCCACGCTGCTTGACGAGCAGCGTGGAGGGCAGCCGGACGCCGACCATCGTGGCGTGAACGCGAACGGGGCGCCCCTGTTGGGCGACAGCCGCGACCTGTTCCGCCCGAAAACCTCCGATATTCCGGCGGAGCCTGGCGTCTACAAATGGCGTGACGGCGAGGGGCGCGTCATCTACGTAGGCAAGGCGAAGAACCTGCGCAACCGTCTGACCAGCTATTTCCAGCCGCTGTACCAGTTGCACCCGCGCACGCAGACGATGGTGCTCACCGCCCGAAGCCTCGAATGGACGGTCGTCGGCAGCGAACTGGAATCGTTGACGCTCGAATACACGTGGATCAAGGAATTCGACCCCCGGTTCAACGTGCAGTTCAAAGACGACAAAACCTACCCGTATCTGGCGGTATCCATCGGCCAGGAGTATCCGCGCGTCTGGGTGACGCGCAGCCGCAACCGCAAGGACACCAGGTATTTCGGCCCCTACGCCAAAGTCTGGCCGATGCGCCACAGTCTCGACACGTTGCTGCACACCTTCCCGGTCCGCACCTGCGACAACAACGCCTTCCACAAGGCCGAATTGACGAACCGTCCATGCCTGTTCGCCTCCATCGGCAAATGCTCGGCGCCGTGCGTCGGGCGCATCTCCGCCGCGGACCATCGCCGTATGGTCGAACGGCTGGTCGGCGTGATGACCGGGCGCATCGGCAAATCCTACATAGCCCAGCTCACTCGCGATATGAAGGCGGCCAGCGCCGATCTCGAATTCGAAAAGGCGGCCAAGCTGCGCGACGAGATCCAGTTGCTGTCCACGGTGGTGCAGAGCAATGCCGTGATGATGGACGATCAGGTCGACGCCGACGTGTTCGGCTTCAGCACCGACGAGCTTGAAGCGTCCGTGCATGCCTTCTTCGTGCGTGCCGGTTCGATTCGCGGTGAGCGTAACTGGAGTGTCGAACGTGTTGAGGACATCGAGGACGCCGACCTTATGGCCGATTTCATCGTGCGCGCGTATGCGGAGGCCGCTGGTGCCGGGGTTCCCGAAGGGGCCGACGCCTCCGACGGCACCCGTATCGTCACGTCGCGCGATGCGCTGGCCCCCACGCAATCGGTTACCGCCACGGATGCCATGGCACGCGCCCAAGCCACGCGCGAACGCAATCAGCGCCGGGAGCAGACGGGTCGCGCCGATCTGCTCGCGCCGGTCGCGCCCGTGCCGAGGGAGGTCATCGTCCCCATCGAGCCAAGCAGGCGCGAGGAGCTTGAGGAATGGCTGACGGGTCTTCGCGGGGGAGCGGTGTCGATACGTGTCGCCGTGCGCGGCGACAAGAAGCAGCTCATGGACAGGGCGAACGAGAATGCGGCGCAGGCGTTGCAACGTTCGCGGATGAGCCGTATCAGCGACATGGGGGCGCGCACCCGCGCCATGAACGAGGTGGCCGATGCACTGGGGTTGAATGAGGCGCCGCTGCGCATCGAATGCTACGACATTTCGAATACGGTGGGTGGCGCGTTCCAGGTCGCGTCGATGGTGGTGTTCGAGGACGCCGTCGCGAAGAAAAGCGAATACCGCCGTTTCGCCATCCGCGGCGATGACGGCAAAGGCGCGCTCGACGATCTGTCCGCATTGTACGAGACGCTGACCCGCCGGTTCCGCCACGGCAATATCGCCGGCGATTCCGGGGAGGATATGAGCGAAGGACGGTCGGATTCCACAGATCGCCGTCATTTCGCTTACAAGCCGAATCTCGTGGTGGTCGATGGCGGCAAGCCCCAAGCCATGGCGGCGGCCAAGGCCCTGCGGGATTGCGGCGTGACCGATGTCGCGGTCTGCGGTCTGGCCAAACGTCTTGAGGAGGTTTGGGTGCCGGACGACGATTACCCGATCATCCTGAAACGCCAGTCCGAAGGCATGTACCTGCTGCAGCGTGTGCGTGACGAATCGCACCGTTTCGCCATCACCTACCATCGCCAGACCAGAAGGAAAGGCGCGTTGCGCAGTGCGCTCGACGACATTCCGGGCATTGGCGAACAGTATCAGAAGCGTCTGCTCGCCCATTTCGGTTCGGTCAAGGCCATGCGCGGCGCAAGCGTCGAGGATTTCGAAGCGGTCAAAGGCATTGGCCACGCCAAGGCGCAAAAACTGTACGACGCGCTGCACTCCGCCGACGCCGACGGTGCTCCTGCCGAAGCTCCCGAAGCCGCTTCCGCCAGCGGGCCTTCCAGAAAATCTTCCGGCGAATGAGCGATAGCCTCGGGGCGGGCGTGTGGTGACGCTACCATGGAGACGGAGAGAAGGAGATAAGGGCATGACCATTATCAACCATCGCTGCGCCGTATTGGGCAAGCCGATCGCGCATTCGCTGTCGCCGGTGCTGCATAACGCCGCATACCAGGCCTTAAGGCTCGACGACTGGTTCTACGACAGGCACGAGGTGGGCGAGGAAGACCTCGACGGTTTCCTCAAGGGGCTTGATTCCCAATGGGCAGGATTGAGTCTGACCATGCCGTTGAAGAAGACCATTCAGCCTTACGGTGAACCGTCGAATATGTGGGCGAAGGAACTGAAAGTCGCCAATACCGCCATATTCGACTGGTCGGCCCCGAACGCGGCCGGCATCGACGGGCTTCCCGCCATCAGGCTGTACAACACGGATGTTCCCGGCATCCGGCTCGCTTTCGACCACGCCTACCGCATCCATGGCGTCGACGGGCCGCAGGGCGGGGCCGGTGAGGCGGCCATCATCGGCAGCGGCAACACCGCGACGTCGGCACTCGCCGCGTGCACCATGATGCCCGGCATCGGCCATGTGACGATCGTGGCGCGCCACCCGGACGGCAACGCCGAACTCGAACCGTTGGCGAACAGGTTCCTGCCGGGGGAGAACCCCATCAGCATTCTCGGCATGGATCATGCCGTCGAAGCTCTCCGTGCGGCGGACGTGGCGATCAACACCATTCCCGGCCATGCCGCCGACGGTGTGGCGACCCAACTGCTCGCCGAGGCCCCTGCGGTGAAGGGCACGCTGCTGGACGTCGTATACGATCCGCGCCCGACCGAACTCATGAAGGCGTGGAGGCAGTGCGGAGGCTTGGCCATCGGCGGCGAGGAAATGTTGCTGTATCAGGGCATGATTCAGGTATGGCTGATGACGGGCATCCGGGGCGAGGAGCCGCAGAGCGCGGATCCGCGCGATCGGGAACGGGACGAAGCGTTGGAGGCGGCGATGCGCCGTGCGCTGGAGGAGGCGTTGTGATGAACGAAGGAAGCGCGACATCCAATCGGAACGATATCGATGAGGCGAACCGGCCTGCGCCGGCCAGCACCTTCGAGGTGTTGCTCATCACCGGCATGTCCGGGGCGGGGCGTTCGCACGCCGCGGACTGCCTGGAGGATATGGGCTGGTACGTGGTCGACAACCTGCCGCCCAAACTGCTGGTGCCGCTCGTCGACATGATGACCAACGTGGCAGGCCCCGCATCCGTCGCCGCGGACAATGCCGCCGTGCATAAGCTGGCTGCCGTCATCGACGTGCGTTCCCGCGCGTATTTCGACGATCTCACCGAAGTGCTCAGTCATCTCGACGATCTTGGGGTACGCACGCGCATCCTGTTCCTCGACGCCGCCGACGATGTGCTGGTCACCCGCTACGAGAAGGTGAGACGCCCGCACCCGTTGCAGCATGGCAACAGCCTCATCGACGGCATCATGGAGGAACGTCAGCTGTTGCAGTGGCTTAAGGAACATGCCGATATGACCATCGACACCTCCCGCCTGAACATCCACCAGCTGTCCACGAAGCTGTACGAGGCGATGGTCGGTTCCGGCCCGTCGACGGTTTCCGTCCACATCTTCAGCTTCGGATTCAAATACGGAACCCCCACGGACGCGGATTTCATCGCGGACGTGCGTTTCCTGCCCAACCCGTACTGGGTGCCGAGCCTGCGCGAATTGAACGGGCAGGACAAGCCGGTGTCCGATTATGTGCTTTCCAGCGACGGGGCCACCGAATTCCTCGACGCCTATGAGAAGGCGCTGATGATCGCCATCAATGGGTACGCGAAGGAGGACAAGCACTTCGTGACCATTGCCGTCGGCTGCACCGGCGGCCAGCACAGATCGGTCGCCATGAGCGAGGCTCTGGCGAAACGGTTGCGCTCACATGGGCTGGAAGTCAGCGTTTCCGCACGCGAACTGCGCCGTCGTCATTGACGGTTCGCACGCCGCCCGTCAATATGCTCACATGCCGAGACGAGTGGTTTTAAAATAATGAAATCTGAGAGAGTCTTGTCCAAGTAGGTCGGTATCACAGAACTTCGGTGAAGTCGTGTGTAACCCCGCGACAGGTCTGCACAGAGCAATGGAACAGAAGGATTGAGGAGGTCTGCTCTTGGCGTTTATTGATGATGTGAAGAGCGAGCTCGCTGAGCTGGAAGACGAGAAGGTGGACGCCCGCAAGGCACAGGTCACCGCTATGATTCGCTTCGCCGGCGGCTTTATGAATAACGCCCAGAAACAGATCGTCATGCTTGCCACGTTCGATTCCGCCGTGCCCGCCGAGTGGCTGAAGAAGAACATCGAGGAACTGTACAACCTCGAAGCCCATATCGCCACGTCCACGCGCACCACGCCCAAGGGAACGCATCAGTACCATGTCGTCAAGGTCGAGCGCGGCGCGGTGAACCTCGCCGTCGCCACCGGTCTGATCGACCGCAACAGGGCCGTCCGTGGCCTGCCGGCGAAGATCGTGCAGGGCAAGATCGCACAGGTGCGTGCCGCTTGGAGAGGTGCGTTCATGGCCAGGGGCATGCTTTCCGATCTGGGCAAGAACCCCTTCATGGAGATTGTCTGTCCGACCAATGAGGCCGCCATGGCGCTGGCCGGTCTGGCACGCCGTCTGGGCATCACCGCCAAGCCGCGTCAGCTGAGCAAGTCCTTCCGCGTGACGCTCACCGACCCGGATTCCATCGAGCGCATGCTCAACTCCATGGGTGCGGTGCATTCGTCCCGTGACTGGACGGGCAAGCGTTCCGACGGCGAAACCCGTTCCAAAGCCAACCGTCTGGCGAACTTCGATGACGCGAACATGCGCCGCAGCGCCAAGGCCGCGGCCGAGGCGTGCGACAAGGTCCGTCAGGCCTTCGACCTGTTCGAGAAGAACGGCGTGGATGTGCCGGAGAACCTGCGTGTGGCCGGCAAGCTGCGTCTTGAGCATGGCGACGCGAGCCTTGAGGAGCTCGGTCGTCTCGCCGAACCGCCGATTTCCAAGGACGCCATCGCGGGTCGTATCCGCCGTCTGCTGCAGCTGGCCGATAAGACCGCACGGTCGCTTTCCTGAACGATTCGGAACGATTCGAAGATTTTTTGGGGCGAAGCCCCGTTTCAGACCCACCCGAGTGGTGGGTCTGTTGTATTATGCGAAGTGGCAAGAAGTCGCCACTTTCCGCGTCAAGCGGTTAGGAAAGGATACACATGAAGACACTCAAGGATCTTGGAGATCTCAAGGGCAAGCGCGTTCTGGTCCGCGCTGATTTCAACGTCCCGCTGGACGGCACCACCATCACCGACGACGGCCGCATCAAGGCCGCCCTGCCGACCGTCAAGGCTCTGCGCGAAGAAGGCGCGAAGGTTATCCTGATGGCTCACCTCGGCCGCCCGAAGGGCAAGGTCGTTCCGGAACTGTCCCTGGCTCCGGTTGCCGCTCGTCTTGGCGAGCTGCTCGGCATCGAGGTTCCGCTGGCCGCCGACACCTACGGTGAGGACGCCCAGGCCAAGGTCGCCGCTATGGCCGACGGCGATGTCGTCCTGCTGCAGAACGTCCGCTTCAACCCGGAGGAGACCAGCAAGGATCCGGAGGAGCGCGCCGCTTATGCCAAGAAGATCGCCGCTCTCGGCGAAGCGTTCGTGTCCGACGGTTTCGGCGTCGTGCACCGCGCACAGGGCTCCAACTACGACGTTGCCGCCGATCTGCCGGCCGCCGCTGGCCTGCTGGTCGAGAAGGAAGTCAAGGCCCTGTCCCGCGCTACCGAGAACCCGGAGCGCCCGCTGACCGTCGTGCTCGGCGGCTCCAAGGTCTCCGACAAGCTCGGCGTCATCGACAACCTGCTTGACAAGGCCAACCGTCTGGTCATCGGCGGTGGTATGGCGTACACCTTCCTCAAGGCCAAGGGCCTCGAGGTCGGCACCTCCCTGCTGGAAGAGGATCAGATCGAGACCGTCAAGGGCTACATCGAGCGCGCCGAGAAGAACGGCGTCGAACTGGTGCTGCCCACCGACGTCGTGCTGAACCCGGTCTTCCCGAAGTCCGATGAGGACATCGCTCCGGAAGTCGTCGCCGCGGACGCCATCCCGGCCGACAAGATGGGTCTGGACATCGGTCCGGAGTCCCAGAAGCTCTTCCACGACAAGATCGTCGACTCCAAGACCGTCGTGTGGAACGGCCCGATGGGCGTGTTCGAGGTTCCGACCTTCGCCGAAGGTACCAAGGCCGTGGCCCAGGGTCTGGTCGACGCCACCGCAGCCGGTGCGTTCACCATCGTCGGTGGCGGTGATTCCGCTTCCGCCGTGCGCAACCTCGGCTTCCCGGAGGATGGCTTCTCCCACATCTCCACCGGTGGCGGCGCCTCCCTCGAGTTCCTTGAGGGCAAGGAACTGCCGGGCCTGAAGGTGCTCGACTGAGAGAACGGTTCCAAGGAACCCTTGAAGTGACTGGCCGAGGGGTGGCTCCGCATGGATCTGCCCCTCGCCCATTACGAAAGGAATCACGCGCATGGCAGCGAAGCGCAAGCCTCTGGTGGCTGGCAACTGGAAGATGAATTTCGACCATATCGAAGCCACGTATTTCGTGCAGAAGCTTTCCTGGCTGCTCAGAGACTCGCGATTCGACTACCGGCGCTGCGAGGTCGCGCTGTTTCCGTCGTTCACCTCGCTGCGCAGCGTGCAAGTGCTTGTCGAAGCGGACAAGCTGCACATCGGCTATGGTGCGCAATCGGTATCCGTAACCAATCAGGGGGCGTTCACCGGCGACATTTCGGCCGACATGATCGCCCATCTCGGCTGCTCCTATGTAATCATCGGGCATTCCGAACGCAGGAAATACCACCCCGAGGATGATGCCAACATCGTCGATCAGGTGCGTGCGACGCTCGCCGCGGGCATGTGTCCGATCCTGTGCGTGGGGGAGAGCTTCGAGGAACGCCGTCAAGGCATCGAACTCGACTTCGCCGTCGGGCAGGTGCGCGACGTCACCAGGGATCTGAACGAGGACGAGGCCGCCAAACTGATCGTCGCCTACGAACCCGTATGGGCCATCGGCACCGGCATGGTCGCCACCCCGGATTCCGCACAGGACGCCGCACAGGCGATTCGCGCGGACCTGCGGGAGACATTCAACGAGGGCGTGGCTGGCAAGGTGCGCATCCTGTACGGCGGTTCCGTCACATCGAAGAACGCGGCGGAACTCATCGAGGAACCGGATGTGGACGGCTTCCTGGTGGGCGGTGCCTCGCTCGACGCGAACGAATTCGCATCCATATGCCGCATCGCGGCTGGGTCGAAGGCCTGACCCGAGCCGTTTCCCAACATACAGACCGTAATACGTATTTTTTCAAGACGTTGCGCTATGCTGTAGCAAGACGTAATGGAACCCGGAGGTAATCGACCCGTGACTGCTGTCAAGATCACACTTGAGATTATTGTCGTGCTGCTCAGCTGCCTGCTGACGCTGCTCATTCTTATGCACAAGGGCAAGGGCGGCGGCCTTTCCGACATGTTCGGCGGCGGTCTCACCCAGAACGCGGGTACTTCCGGCGTCGCCGAGAAGAACCTGAACCGTTGGACGGTCATCATCGCGCTGCTGTGGGTCGCGATCATCATCGCCCTCGGCCTGCTGACCAAGTTCGGTCTCATCTGATTCATGCTTATATAACGTCGGCCCATACCATCGTGGTTATGGGCCGACGTTTTTGTTTGCCTTCAACCGTAGAGCCACGCGCAAAGCGTGAAGAGAGGAGCCATGATGGTTTCCGTAAGCAGCAACAAGGTCGTCGTGATCGGCACCGGTCAGGTCGGTTCGACTACGGCGTTCAGCATCATCACACAGGGATTGTGCAATGAACTGGTGCTGATCGATCCGGCAGAGACCAAGGCGATGGGCGAGTGCCGGGATCTTGATGACGGCAGCGAATTCCTGAACCGTCACGTCAAGGTGCGGGTGGGTGATTACCCTGATTGCGGCGATGCGGACGTCATTGTCATCACCGCGGGGCGCCGCCCGCCGATGAACGCCGACCGCATGGGTGAACTGGCTTTCACTGTCGGCATCATCGGCGAGATCACCGACAACATCATGGACAGCGGATTCGATGGCGTGATCGTGGTGGTGTCCAATCCGGTGGATGTCATGTCTTGGTATGTCTGGAAGCGCAGCGGCCTGTCACGCACGCAGGTGCTCGGCACCGGCACGGCACTTGACACGTCGCGCCTGAAAACCATCATCGGCGAGGAAACCGGGTTGGATCCGCGCAATGTCGGCGGTTTCGTCATGGGTGAGCACGGCAACTCCCAGTTCGTGCCTTGGTCGGCGGTGTCGCTCGGCGGCAAGCCCTTCGCCCAGTTCCTGCACGACAATCAGAGCAGGTTCTCCTCGGTGTCCACGAGTGATCTGGAAGCCAAGACGCGTGAACGCGGCAATGTCATCAGGGATGCCAAGGGCGGAACGAACTATGGCATCGCCTCCACCGTCGCGGGAATCGTGCAGACCATCCTGTGGGATGAACGGCGTATCGTTCCCGTCTCCACGCTGCTCGACGGCGAATACGGCGAGCATGATGTGTTCCTGGGCGTGCCCACGGAACTGCGTTCCAACGGTGCCAACGAAATCGTCGAATTGTCGCTGACCGACGACGAACAGGCCAAACTCCATCATTCCGCGCAGATCGTGCGCTCCTATTGCGAAGGGTTGCTGTGATGAACGAATCCGAAACCATGAGAGACGCCGCCGTGACATCGATGATCGTCGCCGATCTGGACGGTACGCTGCTGCATGATGCCGCGGTGTTCGAGGACCGGTTCATCACGCGGCGCTCCATCGACGCCATCAACCGGCTGCACGATAACGGCGTGAAGTTTGTCGTCGAAACCGCACGTCCGGTGAGCACCGGCTACCAGTTCGTCGAGAAGCTTCCGGTGGACGGCGTGGCGTATCTGAACGGTGCGCTGATCGATTTCGCCCCGAACCTGTCCGATTACGGTATGCTGACCAGCGGCGACATGCCCGCTGACGGCCACTTGGTGAAGATTGGCTTCTCCTCGCAGCGTGCCTGCGAGGTGTGCCGTTTCCTGCTGGGGGAGATGCCCGGGTTGAAGATCGGCATCGTGATGGATGATGTGCGATACACCAATTTCGATGTGAGCGAATATTGGAAGACGCAGACCTGGTGCTACACGGATTTCGAGGATGTGCCCGACGGCATAGGTGACAAGATCATCATGTTCCCCGAACCGGAACAGTGGAATCCGCTGCGTGAACTGATTCCCTCCGACTTCGACGTGCATATTTCCGAAGGCTCGTTGTGGATGCTTATGAATCCCGACGCGAATAAGGAACATGCTTTGGGGCTGCTCGCCGATCGTTTCCATGTGCTGCTGTCGCAGACCGCCTCCTTCGGCGACGATCTGGTCGACATCGATATGCTGCGCCGTTCGGGCAGGGGAGTGGCTGTGGCCAATTCGAATCCCGAAGTGTTGAAGATCGCCGATGAGATCTGCCCAGCCAACAATGATGATGGTGTGGCGCAGTGGATCGAAACGCATCTGCTGTGACCGGGATCCATGCCGCCGTGTGTGTGATGGTGGCACGGATAGCAGTATGAAACGGATCGCACAATCGGTCCGTCATACGAGGCCATACGGTGTTGGACGGCAATCAGTGCGGAAAGTTCAATTTCCAGCCGCATGCGACAGGGAAATTGAACTTTCGCACGTATTGTTTTCATAATCTTCACATTGTGAATTGAACCTCCGGATCATGCGGATACCTATGGTGTTAGACTTTGAACCAGTGTTTCCGCAGAATTGAACTGGAGATCATCATGACCAATGCAACGTTCGCCGACAGGCTTAACACAGCCATGGCGTTCCGCAAGATGAAACAGATCGATTTCGTGCACGCGGCCGAACAGCAAGGCGTCAAACTCGGCAAAAGCCACATGAGCCAATACGTCGGCGGCAAAACGGTTCCCCGGGCGGACATCGCCCGTTTCCTCGCAGCGACGTTGCGGGTGAACGAACGATGGCTGATGGGAGAGGACGTTCCCATGGAACACGATATCGCCAGCCTGCCCGGCCAGCCGGAGCGCATCGATGACGGTCATGAAGAAACATCAACGCAATCGGAAGGGAAGAAGCCCATGCGTACCTTTACCAAATCACACAAGCTTGATAACGTGCTGTACGATGTCCGCGGCCCGGTTGTGGACGAAGCCGACCGTATGGAATCCGCGGGAACGCACATCCTGAAACTGAACATCGGCAACCCCGCGCCCTTCGGATTCCGCACCCCCGACGAAGTGGTGCACGACATGGCCAGCCAGTTGCCCGACACGGAAGGCTACTCCCCGTCGAAGGGTCTGTTCGCGGCGCGCAAGGCCATCATGCAATACGCCCAGCTGAAGAATCTCCCGAACGTCAGCATCGACGACATCTACACGGGCAACGGTGTGAGCGAGCTGATCAACCTGAGCATGTCCGCCCTGCTTGACAACGGTGACGAAGTGCTCGTGCCGGCTCCCGACTACCCGCTGTGGACCGCATGCGTGAACCTGGCCGGCGGCAAAGCCGTGCATTACATTTGCGATGAGGAATCCGAATGGTACCCGGACATCGAGGACATGCGTTCCAAGATCACCGACAAGACCAAGGCCATTGTGATCATCAACCCGAACAACCCGACCGGTGCGCTGTACCCGAAGGAAGTGCTGGAACAGATCGTCCAGGTCGCCAGGGAGCATCAGCTCATCATCTTCTCCGATGAGATCTACGATCGTCTGGTCATGGACGGACTCACACACACCTCCATCGCGTCCCTCGCGCCCGACCTGTTCTGTGTGACGTTCTCCGGCCTGTCGAAATCCCACATGATCGCCGGGTACCGCGTGGGTTGGATGGTGCTCAGCGGTAACAAGCGTGTGGCGAAGGATTACATCGAAGGTCTGAACATGCTGACCAACATGCGCATCTGCTCCAACGTGCCCGCACAGTCCATCGTGCAGACCGCGCTGGGTGGCCATCAGAGCGTGAACGATTACATCGTTCCCGGTGGCCGCATCTACGAACAGCGCAACTACATCTATGAGGCGCTGAATTCCATTCCGGGCGTGTCCGCGAAGAAGCCGAAGGCCGCGTTCTACATCTTCCCGAAGATCGACGTGAAGAAGTTCAATGTCACGAATGATGAACAGTTCGCCCTCGACCTGTTGAAGGAACAGCATCTGCTCGTGGTGCACGGTGGTGGATTCAACTGGAAGGAACCCGACCATTTCCGCGTGGTCTACCTGCCGCGCATCGAAGTGCTCAAGGATGCCATCGGTAAGCTCACCGACTTCCTCGAGTACTATCACCAGTGATATTCGCGCTCATATGAATTCGTTCGTATGAGTCGTGTATGAGTCGTATGTGAGTCGTATGCGAGTTGCCGGTTCCTGTACCGGCCGGCTCGGTGAAGCGGCGTTCCGCTCCTATCGATTGAACGATGGGGAAGCGGGGTAGTGCCCGAAAAGTTGCGCACTTTGGATCATGGCCGTCCATGGCGCGATGATCAGTTCGCTTCCACGAGGTTGTCATCGAGCCGGGACATGTCCAGGTAGCGGCGGTTCGACCATTCGTTCGCG
>NZ_JAHBBE010000030.1 GCF_019331805.1 Bifidobacterium pongonis
TGGTGATCGGCGCCACGTCGAGGAAGATGCAGTCCATGTTGGCGTAGAAGTTGTCGCCGATGTACGTGTTGCAACCGTAATCGCAGTTGAACGGCGGTTCGAGGAACGCGCCCTTGCCGAGCGAGCCGAATAGTTCGCGGAACAGCCTGTCGCGCTCCTCGAAGGCGTCGTATGTGGAGGTGTTGATGGCTTGCACGAGCCTGCGTTTGCGCATATTCGCCTCGCGCTGCTGTGCGCTTTCCGCCACATACAGTTCGCCGGAGAGCATGCGCTCCCATTCGTCCTTGGCGGGCTGTGCGGGCTGTGCCGGCTGTGCGGATTGTGCGGTGCTTGCGGTGGGTTCGGTCATGATGATGCTCCTTTGCTGTCAGTACCGCCGCTGTCATCGTTTTCGGCGCCACTATTGCCGTCAAACGTTTGACGTGACTGTTTCCGACAATTGTAGCGCCTCGCCTAACAGGAACGCGCCAGCATCGTCACCCAATCGCATTCACCGCCTGCGCATACGGTAGGCCTTCCAGATCTCGCTGAGCTTGCGGCCATCGGATGTCCGCTTCCACACGTTCAGACCGGCGCTCGTGCCGCCGACCGCTCGCGCGGCCGCGGTGGGCGTGGAGTATTCCTCGCCGTTCTCCATCCTGAACCTGCCTTCGGGCGTGACCGTCGCGACCCAGCGTTCGCCCTTGCGCGGGCGTTCCCACACCAGCGTTTCGCCCGCGACCAGCAGCCCGGCCTTGAGCACTTGGGCGATGGTCACGCGTTTCGCGTTCGGAGCGTCGGACGCGCTTTCGTGGGTCAGCTGCTGTTCGTCGAGCACCGACAGGTCGACATGCCCCTCGTCGTAGCGGATGTTCCAGAATTCGGCGATCAGCCGTATCGTTTCGTCCTGGCGGCCGCGCAGCGTTTCCGGCGTGCATTCGGCGATGCTGCCGAGCCGGTCCGTCAACGGGAAACGCCTCGAACTGGCGGACAGCAGCATACGATCACGTCGTTCCTCGAACGTCTGCAGGGATTTCAGCTGATCCTCATGGGCTTGGGTGAGCACCAGATTGCCGATGCGGTCCGCCCAGAAATCACGCACGGATTCCGGCCAGGCGGCGAACGGCGAATCCTTGGCGACATGCTTGGGAATGATCGGCACGGCGTTCAGACTGCGCGGGCGCGTGATGCGGAATCCGGCCAGCTGCTCGTTCGCGCGGATCAGCAGCAGACGGTTCATCCGCGCATTGGTCTGCAATTCGCCGCGCAGATGCGCCAACGCCGACCTGCGCTCGTCGTCGGTGATGAGGAAACCGCGGTTCTGCGGCATCGTGTAGCCGCGGTCGAGATACCTGACCGCGGAGGCGGCGCGCGTGCGTCGCGCCAGCGAGCTCTGCCGGTTCAACGCGTCGACGCCGGTCACACGCTCCAACGCGGACAGAATCGCCCTGAGCCGCGTCTCATCATGCAGGCGCAACGGTTCGCGGTCCTTCCCGGCATCATCCGATCCGGCCGTATCGCTTCGCGCGCTATCCGTGAACACCTTGACCCCAGTATCGGCGAGATTGCCGATGGAATGCACCAGCGCCCACATGGCCACCGGCTTCCAATCGCCGGTGGGGTAGTCGTTGAGCAGCACGAGTTGCCTGACGATTGCGGCGGGAAGCATGGAATCGGTCGGATGGTCGAGGATACGCCACGCCATCGCATACGGCGCAAGCAGTTCGTCGACGAACGAGATGACGTTCTGCTCGCGGACGTACGGCATGAGCACGTCCGCGCGGAACTCCTCCAACAGCTGCGTGCAGACGGCCTTATGCGAGACGATGAGATGCAGGTCCGTGAAGAACTCCTCCAGGATCTGGGAGTCGTCGCCGATCGGATCCATGATGTCGTCCCATCGCGCGGCGTACACGTTCCGCGCCGCCGGCGACATCGCCGCGATCACCTTCGCCTTGAACACGTCGGATGCGGTCAGCGGCACGCCGCGCATGTTCATCACGTCGAAAATGCGATGGGCGCCGGCCAGATCGTCGGTGGTCACGATGACCAAGGTGACCTGATTGACCAGATACGAGGCGAAACGGTGGCGCTCGTCATCGTCGAGCTTGGCCAACTCGTCGAACACGCCGCGTGCGTTGAAGGCGATATTGCGCTGGGCGCGCGTCTCGTAATCGCTGTCGCGCAGATCGAACAGGCCCTCCAAGTCGCCTTCCTGCACATAATCGCGGAAGAACGCCGCGTCGCGGTCGCGCAGCCGCAGCCTCGGTTCGGCCTTGATGCCGCGCAGCTTGTTGCCCGGTTCGCGGATCAGCTCGTCGAGCTCCTGCAACAGCACCGGGTCGGTTTCCAACTCGCGCAGCACGGCGATGATGATTGACAGCGATATCAGACGCTGCTGGCCGTCGATCACCTGATACTTGGATTCACCATCGCGCACCAGGATCAACGACCCCAGAAAATACGGCGCATCCGCCGACGCCCCGGCATCCCGAAGATCGGAGACCAGCTGCAGGATATTCTCCGTCTGCCATGTATAGGCCCTCTGGAACGACGGAATCGCAAAACGGTAATCGGACATGAACACCCTGCTCAGGGGTTTCTCCGTTGCATTGATCGCCATGAATGTTCTCCTCCCCGGAACATGCACCCGCATTCATTGTAAACGGCGCGCAAAACAGCGGGGGTACCCCGTCGCGCCGCGCACGGGGTACCCCGGGCGGCTATTGCAGCGGGGGAAGATCGGCACGCTCCACCAGACGCGCCATCTGCACCCTGCCCATGCACAGCCTGTCTCCGGCCGAGGAAAGATGCGATTTGACCGTGCGCTCCGAAATGAACATGCGCTGCGCGATCTCCGCATTCGTGAACCCCTCCGCCGCGAGCAGCACCGCCTCGCGTTCGCGCTCCGGCAGCGCGTCGAGCATGTCACGCGCCTCGTCGCGTCTGGACTGCGGGCGCTGCCTGTTCAGATCGCCGATGAGCTGACGCTGACTGGCCGGATTGAACTGCGGGTCGCCATCCACCACGCCGATCACACGGCGAATGATATCCTCCGGCGTGTCCGTCTTGGACACGAATCCTTCGGCGCCGGCTTCGACCGCACGTGCCACGGTATTGGTCGGGCTAAGCGAAGTGAGAATCAGCACATGCGGTGCGCGGGGGAGCGCCCGCAGCCGCTTGGTCGCCTCGATGCCGTCCATGCCGGGCATGGCGATATCCATAAGCACCACGTCGGGCTGTTCGCGCTCCGCATGGGCCAAGGCCAGCGCACCATCGGTCGACGTGGATACCACATCGATACGCCCATCGGAATAGTCGGTCAGAATCAGACGCATGGCCTGGCATATCATCGGATCGTCGTCGATGATGCTGACCGTAATCGTCCGTAGCCCTTCGTTCGTCATTCGACCCATGGTAGTTGCACTACCAGATGGAAGACCCGCCGTTCGTCAAAACCGTATCTGCAGGTGCCGTTCGCTTTACGGACCCGTGCGAGCAGCCCCGCAAGACCGGCTCCGGAACGTTTACCGCCGTTTGCAGCGGTCCCGGTTTGACCGGCGGAAACGGCGTTGCCGACGGCGACGACGGTGTTGCCGTTACCTCTGCCACCGTTATTGCCGGCAGGCAGGGGATTGGAGACATGCACCAGCACACCCCGTTCCGGACCAGCGGTGACCTCCAGCGAGACGGGCGCTTCGGGCGCATGCCTACGTGCGTTGGTAAGCCCCTCCTGCACGGCGTGGTAGGCGATCGTGCCGATCCGATCATCCAACCGGCTCAACTGCTGGATGTCGATCCACGCATTGATCCGCATGCCCGCGGAACGGCAATCCGCAAGCAGCGCGTCAAGCGAATCGCGCGTCAACGACGCGTCATCGTCATAGGCAAGCTGGATGCGCGCCTGATCGGGGTGCCGAAGCATGTCGATCACGCTATGCGCCTCGTCGAGCGCACCCGCGGCCTGTTTGCGGATATCCTGCGTCTTACGCCTGATTGACTCGGACTGTTCGATGATGCCGCCGACATCATCACCCTCGCCGTTCTTACCGCCCGCATTATCGTCATCGCCACCGTTCAGACGCGACACCGACTGCTGCAGTTTCGTCGACTCGGCCTGCAAGGCGCTCGCATTAAGCGCCAGCAACGATAAGGAATGCGCCAACGTGTCGTGCGCTTCGGCCGCAATGGCGTCCGCAAGCTGCTGATTACTCAAATCGGTGTGCAGCGCCTTCGCCTCCTCCTCGGCCGCGCTCGCCTTCTCCTGGGCGGTACGTGCCGTGGCACGCGAACGGATGAACAGTCCGGCCAGCACCGCGACCAGCGTGGCGAGCAAACCGACTACAATGGCGGTGATTGTGATGGTGGCTTCGGAAGCCAGTATCTGCACCGGGACCCCCGAATCACCGCCGGTATGCGGCTTGGCGAACAACTGATGCCAGAATGACGCATCCGGTTTACGCCGTGCGTCGCGAAGCTGCGCCCATACGGTTATGACGGCGGCTACGGAAATGGCACGCAGAGTGATACGCCGATCCGTGCGTCGCGCCAGTAATGAGGTGAGCGCCATGAGCACGATCAGCGAATCGAAGGGAAATGCGACGACAAGAAGGCAGGACAGCCAGAATACGGGTTCGGGATATTCGTTGCGTGCCACCAGGATGAATCCGGACAGAATCGCGACCAATGCGCCGAGTACGGTCCACAGGGTGCCGAGGGCGTCGTTCCCGTACTGTGCGTTGGCAAAAGCGTCATGGAGAAGACACATGAAGCCCGCACAGGGAATCATCACCAGCGTGCACCAGAGCTTGGTGCGCACCGGCACGTCCGTGTCCTCGCGTGCGATGTTCGGATTCGTATTGCTCATGCTACCAATGTATAGCCGGGCCGAAGCCCATGCCATTGTCCTTTCGGCGGCGGCCCGCATTGCACGAACAGGCAATCAGAACTGCACGCTCGTCCAATGGTGCGCTCGTTCGCCGCGTCATAGGCTCGAATCGACAACATTCAAGGAGACGAAAGGTCTTCCGGAGAAGAAGGAACGAATATGAGCGAAGCAAACGTCCCGCAGCAGCCCCAGCCGCCGATGCAGCCGGTCGGAGCACAGCCGCCCAGACAGAATCAGAACTTTCAGGAGCAGCGCCCACCGCTGACCGTCACCGGCGTCGTCGGCGTGGTATTCGGCGCATTGGGTCTCGTCCTGAGTTTCATCCCGATCATCAACAATCTCGCCGCCATCCTCGGCTTGGTCGGCGCAGTGCTCGGTATTATCGCCATCGTCGGCACCTTCCGCGGCAAGAAGCACGGTAAGGCGTTGGCCATCGTCGCCGTCGTGCTGTCGGTACTGGCCATCGTCATCACGCTGGCCATGCAGTCCGCCGCGAGCAAGGCCATCGACGACGCGATGGGCGTGTCCACCAGCCAGACGTCCGGCGATTCCTCATCGAAGAAGGATTCGACTGCAAAGAAGACCGAAAGCAAGGGCGAGCAGGATCTGGAAGGCGATCTCAAGACCATGCACGTCAAGATTGTTTCCGCGGTTCGTAGCAGCAACGATTACGAGAACAACCCCACCGTGCTTGTCACCTACGAGTGGACCAACAATACCAAGAAGAACAACTCGTTCGCCTCGCTGGCCGATCCCAAGGTATTCCAGAACGGTTCCTCCCTCGACACCGCGATCTACACGGATGCCCCCGCTGGATATGATGCGAGCTCCTACCTTGCCGAAGTGCAGCCCGGCGCAACCGCCACGGTGACGATCGGCTACGTGCTCAAGGACGATTCGGAGATCACCGTCGATATCACCGATTTCATGAGCATGGACGACTCCACCAAAGTCAAGCACGTGTTCGCGCTGTAACTTCCGAGCCACGCCCGATCCGCGCCCGCCTGCCACACTTCCCTCCATGGCAGGCGGGCGTCGCCGGTTGTGAAAGCTCCCGCATATTGAGGCTATTCCAAGGTTTTTGGGTACACTGGTGAACTGTACGTACGAAAAAGGAGCGATCATGGCTATCGGTCAGAACCCCCGCAACAATCTCGGCAATCCCCAATACAACACCGCCGACTACAACAACCAAATGCAGATGGACTACGGCCAGCCGGTCCAGCAGCAGGACAACTACCAGTACAACCAGTACACGCAGGGCGGCTACGCCACCCCCACCGGCACCATGAGCGCCGAACGCCAGGAAGAATACGCGCGCGCCTACCATTCCTCCGTCACCCGCGCCTACGGTGAAATGACCATCGGCCTCATCGTCACCGCCGTCGTCGCCATCATCACCCAGATGACCAACCTGTACATGACGTTCATCCAAGCGACCGGCATCATCGGCGTATTCGCCCCGTTCGTCATCGAAATCGTGCTCGCCATCGTGCTCGGCGCCCGCATCACCAAGATGAAGACGACCACCGCGCGCGTCATGTTCTACATTTACTCCGCGCTCATGGGCTTCTCCCTGAGCATCATCTTCGCCGTCTACGATCTCGGGACCATCGGCATCGCGCTCGCCCTGTGCGCAGGCTTCTTCTTCGCCCTCACCATGCTCGGCATGACCACCAAGGTCGACCTCCTCAAGGCCGGCCCCATCCTGATGGTCGGACTGGTCGTCCTCATCATCGCCGAAGCGATCCTCATGTTCGTCGCCCCCGGCCAGACCACCCTCATGCTCGTCTCCGCCATCGGCCTCGTCCTCTTCGCAGGCTTCACCGTCTACGACGCCCAGCAGACCCGCGCCATCTTCGCCCAGTACTCCGGCCAGGACCCCGAGATGATCAAGAAGATCTCCATCCTCTGCGCCCTCAACCTGTACATCGACTTCGTGAACATGTTCCTGTATATCCTCCAGCTCCTCGGCAACAGGGACTGAACAACAACGCAACGGAGCGTCCCCTGCGTTGCTCCGCGGTCGCGGTATGCCAATACAGCTTCCCGCGGTGCGCCTTGGGGCCGCACGCGTTGCGTTGTTGTTCCGTGGGATTCGGGCAACGGAGCGTCCCCTGCGTTGTCGTTTCATGGAAATGATGCAGCGCTAGGCATATAAGCCAAGTCTGTACAATAAGGTCTGACCGTATTTCGGTCAGGCCTTTTTTGTTGGTTACGGATGCGTTTACGGTGGTGCCTTATGCAGAGGAAAGAGATCGCCGGCATGGGATGCCTGGTACTGACCGCGTTGATCTGGGGTTTGGCATTCGTTTCGCAGGTGCAGGGCATGGATTCCATGTCGCCCCTGTTCTTCAACGCCACACGATTCTCGTTGGGTGCGTTGTCGCTGATCCCGCTGCTTGTGTTCCTCCGTATGCGCAACGGCAACAACGCCGCAAGCGACGGGGAAAAACCGCAACACGTTCCGCCGACGGTCATCCTGGGCAACGGGCGTGAAGTGACATTGCCCGCATGGGCCGGCAACCAGATTGTGGTCGGTATCATCTGCGGGCTGGTATTGTTCGCCGCAAGCACCATCCAGCAGTACGGCGTCCTCTACAGCCGGTCGGCGGGCAGGTCCGGCTTCATCACCGCGCTTTACATCGTCATGGTGCCGCTGCTGGCCTTCGTGGTATTGCGCCGCCGCATCCACCTCAATGTGGTATTGAGCGTCGCGCTCGCGGTGATCGGCTTCTACCTGCTGTGCATCACGGGCGGCTTCGGATCCATCACCTTGGCCGACATCGTGCTGCTGGGCAGCGCCGTGCTGTTCGCCGCGCATATCCTCGTCATCGACACGCTCGGCAGGGGGCTGGACGCGTTGGTCATCTCGTTCTTCCAGATCTCCACCACCGCGGTGCTGAGCTGGATCGGCGCGTTGGCCGAAGGATCGGTGGATTGGGCCGGTGCGGGGCAAGGCTGGTTCGCGATCGTCTACGCCGGCATCGGTTCGGTTGGCGTGGCCTACACGCTGCAGGTAGTGGGGCAGCAGTGCGTGCCGCCGACCCGCGGCGCGATGCTCATGTCGTTGGAATCGTTCTTCTCCGCCGTCGGCGGTGCGCTCATCCTCGGCGAGGTGATGACCCCGCGCGGCTACCTCGGGTGCGCCCTCATCTTCGCGGGCACCATGCTCGCCCAAGCGCCCGTCGAACGGTTCGCACGCCGCCGTTCACGATCATGATCGTTCCCGAATCCGGCCGTTCCCGGCTGGCGCACGAACCGCCAACGCTCTCACGCGCGCTCACGCGGTCGTGTGAGGCGTCTCCTCGACGCGCGGTGCGCCATTGATATCGCGATGGATGTTCTGCATCTGCACTTCGATGTTCTGCAGGCTGCGCGCGCAATCCAACAGCGTCTGCGAATGCTCGGCCAGCTTGGCGTCGGGCAGGTCGCTCTTGTAACGCAGCGCATGCTCCAGACTCGCCCAGTAATCCATCGCGATCGTGCGGAACTGCACCTCCACCGGCATGTAATGCTCGCCGGAGGAGAGGAACACCGGGGCGGCGTAGATCACATGCAGCGAACGGTAGCCGTTCTGCTTGGGGTTCTTGATGTAATCCTTGACGCGCAGCACCTGGATGTCGGATTGCGACGACAGGTAATTCGACACCGAATACACGTCGTCGCGGTAGTTGCAGATCACGCGGATGCCGGCCACGTCGAACAGGTTGTCGCGCACCGAATCGACCGAAATCGGCAGGCCGCGGCGCTGCAGTTTGCCGATGATCGATTTGATGGACTTCAGACGGCGCTCCATATGATGGATCGGATCATGGCTGAACCGCACCTGGAACTCGTCGTCAAGGATCTCCAGCTTGGTGCTCACCTCATACATGGCCCCCTCATACAGCTGCATCAGGTTGATGAACTCGGTGATGTCGTCGATGTTGAACCTTCCAGCGGAAGAGTCGAGCATCTTCAGCTGCGCGCTGATATCGGATGTTTTGAATCTGCTGTGTCGATCTAATATCACGTTCCCCAATATAGCCGACGGCGCCGCGCGAACCTGAGATATTACTGAACGGGTCATGCCACGCCGATACAGTGAACACTATGAACGAAGACATGATGACCGAGGCGGAGCGCGCCTCGAAACTGGCCGACGGCGCCGCGGGCGCCGCACCTTCCAGGGGCAAGGGCGTGTTCTACGTGCATACGCTCGGATGCCAGATGAACGTGCACGATTCCGAACGCATCGCCGGTGTGCTGGAGGACGCCGGCTACGTCCCGGCCACCGAGGAACAGTATCTCGACCATGACATCGACCTGATCGTGATGAACACGTGCGCGGTGCGTGAGAACGCCGCCGAGCGCATGTACGGCACGATCGGCCTGTGGGCGGGGATGAAGCGTGAGCGCCCGAACCTGCAGATCGCGGTCGGCGGCTGCATGGCGCAGCTCGACCGTGAGAGGATCGCCAAGAAGGCCCCGTGGGTGGACGCCGTGTTCGGCACCAAGAACATCGGTTCGCTGCCGCAGCTGCTCGATCAGGCCCGCATCGAAGGCCATGCGCAGGTGAAGGTGCAGGAGGAACTCAACTATTTCCCGAGCCAGCTGCCCACCGACCGTGCGTCCAAGGTGTCGAGCTGGGTCGCCATCTCCGTCGGCTGCAACAACACCTGCACGTTCTGCATCGTGCCCACCACGCGCGGCAAGGAACATGACCGCCGCCCCGGCGACATTCTCGCGGAGATCCGCCAATGTGTGGACGAGGGCGCCAAGGAGGTCACGCTGCTCGGCCAGAACGTGAACTCGTTCGGCTACGGCATCGGCGACCGTTTCGCGTTCTCCAAGCTGCTGCGCGCCTGCGGCGATATCGAGGGGCTGGAGCGCGTGCGTTTCACGTCGCCGCATCCCGCCGCGTTCACCGACGATGTGATCGCCGCGATGGCCGAGACGCCGAACGTCATGCACCAGTTGCATTTCCCGCTGCAATCCGGTTCCGACCGGATCCTGCGTGCCATGCGCCGCTCGTACCGTTCCGCCAAGTTCCTTGACATCCTGCGCAAGATCCGCGAGGCCATGCCCGACGCGCAGATCTCCACCGATATCATCGTCGGCTTCCCCGGTGAAACCGAGGAGGATTTCCAGGAGACGATGCGCGTGGTCGAGGAGGCCCGCTTCTCGTCCGCGTTCACGTTCATCTATTCGCCGCGTCCGGGCACGCCCGCCGCCGAAATGGAGCAGATTCCGCGCGACGTGGTGCAGGATCGTTTCGACCGTCTCGTGGCGTTGCAGGAGCGCATCACCGAGGAGAATCTGCAGACCTTCGAAGGCCGTGACGTCGAGGTGATGGTGACCGGCGTGCCGGGCAAGAAGGATTCCGCCACGCACCGCGTGACCGGCCGCGAACGGACCGGCGTGCTCGTGCATATCGGCGTGCCGGAGGGCGAGCCGATGCCGCAGGTCGGTGATTTCGTCACCGCCACCGTGACGCATGCCGGGCGCCATAATCTCATCGCCGATCCCGATCCGAAGGCGGGGCAGACCTATGCCGTCCGTCACTGAACCGGCGGCAACTGCGGAACGCCAACGCACCCCGCGCGTGGTTTCCATCGTCGGGCCGACCGCCTCCGGCAAAACCGGGCTCGGCATCGCCATCGCCAAAGCCTTGGCGGCCGAAGGCGAACAGGCGGAGATCATCAATGCCGACGCCTACCAGATGTACCGCGGCATGGATATCGGCACCGCCAAGGCGACTTTGGAGGAACAGGCGCAGGTCAGGCATCATCTCATCGACATCATCGAACCCGATGATGCCATGTCCGTGGCGAGATTCCAGAAACTCGCCCGCGAGAAGATAGCCGAATTGCAAGCCAGGGGAGTGCGGCCGATCCTCGTCGGCGGATCCGGATTGTATGCGAGGGCCGCCATCGACGACATTTCCTTCCCCGGAACCGATCCGCAGGTGCGCAAGGCGCTTGAGGAGCGTGAGAAGACCGAAGGCGCGGGGGTATTGTTCGAGGAGTTGAAGGCCAAGGATCCGCAGGCGGCGGCACGCATGGATCCGCATAATCCGAGACGCACCATCCGCGCATTGGAAGTCATTGAGGTGACCGGACGCCAGTATTCGGCAAGTCTGCCGCGCTACCGGTACGTCATTCCCACCGTGCAGATCGGTCTTGATCTGCCGCGTGAGGAACTGGATCGCCGCATCGATATCCGTACCAAGCAGATGCTTGAGGGCGGGTTCGTCGAAGAGGTGGAACGTATCCGCCCCAAGCTGGGCATTACCGCGGCCAAGGCGCTTGGCTACCAGCAGGTCGTCGACTATCTGGACGGATTGCATGACCTCAACGACACGTTTATGGACATCGCGCAGAAAACGAAGCGTCTGGCACGCAAGCAGATGGGATGGTTCGGACGCGATCCGCGCATCCACTGGCTGCAGGCGCTCAACCCGGCGCTGGTGAGCAACGCCATGGCCATTATCGCCCACGCCGACAACGGCGACTACGATGCCATCGACGCGCAGGCCGACGCCTACGTGCAGCATCATCTGGGCGACATCGGCTGATCGGACGCTCCGGTTCGGCTAACGATTGTTTCCCGCATGCGGGTGTGGAATGCGTCGGCTTTCGCCCGGTAACGTTCCACACCGTGCAACGGTGGGAAACCACAACAGGATATTCACGGTACGGCGGGCCGCGTGGGTGCGGCGATGAGTAGAATCTGACACGTTATGGCAAGAACAGCATCATCGAGCAGCGGGAAGAACGGCGGCAAGGGCACAGCGCCCAAGCCGCGGGATGACGACTACGAGGAAGAGGAGCCGTTGTGGGAAACGATCCTGATGGCGATTCCACGCGGTCTGGGGAATGTCGTGCGCGCGACGACGGGCACGGGGGAGTACGACCCCGCCTACCAGCGTGACGGCCTATGCCTCGTGATGCTGGTGTTGGGCGTGATGTTCTGCGCATCCGAATGGTTCCGTGTGCAGGGGCCGCTCGGCGTATTCCTGCATTCCATCGCCTCCGGCGCCTTCGGCCTGATGAGCGTCGTGCTGCCGGTACTCCTGTTCGCGGTGGCGATACGGCTGATACGCCATGCCGGGCGCGGTTCCGGCAATCCGCGTGTGATCGTCGGACTGGTGGTGCTGTTCTGGACGATCTGCTCGATCCTCGACGTCGAGCTCGCCTCCCAAGCGGATGGTTTCGACATCGCCGCGATGCAGCAGGCCGGAGGTCTGCTCGGCTACATCGTCGGCACGCCGCTTGCATGGGGGCTTTCCGAAACGTTCGCGGTAATCGTGTTCGCGATCATCGGCCTGTATTCGCTCATGCTGATCGTGCGGATCCATGTCGACGACATTCCCCGCATCTGGAACAATCTCGTTTCCAAACTGCGTGGCGCCAAAGCCTCGCAGGAGAGCGAACAGGAGTCGCATGACAGGGCGGAACGCTCGCCCAACGAGGTGCGGCTCGACGATGACGAGCTCGAATTCGCCGAAGGCGTGCCGAGGCACGACGGCAGCGATGAGGACCAGGATGGCGACGAACAGGCCGGAAACGGCTTCCTGGACAAGATTCGCGGGTTCTTCCAGCGCAGGAAGCAGGAGAAGGACGATACGAAGCTCGACTCGTACCAGGGCGACGATCCCTTCACTCAGGCCGCGTCCCGACACGGCGAGGCCGCGGAGACGTCGCTGGACGACGATCGCGGCGCCACGCGCGTCATGCCGACCGACGGCCCCGCCACGCCGCCGCCCATTCCGGAAGGCGAATTCACGATGACGCCGCCGCCCATGCCGTCCGAGGAATCCACCGTGCCGCTGACCTCCGACTCGCAGCCCGCCGCCGCAGGCGGTGTGCCGAACGATCCGTGGGCGCCGTCGGCAGGGGCGAACGAGCCTCCGGCTCCGCCGTCGGGTCAGACTGGCCAGGCTGGTCAGGCGGATCAGACGCAGGCTTCCACGCGCTCCTATGGTGCGGGTTCCGGCGCATATGGCGCCGATTCCGGCGAACATGACGTGGTCCCCTCCGCGGCTGCGGCCGCCGCGGCCGGGGGAGCGCAGGTCGCTTCCGAACAAGGCGCCGAAGGAGCCGAAGGCGCGGAACCGCCATACCAGCTGCCGAGCCTCGACATCCTCGCCAAGGGCAAGCCGCACGCGGCGCGCACCCCGTCCAACGACAGGGTCATCCGCGCCCTGACATCCACTTTCCAGCAGTTCAAGGTCGACGCCAAGGTCGTCGGCTTCCTGCGTGGCCCGTCCGTCACCCAGTACGAGGTCGAACTCGGCCCGGGCGTCAAGGTTGAGAAGGTCACCAACCTGCGTCGCAACATCGCCTACGCCGTGGCCAGTTCCGACGTGCGCATCCTGTCCCCGATTCCCGGCAAATCCGCCATCGGCATCGAAATCCCGAACGAGGACCGCGAGATCGTATGCCTGGGCGACGTGCTGCGCAGCGACAAGGTCGTCAGCGACCCGAACCCGATGATCTCCGGCATCGGCAAGGACGTGGAAGGCCATTTCGTGACCGCCGACCTGACCAAGATGCCGCATCTGCTGGTGGCCGGCGCCACCGGTTCCGGTAAGTCGAGCTTCGTCAACTCCATGCTGACCTCGATCATCATGCGAGCCACGCCCGACCAGGTGCGTCTCATCCTCGTCGATCCGAAGCGCGTCGAACTGTCGGCGTACGCGGGCATCCCGCATCTGCTGACGCCGATCATCACCGACCCGAAGAAGGCTGCGCAGGCCCTCGAATGGGTGGTCAAGGAGATGGATTCGCGTTACTCCGATCTGGAATACTTCGGGTTCCGCCATGTCAAGGACTTCAACGAGGCCGTGCGTGCGGGCAAGGTGCATGTGCCGGAAGGCTCCAAGCGTAAGGTCGCACCGTACCCGTACATCCTCGTGGTCGTCGACGAGATGGCCGATCTGATGATGGTGGCGAAGAACGATGTGGAAAGCTCCATCCAGCGCATCACCCAGCTCGCCCGAGCCGCCGGCGTGCACCTGGTGCTCGCCACGCAGCGCCCGTCCGTCGACGTGGTGACCGGTCTGATCAAGGCGAACATCCCGTCGCGTCTCGCGTTCACCACATCGTCCGCTACGGATTCGCGCGTCATCCTCGACACCACCGGCGCCGAAACACTGATCGGTCAGGGCGACGGCCTGTTCCTGCCCATGGGCTCGGCCAAGCCGATCCGCGTGCAGGGATCGTGGGTGAACGAGTCCGAAATCCGTAGGGCCGTGGAATTCGTGCGCACCCAGCGCAAGCCGAAATACCGTGAGGATATCGAGCAGATGGCCGCGCAGGCCGAGAAGAAGGCCGCGGAACCCGATGAGGAGATCGGCGACGATATGGATGTGCTGCTGCAGGCCGCGGAACTCGTGGTCTCCACGCAGTTCGGCTCCACGTCCATGCTGCAACGCAAGCTCAGGGTGGGCTTCGCCAAGGCCGGCCGCCTGATGGATCTGCTCGAATCCCGTGGCGTGGTCGGCCCATCCGAAGGTTCGAAGGCGCGTGAAGTGCTCGTCCAGCCTGACGACCTGCCCTCCGTGCTCGCCTTCATCCGCGGCGAAACCGACAGCATCACCCCCTCATCCACCCCTTCGGGGAACGACGAGGCCTGAACCGGGGCGGCACCCAAGGTAGAGCACGACGGGTAACGTGTGGGGTTATGACTGAAGAACAAAACACCCAATCGAAGAAATCGTCGCTGCTGGACGGATGGAACGCCCCGCCGAATCTGGTCACCTACTGCCGCATCGTGCTGGTGGTGGTGTTCCTCGGCCTGTACATCGCCGCAGGCGCGTGGGGCGTGAACAGCGCCTCCATGCGTTGGGCCGCGGCCATCGTGTTCATCATCGCCGCCTGCACCGATAAGCTCGACGGGTGGATGGCTCGCAAATACAATCAGGTGACCGAACTCGGCAAGCTGATGGATCCCATCGCCGACAAGCTCATGACCTGCGGTGCGCTCGTCGTGGCCTCCGTGTTCGCGGAGTTCCCGTGGTGGGCCACCATCCTGTTCCTGATCCGCGAGATCGGCATCACCGTAATGCGTTTCTTCGTCATGGAACGTCCCGGCGGCAAGGTGATCGCCGCCACGTGGCCCGGCAAGCTCAAGACCCTCTTCCAGTGCATCGGCCTGGCCATGCTGCTGCTGCCCGCCCATATCGGCGGCCCCGCGCAGGGCGTCGCGGCATGGGTGAACGTGTACTACATCGTCACCTACGTCATGCTGTACGTCGCGCTGGTGCTGTGCCTGTACTCCGGTGGCATCTACCTGTACAACACCTTCGTCGGTTCGCGTAGGAACGCGGACTGAGCCGTGACCATGAGCGAATCGGATGAATCGCTGATTCGGCGCGGGCTTGCCGCCGACCTGCTGCATGGTCTCGAACCCCGAGGCGTGAAGCTGGCCTGCGCGGAATCACTCACCGGCGGACTGCTCGCGGACGCGCTCGTGCGTATTCCCGGCGCATCCGCCGTGTTCCTCGGCTCGGCGGTCACCTACGACATTCGGGCGAAGGCTTCGATTCTCGGCGTGGACCGTGCCCTGCTGGAACGTGAAGGTGCGGTGCACCCCGAGGTCGCACGTCAGATGGCGGCATACACCGCCCATCTGTATGATCAGCCCGAATACGAGGGTCGCGTCATCGGCCTGTCGACCACCGGCGTGGCAGGCCCCGGCCCGGACGGCGACAAGCCCGCCGGTCTGGCATACGTCGCCGTGGCCGTTCCCGATGCCATGGCGCACGCGGTGCGCGACCATCTTGCAGGCGGGCTTCCCGACCACACCATGATGGTCGGAGAAGGGCCCGAAGCCTTGCAAGGCATGGGCAACGGGTGGCATGCCGTGGCCTACGAACTGAGGCTGGACGGTTCGCGCGAACAGGTGCGCGAAAGCGTCGTGACCCACGTGTTGCGTATTGTGACGCAGCTCACATTGTCGATCGTGGAATAAAAAGCCCTCCGTTCGCTGTTGGAGTATATGGACAGTGAACAGCCTCAGGAGCAAAAGGGGACTGGATATGGAAACGATGACTCAGGTTCGCAGGACCTCGGATATGAACGAACTGAAGGCCGCGGCGCCGATGGTGAAGCCCGGCGCCGCCCGTATGCGTGAATTGACCCCCGCACAGCGCCGTGCCGTCGCGCTGGCGCAGCAGCAGGTGCTGAAGGCCCGCGCCGCCAAGAAGGCGAAGGACGAAGCCGCGGAAATGCGCCGCCGCATGTGGAGCGACGAGGAACACGGCGCCCAGATCGCATTGCGCACCGAAACCAAGGCCAGCGAACAGCAGGAGGACACCCTGTCCCTGCGCGGGGCCATCGGTCTGGTGCTGCGCGACCTGCGTTCGCGCGACCACAAAACCCTGCGCGAGGTCAGCGAGAAGGCCGGTGTTTCGCTCGGCTACCTTTCCGAAGTGGAACGCGGGCAGAAGGAGGCCAGCTCCGAACTGCTCAGCTCCATCGCCGAGGCGTTGGGCGTGAGCACCGCGCAGCTGCTGCGCATGGTGGCCGATCGGCTCGATATGGCCGCGTAAGAGCACCCGTTCCCGCCCGGTGCCGCGGTTTCGCCGCCGCGCGTATTCGATGGGACCAGCCCGTATGGGCCGGTCCCTTTTCTCATATTCCGGCAGATTAACGGGTTCGTAGCAAACAGCCCCTACGTTGTCCTTGTATCGGCCCAGCATGAATGGGTCACAGGATGAGAGAGGTTGCAATAATGTCATTCAGAAAAATCAAGGCCGCGCTGGCGATGTCGTTGAGCGCCGCCATGCTGCTTTCCGCCGCGGCCTGCGGTACCACCGACGATTCCTCCTCCGATGGTGAGGCGTCCGGTTCCTCCAAGATCGAAGGCTACGATGTGAGCTCCGTCACCAAGGACGAGTCCATCGCCAAGCTGCTGCCCGAATCCGTCACCAAGGACGGCAAGTTCACCGTCGGCATGGATCTGTCGTACCCGCCGGCCGAATTCCTCGCCGAGGACGGCAAGACCTCGGTCGGCTTCGACGTCGACATCGCCAAGGCCATGGCCAAGGTGTTCGGCCTGACCGCTGACCCGCAGAACGCGAACTTCGATTCGATCATCCCGTCCGTCGGCGCGAAATACGATATCGGCATCTCCTCCTTCACCATCACCCCGGAACGACTCAAGGCCGTCGACTTCGTCAGCATGTTCAAGGCCGGTTCCACGTGGGTGGTGCGCAAGGGCAATCCGAACAAGGTCGACGTCTCCGACGTGTGCGGCCTGAAGGTCACCGTGCAGACCGCCACCGTCCAGGAGGAGGAAGTCAACAAGCTCAACGAGCAGTGCAAGGCCGACGGCAAGAAGGCCATCGACATCCTGTCGAACAAGCTGCAAACCGATGTGACCACCAACGTGACCACCGGCAAGGCCGACGTCTCGTACGCCGACACCTCCGTGGCCGGTTACGCGATCGCGCAGACCGACGGTCAGCTTGAAGCCCTCGGTAAGGCCAGCGGCGTGGCCAAGGAGGCCGTGGCCATCAAGAAGGGCGACACCGCCACCGCGCAGGCCGTGCAGAAGGCGTTGCAGAAGCTCATGGATGACGGCACCTACATGAAGATCCTCAAGCATTGGGGCGTCGAATCCGGCGCGATCGACAAGGCCGAGATCAACCCGACCGATGTCAGCGAATAGCAGATGAGATGATCCCACTCGTGAGAAGCTCCGATTTACGTCGGGGCTTCTCACGTTTGCCGGGTGCCGATGGCTGTTTATCGTGCCCATTGGCGATACTGGCATAGTTTGGAATTGTGCGACGCGCGGGAGAGAACGCGCGGAAGAGAACAAGAGAAAGACAACACAATGGCATTGAAAGCAACGAACAAACTGAAGGCCCTGACGGCCGCCGCGCTCAGCGCGGCCATGCTGGTCTCCTTCGCCGCATGCGGCACCAGCGACGCCACGGACAACGCGTCCGGCGAATCCAAGACCACCACCACGGGCTATGACGTGAGTTCCGTCAAGAAGGACGCCGAACTCGCCAAGCTCGTCGAAGGCAACACCGTCAAGAGCGGCGAACTGTCCGTGGGCATGGAATTGTCGTACGCCCCGGCCGAATTCCTCGCGGAGGACGGTAAGACCCCGACCGGCTACGATGTGGATCTGTCCAAGGCGATCGGCAACGTGCTGGGACTCAAGACCAACATCGTGTCCTCCATGTTCGACACCATCGTGCCGTCCGTCGGCTCGAAGTACGATCTGGGCATCACCGCCATGACCATCACCAAGGAACGTATGGATTCCGTCGACTTCGTGAGCTACTATCGCGCGGGCTCCACGTGGACCGTGCAGAAGGGCAATCCGAAGAAGGTCGATTCCTCCGACCTGTGCGGCGACAAGATCGCCGTGCAGACCGGCACCGTGCAGGAGGACGAGGCGAACAAGATCGCCAAGCAGTGCAAGGCCGACGGCAAGAAGGACGCCGAGGTCGCCTCCTACAAGCGCCAGGCCGAAGCCGCCACCGCCGTGGCCACCGGCAAGGCCGACGTGTTCTACGCCGATTCCCCTGTGGCCGGTTACGCCATCTCGCAGACCGACGGCCAGCTCGAAGCCCTCGGCAAGGATGTCGGCGTGGTCAAGGAAGGCATCGCCATCCAGAAGGGCAACACCAAGATGACCGCCGCCGTGCAGAAGGCCGTGCAGAAGCTCATGGATGACGGCACCTACATGAAGATCCTCAAGCATTGGGGCGTCGAATCCGGCGCTCTCGACAAGGCCGAGATCAACCCGACCGATCTCGACTGATCCCGACGGACCATCGACACATCCGACACATTCGACATATCCGATATCAGAAGGAAGCAGGAAGCATGGCGAAGAAACAGGTCGACGGCGCGAACCTCGACATCCCCAATCGCATCACGGCATTGCCGGTAAGGAGAACCGGACCCATCCTGGCCGGCGTGGTCGTCGCGATCTTCGCCGTCCTCCTCGCGCAGGGGCTGATCACCAACCCGCGTTTCGAATGGAACGTGGTATGGAAGTACCTGTTCAACGAGAACGTGCTTGAAGGCATCAAGTACACGCTGCTGCTCACGGTGATCTCCATGGCCATCGCCATCGTGCTGGCCGTGCTGCTCGCCATCATGCGCAAATCCATCAACCCGGTGCTGCGCGGCGTGAGCTGGTTCTACATCTGGTTCTTCCGCGGCACCCCTGTGTACACGCAGCTCGTGTTCTGGGGGCTGTTCGCCGTGCTGATCCCGCGCATCGGCATCGGCATCCCGTTCACCTCCATCGAATTCTGGAGCATCGACTCGCAGTCCGTCATCACCGCGTTCAACGCGGCATGGCTTGGTCTGGCGCTGAACGAGGCCGCCTACCTGGCGGAAATCGTGCGCGCCGGCCTCGAAGCGGTCGACCCGGGTCAGGCCGAAGCCGCGCAGGCGCTGGGCATGAAGCGCTCGCTCATCATGCGTCGCGTCATCCTGCCGCAGGCCATGCGCATCATCATCCCGCCCACTGGCAACGAGTTCATCGGTATGCTCAAGACCACATCGCTGGTCAACGCGGTGCCGTTCACCCTCGAACTGCAGTTCGCCACCACCGCCATCGCGACCCGCCTGTACAAGCCGATCCCGCTGCTCATCGTGGCGTGCATCTGGTACCTGGTGATCACGTCGATCCTGATGGTGATCCAGTCCAGGCTGGAGAAGCATTTCGGCAAGGGCTTCGATGCCCGCCCGGTGGGGCCGCGCGGCAAGCAGACGCCTCTGCCCGGCAAAACCGAAGGCGAGCCGAAGGATGACGTCAACAA
Source organism: Bifidobacterium pongonis (assembly GCF_019331805.1). Classification (GTDB taxonomy): domain Bacteria; phylum Actinomycetota; class Actinomycetes; order Actinomycetales; family Bifidobacteriaceae; genus Bifidobacterium; species Bifidobacterium pongonis. The sequence goes on from NZ_JAHBBE010000030.1 coordinate 19,650, forward strand.
GCAGAACGAAGCCGTGTTCACCGGCATGACCGCGTGAGGGGAGCGACAATGACCAACGAAACGACAGCAACCTCGAAGAGCACCCCGGCAGTGAAGGCCGTCCAGGTGCATAAGGCGTTCGGCGATCTGCATGTGCTCAAGGGCGTGGATATGACCGTCGAACCGGGCAGCGTCACCGTGATCCTCGGACCGTCCGGTTCCGGCAAGTCCACGCTGCTGCGCCTCATCAACCAGCTGGAAACCCTGACCGGCGGCAGCATCGAGGTCGACGGCGAGATGATCGGCTACAAGTATGTCGAGAAGAAGGGCCAGCGCGTGCTGCAGACCCTGAACGACAAGGAGGTGGCCGCGCAGCGCGCCAAACTCGGCATGGTGTTCCAGCGCTTCAACCTCTTCCCGCACATGACCGCGCTGGAGAACGTGATGGAAGCCCCGGTGCACGTGCGCCACATGGGCAAGCAGGAGGCCAGGGAACTGGCCGTCCATGAGCTCGAACGCGTCGGCCTGGGGGAGCGTCTGGATTACTACCCCTCGCAGCTGTCCGGCGGCCAGCAGCAGCGTGTGGCCATCGCCCGCGCGCTCGCCATGAAGCCCGAGATCATGCTCTTCGACGAGCCGACCTCCGCGCTCGACCCCGAACTGGTGGGTGAGGTGCTCAACGTCATGCTCGAACTCGCCCATGAAGGCATGACCATGATCGTCGTGACGCATGAGATCGGATTCGCGCGTGAAGTCGCCGACCAGGTCGTGTTCATGGACGGCGGCGTGGTCGTGGAACAGGGCGGTCCGGAGATCATCGACAATCCGTCCGAACCCAGGTTCAAGGACTTCCTGCAGCATGTGCTGTGATCGCCGTTGACGCGGTTGCGCCGTTGCTCGGTTGCGCCGCATGACGGTTAAGCCCCATGGCATTCGTGCCGTGGGGCTTTTCGTTTGCGGTGTTTGCGGTGTTTGTGGTGTTTGCGGGCGCGTGCGGCGTATCGTTCCGGCGGCGTACACTGGGTCCCCATGCAGGAACGGGAATTTTGGCAGCTGGTCGAAGAGGTGTTCGGGCGCAGTTACGGCAGGGCGCTGGCCCAGGATCAGGAACTGACGGGGTTGGAAGACATGACGGCGGTGGAGGCGCTGAAAGCCGGTGAGGAGCCGCGCGTGGTGTGGAACGTGCTGTGCGATCAGATGGACATTCCCGATGCGAAACGTTGGGGGCGCGACCATAATGCGCCTCCCATGCCCGTGCGATGAGCCGCGTGCTTCGGGTGAGGCTGGCGTGACGCGCCGACGCGTCCGCGGAATGATGGGCATACGGCGATTATCGAGGCGACGATTCGAACAAATGTTCGCATGTGAGGTATAGTTATCCACAGCGAATATCGCGGACGCCCGCAGCGGACGTCGTCGATGGTGGTGCGAAAGGCGTTGTCCTGATTGGGATTCGTCGGCATCCGCGCATTCCGGCAGGGGTGTGTCGACCACAGGGGTCGGCCGTTCTTGACCGGCGGCGCATCGGCCCCATACCGTGGAGGCATGTTCGTCAACTGATTCCCGAAGGAGAACATCATGGCACAGAACACCGGCGCTGATCAGGCGAAGCACGAGCTTGATCCCAGGCGCAAGGCCGCCCTCGACACCGCGCTGGCGCAGGTGGAGAAGAGCTTCGGCAAGGGGTCCGCAATGAGGCTGGGCGACAGGCCGGAGCAGAACGTCGAAGTCATTCCCACCGGTTCGCTGGCCCTTGATATGGCGCTCGGCATCGGCGGTCTGCCGAAGGGGCGCATCGTGGAAGTGTACGGTCCGGAATCCTCCGGCAAGACCACGCTGGCATTGCATGTCGTGGCCAACGCGCAGAAGGCCGGTGGAGTGGCGGCGTTCATCGACGCCGAGCACGCGCTCGACCCGGTGTACGCCCGCAAGCTCGGCGTCGACACCGATTCGCTGATCGTGTCGCAGCCCGACAACGGCGAGCAGGCGTTGGAGATCGCCGATATGCTCATCCGTTCCGGCGCCCTCGACGTCATCGTGATCGATTCCGTGGCGGCGCTGGTGCCGAAGGCCGAAATCGAAGGCGATATGGGCGATAGTCACGTCGGCCTGCAGGCCCGTCTGATGAGCCAGGCGCTGCGCAAGATGACCGGTGCCCTGGCGCAGGCCGGCACCACCGCCATCTTCATCAACCAGCTGCGCGAGAAGATCGGCGTGTTCTTCGGCAACCCTGAAACCACCACCGGTGGCAAGGCGCTGAAGTTCTACTCCTCGGTCCGTCTCGACATCCGCAGGATCCAGACCATCAAGAACGGCGACGAGGCTGTCGGCAACCGCACCCGCGTCAAGGTGGTGAAGAACAAGATGGCTCCGCCGTTCAAGTCCGCCGAATTCGACATGCTGTACGGCGAGGGCATCTCCCGCGAGGGTTCGGCGCTCGACATGGCCATTCAGGTGGGCGTGGTGAAGAAGTCCGGCTCCTGGTTCACCTATGAGGGAGACCAGCTTGGCCAGGGCCGTGAGAACGTCCGTAACTTCCTGAAGGACAATCCCGCCATCACCGAGGAGATCGAGAACAAGGTGAAGGCCGAGTTCGGTCTGATCGACCCGATGGACCAGTTCGCCGAGGATGATGCGACCAAGGCCGCCGCCGAAGCGGATAAGAACGTCGAGGCCGTGTCCGCCAGCGAGAAGAACACCGGCGAGAAGAGTGCCGGTGAAAAGGGCGCTGGCGCGAAGCCTGCGGATGCCAAGGCCGCCAAGGCGAAGCCCGCGGCGAAGGCCTGACGGGCATGATCTCCGCACAGGAGTTCCTTGCGCAGCACGGCCTCCCGGAGGGGAATGCGGTTCCGGATCCTTTGGAGGGGCCGGAGCCGCAGAAGCCGGGTGAAAGAGCCACCGACGCTGGCAATGCTGGTGATGTCGGCATTGCCAGCGCCGTTGGCATCACCGCCACAGGTGCGTTCAAGACCGGCATTGCCAATGACGCTTCCGCACCTCGTACAGGGAAGTCGGATTCCTTCGATCCGCAGGATTTCGACGCCTGCCGTGAGGCGGCGTTCCGTTTGCTCGACGCCGCGCCGCGTTCCACCGGCTCGTTGCGTCAGCGTCTGGCGGACAAAGGGTACGCCGAAGGCACGGTCGACGACGTCATCGACCGTCTGATCGAATTGCATTTGCTGGATGACGAGGCATATGCCAGATCGGTGGTCCGGTATTGCGTGAACCGCATGATGGGCTACCGTGGCGCGGTGATGGAGATGCGCCGCAAAGGCGTCGCCCCGTCACTCGCGCACAGGGTCGCCGACGAGGCGGCCGCGCAGGGCGCATTCGAGGAGGCGGCTTGGGAACTTGGCCGCAAGGTGGCCAGGAAGACCCGTGGGCTGGATGGGCGGGTGCGTATGCGCCGGTTCTGGTCCGCAGGGGGTCGCAAAGGGCATGATTCCGACACGCTGCGGCGTGTCGCGCATGAGCTGCTGAACGGCTGATCCGGCGTGTCGTACGGCGTGTCGCGTCGTGTCGCGTTTCGGAACACGCAAGGCGACATGGCATGAAACGGGGGAGTGGGGCGAATTTGCCCGACCATGAAACCCCAAGTGCCAAGTGACGAAGCGGGGAAATAACGGTGTTGACGCGGCGATGCGCCAAACGGGATGACAAGAATGAAATGAGACCTCTTATACCCCGGGTTCTGTCGTGTGCCAGGCACACGGATGGCCATCCATCTCGACCCAACGTCACCGCTGGGCTCTAGCGGCCTACCCGATGGCACGGGCGAGCAGCCCTTACCGCCATCTGTTTGGCCTTGCTCCCGATGAGGCTTGCCAAGCGGCCCACTGTTACCAGGGGCCCGGTGGTCTCTTACACCGCCGTTTCACCCTTACCTTCCAACCGAAGCCGAAAGGCGGTCTATTCTCTGCTGCGCTATCTCTCAGGTCACCCTGGGCGGACGTTATCCGCCATCGTGCTCTAGGAGCCCGGAAGTTCCTCAGACGGGCATGCGTGCATGCCCGACCGCGGCCATCAAGAGGTCTCAAACGCACAACTATACCAGCTTTTGCGAATAAGAAAAACCAAGGAAATTCACAGATTTTTCTGCGGTTTGTTCCCGGTGTTTGCCAAAAGCTCGTTTACAATAAAACGTACCCGGTCAGTGAAGACACGGCTGGAACGCAAATAGCGGTTGGCGCCGCTTGAGTTTATTAGGAGGTCCACATGGAAATCGTCATTACCGGACGTCACACTCAGATCAAGCAAAGGTTCCGTGATGTCGTTGAGAGCAAGATGAATCGTGTGACCGCTATCGCTCCCGATGCGCAGCGCGCCCAGATCGTTCTGTCCCATGAGGGCAATCCGCGTCAGGCGGATACCGCCAAGCGCGTGGAGATCACCATCATCGCCGGCAGCACCGTGGTTCGTGCCGAAGCTTCCTCCGCTGACGAGTTCAGCGCACTGGATATGGCGCTCGACAAGCTGACCCTGCGTCTGCGCCGCACCCGCGACCGCCGCAAGGATCACCGCCGCGGCTATGAGAACCCGGTTCCGGTTGATCTGGGTGTCATCGAGCCGCAGGCCGAGCCCGAGGTTGAGGAAGAGCCCGCCGAGGAAGTCGAGAACAGCCCCGCCGCTGCCGTCGCCTCCGATCTTGGCCCGGGCGAATCCGTCGAAGTCCAGGTCGGCGACACCCCGATCGTGATCCGTCGCAAGCTGCACATCGCCGAACCGATGACCATCGACGAGGCGCTGTACGAGATGGAACTCATCGGCCACGACTTCTTCCTGTTCGTCAACAAGGAGACCGGCCGTCCGTCCGTCGTCTACCACCGTCACGGTTGGAGCTACGGTGTGTTCGAGATCGATACCCCGGAGAACGTGAACTGAAGATTAATCCATATACGATCATGAGTCGGTGAAAACGGGGCCCGCGTCGTTCGCATACGGCACGGGCCCCGACTCATGCTCGAATCTTTCGCCATCTGCACGGCAATGACAGCGTTATCGGCAATGTCGCGTAAGATGGTTGGCAGTGTGCCCGGCCATAATGGCATAGAATGCCTCACGGGTACTTAATATCGCGACCGACACAGGAGCAGAACGTGGTAGATATTGTCGACAAGGCACTGCGCATGGGCGAAGGCCGTCAGATCAAGAAGCTTGAGGGTGTCGCAAAGGCCGTGAACGCTCTCGAAGATGAGATCTCGGCGCTTTCGGATGAGGAACTCAAGGGCCAGACTGCGAAATTCAAGCAGCAGCTGGAGAACGGCAAGAGCCTCGACGAGATGATGCCGGAGGCGTTCGCAACCGTGCGTGAAGCCTCCAAGCGTGTTCTCGGGCAGCGGCACTTCGATGTGCAGCTTATGGGCGGTGCGGCCCTGCATTGGGGAAACATCGCGGAAATGAAGACGGGTGAAGGCAAGACCCTGGTCGCCACCCTGCCGAGCTATCTGAATGCGCTTGAGGGCAAGGGCGTGCACGTGGTCACCGTGAACGACTACCTCGCCAGCTATCAGAGCGAGATCATGGGCCGTATCTACCGGTTCCTCGGTATGAGCGTCGGCTGCATCATCACCGATCAGAAGCCGCCGGAGCGTCGCAAGCAGTACAACGCCGACATCACCTACGGCACCAACAACGAGTTCGGCTTTGATTACCTGCGTGACAACATGGCGTGGGAGAAGGCCGATCTGGTGCAGCGCGGCCATCACTTCGCCATCGTCGATGAGGTCGATTCCATCCTCATCGATGAGGCCCGTACCCCGTTGATCATCTCCGGTCCGGCCGAAGGCGACGTCACCCGCTGGTACCGCGAGTTCGCCAAGCTGGTCGTCAAGCTGACCCGCGACGAGGATTACGAGGTCGACGAGAAGAAGAAGACCATCGGCATCCTGGACCCGGGCATCACCAAGGTCGAGGACTTCCTCGGCATCGACAACCTGTACGAGCCGAACAACACCGCGCTGATCGGCTATCTGAACAACGCCATCAAGGCCAAGGAACTCTTCCTGCGCGATCGTGACTACGTTGTCACGCACGGCGAGGTCCTCATCGTCGACGAGCACACCGGCCGCGTGCTGCCGGGCCGCCGCTACAACGAAGGCCTGCACCAGGCCATCGAGGCCAAGGAAGGCGTGGAGGTCAAGGCCGAGAACCAGACCTTCGCCACCATCACCCTGCAGAACTACTTCCGTATGTACGACAAGCTCGCGGGCATGACCGGTACCGCCGAAACCGAGGCGGCCGAGTTCATGAGCACCTACAAGCTGGGCGTGCTGCCAATCCCGACCAACAAGCCGATGCAGCGCATCGACCAGGAGGATCTCATCTTCCGCACCAAGAAGGAGAAGCTCGCCGCCATCGTCAAGGACGTCGCCAAGCGTCACGCCGCCGGCCAGCCGGTGCTGCTCGGTACCGCAAGCGTCGAAAGCTCCGAAGTCGTGTCCACGCTGCTCGATGTGGCCAAGGTCCCGCACCAGGTGCTGAACGCGAAGCAGCACGACAAGGAAGCGGCCGTCGTGGCCGTCGCCGGTCGTAAGGGCGCCGTCACCGTGGCCACCAACATGGCAGGCCGTGGTACCGATATCATGCTCGGCGGCAACGTCGAATTCCTCGCCGACGCCAAGCTCAAGGCCGACGGCTATTCCCCCGAAGACACCCCGGACGAGTACGAGAAGCGTTGGCCGGGCGTGCTGGCGGAAATCAAGGAGCAGGTCAAGGACGAGCATCAGGAGGTCGTCGATCTGGGCGGTCTGTACGTGCTCGGCACCGAGCGCCACGAATCCCGCCGTATCGACAACCAGCTGCGCGGTCGTTCCGGCCGTCAGGGCGATCCGGGCGAATCCCGCTTCTACCTGTCCCTCGAAGACGATCTGATGCGCCTGTTCAACACCCAGCTCGTCGCCCGCGTGATGGCCAAGGGCCTGCCGGAAGGCGAGCCGATCGCCGCCAAGAGCGTGTCCAAGGGCGTGCGCACCGCACAGAAGGCCCGCGAATCGCAGAACTTCGAGATTCGTAAGAACGTGTTGAAGTACGACGATGTGATGAACAAGCAGCGCACCGTCATCTACGCCGAGCGTCAGGCCGTGCTGAAGGGCGAGGACATCCACGAGGACATCCTGCGCTTCATCTCCGACACCGTGATGAGCTACGTCAAGGGTGCCAACAACAGCTCCGACAAGCCGGGCGATTGGGATTGGGACGGCCTGTTCAAGGCGCTCAACAGCGTGATTCCGACCGAGGTGACCATCGAGGACGCCAAGAAGGCCGCCGAAGGCAAGAAGGGCGAGAAGGCCGCCGAAGCCGTGCGCGACGTGATCGTGGCCGACGCCAAGGCCGCCTACGAGGGCTTCGAAGACAAGCTCGGCGCCGAAGGCCTGCGCCAGCTCGAACGCCGCGTGGTGCTCGCCGTGCTCGACCGTAAGTGGCGTGAGCACCTGTACGAGATGGACTACCTGAAGGACGGCATCGGCCTGCGTGGCATGGGTCAGCGCGATCCTCTGGTCGAATACCAGCGCGAAGGCTACCAGATGTACAACTCCATGATCGAAGCGATCAAGGAGGAGACCGTGCAGCTGCTCTTCCACGTGGACATCCAGCAGGTCGCCGAAACCGAGGATCTCGAATCCGAGTCCGATGAGGATGCCGCGGTGAACGCCACCCAGGCCGAACTCGGCATCGCATCCGCCCCGGCCGCGAACACCGAAACCGAAGGCCCCAGCGAGGACGGCGATGAGGTCGTGCGCGACGAGGACGGCAACCCCGTCATCGTCGGCCCGGCACCGGTCAGCCACGCCGAAGGCAAGGTTCCGGCCAGCAAGCAGCCGAAGAGCGAGGAGCTGAAGACCCCGTGGGCCGATGGACGCACGTTCCCCGGCACCGGCAAGAACGCTCCGTGCCCCTGCGGTTCCGGTCGCAAGTACAAGATGTGCCACGGCCAGAACGAGCAGTGAGCGTCTGAGCGTCTGAGCGCCTGAACGTCTGAACGCAACGGCGTAACGTCCGATAACGCAAGCCGCCATACCTTAACCGGGTGTGGCGGCTTGCGTCGTTTCCGGGCACAGGAAGGGGCGATGCCCGGAGCGGGAACGGGGGGGAGCCTGGTCATACCGTGATATGGACGTTCGTCGGCGTGGAAACAGGAAGTCATTACAATGAGGCGGCAATGTACAACAAACGGGCGTGCTGAAGCGCCAAGGAGGGCATCATGGCCGAAATCACATGGAAGTCGATCCTCACCAAGCTGGTCGGAGGGGACCATCTGAGCGCCGAGGAATCCGAGTGGTTCGTCGATGACCTCATGAACGGCAACGCGAATCCCGCGGCCGTGGGCGCGGTGCTCGCCACCCAGCAGCAGCTGGGACTGACCGCCGAAGAGGTGTCCGGCGCGGCCAAGGCCATGGTGGCGCACGCGGTGCCGCTGGACGTGTCTGGCGAGGTCACCGACATCGTCGGCACCGGTGGTGACGGCGCGGCGACCGTGAACCTCTCGTCCATGGGCGCCATCGTGGCGGCCGCCGCCGGCGTGAAGATCGTCAAGCACGGCAACCGTGCGGCATCCTCCGAATGCGGAGCAGCCGACTGCCTTGAAGCCCTCGGTCTGCCGCTCGACCTTGAACCCGCCGCCGTGGCCGAGGTCGCGCAGGAAGTCGGCATCACCTTCGCCTTCGCCAAGACCTTCCACCCGGCCATGCGTTTCGTCGGGCCGATCCGCGCCGCCCTGGGCATTCCGTGCGTGTTCAACGTGCTCGGGCCGCTCACCAACCCCGCCAATCCGAAGCATATGGCCATCGGCTGCGCCAACCGTGCGATGAGCCCCGTCATGGCCGTCGTCTACGCCGCCAACGGTCAGACCGGCATGGTGTACACCTCCAATGAAGGTCTGGACGAAATGGCCCCGACCGGCCCGATCTCCGTGTGGGAGTTCAAGGACGGCAAGGTCACGGAAACCGAATTCGACCCGACCGCAGAACTCGGCCTCGCCAAGGTCACCATCGACGATCTCAAGGGCGGCAAGCCCGCCTACAATGCGCAGGCCGCACGCGACTTCCTCGCAGGCAAGGACGTGCCGTTCCGCTCCACGGCGCTGCTGAACGCCGCATCCGCCATCGTCGCGGACGGCCATCAGGTGCCCGAAGACGGCACGCTGGGCGAACGCTTCAAGGCCGCGTACGCCATCGCCGAAGAGGCCGTGGACTCCGGCAAGGCCGAAGCCCTGCTGAACAAGTGGATCGAAACCGCCACGGCCAAGAAGGCCTGAATCGGACGATAATCCGGGCATACCGGAATACACCCGCGAAACGTTGAGGGGCTCGCCTTCCGGCTGGGAAGGTGAGCCCCTCAACGTTTCGCAGGTCGAATCACACGTCGAATCACACGGATTCGTCGCATCGGCGGACTAGCGCGTCACCGCGTCACACGCGTGCGCCGTCGTCGAAATAATCGGTGCGCGTCTCGTTGAACCCCTTATGCCGTGCGAGCAGCCCCGCGCCGCCGATGATGATGCAGATGCCGGCGATGACGCCGAGCACACCCGTATATGCGGGCAGGAACACGGATGCGATGACGCCGAGCACGCCGACGATCAGCAGAATCCAGAACAGCAGTTTCGCGCCGCCCACATGGCCGATCTTGGGGTTCGGCGGTACGAAATCATCGCCGTACCTGTCCATCACGTCGTCGGTGTCCAGCCAGCTGGAACCCGTGAAATCGCGCGGCCCACGCGAAGGTCCGCTTTTCGCGAACGAATCCGCGGTCAGATCGTCGACGCTGAGCAGCGCCTCCTTCTCCTTGCGCTGCGCGTGTTTCTCGAAGCGTTTCGCGTTGCGCGATGCGGCGACGTCGCTCAGATCGTCCTGATGCTCGGCCTCGAACGCCGCCCATGCGGCATCCAGATCGGCCGGCTTGCTTTCGTCATCCGGCACGTGCTTTGGCCGCTCGTCACCTGCATTGGTATTGTTAGGGTCAGTCATATGTACCACTGTAAACCACGGTGGGCATCGAGTGGAAAGGAACGCCAGGTGCTGTATTGGTTTTTCGTGAACGGGTTCGGCTCCATCGCACGTCATCGTCTCGGACCGACCGTCACCGGTCTGGAGAACATCCCGCGTGAGGGCGGCGCGATCATCGCGGCGAACCATCTGGCCGTCATCGACGACGCGCTGATTCCGATCACCTGCCCGCGCATGGTGCACTTCATGGGCAAGGCCGAATACTTCGAAGGCAAGGGCATCAAGGGCCGTTTCAAGAAGTGGTGGTTCACCTCCGTCGGCGTGTTCCCCGTGGACCGTTCCGGCGGCAACAAGTCCCTCGGCGCGCTGGAACATGCGCGTGAGATCATCGAGGACGGCCACCTGTTCGGCATCCACATCGAGGGCACGCGCAGCCCCGACGGCCGCCTGTACAAGGGGCATACCGGCGCGGCCCGTCTGGCGCTCGAAACCGGATGCCCGATCGTTCCCGTGGCGATCATCGGCTCCGACAAGTTGCAGCCCGTCGGCACGGTCATTCCGAAGAAGGGCAAGACCCAGGTGCTGTACGGCAAGCCGATCGCGGTGGAGAAGAAGGCCGCCGACGAGATCACGCATGACGATCTGCGCACGTTGACCGATAAGGTCAGCGCCGCGATCCAGAAGATGAGCGGTCAGGAGTACGTGCCCGAATACGCGCAGAAGGTCAAGGCGCGTCTGAAGGAGGAGACCGAGGCCAAGGCCGCCGCCGAAGCGGCCGGGAACGCCGAAAACGGGGAACCCAACGGTTCCGCCGAATAATCGATAGACGAACGCGAATCGCCCGTCACTGGAACGGTACCGGTGGCGGGCGATTTACGTTGATCGGCCGGAATCTTCGGCATCGGCTGTCAGACGACGGTGAGCGTCACTACGGTCTTATTGCCGGCATCGTCGCGCACCCGCACCTGATCGCCGGCATTGGGGCTTTGCAGGCGCACCACATGCGTCAGGTCGCCCAACGGCGCGGACTTCTTCACCTCAAGACCGAGGGCCTGCAGGATATTGCTCGCCTCCTCATAGGTTTTGCCCACCACGTTCGGCATGGTCACGGTCTCCGGGCCCTTGGATACCACCACGTCCACGGAATCGCCCCAATGCAGCTGCGTGTCCTTGGGCACGGAAGTCGAAATCACCTCGCCGGAGGCGACGGTATCGCTGTACTCCTCGGTGAAATTGGCCTTGAGCTTCAGATCGTCGAGCGTACGCTCTGCCTCATCCTTCGCGCGACCCGTGATATCGGGCATGGTCACCGGCATAGGCCCCTTGCTCAGCGCGACCTTCACCGTGGCGCCATGCTTGATGGTGACGCCGGGCTTGGGTGTGATGCTCAACGCCGCACCCTCCGGCACATCCATCGAATACTCGTCCTTGGCCGTATCGTGCTTGACGTTCGTGAACCCCGCGTTCTTCAGTGCGGTCAGCGGATTCTTGCCGTTGGCGCTGGTCGGGTCGAGGATATCCGACGGGATCGTGACCATGCGCACGCCCTTGGAGACGACGACGTTCACCTTCTGGTTCTGGCGCATGCTGATATGGCTGTCGACCGCGACCGGGCTGCCGTTCACGGAAGCCGAGATCACATGGCCCTCCTCAACGGTGTCGCTGTAGCCCTTGGTGACCTCGTACGGGATGCCGGCATCCTTGAGCGTCGACTCGTACCGCTTCCAGGAAGCGCCCTGCAGCGAGCAGGAGGAATCGGACGTGCAGGTGACATCGGCGGGCTTGGGCATGGTCCAATAGCTGCCAGGACCCATGAAATACCACCATGCGCCGCCGGCGCACGCCAATGCGGCCACAAGGGCGATGATCGCGATGATCAGCGCCTTCCGGCCACGCTTCGACGCGGCAGCGGTCTTCCGCTTACCGTTCTTCGCGGCGTTATTGCCCGGCATGGCCACCGTCTCATGCTCGCCGGGCGTACCCGCGTTCGGGGCACCGAACACCTGGGTGGAACCGGCGTTGATGGGCGTGGTGGCGTTCGGCTGCGCGCTTGTGCCTGTGCCCGCGCCCGTGCCGGCGAACTGCGCGGTGTTGGCATCGGAAGCCATGTTCGCGGTGGCGGCGGGAGGCGCCGGGGGAGCGGGAGGAATCGGAGCGCCAGCGGCATTCGGCACGGCACCGCCATCAGCCGGCTTGCGGTACATCCACGCGTCCGCGGAAAGCGTGCCGCACAATCCCTGCAATTCCGCCAGCGCGGCCCCCGCATCGGCGGGCCTGGCCTCCACGGAACGCTGCGTGAGATGCTCGATGAAACGCGACACACCCTCATCGATGCCCGGGCATTGCTGCGATACCGGCGGCACATCCTCATGCACATGCTTGAACACCAGGGTCACCGGGTTCTCGGAGACGAACGGCACGGATCCGCTCAGCATCTCCCACGCCATAATGCCCACCGCATACAGATCGCCCTGGGGCGTCGCCTCATTGCGTTCGATGGTTTCAGGCGGCAAGTACGCCGCGGTGCCCAACAGCATGCCCGTGGACGAAAGCGTGGCCGCGGAAGCGACCTTGGCGAGACCGAAATCGGTGATCTGCACGCGGCCGCGATCGTTGAGCATGATGTTCTCGGGCTTGATATCGCGATGCACCACATTCGCCTGATGCGCCGAAGCGAGACCGTCAAGCGTCTCGCCGATCACACGCAGCGTCTCACGCACGGTGAACGTGCCCTGCTGGTTCATCTCATACCGAAGATTCACGCCATGCACGTATTCCATCACCAGATATGCCAAGCCGTTGAACTCGCCGGTATCGTACACCTGGACGATATGCGGGTTGGCGATCCTCGCCGCCGACTGCGCCTCGCGGCGGAACCGTTCGATGAACTGCTCACGATGCGCGCCCTGCGCGAGCTGCGTATGCATCACCTTCAACGCGACGGTACGATTCAGACGCTCATCGACCGCCTCGTACACCGTCGCCATGCCGCCTTGCGCGATCTCGCGTACGACACGGTACCGATCGTCGATCAGCTGGTTCTGTGATGATGCGTCTTCGCTCATGCTTATCGTCAAATCCTTGGTGAGATGGGGAATCCTGGAAATCCGTACGACGGCTCCGGCATTCAGTTTAGCGGCTGGTGATGTCGGGGACGAAACGCGCGCACACCTCGGTGAGCCTGTTTTCCCCCTGTTCGCTCAGCCTGCAATCACGTATCGCCTGCAGGGCACGGCCCCACAGATCCTCGATGCGGCGGCGGGAACGGTCGATCGCGCCGGTGGAGGAGAACAGTTCGATCGCCCTGCGCACATCGGACTCGCCGCGGGACGGCGCCTCGAACATGGTGATGAGCTCGCGCTGCTCGCCGGGGGAGGCGGCCGTAATGGCATCGGCCAGCAACACGGTGCGCTTGCCTTCGCGGATATCGCCGCCGACCGGCTTACCGGTGGCACGGCTCGACCCGATCACGTCGATGAGATCATCCTCCAATTGGAAGGCCAGACCAAGCGGTTCGCCGATGGACAACGCGCGCTCGCGGGCATCGGCCGGTGCCATGCCGCACCCCAGCAGCGCCAGCTCGATGGGAGCGATGGTGGTGTAGCTGGCGGTCTTCCAACGGAACACGTTCAACGAGGCCGCCGCCAGCGCCTCGGCGTCCTGCAGCGGCGCCTGCTCCACGGCCAAGTCGAGAACCTGACCGATCTCCACCTCACGCTGCATGTTCAGGAACGCGGACGTGATCGCGGTGCTGTTCGGCATGAGCGCGG
>NZ_JAHBBE010000031.1 GCF_019331805.1 Bifidobacterium pongonis
AGCCGATCATCACGCCGGACATCGTTTCGACCGTCATGGACACGGCCACGGTCCGTTACGACAAGGACGGCGACGACCATTACGACGTGATCTCCGCGTTCATCAAGTCCATGCGCGGTTCCGACCCCGGAACACCCCATACCGCTTTCAGACAAAATCAGCCCATTCCTGTCCGATTCCGGTAACACAGGGAATACAGACTCCGGGAGAGCTTCCTCGAAATCAGACAAAATAGGGCGAATTTTGTCCGATTTCGGTATGTGGGGTGCGGGGCTGCGCCCTCGCCTATCTTCTCTTAACCACGCCGCGCAATCCCCCTTGCAATCCCCGACAATCCCCTCTTAAAAACGGCGTTTCCCGAATTTCGCCACTAGGATGGAACCGGTTGCATTGTTAGCAAGGAGGCTAGGATGTCTGACAAAGATCTGAAAAAGGGGACCGTCAAAGACACGGGTGTGGAGAAGACCCTGAAGAAGGTGGAGGATCATCTCGACACGATCAAACGCGCGAAAACCGTGTCGGAACGTCTGGCTCATGTGGCGAAGGTCAGCGAGCTGCTGAGTTCCGTATGGGAATTGCCGCCCGCGCAAATGCTTCGTTTCCATTCCGATGTGGATTTGCGCGCGGTCGACCCGCATTCCCTGCCCGGGTGGAGCGGCAGCCGTGAGGAAGCCGAGCATTTCATGCAGATCAGTTCGCTGAGCATCGCCCGCTACCAGCGTCTGCTGTATGCGAATGGCACGAAGCATTCACACAAGCGGCTGCTGATTGTGCTGCAGGGCATGGACGCTTCCGGCAAGGGCGGCATTGTGCGGCACGTGTTCAGCCAGGGCGACCCGATGGGCATCCACTATCACGGGTTCGGCGCACCCACCGAGGAGGAGAAGCAGCATGATTACCTGTGGCGTGTGAGAAGACAGCTGCCGCAGAACGGCTGGATCGGCATTTTCGACAGATCGCATTATGAGGACATCGTGATGCCGCGCATTTACGGCACGGTGCCGGAGGATCAGTGGCGCGCACGCTATGACGAAATCAACCAGTTCGAGCATGAGCTGACCGCCGACGGTTGCACGATTCTGAAGATCTTCCTCGTTTCCAGTCGTGAGGAGCAGAAGAAACATTTCCTTGATCGTTTGGATGATCCGACGAAGTATTGGAAGTTCGATCCGAGTGATTTGGAGGCGCGCGAACGCTGGGACGAGTACATGGACGCCTGGCAGGAGGTCTTCGAAAAGACCAGTACCGATGATGCGCCATGGTACGTGGTTCCGGCGAATAATCGTTGGTATTCGCGTGCCGTGGTGTCGGAACTGCTGCGCATCAGCATGCGCAACATGAACCTGTTGTGGCCTCCGCTGTCCGTGGACGCCGACGAAATGCGCCGACGTTTGGCGGAGGACTGATTGCTGGGTGCTCCCGGTTAGGGGGACGTCCTTTTGGCTTAAAGGTGCCCTTACCGGGTGCCTCTGACTAACGGATGCCTTTGATTAGCGGATGCCTCTGGTTACCGGGTACTTTGATCGACTGGTAACCAGCTTTAGTTTCCAGCCGCCTGTTGGTCGGACGATCAACGGTTCGACCGACCAACATCATCCGCTCGACGTTTCACCAAATCAACAGTTCTCCAGACCAACAGCCAGACAGACGAACAGTTCACCTAGGCCAACAACTCATCCAACCGACGGTCCACTAGACCGGCCCGGTCAACTCCCCTGCGCTCAGTCGCTGACCGAGTAGTCGAGGAATACGACTTCGCCGCCGCTCTGCGTGGCATCGAGGTCGACCACGCCGGTGATGGCCCAATCATGGTCACCGTCGGAATCGTCGATGATCTGACGCACCTTCCACGTATGTTCGTCGCGCTCATGCGTATCGTCCAGCATGAACAGCTTGGGCGAACGGGCTTCGGCGTCGATGTTCACGTATTCGTGTTCGTCGTAGTAATCGTCGAGCACATCCTCCCATTCGTGCACGCCGTAACCCCAGTCATGGTCGAGTGCGCCGAGTTCATCGGGCTTGTCGAGGTCCATGAGCTGCACACGGCGGAACAGCGCATTGCGAACCAATACGGTTAGGCCACGCCTGTCTTCGACCACCTCATTGCCCGAACCGGGAGCGGCAAGCGATGCCGCGGCCTGGGACGCATCGTCTGAGGAGTTGCCGGCATTCTCCCATTCGTCCACCAGACTGGAGTCGATGGAACGCACGAGTACGCGCAGCCATGCGATGATGTCTTTCAGACGTTCGTCACGCTTTTCGAGCGGCACGGTGCGGGCCAGCGAACGGTAGGCGTCGGACAGGTAGCGCAGCAGCGTGCCTTCGGAACGCGCGATGTTGTATCGGGCGATGTAGCCGGTGAAGTCCGAAGCGGTTTCGACCATGTCGCGCACCACGGATTTGGGGCTCAGCCAGTAGTCGTTCGCCCACGGCACGTCATGTCGGTACTTGGTGAAGGCCGCGTCCAGCATGTCTTCCAATGGCTTCGGATAGGTGATTTCGGCGAGCCTGTCCATACGCTCGTCGTAATCGAGTCCATCGGCTTTCATGTCGGCCATGGCCTTGTCTTTCGCCGCGCGTTCCTGCGCGCGCAGCACCTGACGCGGATCCTCCAGCGTGGCTTCGACCATGGAAATCACGTCGAGCGCATAGGTTTCCGATTCGGGGTCGAGCAGTTCGAGCGCGGCCAGCAGGAACGGAGACAGCGGCTGGTCGAGCGCGAAATCGTCCGGCATGTCGAGCGTCATCAGATAGTCCAAGCTACCATCCGCAAGCCGTTCGGTTTCGATGACTTCCGTGTCGAACAGGGTCTGGAAGATTTCGTCGGCACGCTGATGCAGACGTTCCTTCTGCTCCGGTGTCTGTGCCGAATCGTCGATGAGCCTGTCGATGCGGGCACGAGCGTCACCGCCCTGTTCCACTTCGTTGAGCACCATGGAATGCGTGATCTTCAGATGCGGCACCAGGGTTTCCGGCTCGGCGTCGATGAGCTTGTCGAAGGTGTTCTGATTCCAGTTCACGAACCCTTCGGGAGCCTTCTTGCGCTTGATTTTCTTGAGTTTCTTCGGATCACCGCCGGCCTTGGCCACGGCCTTCTGGTTTTCGATTTCGAATTCGGGAGCCTCGGCGATCACCAGACCTTCGGTGTCGAAGCCCATGCGCCCGGCACGTCCCGCGATCTGATGGAATTCCCTGGCCTTGAGCTTGCGCATCCTGTTGCCGTCGTATTTGGTCAGCGCGGTGAGCACTACGGAGTGAATCGGCACGTTGATGCCGACGCCCAAGGTGTCGGTGCCGCAGATCACGGACAGCAGACCTTGCTGGGCCAGCTGTTCGACAAGCCTGCGGTAGCGCGGCAGCATGCCCGCGTGATGCACGCCGACGCCTGTGCGCAGCAGACGTTGCAGTATTTTGCCGAATGCCGTGGTGAATTTCACGCCCTTGATGGCTTCGGCGATGGCGTTACGCTGCTCCTTGCTGGACACGCCGGTGGATGCGAGCGCCTGCGCGGTTTCGAGTGCCGCATCTTGTGAGAAGTGCACGACGTAGATGGGGGTTGAACCGTCCTTGTAGGCCAGTTCGACGGTACGCTCGAGCGGGTCGAGCGTGTATTCGTAGCTCAGCGGCACGGGTCGGGGCGCATTCGCGATGATGTCGACGTCCGGGGTGTCGCTCAAATCGGCGAGTTTGTCCGCGATGGCGTCCACGTTGCCCAAGGTGGCGCTCATGAGCAGGAACTGCGTCTGCGGCAGGGTGAGCAGCGGCACCTGCCATGCCCATCCACGTTCGGAGTCGCCGAAATAGTGGAACTCGTCCATGGCGACCAAACCGATGTCGGCATGTTCGCCTTCACGTAGCGCCTGATTGGCCAGGATCTCGGCCGTGCAGCAGATGATCGGTGCATCGGCGTTGATGTGGCTGTCGCCCGTGATCATGCCTACGTTCTCACGACCGAAGACTTCGATGAGGTCGAAGAACTTCTCGCTGACCAATGCTTTGATCGGCGCGGTGTAATACGACCTGCGACCGGTGCACAGGGCCGCGAAGTGCATGCCCAACGCCACTAGGGATTTACCCGATCCCGTTGGCGTGTTCAGGATGACGTGATCGCCGGCGAGGATATCCATGATGGCTTCCTCCTGATGTGGCCACGGCTCGATGCCTTTCACATCGATGGCCCAGTCGAAGAACCGCTCGTAGATATCGTCGGCCGTCAGATTGCGGGCTCTCTCGTCACCGTCCCATTCAGGGGCGAGTCGCCCTAGGGAGCCGTACTTTGTTTCATCACTCATCTTGTCCACCTTGCATTCCCGTGTTGATGTATTCCCATATGGGGCCGTATCCCTATTGGCACCGATCCCAAGTTGGTCGCATTCCCATATTGGCTCATGCCGACCCATATTTAAGTTGTCTCGAATCGTCAAACGCATGTGGTCGGCTGCTTCGCCACAGCTGATTGCATCGCAGTAGCTGATCGCATCGTCGCGACGACCCTCATTGTCGTACATCGTCGCGTCGTGCGCCCAAGTCTCCTAGCGTCCGAATGCCTGAGTAACCGAGTAACCGAATATCCAAGTATCCGAATACCCAAGTGCCCGAGCAATCAAGACGAGCCTCCATATCAGCCCCCTCGATACGTACTCGGACCTCCGACGCGCATTCAAACCTCCGATATGCGATGACCGATCATCCGAAACCTCACGGCCCCGGTAACCGTCTACGCTTCGGATTCCTCCTCGTTCCCGTTGCGCAACTCGTCTATCGCGGCCTGGAAGTCCTCCAGATTCTCGAAGTTCTGATACACGCTTGCGAATCGCATGTACGCCACTTCATCCAAGTCACGCAGCGGCTTAAGAATTGCTTTGCCAACCTCAGCCGACGTAACCTGCGCCTGCCCCGCCGATCGCAGATCCTCCTCGACCCGCTGCCCGAGCTTCTTCAGATCGGCTTCCTGCACCGGTCTGCCCTGGCACGCCTTCCGAACACCGGAAATCACCTTGTCGCGATTGAACGGCTCGAGGCTTCCGGAACGCTTCTCCACCAACAGCGTGGTGGTCTCCAGCGTGGTGAAACGACGGTTACAGTGCAGGCACAGACGCCGGCGACGAATGGAGTACCCATCCTCACTAACACGCGTCTCGATGACCTTGGTTTCAGAATGATGACAATAAGGGCAATGCATGACCCCCACCATACCCGAAACCGCAGGAATTCGCGTGTTGCAGCGCGGTTCGCACGCGCTTCCCCTCACTCGGCCGGCACGATTATTCTCTGCCCCGGAACAAGCGACGCCGAATCAAGCTCATTCAGATCGATAAGTTCCCTCACCGTGCGCGATACATCACCTCCTTCCGGCGTAATCATGGACGCATACGCCCACAACGTGTCCCCCGGTTGCACCGTATAACTCACCACCCGCATGGGTTCCGTCGCGGAATCCGCATTGGACGGCGTAAGCCACCCCAAACCCAGGCATACGACCATAACGGACAACACCACGGCAAGCAGTCTCGACCGCCCCATCTCCCCTGACTCCCGTAGCCACGTAACCATACGGGAAAGGAGAGGCTCGCGCTCCACCGACCCGTAACCCGCACCGGACACGGCACCATCGCCAGCCGACGGAATCCCGAATACATGCCCACGCATCGCGACCACCAACCTTTCGAACAGTTGTTCTATCGAACGTTTGTTCTAATTGTTGCACAGATGTTCGAACGGCGCAACCCGCCGCGTCGAACAAATGTTTGATTTCAAAACGGATTCACGTTAAGCTAAGGAGAACGACGAAAGGAGCGCCATGAGCACTGTCCCCTACAAGCCACGAGCAGACGCCTCGGCGCCCAGCGATCTCACCGACCGCCAGCTTCAGGTGCTCAAGGCGATCACCACCTACCAGAACGAACGTGGTTTCGTTCCCTCATTCCGCGAGATCGGCGCCGCCGCCGGTCTGAAAAGCCCATCATCGGTCAAGCATCAGTTGCAGGCCCTCGAAGAGAAGGGGTACATCAGGCTCAACGCCAACAAGGGGCGCGCCGTCGAAATACTGCATGATCCGTTCTCCGCGCAACCGACCGGCATCGAAGACGTCGAGATCGATGACGATTCCGCACGTGGCACCGCAACCATCATTCCCTTCCCCTCCTCGAAGGCGAGCGAAGCGGTCCTCGAATCCCGCGACATCCCACTGGTCGGGCGTATCGCAGCGGGAACCCCCATCACCGCGGAACAGCACATCGATGACGTAATGCGTCTGCCCGAACGCCTTACTGGCTCCGGCGGCAACCTGTTCATGCTGGAGGTGCACGGCGATTCCATGATCGACGCCGCAATCTGTGACGGTGATTTCGTGGTGGTGCGCGAACAGCATACGGCGGTGAACGGCGACATCGTGGCGGCGCTGCTCGATGGCGAAGCAACGGTGAAAACATTCCGCAAGGAGAAAGGCCACGTGTGGCTTATGCCGCATAATCCCGCCTACTCCCCCATCGACGGCACCTACGCCACCATTATGGGAAAGGTTGTCACCGTCCTTCGAAAGTTGTAGAGTCATTCACGGAAAGTAACGGAACCCCGGCCATGTGCCGGGGTTTCGTCGTATTTGAGGCTAAAAGCAAATGGTATTGAGAAGCAGTCTCACCTGCTCTCCGGAAAGGAACAGAACATGGCGCACACGCATACCACTCCGCAAGGCGAGGGGCATCAGAAACGACTGATCGCAACGCTATCCGTCACCCTCACCGTATTCGTGGTCGAAGTCGTGGCCGCGTTCATCACCGACTCACTCGCCCTGCTCACCGACGCCGGCCACATGCTCACCGACGTATCCGTGCTCGTCGCCTCCACCATCACCGCCATACTCATGCGCCGCAAACCCAACAGCACCCGCACCTGGGGCTGGGCACGACTTGAAGTCATCACCGCCGCATGCGGCGCACTGGTGCTGCTGTTCGTCGGCATCTACGCGCTATTCGAGGCCGGCATGCGACTGTTCGGCAATTCCGAATCCGAAATCAACGACGTCCGACTGCTGTTGTTCGTGGGCGTGCTCGGTTTGGTGGCCAACATCGTCTCCATCACGATCCTCTCCTCGCAACGCGGCGACAACATGAACATGAAGGCCGCTTTCCTTGAGGTGATGAACGATGCGTTGGGCTCGGTGGCCGTGGTGGCGTCCGCCCTGGTGATGCTCACGACCGGCTGGGATAAGTTCGACGCGATCGCCGGCGGCATCATCGCACTGCTCATGATTCCGCGCGCGATCAAACTGCTGCACAACGCCGTTCGCGTGCTTCTGGAGGAGACCCCGCAGGGGCTTGATCTCGATGAAGTGCGCAAGCATCTGGAATCCGTGCCGCAAGTGGTTGCCGTGCACGACCTGCATGCCAGCACGGTGTCGACGGGACTGCCGATTCTCATGGCGCATGTGGTGGTGGAAGACGGGCTGACCATGGAGGACGGCGCGCAGATCCTCAAGCAACTGCAGGACTGCCTGCGCGAGCATTTCCCCGTTTCCGTGCCGCACACCACGTTCCAGCTTGAGCCGGAGGGGTACAGTTCGCTGTCCGCCGAGGAGATGCACCGCTAGTTTGCGGGAGACTCGCTACGGCATTGAAGCGGCTAAAACTCTGGAACACTAAAACGCTGGAGCACTGGAACCGCATGGCAACTGAACGGCAACCGAATGGCAACCGAATGGCGCCGATTCCCCGCTTTGGGACCGGCGCCATTCGCCATGTCCGCTGTGACCGACGAGGAATGACGTTCCCAACTTCACCAAAATCGGACAGAATCAGCCCGAATCTGTCCGAAAACGGTAATGAGAGGCAGTCAGCTCTTCCCGACCCGGACAGGCTTCACCGGAATCGGACAGAATCAGCCCGAATCTGTCTGAAAACGGTAATGAGAGGTAGTCAGTTCTTCCCGACCCGGACAGGCTTCACCGGAATCGGACAAAATCGACCCGATTCTGTCTGAAAACGGTATGAGAGGCACCCGGCACTCCCAAGCCCTGACCGACTCGACATCGACTCGACCGAAATCAGACAGATTCAGCCCATTTCTGTCCGAAAACGGTATGAGAGGCAGCCAGCTCTCCCAAGCCCTGACCGACTCGACCAGAATCGGACAAAATCAGGCCCAATTTGTCTGGAAACGGTACGAATCAACCCTCAAGCCTCACCAAACGAGTCAGTCCATCAGTGATGGAGAATCTAGCATCCAACGCGTCGAACAGCTTGTCGTACAGCACCGTCAACACCACAGAAACCAACGACACCAACAACACGAAAATCCACACCCAGTACAAGGGGTCGAATCGCATCACCCAGTCCTTGCCGTTCGTCAACACCATGATCGTCGAAACAATCTCAACCACACCGGCGTGAATCAGATAGATCACGAACGTCATATTCGCAAGCCCACCCAACGGAGCCTTCACATCCATCGCAGCGAACCCGACGAATATCAGCACCGAGGAAAGCGCAACAAGCGGGCTGAACGGTCCGATAATGCTCAGCGAAAAACCATTGGCGGAAACATAATGCGCCCAGTAATACACGACCCCGTTGAGCACCTCGATCAGCAGACCTGCCGACAACGCCAGAACCGCAACCTTCGTGCTCTTGCCAATCCTCTTCCTAAGCACATACCCGACGGCGAAATAGCCGAGATAACAGAACGCCATGCCAAGATTCCACGCCAACTTCGCCTCGCCCATCGTCCACATGCTGGCGACCGCGAGAATCAGGAACGCCACCGCAACCCTCTCGAACGCGCGCTCACCGATCTCGTTTTTCATGCGAATCACCCACGGGACGAGAAGATAAACGCCGATGAGCATGTACAGATACCACATGTGGTAGAACGGCTTGCCGGCCACCAGACCGGACAGCACGTCGCCCCAGCCAGAACCGGTGCCGGCGAGGTTCATGCACGCTTTGAACAGGGTGTACAGGATCGTGAATATGAAGGTCGGCACAACCACATGACGGAACGATTTGCGATAGAACGCCTTGTAGTCGAGGTTCTTCGGGTTGTCCAAGATGAACGCGCCGGAGATCATGACGAAGCACGGCACGGCGAAACGCGACAGCGAATCGTAGATGTTCACCAGCATTTGGCGGTTCAGACCGGCGAGGAAGGCTTGATTCCCCTGACCGATGTCCACCCACTGCTTGGCTACGTGAATCACGATAATGGCAACGCAACTGAGGATGCGCAACAGGTCATAGTTGCTTTCTCTACGCTTCGTCGGCACGATTCTCCCCATTCCTCCATCGATGGCCTGCTTGCGCGGATGCACGGGGGTATGCACGTTCATACCTTGCGTTCGATTCAGCACCTGTGAACCATTTGCGAAACAGCCGCATGAGCAGTATTTGCAAACGTAAGCATACCGATACTGTTTGACGCGGGCGTCTCGTTTCGCAGCGGTACGGGGGTATGGGAATACGACTGAAACGGGGTGAGGCTTTCGGACTTTCCGCGCTTGCCAATCCCCCTCGCCAAAATCAGACACAATTGGCCTCTTCCTGTCCGAAAACGAGAGGAGAGCTATCCGACTCTTTCCTTCCCTGACTGGCTTAACCGGAATCGGACAGAATCAGCCCGATTCTGTCTGAAAACGGTATGAGAGGCACCCGAAATTCCAGCCCAGCCGCGAACTTTACCGAAATCAGACAAAAACAGCCCGATTCTGTCTGAAAACGGTACGAATCGGTGTCGATTTTTACCGAAATCGGACAAAAACAGCCTGATTCTGTCTGATTTCGGTAATTAATGAGGATCGGTTCGTACCGCTTTGGATCACTCCGAACCCGGACATACTTAACCGGAATCAGACAGAATTGGGCCGAATTTGTCTGAAAACGGTATGAGAGGCACCCGGCTCTCTGAACCGCTCTCCGAACCCCGACAGGCGTAACCAGAATCAGACAAAATTGGGCCGAATTTGTCCGAAAACGGTATGAGAGGCACCCGGCTCTCTGAACCGCTCTCCGAACCCGGGCAGACTTAACCGGAATCAGACAAAATTGGGCCGAATTTGTCTGAAAACGGTATGAGAGAGGAGAGGAAGGAAAGAGAGGAGAAAGGAAAGGGAAGGGAAAAGGGAAGGAAAGAGAGGGAAAGGGGAAGAGAAAGAGAAAGAGAAAGAGGAAAATGGGGAAGGAAAACGCAAAACGGGACGTTGCGGAGGCAACGTCCCGTTTGGGGGCCAGGTTTCCCGTTTGGGGGCCAGGTTTCCCGTTTGGGGGCCAGGTTTCCCGTTTGGTGGTCAGGTTTCCCGTTGGGAGGGCAAATTATCCCGTCGGAAGTCAGGTTTATGTGTTCCGGCCCAACGCAGAACGCCTAGAGGCTGGTCTGCCCCGGGAACCCAAGAATCTCGGGAACCGGGAAGCCGACCTAGCCCAGAAACCTGATTAAACCTAGCGACTATCAGAAGCCGAACTGGGCGGCGGTTTCGCGCAGGGTCTCCGCGGAGCGGTTCAGCGCGGCGAGCTCACGGTCGGACACCGGGGTGTTGATGGCGGTGTTCACGCCGTGGCGGTTGATCAGGGTCGGCACGGACATGCACACGTCGGAGATGCCGTGGAAGTCCTTCAGCATGGAGCTGACCGGCAGGATGCGGTTGGAGTCCTTGAGCACGGCTTCGATGATGTCGACGCCGGACATGCCGATGGCGTAGTTGGTCGCGCCCTTGCCGTTGATGATCTTGTAGGCGGCGTTCTTAACGTCCTGGTGGATCTGCTCGCGAACCTCGGCGTCGAGCGGCTTGTGGCCGGGCAGCGGGGTCCAGTCGCACATCGGGACGCCACCGATGGTGGCGGAAGCCCACAGTGGGACTTCGGAATCGCCGTGTTCGCCGGCGATGTAGGCGTGGACGTTCTTGACGTTGACGCCGGTCTGCTGCGCGATCAGGAAGCGCAGACGAGCGGAATCCAGGTTGGTGCCGGAGCCGAAGACCTGGTTCTCAGGCAGGCCGGAGATCTTCTGGGCGACGTGGGTCGCGATGTCGACCGGGTTGGTGATGAGCATGTAGATGGCGTTCGGAGCGACCTTGACGAGGCCGGGGATGATCGACTGCAGGATCTTGATGGTGGCGCCGACGAGCTCGAGGCGGGTCTGGCCGGGCTTCTGACGCGGGCCAGCGGTGATGACGATCATGTCGGCGTCGCGGCAGATCTCGGGATCATCGGAACCGTCGATGGACACGGTCGGGTAGAAGCTGGAGCCGTGCTGCATATCGAGCACTTCGGCCTCCACGCGTTCCTTGGCGATGTCCTCGAGCACGATCTCGCGGGCGACGCCACGCTGGGCGGCGGCGAAGGCGAGGGTGGAACCGACTGCGCCGGCACCGATAACAGCAAGCTTCGTGGGCTTGATAAGCGATTCTGCCATGGTTATACCTCTCTTAGAGAGATGCGCCGTTTGGGCGCATCATTCCTCAAAACATCACTTCAACTGTACTCACATAACCTGACACTGGCAGCGCTCACATATCGCCGCGCGCCATGCCGGAATCCGCCTGTGGGAACGTGTCGGAGCATCTCGACACACGACGGAACGCGGCAAAGCATGGCTGACCAGTTGTCAACAGCGAACAGTCGTTCCCGCGTCAGTTCCCGCGTCAGTTCCCACGCCCGCGTCAGTTCCCGCGTCAGCTCCCACACCAGTGCCACCATCAGCGGCGCAACCAACCAGTCGCCTAGTCGATCGCCGCCGCAACGATCTGTGCCGACAGCCGATCGTCCACATCGGCCGACACGTGCACACCCTCGTCCAGCCACTGCACGTCCTGCACATGCCCGTATTCGCGGATCTTGGACAGCAGCGCTCCTTCGGAATACGGCAGCAGCGCCTCCACGTGCACGCCCGGCGTGGGCAGCAGCGCCTCCACCGCGGCGCGCAGCTCTTCCACGCCGTCGCCGGAATATGCGGAGACGATATGCGCGTCGGGTTCGAGCGCCGTCAAACGTTCCACGGTCGCCGTGTCGCACAGGTCGGCCTTGTTGAACGCCAGGATGCGCGGGATGGATGCGGTGCCTTCGATGTCGGCGAGGATTTCGTTGACCGCGTCGATCTGCGAGAACGGGTCGGGGTGCGAAGCGTCCACGACGTGCAGGATCACATCCGCGTCGGCGACCTCTTCCAGCGTGGATTTGAACGCTTCGACCAGCTGCGTGGGGAGCCTGCGCACGAAGCCGACCGTGTCCACGTAGGCGTACAGGCGCCCATCCTTCGCCTTGGTGCGCCGCACCGCGGTGTCGAGTGTGGCGAACAGCGCGTTTTCGACGAGTTCGCCGGAACCGGTCAGTCGGTTGGTGAGCGAGGATTTGCCCGCGTTCGTGTAGCCGACCACGGCGATGGTGGGCAGCCCGTAGCGGCGGCGCGATCCGCGTTTGACTTCGCGGGCGGGCGCCATTTGGGCGATCTGCTTCTTCAGTCGCGCGATACGCGTGCGGATCACGCGACGGTCCATTTCGATCTGTGTTTCGCCGGGGCCTCGCGAGCCGATGCCGCCGTTCTGGCCTGCGGCCTGTCCGCCGGCCTGGCGGGACAGTGACCCGCCCCAACCGCGCAGTCGCGGCAGCATGTATTCGAGCTGCGCCAGTTCCACCTGCGCCTTGCCTTCGCGCGAGGTGGCGTGCTGGGCGAAGATGTCGAGGATGACGGCGGTGCGGTCCACCACCTTCACTTTGGCGGCGTCTTCCAGTCCTCGGCGCTGGCTCGGCGGCAGATCGTCGTCGACGACGATGGTGTCGGCTTCGTCGCGCGCCACGATGTCGGCGATCTCCTTCGCCTTGCCGGAACCCACGTAGGTGGCCGCGTCGGGTCTTGAACGATGCTGCAGCAGGCCGTCGCACACCACGGCGCCTGCGGTCTGCGCCAACGCGGCGAGCTCTCGCAACGATTCCTCGGCTTTGGCCTGCGTGGTGACGGCGCTCGACCACACGCCCACGAGCACCACTCGTTCGAGCCTGACCTTGCGGTATTCGACTTCGGTGACGTCCTGCAGTTCGCCGAGGCCCGCGACGCGTTTCAGCTGGTTGCGCGATTCTCGTTCGGCCCATTCCTCGCTACCGGAGGGGTCGAAGCCCACGCCGTGCGCGTTGTCGCCGAGCAGCACTTCGGAGGATTCCGAGAGCACGTCCGCGCGGGCGGCTGCATTGTCGCCGCGCATGCCATCGTCTGCGTTGCCGCGGCCTGCAACAGCGGCGCCCGCGGCGTTCACCGCACGATCAGCCGCATAATCAACCGCGCGATCGGCCGTACGATCGGCCATGCGGTCACCTTCACCGGTCTTGTCGATATCGTCGCTCAGGGTCAATGCCACCTCGTTCTCGGTTTACGTTTCGGTCCGCGTTCCGGTCCGCGTCTCAGCCCACGTTTCGGCCCACGTTTCGGCCCGCGTTCCAATCCGCATTCGGTCCACGTTTCGTTTCGAGCCACGGCTCGCCGCCGCGTCTCGCCTGCCCGTGCCGCCGCCATGCGGAACGTTGCGGGCACGTTCATTATTATCATCATGTGAGGTGACAGGCCAGCCTCCGTCCACTTCGCCCCGGCGGAACGGGCGGCAGGGCGCCGGGGCGAGCATCGAGGACGTTTCGAGGAACACCCTTCGAAGAGCGGACCTCAGGGCGCAAACCCCGGGAAACAAACCCAGGGAACAAGCCTCGGAAAACAAGCCTCAAAGAACAGACTTCAAGGATCACACGGAGAAAGGTTCGGGACAACATCATGGCGGAACAGTATTTTTCGGCCGACCCCTCATCGAAGGACGTGCGCCGCACCCTGCATGTGAAGCTGCGCGGGCGTGACACCGATGTCGAGGTGTCGAACGGCGTATTCTCGGGTTCGCGTCTCGATCTGGGCACTTCGGTGCTGCTCAAGCAGGCGCCGGAGCCTCCCGAGCATGGCAATCTTCTCGACCTGGGGTGCGGTTGGGGGCCGATCGCGCTCTCGCTCGCCTTCGCTTCGCCCGAGGCGACCGTCTGGGCGGCCGATGTGAACGAGCGCGCGCTTGAGCTGACCGAGTCGAACGCGCGTCGCAACGGTTGCGACAATGTGCACGTCATCCGTACCGACGCCGACGCGAAGCCCGTCGACCCTTCCGCCATCGACCCTGATCTGACCTTCGATGCGATCTGGTCGAATCCGCCGATCCGCATCGGCAAGGAGGCGCTACACACGCTGCTGATGACCTGGCTGCCGCGCCTGTCCGATAATGGCGCCGCCTATCTGGTGGTGCAGAAGAATCTGGGCGCGGACTCGCTGATCAACTGGCTGGCCGACGCGCTGGGCGACGGTTATGAGGTGTCGAAATACCACAGCGCCAAGGGATTCCGCGTGATCGAGGTCATCCGCGCGTAGGTCTGCACGCGGATCCGCACGCCGGCGAGCGCATGTCGGATTCCGGATCGAACCCCGCTGAAACTCCCCATTCACTCATCCCCCATCCCCCATTCACTCATTCCCCTATTCACTCAGACACTGAGACACTAAGGATCGTGATGAAATTCGTTTACCCGCCTGAATTGCCGGTATCGGCCGCACGCGACGACATCGCCGAGGCCGTTCGTTCAAGCCAGGTGGTCATCGTCTCCGGCCAAACCGGTTCCGGTAAGACCACGCAGCTGCCCAAGATTCTGCTGGAGCTCGGGCGCGGCTCGCATGGCCGCCAGATCGTGCACACGCAGCCGCGTCGTATCGCGGCCCGCACGGTGGCGGAGCGTATCGCCGCAGAGATGGGCGTGCGCTTGGGCGACGAGATCGGCTACCAGGTGCGGTTCACCGACGACACGTCCAAGGCCACGCGCCTGAAGGTCGTCACCGACGGTATTCTGCTCGCGCAGATCCAGCGCGATCCGAAGCTCAGCGCCTACGACACGATCGTGATCGACGAGGCGCACGAACGCAGTCTGAACATCGACTTCCTGCTCGGCTATCTGACGGCCCTGCTCCCCCAGCGCCGCGATCTGAAGCTCATCATCACGTCCGCGACCATCGATTCGGTGAAGTTCCAGCAGCATTTCGAGCATGCGCTGCACACCAAGGTGCCGGTGATCGAAGTGTCCGGACGCACCTACCCGGTGCAGATCGTCTATGAGCCGTTGGGTGCGGCGCCCGCGCTGATGCATGACGTGCCGGGTTTCGCGCGTGGCGTGGATCCGGGCAGCGACGAGTACGGCACGGAGGACAGCGCCGGCGAAACCGACATGCCCACCGCCGTGGCCCGCGCCTGCGCCGAGCTCATCATCCATTCCAGCCATGAGCGTGGCGCGCGCGACATTCTCGTCTTCGCTTCCGGCGAGCGCGACATCCACGAGTTCGAGTCGGCGTTGCGTCATCATTTCGGCCCGCGCGCCGAGGATATGCGCCGTCCGGACGCGATCGAGATCATGCCGTTGTTCGCGCGTCTTTCCGCGGCCGATCAGCATAAGGTGTTCGAATCGCATACGCATCAGCGCATTGTAATCGCCACGAATGTGGCTGAGACTTCGCTGACCGTGCCGGGTATCCGTTACGTGGTCGACCCGGGTACCGCACGTATTTCCAGATATTCCAAGACCGCGAAGGTGCAGCGTCTTCCGATCGAGCCGATCAGCCAGGCGAGTGCCGATCAGCGTTCCGGCCGTTGCGGCCGTGTGGCGGACGGTATCGCGATCCGCCTGTACAGCCGTGAGGATTATGAGACGCGCCCGCGGTTCACCGATCCGGAGATCCTGCGCACGTCGTTGGGTGCGGTGGTGCTGCACATGTTGAGCGTGGGCGTGGCGCGCACGGCCAATGATGTGACGGAGTTCGGGTTCATCGACCCGCCGGATATGAAGGCCGTTTCCGACGGTTTCAACGAGTTGACCGAGTTGAAGGCGGTGGCGCGTAGGCGCGGCGAGGTGACGTTGACGCCGATCGGACGCCAGTTGGCGCGTATTCCGATCGACGTGCGCCTGGGCCGTATGGTGATCGAGGCGGCGCGTTCCACGTCGCCGAACACGTTGGCCGCCGTGCTGGTCATCGTGGCGTTCCTGAGCTTGCAGGATCCGCGCGAACGCCCGGAGGAGCATCGCGAGGAGGCGGACCGCATCCATAACCGGTATGCCGATCCGACCAGTGATTTCCTGACCGCGTTGAACATTTGGGATCGCGTGTTCCAGGCCGATGGCGAGCCGAGCAACAATGCGCTGCGCCGCATTTGCAAAACCGAGTATTTCAGTTGGCTGCGCATGCGCCAGTGGAAGGATCTGGTTTCG
This sequence comes from Bifidobacterium pongonis, assembly GCF_019331805.1. Taxonomy (GTDB): domain Bacteria; phylum Actinomycetota; class Actinomycetes; order Actinomycetales; family Bifidobacteriaceae; genus Bifidobacterium; species Bifidobacterium pongonis. Next base: position 16,254 of record NZ_JAHBBE010000031.1, read on the forward strand.
CAGCTGCGTCAGATGTGCCGTGAAATGCGGTTCAAGGTGGGCGATCCGCTGCCGTCTTCGCGTGCCGGTTTGGAGATCCGCCAGTTGCCGTTGAACCAGCAGGCGGCGCATAGCCTGTGCTGTTCGTGGGATGCGGAGGGCATTCATAAGTCCATGCTCGCCGGCTTGCTGTCGATGATGGGCATGCAGGTGGTGCGCGAGCCGAAGGCTTCCGATTTCGCCGGGTTGAAGGGCGCGGCCAAGGCGAAGGCCATCAAGCGTGCGCAGAAGATGGCGAAGAACGATTATCAGGGTGCGCGCGGCACTCATTTCGCGCTGTTCCCCGCGTCCTCGGTGGCCAAGTCGACGCCGAGCTGGGTGATGAGCACCGAATTGGTGGAGACGTCCCGCCTGTGGGCGCGGTATTGCGCCGCGATCGACCCGGCGTGGGCCGAGCCGTTGGCCGGTTCCCTCACCCGTGTGACGTATGCGGAACCGCATTGGTCGGGTTCGCGCGGTTCGGCGGTGGCGAGCGCGAAGGTACTGTTGTATGGTCTGCCGATCGTGCAGGATCGTACGGTGCTGTGGGGTCGTATCAATCCGCCGGAGGCGCGTGATTTCCTGATCCGTCAGGGTCTGGTGGAGGGTGATATCCAGCAGCGGTTCAGTTATGACGATTTCGTGCGCAGGAATCTGCGTATTCTTGAGGATGCCGCCGATGACGCGAATCGTACGCGCCAGCTTGCGCAGACCATTACGGATGAGGATCTGTTCGACTTCTATAACCGTGTGATTCCGCAGGATGTGACGTCGTTGGCGTCGTTGGCGAAATGGTGGAAGTCGCATCATGATGCCGATCCGACGCTGCTTGATTTCGACCCGGATAAGGTGGAGCGTCTGAGTGAGGCGGATGCGGTGAGTCTGGCCGATTATCCGGATCATTGGCATACGCGCGGCACGGATGGTCAGCCGATCGATCTGCGCTTGTCGTATGTCTATGATCCGACCAATCCGGATGATGGCGTGACCGTGCATGTGCCGTTGAAGGCGTTGGGGCGTATCACGCCGGAGCAGTTCACGTGGAATGTGCCGGGCTTGTTGGACGAGTTGACGCTGGCCATGATCAAGGCGCTGCCTAAGCAGTTGCGCGTGCAGTTCGTGCCCGCGCCGGATGCGGCGCGTAAGATTCGCGCGTGGATCGACGAGCATTATCCGGATTTGCCGGGCACCAGCGCGGACGTGACCTACCCTGATCTGGCTCATGTGTTCACGCAGGCGGCCATTGCCACGGTCGGCGCGCAGATTCACCCGGAGGTGTTGGGTTCCGAGCTTATCGAACGCTTGTCGCCGTATCTGCGGATGACGTTCGCGGTGGAGCAGCCTGTGGCGAATGGGCGGGGTTCGCATGCGCGCCGTGGCCCGCGCCGGCAGGTGAAGGTGTTGGGCAAGTCCAAGGATCTTAAGGCGTTGCAGGTGCGGTTCGCGCGGCAGGCCGAGGAGTCGGCTCGTCGCATGGTGCGCAGGCAGGCCGATCAGGCTGCCGATCAGGGCAAGATCGTGCGTCAGGCGGATTTGCTGCACCGTTCGGGCGCTACGACCGAGTCGCGTGCGTCGATGCTGTGGCGTGGCGCGTTGGACGCGCTGCGGTTGCCGGATGAGCGTATTTCCTCGCGTTGGCTGGGTGCGGAGGCGTTGATGCTCGCGTCCGCGCCATACAAGTCGACGAAGGAGCTGGCGGAGGATCTGCAGTTGGCTGCGGTGAAACGTCTGATGCCGCAGGTGGACAAGCTCAAGGATGATGAGGCGTTGGCGAACGCGGTGCTCGACGTGCGTGAAGTGTATGAGGATACGGTGTACGCCGTTTCCCACGATGTGATCGCGATTCTGAAACGCTATGCGGAGGTCGATAAGGCGGTGAGCGGCAAAGCCGACCTGCCGATGCTTTCGGTGTTGCAGTCGATCCGCGAACATATCGCCACGCTCGTGTACCCCGGTTTCATCGGGGCCACGCCGCCCGCTTCGCTTAAATCCGTGGAACGCTACCTGCATGCCGATCTGATGCGCCTGACCAAGGCGAAGAACGACAAGAACCGTGACGTGCGCTGGGCATGGGAGGCGGATGAGGCCAAGCAACTGGTGGACAAGGCCATGGCCAAAGCGAAGGCCGAACCCGCGGGCCCGAAGCATGAGGAGCTGATGCGCAAGGCCACCGATGCGCGGTGGATGCTTGAGGAATTCTATGTGAGCCTGTGGGCGCAGGAACTCGGCACCCCGAAGCCCGCCAGCCTCAACCGTATCAAGAAGGCGCTCGCCTGACCGGAAACCGCTCGGAAGCCTCCTCTCCCCCGCGAGGCCTTCCGAGCGGCATGGCATACGCCTTGCCGACCATCATCCCGTCTCACCATACGCACGCCGCACATTCCGTCACCCGCGCCGCCGCCAACCATCCAGCGCGAGTGACAGAATGTGGAACATGACTGATTCCACCTCCGTACAACGCAGTATCAACCGTCCCCTGGGCACGCCGCTGGGCAACCGCCCGACCCGCGTGCTCTTCCTCGGCGCCGGCGAACTCGGCAAGGAAGTCACCATCGAACTCATGCGCCTCGGCGCATGGGTGTGCGCCGCCGACTCCTACGCCGGCGCCCCCGCACAGCAGGTGGCCCACGAGTCGCGCGTGCTCGACATGGCCAACCCCGAACAGCTCAAAGCCCTATTCGACGACGTCAAACCCGACATCATCGTGCCGGAAGTGGAAGCCATCGCCACCCAGGAGCTCGCCGATGCCGCCGCCAATGGCGCACAAGTGGTGCCGAGCGCCGAAATCGCGGCGATCTGCATGGACCGCGAACGCCTGCGCGTCCTCGCCCACGAGGAACTCGGCCTACCCACCACCCCCTACCGTTTCGCCGGCTCCCTTGAGGAACTGCGCGCCGGCGCCGAAGAAGTCGGCTACCCGTGCGTCGTCAAGCCGATCATGAGCTCCTCCGGCCACGGCCAATCCGTCGTACGCACCGCAAACGCCATCGACGCCGCATGGACCGAAGCGCAGGAAGGCCGCCGCGCACACGACGAAGGCGACGTCTCCCGCGTCATCGTCGAAGCGCTCGCCCCGCTCGAACGCGAACTGACCGTCCTCACCGTCAGTTCCAGCGCAGGCATCGTCACCTGCACCCCCATCGGCCAACGTCAGGAATCCGGCGACTACCGCGAATCCTGGCAGACCAACGGCACTGCCGCCGATTCGGCCGCAGCCGAGGAAACCGCCCGCGCCCAGCGCATCGCCAAAACCGCCGTCGAAGGACTGGTCGCCAAGGCACGCGCCACCGGTGAAACCGGCTGGGGCGTTTTCGGCGTCGAACTCTTCGTCCTCACCGACGGCTCGATCCTGTTCAACGAAGTCTCCCCCCGCCCGCACGACACCGGCATGGTCACCATGATCTCCCAGCGCCTGAGCGAATTCGCCCTGCACGCACGCGCCATCCTCGGCCTGCCCGTCACCCCCGAACATGTCGCGCTCAGCATCCCCGAAGGCACCACCGCCGCAAGCCACGCCATCGTGGTCGAAGGCGACGGCCAAGCCGTCTTCACCAACGTCGCGAACGCCCTCCAGGAGCCCGGCACCGACCTGCGCATCTTCGCCAAACCCGAAGTGCACGGCCACCGCCGCATGGCCGTGGCGCTCGCCATCGGCGCCGGCGAATCCGACGCCCGAGCCAAGGCCGCCCGCGTAGCCGACGCGCTCGACATCACGGTCATCTGACGGGCCGCCGGGCGAGACGTGCACGCACCCGCGCGAACCCCCGTCCGAAAACGCGACGGGAGGCTGCGGAATGTAGCCTCCCGTTGCTATCTTGTAACCGTCAAGTTCACCAAACTATCTACCTCCCAAACCCCAGGAAAGGCGAGTAATGGAGAAGTTGGAAAAGCTCTACGAGGGCAAGGCCAAGCAGCTGTTCGCGACCGAGGATCCGGAAGTGCTCTGGGTCGAATACAAGAATTCCGCCACCGCAGGCGACGGTGAAAAGAAGGAAGATTTCGAAGGTAAGGGCCGGCTGAACAACCTCATCACCACGCTCATCTTCGGACTCCTGGAGAAGCGCGGCATCAGCAGCCACCTGATCAAGCGCGTCAACGACACCGCGCAGCTGGTCAAGAAGGTGAACATGTTCCCGCTGGAGATCGTGCTGCGCAACACCGCCGCCGGTCACTTCTGCTCCCGCCTTGGCGTGGAGGAGGGTCTGCCGCTCAAGGAACCCGTGCTCGAATACTTCCTGAAGAACGACGATCTGCATGATCCGTTCGTCAACGACGACGATCTCGTCGCGCTCGGCGTGTGCACCCGCGAGGACCTGGCCGAAATCGCCCCGCTCGCCCGCCGCATCAACGAGGCGCTGATCGACATCTTCGCCAAGATCGATGTCAAGCTCGTGGACTTCAAGATCGAAATGGGCCGCACCTCCGACGGCACGCTGCTGCTGGGCGACGAGATCACCCCGGATTCCTGCCGCCTGTGGGATCAGCGCGACCATTCCGGCAAGGTGGAGCATCTCGACAAGGATCTGTTCCGCCGCGACCTGGGCGACATCATCCCCGCCTACGAGGAGATCGAAAGCCGTCTGGCCAAGCTGGCCGAAGCCGAAGGCGTCACCATCGCCTGACATGCACGTCAAGTCCGCATCCGCCGATCCGGATGCGGGCTTCTTTCTTTGCGACAGGCGGGCACGCCCCGGACGGACGCTCCCCCGCCGGTCGCCAAGAGCACCACAACCAAACACACTGCCAATCACACAACCCACTACGTATTCAATTCAAGGAGCAGCACGTGGTTTATCGCGTATATGTGGAAAAGAAGCAGGGTTTCGACGTCGAGGCCCAGCAGCTCGGCAATGAGCTGAAGACGATCCTCGGCATCAGCGCCCTGAGGAACGTCCGCATCGTCAACCGTTACGATGTCGAAGGCATCAGCGAGGAACTGTTCGAACAGGCCACGCCCACCGTGTTCAGCGAGCCGCAGGTCGACACCGTGTCCGCCGACCTGCCCGATTTCGGCGGCGCGACCGTGTTCGCCGTCGAATTCCTGCCCGGCCAGTTCGATCAGCGTGCCGATTCCGCAAGCGAATGCATCCAGCTCATCTCGCAGGGCGAGCGTCCGACCGTCCGTTCCGCCAAGGTGTACGCGCTGGAAGGCGAGCTTTCCGAAGCCGACATCGACGCCATCAAGCATTACGTGATCAACCCGGTCGAGGCGCGCGAAGCCTCCCTGAACGTCAAGAGCACGCTGAAGACCCAGGTGCCGGTGCCCGGCAAGGTCGAAGTCATCGACGGCTTCCGTTCCATGAGCGACGCCGAACTCGAACAGTTCATCGCCGATCGCGGTCTGGCCATGGATCTGGCCGACCTGCAGTTCTGCCGCGAACATTTCACCGAAGAACAGCGCGATCCGACGATCACCGAAATCAAGGTGATCGACACGTACTGGTCCGACCACTGCCGTCACACCACGTTCGGCACGCAGCTGGACGACGTGCAGATCGACGACGCCGCCGTCAAGGCCGCGTTCGACAAGTACCTTGAGATGCGCCACGAGCTGGGCCGCGACGAGAAGCCCGTGTGCCTGATGGATATGGGCACGATCGGCGCGAAATGGCTCAAGAAGAACGGCATTCTGAAGAATCTCGACGAATCCGAGGAGATCAACGCCTGCACCGTCAAGGTGAAGGTGGATGTGAACGGCCACGACGAGGATTGGCTGTTCCTGTTCAAGAACGAGACGCACAACCATCCGACCGAAATCGAACCGTTCGGTGGTGCGGCCACCTGCATCGGCGGCTGCATCCGCGACCCGCTGTCCGGCCGTTCCTACGTGTATCAGGCCATGCGCGTGACCGGCGCCGCCGATCCGACCGTCCCGGTCTCCGAAACGCTGGAAGGCAAGCTCCCCCAGCGCAAGCTCGTGACCACCGCCGCCGCCGGATACTCCTCCTACGGCAACCAGATCGGTCTGGCCACCGGTCAGGTCAACGAGATCTACCACCCCGGCTACGTGGCCAAGCGTATGGAGGTCGGCGCGGTCGTGGCCGCAACCCCGGCCGACCATGTGCGCCGCGAAACCCCCGCCCCCGGCGACAAGATCATCCTGCTCGGCGGCCGTACCGGCCGTGACGGCATCGGCGGCGCGACCGGCTCCTCCAAGGCGCACAACGTGGAATCCTTGGAACTGGACGGCGCCGAAGTGCAGAAGGGCAACGCGCCCGTCGAACGCAAGCTGCAGCGTCTGTTCCGCCGTGGCGACGCCTGCCGTCTGATCAAGCGCTGCAACGATTTCGGCGCCGGCGGCGTGTCCGTGGCGGTCGGCGAGCTGGCCGACGGCCTGTACGTGGACCTCAACAAGGTTTCCAAGAAGTACGAGGGCCTTGACGGTACCGAACTGGCCATCTCCGAATCCCAGGAACGTATGGCCGTGGACGTGGCCGCCGACGATGTGGACGAGTTCCTCGGCTACGCCCGCGAGGAGAATCTCGAAGCCGAAGTCATCGCCACCGTGACTGAGGATCCGCGCATGACGATGGTGTGGAACGGCGACACGATCGTGGACCTGTCCCGCGAATTCCTCGCCTCCAATGGCGCCCCGAAGCATCAGGTCGCACACGTCGAAGCGCAGCACGACTACACCACCCCGTGGTCTTCCGGCACGCTGAACGAACGCATGCACGCCATGCTCACCGATCTGAACGTGGCCTCCAACAAGGGCCTTTCGGAGCGTTTCGACTCCACCATCGGCGCGGGCACCGTGCTCATGCCGTTCGGCGGCCGGAAGCAGCTGACCCCGAACATGGCCATGGTCGCCAAGCTGCCGGTGTTCGGCGAAACCACCACCGCCTCCGCGATGGCCTGGGGCTTCAACCCGTACATCATGGAGAAGAACCAGTTCACCGGCGCGTACCTGTCCGTGGTCGAATCCCTCTCGAAGCTGGTCGCCGCCGGTTTCGAACATGAGAAGGCCTACCTGAGCTTCCAGGAATACTTCGAAAAGCTGCGCGACGAGCCGGAACGCTGGGGCAAGCCGATGGCCGCCGTGCTGGGTGCGCTTATGGCCCAGGTCGATCTGGGCGCCGGCGCGATCGGCGGCAAGGACTCCATGTCCGGCACATTCGAACAGCTTGACGTGCCGCCGACCCTGATCTCCTTCGCCGTGGCCGTGGGCAACATGAAGCGCGCCACCTCCCCGGAGTTCAAGGGTGCCGGCCACCGCGTGGTCCGCATCGCCCCGCGCTACCAGGCAGACGGCCTGACCCCCGACAAGGATGCGCTGCTCGAAGCGTTCTCCGCTGTCGAGGAGCTCACCGATTTCGGCGATGCGCTGGCCGTGTCCACGCCGGGCTACGGCGCGACCGCCGAAGCGATCTTCAAGATGACCGTCGGCAACCAGATCGGCGTGAAGCTCTCCTCCGATATCGCCGTGGACGACCTGTTCACCCCGGCCTACGGTTCCTTCATCGTGGAACTGGCCGACGGCGCCAAGATCCCGGCCGTGTCGAACCTGGTCGAAGTCGGCGAGATCGGCGAAACCACCGAAGCCTACGAATTCGTGGCAGCCGGTGAGACGCTGGATCTGGCCGAACTGCAGGACGCTTGGGAAGGCGGCATCGAATCCGTGTTCCCGTACCGTTCCAAGGGCGAGGAGAAGGGCAAGACCGTTGAGGCCGTTTCCTTCGAAGCTCCGAAGAAGACCGTGTACACCGGCACCGGCGTCGCCAAGCCGCACGTGATCATCCCCGTGTTCCCGGGCAACAACTGCGAGTACGATTCCGCCGCCGCGTTCGAACGCGCGGGCGCCGACGTGAGCACGCTCATCGTGAACAACCTCACCCCGGCCGCCGTGGCCGAATCCACCGCAGCCCTGGTGGAGGGGATCAGGAAGAGCCAGATCATCATGATCCCCGGCGGCTTCTCCGGCGGCGACGAGCCCGACGGCTCCGCCAAGTTCATCACCGCGTTCTTCCGCGCCCCCGCCGTCACCGAAGCGGTGCGCGACCTGCTGAACAACCGTGATGGCCTGATGCTCGGCATCTGCAACGGTTTCCAGGCGCTTATCAAGCTCGGTCTGGTGCCGTACGGCGACATCGTGCCGATGACCGCCGAATGCCCGACGCTGACGTTCAACACCATCGGCCGCCACCAGAGCCGCCTGGTACGCACCCGCGTAGCCTCGAACCTCTCCCCGTGGCTGGCCAAGACCTCCGTGGGCGACATGCACACCATCGCCATCTCCCACGGCGAAGGCCGCTTCGTGGCGTCCGACGATGTGCTCGCCCAGCTCAAGGTCAACGGCCAGATCGCCACGCAGTACGTGGATGAGGCCGGCGTGCCGGGCATGGACCTGGACGTGAACCCGAACGGTTCGCTGCTGGCCATCGAAGGCATCACCAGCCCGGACGGCCGCGTGTTCGGCAAGATGGGCCACTCGGAACGTTACAGCAACGGCACGTTCAAGAACGTGCCGGGCGAGAAGGATCAGCCGCTGTTCGAAGCCGGCGTGGAATACTTCACCGCCTGATAACCGCTGATTTGTGGCCGCTGCGGCTAATGTGGCCACTGCAGCCACGGTGTTGCGCGAACCTGCGTTCGCGCAACACGTAAGCCGATATGGCAACAGCCGAGGGGCTGCGTTCCCGGGGTTTCCCGGGGCGCGGCCCCTCGGCCGTTTTTGTGCTGCTTGTCCGCCTGTGTTCTGCGGCGGGAACGGCCGGGGATAGCTGGGGGGCTCGCGGGTTGACTGAGTATCGGCCTTGGTCGGAGTCGAGAACCGGGTACCAGAAGCCAGAAACGAGGCTACTTCGCTTATTTGTGGCAGATTCGGGGGTTGGGATTTTGCCAGGTGGCTTATATATGGCACTCAAAACGCGATACGCCAAGTACGAGCCGCGCAATTGCAACGTTCATACTTGGCATATCGCCGATTCGGTGCCATATATAAGCCACCTAGGTTCCGTAACAAGGCGAAATCCGCCATATATAAGCGAGTTAGCCGTTCAGCACTGCCCTTCTCGACCCTCTCGACTCTCTCAATACCCTCATGACGACGCCGGAATGTTCACAACAACACGAAGCCCGCCACCATCCCTGGCTTGAAGCCGTATCGTCCCCTTGTGCAATAACACGATTTCCTTGGCGATGGACAATCCCAAACCATGGTTCTCCAACGTTCCCGCCGGTCTCTCCGAGGAACCTCGCTCCACGATTCTGCTATTCCTCCCCCTGTTGAACGGCGTGAACAAGTCATCGAGATCCACGCCATGCAAATCCACCCCCGTATTCTCGATTACAAGCGTCATCATGCGCGCGCCGGATTGATTGTCCGACTCAGGGGCTTCTCCAGCGGATACCCATATCATTCCGCCAGCCACGTTATGCTGCACGGCATTAAGCAACAGATTCTTCACCAGCTGAGCGAACAGCAGAGGATCAGCCTGCATTCGAACATCATCCAACCGTTTATGCAAGGTTAGTCCCCTCGGAATTCCGCCATCGAAAAGTGTCGTAATCACTTCTTCGACAACGGCACTCACGGCAATGTTCGACAGCTCTCCTCTCTCCAGTTGCTGCACTTTGGCCAAATCCAGAAGTCGACCGACCAAGGCGATGCACGATCTATTGGAAGCCAGAGCCTTCTCGACGAAAGGAAGGGCCTTATCATCCAGCAAGCCGTTATGCACCGGTATTTCCAACGCAGTGGATGTTGCCGTCAACGGGTTTTTGAGTTCATGCGACGCATCGGCTATGAATCGTTTCTCCCTGGCAATGGCGGCATTGACATCACCGATTGCGTCATTGTAGGCACCGGCTATCACGGATGCGGCATCGTTCTCCTCGGGAATTTGTATGGGATGCCGCGACAGGTTGGAATCCGAAGCTCGTATCTGTTGCGCGACCGTATCAATCCTGCGCTGCGAATGAGTGCATATGCTCCACGTAGCTATGGCCGACAACGTTCCGAATATCAGAATCGGCACCACGCTGGTGAGAAGCAACAGATTACGGGCCGTATCGTTGCCCCGGGAAGCGGTGACGGCGAATCCGCCAGTATGGGCGCCGTTCCCTGTCAAAACATAGGCACCGCCTGACGAAGGACCGGCGGAATCATGTTGCTGGTACTGTTCATCGGCAGCATATTCCGGCGCGAAACGCCCTACGGTCACCGTATCGATCTGCCGGTCGACGATAACGAATGTCGCCACGGAGACAATCACCGTCAGCGCGACGAATACAGACACGATGATCGCAACAAGTCTCCTCCGCGTGGACCACCGGAAGCGCATATCCCCTTTCGTTCCTTTCATGGAATCCGATACCCCTGCCCGGGAATCGTCTCAATGAAATCAGGAATGCCGATTTTCGTCCGCAACGCATAAATGGTGGTTTTGACGATTCCCCTGGTATGGGCATGGTCGTCATGCCATATCTCCTTGTATAGCCTTTCCGTGCTCACCACGCCGCCGTTCGCTTCTATCAACGTTCTCAGCACGGCCAGCTCCCTTGCTCCGAACCTCAGCCTTCGTCCCTCGACCGTGACGATACCTGTATGGAAGTCCGCCTTGAACGCCCCGCGGCGGAACACCGAATCATGAGCCAGGCTTTTTCTGCGCCGTACCGCGTTGACCCTCGCCAACAGAACGGCGTAGTCGAAGGGCTTCGTCAGGTAGTCGTCGGCGCCGAGATTCAGACCTTGGACGATGTCTTCCGTCTGCGCGGAGGCTGTAAGCATCAACACATACGTGGCATCGTGCCGCTCGCTCAGCATACGCGCTATGTCATCGCCATGCACTCCTGGAAGATCACGATCCAGTATGACCATATCGTATCCGCCGTTATTCAGTTCCTCGACGGCGTCGCGCCCGTCGTATACAGCTTTGGTCTGCAGGCCTTCCATGCTCAATCCCATGTCGATGACATCGGCCAGATTCGCATTGTCCTCCACGATCAGAACTCGCACAGCCACCACCCTTTTCATTGTGTGACTCACACCTTAGCAGTCACGAACAGCAAGGTCAGGAATAGGTCAGATTCCGTCAGTTCCAAGGCAAAAACCGCGTCGCGCCGCAGCTTGTTCCCTATGTTTCCGAAAGGTGGGGTTCCTCCACCAAAGTTCCGCCAAAGTTCCGCCGAGTTCTACCGAAGCCTGCTGAAAGGAATGCATCATGTCCAAACCACTACGCATTGTTCTCATCTCCGGAATCGTTTGCCTGCTGCTGCCGCTAAGCGCCTGCTCGGCAAATACAGCAAGCAAAACCGAATCTCCATCCGCCACCGAAAGCTCCGAAACAACCGCATCGTATGAGTCGCAGCTGCGGCAAGCGCTGCAATCAGCGACCAGCGATTTCGAGAGACAAGCCCTTAAGAAGGCGATCAAAACAGGGAGAATCAGCGATTCGGACTATCGCGAAGCCAACGAGAAATACCAGCAGTGCATGATTTCCAAAGGAGATCCGATAACGTTCACTACGGATCAATCCACCGGTCTGATGCAGGAAAGCATGGACGTTGACGATCAGAACTACGATTCCGACAAAGTGAATTCGGACAGCATCACCTGTGCCAAGGGAACGAATCTGCTCATTCGTGATCTTTACGAACGGATGACCACCAATCCTTCGAATTCCGACGAAATCGAGCTGATCGTAAGCTGTCTGAAGCGCAGGAAGCTGGTGCCTGATTCGTTTACCAAGCAGGATTACCTTACGGAATCCTCCAAGCCGGACGGCAGTTCGAAGCTGGACACCAGCTCAGAGCAGTTCTCGCAATGCCTGGCAAACCCGAATAAGTGAGGATACGCACGCTCCATGTTCTCCTCGTTCGCCAAAGCCTTCAGAACCCACGGCATGGGATTCGCCGCCATGTGTATGGTCGCCTGTCTCTGCGCCGGCGCCGGGCTCGCCATTGGGCTCACTCATTCCGGCACACCAACTTCGCTCGAACCGTCGTCAAGCACGGGGAATCTTCCCCTACGCACCGAACATTTCGACGATGAACGCACCATAACGCTACAAGTCTCCTCATTGCAGGCACAAAGCATACCGTTCGGGAGAACCGGGCAGATCACGCAAGTTTCGTGCCCCGCGGATGGCGTGATCGCTTCAGGCTCCCGGGAATACGATATGGACGGAACCCCGCTGGTGACCTTATACACGGAGACACCGCTATACCGCGATCTTTCCTTCGGAGATACGGGCTCCGATGTCAAAGCCCTGCAACACGAACTGGCACGGCTCGGATACGGGGCAACGCAAACAGGGGTCTTCGATTGGAACACCTGGGACTCATGGCGCCGACTCTACGCAGAATACGGGGGCAGCATACAAGACAAGACATTCGACAAAACACTCGTGATCTGGATACCCGGCGAGAATCTGGCCTCCACCGGTTGTGCCGCCAAGTTAGGGGCGACGATATCCGACGACTCCTCCGCTGCGGCGTTCACAACCGCTGAGGGAATCCAGTCGATCAAAGCGGCAACACTACCGACGGATCGGCTGACCGGCGAACGTGTTATCACAATCAACGGTCGGGACTATCCCATCGGTGATGACGGCACCGTGACTGATCAGGATGCCATCAAGGCGATGGCATCCTGGGAAGGGTACACGGGGAACCGCAAGGACGGGGAACAGACCACCGATGTCTCCGTAAGTTATCGTCTCAAACAGGCGGTTGACGTGTATTCCGTGCCCGCGGAATCGCTTGTCGGCCTTACGCAGTCGGACGGCTGCGTCGTCAGCGGCAATGGGACGATCAGAAGAATCCACATCGTTGGCAGTTCGTTGGGACGCACGTTGATTACCTTGAACGGCAAAGCACCGGCCAGCATTCAGGCGAATCCGGAGAGGAAAAGCTGCGATGCACATTGAGCTGCACCATATCGGACACCACTACGGTAATGGACCGCTACTGTTTCATGATTTGAATGCGATGCTTCTTCCCGGTCATGTCTATGCGCTTACCGGGCCAAGCGGATCGGGCAAATCGACGTTGCTGGGCATCATCGCCGGTTGGATACAACCGACAGACGGTAGCGTCATCGCACAGAATGTGACATCGATGCGATGGGTGCTTCAAAATCCGCACGGCACACCGCGACGCACCGTATTGGATCATGTCGTGCTTCCTCTGCTCGCCAAGGGGCTCACCCGTGCGCAGGCCGAGCGAGAGGCGCTTCCGTTATTGCGCCAATTCGGATTGGATGTCGTGGCCGATCACCGATTTTCCGAGCTTTCCGGAGGTGAGGCGCAGCGTCTTATGCTTGCCCGTGCTTTCGCGGCACATCCTTCACTGATGCTGGTCGACGAGCCCACCGCCCAGCTCGACATCCATACCGCGGCAACGGTCAGCGACACGCTGACCAGCATTGCGCAAACCGACACCATCGTCGTCGTTTCCACGCATGACCTCCGAACCCGTGACGCCTGCACCGACATCATCGACCTGGAGCGTTTCCAATGAGATTATCTTCCGTCTGTTCCGAAGCTTGGCGCAGCATACTCAGCGGTTCCTCACATTGCGTCCTCACCATTCTGGCTCTCACCCTTCTTGTTGTCGGATCATCCTCTTTTGAAATTTCAACATCATCGAACATTCTTCACCAAGCCAGCCAATACAAGGCTTCAGGCGGAAACATCATGGTGCTCAATGCCGAAGGCGGGGTGGACGGGCAGGCTTGCGAGCGTCTGTCCGAGCTTAACGACGTGCAAGCGTCCGGAGCGATCAAGGAGAGCGAGCAGCTGATCGCGTCGGCGCTGCCCGACACCAAGATTCCCGGCTATGCCGTCACACCTGGTTTCGCACGCGTGCTGCATGCGAAAGAACAGGACGAATCGCAGGGCGTGCTTGTCCCAAATGAACTTGCAAAGACATTGGGGCTTCGGGCAGGAAGCACACTTGCGCTGAAAGACGGAAGGCAAGCTTATGTTCGGGGAACCTACGCGTACCCCAATGACGGACGCACCCCCGGGTATTCGTATGCGGTCCTTTCCCCCACTGCCCCCAGCGGCACATTCGATTCGTGCTGGGTCAGCGTATGGCCGCAGACGGATTCCGCCGAGAACGCTATCTGGTCGGCGCTCACGCCGTCGGCGAAATCCGATAAGGATAGTTCGATCACGCTAGGGCAGCTCAATTCATCGTTGGGTGAGAGGTTTAACGGGCAATCCCTATATCGTGATCGTTCAACCGCTTTTCTTCCTGCAGCTGCGGCATGCATGGGAGCCGCTTTAGGCTACGCGGTGACCCGCAGTCGCCGTCTGGAACTCGCGTCCGCGTTGCACTGCGGTATATCGAAACCCGCTTTGCTGCTGCAGATATGTCTTGAATCCGGCATTGTTATCATGGTGTCCGCCGCGATTTCCGTTCCGATATCCTTTGCGGAAGTCACGCAGTGCATTGACGGAATAGACAGGCAACAAGTGCTTCTCACCGCTCTATGTCCGATTCTCACCGGATGCGCATCACTGCTGCTGGGAGCCGAAGTAGGTGCATTCGCAATTAAGGAAAATCATCTCTTCATGTTCTTCAAAGAACGATAGCGGCATAGCAAAGCAGAAGCCGGAAACGAGGCTACTTCGCTTATTTGTGGCAGATTTGGGGGTTGGGATTTTGCCAGGTGGCTTATATATGGCACTCAGAGTGCGATACGCCAAGTACGAACCGCGGAATTGCAACGCTCGTACTCGGGGTACAGCGAAAAAGATGCCACAAACAAGCGAGATAGCGTCACGCTCCAGCCTGACCACAGATCAAAAACCTGCTTCTCTGGGCGAAATAGCACCCACATGGGGATAAACCCTATAACCGGATGAAGGATTCCATCAAAAAGCGGAACGCCTATTCGTTACGTCATAATCATTGGCCAGCGCTTGACATGTACAGCGTCTACCCACTAGACACTCGAACCCAACCTTCTCTCATATGGCCCATGAACTTGCGCTGACAGCAGTTTTTCGAGCCAGCATCATAGACAAGTCAGCAACAGCCAAGCATGGTCGAGATTGACATCACCAGCATATTCAACGACTGATGAATGTCCGCAGGAAGGAACTCCATCGAGAGAGGATCTGTTCAATACTTTTTAACCGATACATCAACAGCTTCAGCGATGCCATCGGATGTCAACTGAATAATGCGTTCCTCCTTCTCCACTAGGAAACGCTTGCGGTAGAACTTCTCGGCATAGTCAAGAATGACGTTCATCTGATAGGCATCAAGCCCAGCTCCGATCACGCCTCCGATGATGGGCACCGCTCGTTGCGCGGTCTTCAGTGTAAGCTTCCGCCCCACCTGTTCAAGAACATTGGTATACACCGTCTTTTCAAGCGTCTTCCGTCCGGCGTTCTGTACAGCCTTCTTTGCAGCATTGTTGGCAAGTGCTCGCATCTGCGCCATGAGCAATGGCAGACCCGCATGCTGAGCCATTGCCGTCCACCCCTTTTTAGCCGCTTGTTTGACTGCCGCCATTTCTCCAGCAACCATGATTTTCCCAATCATCATCGAAAGATCACCGGAGCCAGCGAACCCTGGACTCATCGCGTTCATCAAAACAGCTGACGCGATTTCCATCTCTTCAGAATCATTGCGGACATCGTATCCGTACATCATGGCTATGTTTTGCACCGCACGAAAATATAGGAATGTACTGGCCGCCAGATTCGGAATCAGCCCGACTAATCCAACCGCACCCGTCGCGCCGCCTTCTACAGCCGCAAACCCAAGATTCCAGTTCTTAACATCGTTAACGGCTTTGGAAATGTCATATTCCCTCATGAGACACACTTCGTCCAATGAACAAATCTTGTCATCCGCATGGATTTTGTTCAGCCGTTCGCAAACGCTATTCTCGTCGATGGTGTATTTCGCAGCCTGCTCTTCAAGTTTCGCGTACGCTGTAGCCACATAGTCCATAATCTGCTTGTACATTTCGGCTTGGGAAACAGCAGCTCCCATGTTCCCGGCAAGCGTTTTGATCTGTCCGGGAATGGCTCTGGCAATCACATCGCCTGCCTTTTGCACAGGTCCAGGTTCCAGCATCTTCTCGTAGTCTCGGGTTACCTTGTCAAGACTTTTCTTCTCGCGCAAATCAATAATTGGAGATGGAACATTGTATTTAGTCATTGGGTGCTTACCTTCATGGTCGTGAATGTTCACTACTTACCAGCAAGCTGAACTTGGACCTTGTAGCCGCTCGCTTTGGCAACCTGCGAATACGCTTTCTCCACGATTTGCTTGGCCTGCTTATCGGCTTCCTGCAGAAGTTTGCTCTTGGAAGCCTTATCAGCTGCCGACTTCTTGGCATGCTTCAACGCTTCGGCAGTGTCCGTTATCTTATTGCCATTGAACAACGAGCTCTCCGAGTCAAAGAAGCGCAACGAGTCGGGATCCACCGACACGGATTGCAACGTGGCCTTGGGCAAGGTAATCGAAATCGTACGAGTGTCGTCATGCACCTTGATTCCCGCCTTGGCCAAGTCGACGCCTGCACGAATCTCATAACTGTAGAACATCGTGAACTTCTTCTTGTTCACATGGGCGATGTTCCCCTCGGAGAATTCCTCGAAACCATAATCGTTCTCCTTGGCGGTGGTCAGATCCTGCATCGTCTGCAGCTGACGGGAAACAATCGTGGTGGTGATTTCAGGCTCAGCCTTCTTCGGATTGAAGATTCCCTCCATTTTGCGGTATCCAACGGCCCCTATCCCCATAAACACCGCAATGGCAACGATGAGCACAATCACCTTCGTCTTGGTGCTCATGCTTCCCATCGGGTTCCTCATAGAACTCTTTCTGGAATTCCTAGGCATAATCTTCTCTTTCCTTTGATATTCCCTATGCCGTCCATGAGACAATAACTGCACGCATTGCATTGATAACGTCCGAAATCTTGCGCACTTTCGGATTCCGGCCCTGACGCAGGAGGGCATGGCCCGCGTCCTGTGTACGATTTTCATTCGCCAAAACAAAAAACCGCGATTGGAAGCCAGGAGACGGAAC
>NZ_JAHBBE010000032.1 GCF_019331805.1 Bifidobacterium pongonis
GGATTGGTGAGTGGGGTGATGGGCGGGTGAGCGGGGGTGATTGGGCGAAGGGGTATCGAACCGGTTCGACACGCGGGATTATTTGCTTCGCGGGGGCGGTCGGCGGTAATATCGAACCGGTTCGATACTTATGGACGGAACCTACGGAACGGAACCAAAGGAGGTCCCATGAAGAACAAGGTGCAACTCATCACCTATGCCGACCGTCTCGGCGACGGCACCCTGGCATCGATGACCAATATCCTGCGCACTCGCTTCGATGGCGTGTATGACGGCGTGCACATCCTGCCGTTCTTCACCCCGTTCGACGGCGCAGACGCCGGCTTCGACCCGATCGACCACACCAAGGTCGATCCGAGGCTCGGCAGCTGGGATGACGTGGCCGAACTCTCCACGACCCACAACATCATGGTCGACGCCATCGTCAACCACATGAGCTGGGAATCCAAGCAGTTCCAGGACGTGCTCGTCAAGGGCGAGGAGTCCGAATACTACCCGATGTTCCTCACCATGAGCTCCGTCTTCCCGAACGGCGCGACCGAAGAAGACCTGGCCGGCATCTACCGCCCGCGCCCGGGCCTGCCGTTCACCCACTACAAGTTCGCGGGCAAAACCCGCCTGGTCTGGGTCAGCTTCACCCCGCAGCAGGTCGACATCGACACCGACTCCGACAAGGGTTGGGAATACCTCATGTCGATCTTCGACCAGATGGCTGCCTCGCACGTCAGCTACATCCGCCTCGACGCCGTCGGCTACGGCGCCAAGGAAGCCGGCACCAGCTGCTTCATGACCCCGAAGACCTTCAAACTCATCTCCCGCCTGCGCGAGGAAGGCGTGAAGCGCGGTCTGGAAATCCTCATCGAAGTGCACTCCTACTACAAGAAGCAGGTGGAGATCGCCTCCAAGGTCGACCGCGTCTACGATTTCGCGCTGCCGCCGCTGCTGCTGCACTCGCTGTTCACCGGTCATGTCGAACCGGTGGCGCATTGGACCGAAATCCGCCCGAACAACGCCGTCACCGTGCTCGATACGCACGACGGCATCGGCGTGATCGACATCGGCTCCGACCAGCTCGACCGTTCGCTCAAGGGTCTGGTGCCGGATGAGGACGTCG
Organism: Bifidobacterium pongonis; assembly: GCF_019331805.1. GTDB lineage: Bacteria > Actinomycetota > Actinomycetes > Actinomycetales > Bifidobacteriaceae > Bifidobacterium > Bifidobacterium pongonis. The sequence continues at coordinate 1,115 of NZ_JAHBBE010000032.1, forward strand.
ACAATCTCGTCAACACCATCCACGCCAACACCAAGGGCGAATCGCAGGCCGCAACCGGTGCCGCCGCGTCCAACCTCGACCTCTACCAGGTCAACAGCACCTACTATTCGGCGCTCGGCTGCAACGACCAGCATTACATCGCCGCGCGCGCCGTGCAGTTCTTCCTGCCGGGCGTACCGCAGGTGTACTACGTGGGTGCGCTCGCCGGCAAGAACGACATGGAACTGCTGCGCAAGACCAACAACGGCCGAGACATCAACCGTCACTACTATTCCACCGCGGAAATCGACGAGAATCTCGAACGTCCGGTGGTCAAGGCGCTGAACGCCCTGGCGAAGTTCCGCAACGAGCTCGACGCGTTCGACGGCGAATTCTCGTACAAGGCGGACGGCGACACGTCCATCGCCTTCACTTGGAAGGGAGCCGAAACCTCGGCGACGCTCACCTTCGAGCCCGGCCGCGGTCTTGGCGTGAGCAACACCGCGTCGGTCGCGTCGCTGACTTGGGTCGATTCGGCGGGCGAACACCGTACGGATGATCTGATCGCGCAGCCGCCGGTCGTGCGATAAAACCGTGCGATAAAACCGTGCAGCGAAACCTCATCGATGGCACGGTGATGACACACGGCGATAACACGACGGCGTGATAGTGGAGGGAGGCGTAGCGGAAGCGGCGCTTCCCTCCTTCGTCTTTTCCGCTTCCGGCCTTCCTCGCCTCACGGCGCCATCGCCCACCGCTCACCGCCCGCAAAACCCACAGAACCCGCAGAACCTGCGAAACCGTGGAAAACCAGACATTCGGCAGGCATAAGACGCATTCGAAGGCGCATAGGAAAGACACGCATGCAGATACGCCCCACAGCGTACTCTGAAACCATAGGAGGGAAGCCGTTCGCAGTGTGCCGAACAGCATGGTCGAACGGTGCAACGCATCGAGGGACAGAGGAGCAACTGTGCTGGAACCGTACGTTCGCCCGGGCATCGACGATCGCCCTGATTACGACAAAGCGCTGAGCGACGAAGACAAAGCATCCGTTTCACGGCTCGCACGTGAGGACCGGCGACTACCACCGGAAGCGTCGGCGAAACAACCCGAAGCGCAAGCCGCGCGACTCACTGCGGCAGGTGGCGCGTCGGTCGCCGCGGCAGGCGTCGACACCGCCGTACCCGATTACGCCTCATCATTCCTCGACATGCGCGACCCCATGACCTCCGCGGACGGCGTGAAACCGTCCCGAACGGACGTGCTGCGCCTGAAATGGGCGTTCGCGCTCGCCGCGGTGCTCATCACCGCACCGTGGGTCATGCTCAATCTCATCGCCATCCCCAACCACATCGCCCTGCTGTACGGGCTCAACACCGAGAACCTTCTGCTCGACGTCACCAGCCAATCCGCATTGGCGACCCCGCTCGCCGTGGTCATCGCCCTGGGCGCGGTGCTGTCGATTGTGGTCACGCCGCTGATCTCCACATTCTCCGACCATACGCGCGTCATCATCGGCAGACGCACGCCGTGGCTTGTCTCCGGCGGTGTGCTCGCGGCGCTGGCCACGCTGATCCTCAGTGCCACGGATGCCGTGGTCGGTTTGGTCGCGGGCTGGCTGCTCATGCAACCCGCGTATGTGATGCTCACCGCGCCGCTCGTCGCGGCCATTGCCGAGCGTGTGCCGGACAAGTACCGCGTGGGGGTCGACCGTTGGCATGCGGTGGGCGTGCTTGTCGGCGAGGCCGCCGGCGGTGTGATCGGCGGCATGTCCGTCGCCTTCGGGGCGACCGACGTGTTCCTGTGCGCGGCGGTGCTGTTCGCCGTTTCCGGCGTGATTCCCGTGCTGGTTTGGCCTCACGAACGGTCGAGCGTCGACCAGAAGTGGGCCCGCACCGATTGGCGTGACGTGTTCTCCATGCTGCGCGGCCCGCGCGGCGACAACGCGCATGAATTCCGCCGCCTGTTCCTCTCCAGGGTGTTCATGATGGCCGCAATGGCATCGACCAGCGTGTTCCTGTGGTACATCGTGCGATTCGCCTTGTATGGCAATCGTGCGCTCCCTGCGGATCCCACGCCGCTCACCCTTCCTGCCGGAACGCTGATCATGATGTTCTCCATCGTGATGTTCGGCGGCGCGCTGCTGGCCACGGGCATGGCCGGCATCATCACCGACCGTATCGAGCTCATGCGTGGTTCGCGCAACCGCAACTTCCGTATCGCCGTCGTGATTGCCGGCGGACTGTATGTGATCGGGCTTCTCGCGGGTATGCTCACCGTGCTGATGGGTGGGGAGAAGGCGATTCTGCTGCTCGCGTTCCTTGCCGGGTTCAGTCTGAGCATCTATGACGTGCTTATGCATTCGCTGGTGGTCGAGTCGCTGCCCGATCCGCGTAATGCCGGTCGTGATCTGGGCTTCTACGCGCTGTCGAAGCCGCTGGGTCTGATTCTGGGCGTGGTGGTGGGAGCCGCCGCGGTGAATCTGTTCTCCCCGTCGCTGGGGTATGTGGCGCTGTTCCCGACCGCCATCGTGTGCGTGTGCGTGGCGGTGCTGCTGCCGTTGTTCGCAGGCAAAGCGAGGAACAGTTGAACGGTTGACGGAACGGCTGGTCAAACGGCTGATCGAAACTGATCGATCGCGCCGGTGCGGCGCACGGTGTGCGGGAACGCATGCCAATGCTGCACCGGCGTTGCTGTTATTGCGGAACGGTCGTGCGGGCCAAGACCTGGCGCGGCACCGTTTCATCCAAGAAAAAGACGAATGTTCACATAGTGAACACCCGGTAGATAGTTGCGGTGGCGGCTCCTATGGTCTCACCGTAGTTCGGATGGAAATCCGAGGAAATACTTCGAAACCGAAAGGAGGTTCGCCACGATGACTGGATTCAATGCGCTCGCACTGCTGTCCGCACGAATTATTATTCCGTCTTCGCTGGCGGACTGATTCGGCATACAAGCTTGAGCCCCGCCAACGAAGGCAGGGCAACGAGCGAGAATCTTGAAGCCCTGCAAACGTGCGGGGCTTTTTTGTTGCCCGCCCACAAGGCATCACGCAGCAATCCCAAGCGAGAACGAAGCGAACACAGCACCGAGCGGTACGACCGGCAACGGCCGCCGCCCGCACAAGGAATGAATGAAGAGGGGCAAATCCTTATGACTGCAGCCGATGTGACAACGTCAGGCAAACTCAAAGCGATGGCACGAGATTCCGTCAAAACCGTGATCGCGGCCTCCATGGTCGGCACCGCCATCGAATTCTACGACTTCTACGCTTACGGCACCGCCGCGGCGAACTACTTTCCGAAGGTCTTCTTTGGCGACACCACCAATCCGACCGTCGCGCTGCTCGCCAGCCTGCTCACCTTCGCCATCGCCTTCATCGCCCGCCCGCTGGGCTCCCTGGTGTTCGGCCACTTCGGCGATCGCATGGGCCGCAAGACCACGCTGGTGGTCTCCCTGCTCACCATGGGCGTCGCGACCTTCCTGATCGGCTGCCTGCCGACCTACGACCAGTGGGGTATCGCGGCGGTCGCGGTGCTGTGCCTCTGCCGTTTCGTGCAGGGCATCGGCCTTGGCGGCGAATGGTCCGGCGCGGCTCTGGTGGCCACCGAGAACGCTCCGGAAGACAAGCGCGCGCTGTACGGCTCCTTCCCGGAGCTGGGCGCCCCGATCGGCTTCTTCCTGTCGAACGGCACCTACTTCCTGCTGGAAACCTTCAACGATGACGATGCCATGCTCGCCTGGGGTTGGCGCGTGCCGTTCCTGCTGTCCGCGATCCTCGTGATCGTCGGCCTCGTGGTCCGCGTCCAGATGGAGGAAACCCCGATCTTCCGCCTCGCCCAGGAGCAGAAGAAGGTCGTCAAGTCCCCGCTCACCGAAGTCTTCAAGAAGAGCTGGAAGCAGGTGCTGCAGGCTACCTTCCTGGTGGCCGTCACCTACACGCTGTTCTACACGCTCGCCACCTGGTCCCTCGCTTGGGGCACCAAGACCACCGAACAGGGCGGCGGCAACCTCGGATTCTCCAATCAGGAGTATCTGCTCATGCTGATGATCGCCGTGTGCGTGTTCGCCGCGTTCATCGTGATCTCCTGCGTGAACGCCGACAAGTTCGGTCGCAAGCGCGTGATCGTCATCTCCTCCTGCTGCCTCGTCGCCTTCGCGTTGCTCTTCCCGTTCCTGCTGGATGGCAACCTGGTCGGCCAGCGTAACTTCTTCACCAACATGGTCTTCCTGTGCGTCGGCTTCGCGCTGATGGGCACCGCATTCGGCCCGATCGGCGCGTTCCTGCCCGAACTGTTCGATGCGAACGTGCGCTACTCCGGCTCCGGCATCGGCTACAACCTGGCCGCCATCGTCGGCGCGGCATTCGTGCCGACCATCGCCACCTGGCTGTCCCACAACTGGGGCGTGCACTCCGTGGGCCTGTACCTCGGCGTGATGGCCGTCTGCTGCCTCGTCGCGGTGCTGAGCTGCAAGGAGACCAAGGACGTCGATTTCACCAAGTGAAATCAGCGTTTGAAATCAGCGTTTGAAACGTTGACCCGCCCTCCGGACCCACCTTCCGGTCGGGCTTTGAGGGCGGGTTCCAAAAAATGAAAAAACGGGCGTTCACGTAGTGAACACCCTTGGTGCAATCCTTGGAAAATCGGACTAGACCTACGTATCGGAAAAGCCCACAAGGACAACCAGAACAGAAGATTTCTGCACAACCACGCAGAACGATGAATATCGAATAACACAACAGAAAATCAATAAGGAGCGCCATTATGGCAGCAACTATCTGGTACGAAAAGGACGCCGATCTCTCCGTGTTCGAAGGCAAGAAGGTCGCCGTTATCGGTTACGGTTCCCAGGGCCACGCTCATGCCCTGAACCTGCGCGACTCCGGTGTGGACGTCGTCGTCGGCCTGCGTCCTACCTCCAAGTCCGTGGAGTACGCCAAGGAGCAGGGTCTGGAAGTCCAGTCCGTCGCCGACGCCACCGCTGAGGCCGATGTCGTGATGATCCTGCTGCCCGATCAGTACCAGGCAGCCGTGTACAAGTCCGAAATCGAGCCGAACCTGAAGCCGGGCGCTGCTCTGGCCTTCGCCCACGGCTTCAACATCCACTACGGCTACATCAAGCCGTCCGAGGACCACCCGGTGTTCATGGTCGCCCCGAAGGGCCCGGGCCACATCGTTCGTCGTGAATACACCAACGGCCGTGGCGTGCCGGTCGTCGTCGCCGTCGAGCAGGATCCTGATGGCAAGACCTGGGAGCTGTGCCTGGCTTATGCCAAGGCTCTGGGCGCTCTGCGTGCAGGCGCCATCAAGACCACCTTCACCGAGGAGACCGAGACCGATCTGTTCGGCGAGCAGGACGTCCTCATGGGTGGCATCAACCACCTGTGCGACATGGGCTTCGATGTGCTGACCGAGGCTGGCTACCAGCCGGAGATCGCCTACTTCGAGGTGTTCCACGAGCTGAAGATGCTGATCGATCTGGCCAACGAAGGCGGCCTGAACAAGGCTCGCTGGAGCTGCTCCGACACCGCCCAGTACGGCGATTACACCTCCACGGTCATCACCGAGGAGACCAAGAAGCGCATGCAGTACCAGCTGAAGCGCATCCAGGACGGCTCCTTCGCCAAGGAGTTCATGGATGATCAGGCTGCCGGCGCTCCGAAGTTCAAGAAGCTGCAGGAAGAGTACAGCCACCCGCACCTGGAGACCGTTGGCCCGAAGCTGCGCGCCATGTTCTCCTGGAACAACCAGGTGGACGCCGATGCCGATATGGCCGAGTCCTTCAACGGCAAGATCGCTCGTACCCAGGTTCAGTGATTATGTGCGGCTGACTGACACTGTTCAGTAGTCCGCTATGCAAAGGCCACCGCTTATGCGGTGGCCTTTTTGCGTATTTTTGCGTATTGGTGGTGTCGTGCGCGGATGGAATCTTGATGGGGCCTGTGCGATTGGTGCGATTGGTGCGATGGTTGAAGCCTGATGTTCGCCGCGCGTTTGGCCTTCGAATCTTACACTTTCTTATCCGCTGTGTGTAAGAAGATAAGATAAGTGCAAGATAAATGTAAGATAAGTGCGAGATAATGCACGATAGAGTGTAAGATAACGCGGAAAAATGTAAGATAGCGCAAGATAGTGTAAGATAAAGTGTAAGATACTGCACGATAGGTAAGTGATATTGCAAGGTATGGCGATAACGCGGCCGCGTGCATGTTGCGCGAAGGGAGTTCGTTATGCCGCAACTTCGTGAAGGGCTCAACGTCGAGTTCAAACGGGAATGGAGCGACAGCGCCAAGCGTACGCTTGTCGCCTTCGCCAACACCGATGGTGGCACCTTGTACGTCGGCATCGATGACGATGGGAACGCCGTCGGTGTGCGTAATCCGGACGAATGCATGCGACAGGTCACTCAGGCCGTGTCCAACGCGGTGCGACCGGACTTGACGAGTTTTCTGTCCATCGATCGAGAGGATATGGATGGCATCGAGGTCGTTGTCGTCCACGTCCAGAGAGGCACCAAACGCCCGTATTATCTGACCGATAAGGGCATTCGCCCCGCCGGCGTCTACATACGATCCGGCGCGGCTTCCATCCCGGCGTCGGAATCCGCCATCATCGACATGATCAAGGCGTCCTCCGGTCAATCTTTCGAAACGGCGCTCAGTCTGCAGCAATCGCTGACCTTCAATGCCACGAGGAATGCATTCAATCAAGCCGGTGTTGCATTCACTCCGGCTTCGTACCGGACGTTGGGCATGACCGATTCGGACGATGCGTACACTAATCTCGCTTGGCTGCTCTCCGACCAGTGCACGGCATCGATCAAGGTCGCGGTTTTTCAGGACGCCAACAAGGAAGTGTTCCGCGACCGCCACGAATTCACCGGCTCATTGCTGCAGCAATGCGAACAGGCGAGCGCGTTCATCGGTCAGTACAATCCCGTGACCGCCAGTACCGCACCCAATATGGAACGAATCGATTCCTACGCCTATCCGCCTCTTGTCGTCCGCGAGGCTCTGCTTAACCTCATCATCCATCGCGATTATGGTTTCGCCGGTCCGGCGTTGATCAGCGTGTTCAGTACCGGCATGGAATTCACCAATCTCGGAGGCCTGCCCACCGGACTGAACCAACGTGACATGATGAACGGCATATCCGTGCAACGCAATCCCAAGCTTGCGGAAGTGTTCTACCGACTGCGTTTCATAGAGGCTTATGGAACGGGTATTCGCCGAATCATGGGAGCGTACGAACATGCTGAACGACAACCGGTTTTTTCCATTACCGACCACTCGTTCACTCTTGTGCTGCCGCGGCGGCATGACGTTCCCGTTTCGCCGTCGCCGTCGGATGTCGGTACGACGGGCGGCCAAATGATGGGAGCCAGTACCGTCCCGGTCGAATCGCAAGGTGTGAAGACCGACGAAGACGACCGGAAGCAATCGGTTATCGACTATGCCATGCAGCATGGCTCGATCAGTAGGGCGCAGGTGGAGGATCTTACCGGTTTGGCGCAAAGCGCCGCCGTGAAACTGCTGCGTAAACTCGTTCGGTGTGGCAGGCTCACGCGCATTGGTAAGGGACCGTCCACGCGGTACGTGATTGCCGAAGGTGCAGCGATTGCTGTCGAGCACGCCGAATAGGTGAGGCCGCCGCTTATGCGGTGGCCTTTTTGTCTGTTTTTGGTGGTGAGGGGCTTGCGCATGCCGGATGGGTGGCGAATGAGGGGGTGCGTGTGGGGGTTCTCGTACCGGAATCGGACAGGAATGGGCTTGTTTTGTCTGATTTCGGTAATGGGGGAGTGGAGCCGGGGTGCCTTGGTCAGTTAGCCTCGTACCGGAATCGGACAGGAATGGGCTTGTTTTGTCTGATTTTGGTAATGGGGTTGGGTGAGTGTGGGTGAGTGGGGTGAGGGCGTGGGGAGTTTCGTACCGGAATCGGACAGGAATGGGCTTGTTTTGTCTGATTCTGGAGAAGGTTTCCCGTTCCCGTTTTCAGACAGGAGCGGGTTTATTTCGCGTATGCGGGTGTTGTGCGCGGGCGGGGAGCGAAAAGACGGTGGTATGGCTCACGTTGTGGACGGCGGCGAGGTTGGGGGAGCGATGCCGGTAGGATAGTGCCCAGTTTTGAAGGACAAAATCCTTCACAAGACCAATAATCTGCAACACAAGTAGATACCCCGGCACATAGTGCCACACCCCACTACATACAAAAGGAGTGCCAATTACCATGGCTGCACAAATCTGGTACGAGAACGACGGTGATCTCTCGGTCCTCGAAGGCAAGAAGGTTGCCATCATCGGTTACGGTTCCCAGGGCCACGCTCACGCTCTGAACCTGCGCGATTCCGGCGTCGACGTCGTCGTCGGCCTGCGTCCGACCTCCAAGTCCGTCGAGCACGCCAAGGAGCAGGGCCTGGAAGTCAAGTCCGTTCCGGAAGCCGCCGCTGAAGCCGACGTCATCATGATCCTGGCTCCGGATCAGTACCAGCGCAACATCTGGAAGAACGACATCGAGCCGAACATCAAGCCGGGCGCCGCTGTCGCCTTCGCCCACGGCTTCAACATCCACTACGGCTACATCAAGCCGTCCGAGGATCACCCGGTGTTCATGGTCGCCCCGAAGGGCCCGGGCCACATCGTGCGTCGTGAGTACGTGAACGGCCGTGGCGTGCCGGTCGTCGTCGCCGTCGAGCAGGATCCGCGCGGTGACGCATGGGCTCTGACCCTGGCTTATGCCAAGGCTCTGGGCGCCCTGCGTGCAGGCGCCATCAAGACCACCTTCAAGGAGGAGACCGAGACCGATCTGTTCGGTGAGCAGAACGTCCTCATGGGCGGCGTGAACAAGCTCGTCGAAATGGGCTTCGAGGTCCTCACCGACGCTGGCTACCAGCCGGAAATCGCCTACTTCGAGGTGTGCCACGAGCTGAAGATGATCGTCGACCTGATGAACGAAGGCGGCATGAACAAGGATCGTTGGTCCTGCTCCGACACCGCTCAGTACGGCGATTACACCAACACCTGCATCGACGAGCACGTGCGTGAGCGCATGGAGTACCACCTGAAGCGCATCCAGGACGGCTCCTTCGCCAAGGAGTTCATCGAGGATCAGGACGCCGGCGCCCCGAAGTTCAAGGCCCTGCAGGAGGAGTACTCCAACGTCCGCATCGAGACCGTCGGCCCGAAGCTGCGCGCCATGTTCTCCTGGAACAACGGCAAGGACGAGGACGCCGATATGGCCACCTTCAACGGCAAGATCGCCCGTACCCAGGTTCAGTGAGACCGGATCCCGGCTTTGAGGGATTCCGCCTGACAGCATAGGCGATTATGAAAGCGCCGCCCGTATTCGCGGGCGGCGCTTTTCGTATGGTTTCGTACGTTCGGGCTTGCGCTGTGGGCGCTGCGGGTGTTGCGGGCGCTGTGGGCTGCGGTTCAGTCCACGCGGCAGGTGAAGGGGGCCGCGGGAAGCCCCGATGCGTTGAACAGGGGAGCGGGACCCCAGCTGCGCCAGGCGTACCGGACCATAACCGGTTCGATCACGTCGTGTGCGACCACGCGCACGGTTGCGGCGTTCTGCGTGCCGCTACCGGGGTCGGTTGCCACGATCGCTGCCGAAGCGGGATGGAAAATGCCGTCGATACCGGCGAGCTCGAAACCGGAAGCCCCGGCTTCGCGCGTCGGTCCGGCGGCGTTCTCGCGTTCGCGACGGGCCGCATCGCGTCGACTGGCCGGATCGGTGCCGTCGAATCGCAGACCGGATGCGTTGGCGAAACGGATTTCGGCCCCGCCGTTGCCGGACGGACGCGCCTCAAGCGCTTCAGGTCCGCAATCCGTCACATCAGACCGCCCATAGACGCGGCGCAACGCGCAATCCGCCAACCGTTCGCCGGGCGTGCGCTTGTCGGTGGGATGGATGTTGTCGTATTCGCCGCAATCCATCAGGCAGACCGCGTGCACGCCGCCGATGGTGTGCGCCGCATCCCATTGCGCGGCGCGGATTGTGGGCCACAGCATCGGATCGCCGCTCGTCTTGTCGACCTTGCCGTCGATCCACTGCGGCAACTGGACCAGCAGGAACGGCAGATCGGCATCATGCCACAATCCGCGCCACTGCTCGATCATGAGCCCAAGCAGTTCACGGTACGATTCGCAATACGGTTCATCCTCCTCGCCTTGGTACCACAGCACGCCTTCGATCGTGTACGGCGCGACGCGGCGGACCATGGCCTCGAAGGCGCCGCAGATATGCCACTGCGAGAACGGTGTGACGGGCGGCGGCCACGGGCAGGCCCCGTACTGCGCGTTCAACGTGTCCCACGTGATGTCGGGATCGGCCTGTTGCGCGGCGGCGATGGCCGCGTTCCACGCGTCGAAGCGGCTCTGCCATGCGTTCGCGGCGGCATGCAGCTCCTCGTCGCTCCGGCCCGCGATGGCCTGATCGTAACGGTCCAGATAGCCACGTCCGGCGGCGCAGCCTTCCAGAACGTCACGGCTCATCCAACAGGTGATCGACGTGCCGCCGATATAGCAGTCCACCACGCCCACGGCGATATCGGGGCCAAGTTCGGCGCGCAGTTTGCGCGCGAAATAATAGGCGACCGCGGACATCACGCCGCTGGTCTGCGGGGAGCTCGCCTGCCAGACGGCGTCGTTCTCCGCCTCCTCGTCCACGACCCCGGTTTTCGGCACATTGCGGAATCGCAGCAGCGGGTCCGCGCATTGCGCGATGGCCTGTTCCGCGCCGTCGCTGTTGCGCAGCTCGACCTCCATATTGCTTTGGCCGCCTGCCAGCCACACCACGCCGACATACACGTCCGTGAACCGCAGACGGCTTTCGCCAGATTCGACCAACAGGTCGAACGGTCCGGAAGCGGGAAGCGACGGCAGCTGGGCGGACCAGCGGCCATTCGACGGATCCACGGAAGAGGAAGCCTGCGCAACCACGGCACCGTCGGCGTCGACGAGGCGCACGGTGACCGCATCGCCCGGCGCGGTGACGCCGTTCGGCGCGGCATTGCCCGGCATGTCCAGCGTGCCGAACACCGCGATGGGCGTTCCGCGCTGCAGCACCATGCCGTCACCGAATATCGCCGGCATGGACAGTGCGCCGCAGGTGTTGCGATGCGGCCGTACGTGGGCGCCAGCGCCCTTCATTTCCGATCCGGGTGCTGGCCCGGTTGCCGTAACCATATGATGCTCCTTCGAATACGTGGATGGGGATTGATATGTGGGTTGATGCGCGGGGAACGGGAATGCGGTTCAGCGCCACAGGGCGGGGCCGAACGACCTGAGATACGACGTGAGCTCCATGGCCATTTCGCGCTGTTCGGCGATGCGGGGATGCCCGTCCGTGGCCGAGCCGTTGCGCAGATACATGAAATGCCGCACATCCGGGTCGGCCACCGCCTCGCACACGTCGTCGATGGCGCGATCCCAGACGGGATCATGCCGCAGGATCGTAGTGGCCAGCACGATCAGCGCGTGCGGATACTTGCCGCGCAGCGCACGCACGAAATCGACGTACCGCCCGCGCCAATGCCGGGCCTGCTCGCCGTGGTAATCCTCGGCCATGAAATCGTACGGATGCGCGTCGTTCTGCCCGATCGCCACCACAACCACCTGCGGCACGTACCGTGAGAAATCCCATTGCGGCGTCGCGCCGAGCTCGGGATTGTACGCGGCACGGTCCCAAATGCTTTCCATGCCGAGATAATCCGGCGCATGGAACCAGCCGATGCCGTCGATGAGACTCGCCCCGCCCTGCGCGACCAGATGCGCCTGCGCCCCGAGATTGCGTGCGGTGACGGCCGCGTACGAATACCAGGCGTTGCTGTACCCGCTCAGATCGACGTCCGGATCGGCCTGACCGGCGTAGCAGACGGCTTCGCAGCGCTCGCCGCAGGTGACCGAATCGCCGTAGAATTCGATGCGGCGGCTCGGCATCGGCTCGGGCGGCGTGGTGATGGAAGCGTCGTCGTCGATGAGCACGCCGTGCATGTCGAGCCGTGCGCAGCCTTCATCCTGGCGTTTGAAGATGATGACGTCATGTTCGATGTTCGGCAGATCGCCGGCCAGCATGACGGTGACCGGTTCGCGGCGGTCGTGCTCTTGCGGGCTTTCCGGCTCCACGCGGCTCGGATACCCGTTGACGAGCGATACCGCGTCGTGCGTGGCGTCGATGGGCACGGGCACGCTGACCTGCATGCCGTCGATGATCGCGCCGAGACGGATGTTGCCGTAGCCCCAATGGTTGACGAGCCGTACGCCGATGGCGGTGCCGGTGCAGCGGAAATGCACTTGGGTGTAGGGGAACGACCAGACTTGATAGGCGGGGGAATCGTTGATGACTCGGCCCATGGTGTGGCTTAAAGCCGGATTGGTGAAGTCGATAAGCTGCATCGTTCTCCTTTGACGTGCCGATGTATGGGATTGGTGTGCGCTTGGCGTGTGCTGAGCCGTGCCGGTATCCTCTTCGACGGTAGGCATGCAGCTGAGCAGGCACAATGATGTTAACCGCTTAAGCATCACTATACTCCTCGTGTGGGGTCGACGTGGCGATTTCGGGCATTCTGTCGGGTTAAACGGCGTATGAATAAGACACGCCGTGCACTGAAGAAAACTTTCTGAAAATGATGTCATTCAGCCAAGATCAAGGGTTTTTAGCGTTTTTCCAGCAAAGCGTGAATATGTTGTCATCGGGGAAATCCTTGTGGCGCAAGGGTTTTGTATATCAACCGCGTTTACTTAAGCGCTTGACATACTGAAATGGCGCGTTTATTCTATGAGTTACCACTTCACCGAAGGCAGGCAGAGAGGCCTGAGGAGAGGGGGCATCGCCCAAGGATTCGGTGCAGAGTCCACAGGTGATGAATACGAGGAGGCGAGTGCCGAATCGTACAAGTTTCCATAGGAAGGACATGAAGAATGAACTTCAAGAAGATCATCGCGGCGGGCGTTGCGGCCCTGAGCCTGGTCAGCTTCGCAGCTTGCGGCAGCACCAGCGCTTCCAGCGATCAGACCGACGTGACCTACGATCAGATCAAGCTCGGTGAAACCGGCAAGGACATCAAGGCCAGCATCAAGTTCTACAACGGCCGTACCGATATGGGCCTGGATTCCTACCCGGGCAAGAACTGGAAGTCCTACATCGCCGACTTCAACAAGCTGTACCCGAACATCAAGGTCGAATCCCAGACCGATTCCAACTACGCCGACAACGCGCTCACCCGTCTGCAGGGCGGCGACTGGGGCGACATCATGATGATCCCGTCCGTCGATAAGTCCGAGCTGCAGAACTACTTCATCTCCTACGGCTCCCTCGACACCATGAAGAAGCAGGTCAAGCTCGCTTCCGAAAAGGCGTACGACGGCAAGTCCTACGGCATCGCCACCGACGGCCAGACCTCCGGCGTCGTCTACAACAAGGCCGTGTTCAAGAAGGCCGGCATCGAGACGCTGCCGACCACGCCCGACGAGTTCATCAAGGACCTCAAGCTCATCAAGGAAAAGACCGACGCCATCCCGCTGTACACCAACTACGCGGCCGGCTTCACCATGGGCGCCTGGGATGCCTACATCGGCACCACCGCCACCGGTGACAACACCTACATGAACCAGAAGCTCGTGCACACCAAGGCCCCGTTCAAGGATCCGGGCGACGGCACCCACGCCTACAACGTGTACAAGGTGCTGTACGATGCGGTGGCCGACGGCCTGACCGAAGACGATTACTCCACCACCGATTGGGAATCCTCCAAGGGCATGATCAACAACGGCAAGATCGCGACCATGGTGCTCGGCGCCTGGGCCGTGACCCAGATGCAGCAGGCCGGCGACCACGCCGACGACATCGGCTACATGCCGTTCCCGATCTCCGTGAAGGGCAAGCAGTACGCCTCCATGGGCGGCAACTACTCCATGGGCATCAACAAGAAGTCCTCCAAGGAGAACCAGGAAGCCGCCATGATCTTCGTCAAGTGGCTCACCGAGAAGTCCGGCTACGCCATGAACGAAGGCGGCATCCCGATCAAGTACGGCGACGACTCCCTGCCCTCCATCTATGAGGACTTCAAGAACGTCACCATGGAAGCCGACGCCGACTCCCTGAAGGGCGAAGAGGATCTCTTCACCGAGGTCAACTCCGACTCCGAGCTCGGTATCAACTCCAACGGCAACAAGCGCGTCCAGGCCATCGTCGAGCACGCGGCCAACAAGGACAAGAAGTTCGACGACATCATGTCCGAATGGAACACGTCATGGTACAAGGCCATGCAGGACGATGACGCCGAAGCCAAGTACTGATACCGACTAACACGTATCTTCCCTTTCTCACCCAGCCGGCAGCCGTCGACCGCGAGTTGCGACTGCCGGCCTTCCTTTCCACAGTCATAGTCTAGAAAAGAGAGCATCATGACTACCGCGCAGACGGAAGCCGTCGTCACCTCGGCGGATGATATTCCGTTCAACACCCATAGGCGCGATTGGAAGAAAGGCGCCATCATCGTCGCCTTCTGCATCATCCCCGTCGCGCTGCTGGTCATCTTCACCTACTGGCCGTTCATCCAGATGTGCGGCTACTCCTTCTACAAGATGAAGTACATCGGCACCCCGCGTTTCGTCGGGCTGCGTAACTACCACGACATCTTCACCCGTCCGGAACTGCTCGCCACGCTGAAGCTGAGCCTCTACTACATGGTCGGCGCACTCATCCAGGTCGCCCTGGCCCTGTACCTGGCCACCGTGCTGGCCTTCAAGGTGCGCGGCGGCGGCTTCTTCAAGGGCGCCATGTTCTTCCCCTACCTGATCAACGGCATCGCCGTCGGTTTCATCTTCAAGTTCTTCTACACCCGCGGCTACGTGCTCGACACCGTGCTGCAGTGGTGCGGATTCAGCCAGGATATGCTGCCGTACTGGCTGAAGGACCAGTCGATCAACAACTGGTCGCTGGTGGCCTCCTCGATCTGGCGCTACCTCGGCTCGACCCTGATCCTGTTCATCGGCGCCATCATGTCCATCGACTCCTCGCTGTACGAAGCGGCCGAGATCGACGGCGCCAACAAGTGGCAGCAGTTCAAGCACATCATCCTCCCCGGCATCCAGACCATCCTCGTGCTGAACATCATCCTGTCCATCACCGGTTCCCTCTCCGCCTTCGAAGGCCCGTACGTCATCACCTCCGGTGCGAACGGCACCGGCACCTACATGGTCCAGATGGACAAGATCGCACACACCGACCAGAAGGTCGGCCTGGCATCGGCCATGGCCGTGGTGCTGCTCATCATCATCATGATCTGCGCGTTGCTGCAGAAACTCATCATGGGCTTCCTGTTCAGGGACGCCGATGACGGTACCGCAAAGGCCCGCAAGCAGGCCGCGAAGATCGAAAAGGCGCGTCGCCGTGCACTGAAGAAGGCCAATAAGGTCGCCGCAGGCAAGGCGCCGGTATTCAAGAACGGAAAGGCGGTGGCGTGATGACAAGCGCAACTGTTCAGGCCAAGGCCCCGGTCCAGAAGGTGAGCTTCTGGTACCACTTCAAGCAGTGGGGATTGAGCTTCCTGAAGTACTTCAGCCTCATCTTCATCACCTTCTGGATCCTGCTGCCGCTGGTCACCTGCTTCTTCACCGCGGCGAAGGACACGGAGGAGTGGCAGAGCACCTCCGTGATGGCGTTCCCGAAGAACATCTTCAACTTCAACAACTACGTTGAGGCATTCAAGCTGTCGAACATGGGCGTCGCCTTCCGCAACTCCCTGATCGTCCTGGTCGCGGTCTGCTTCCTGACCACCATCATCGGCACCCAGCTGGCCTACGTGCTCTCCCGCTTCACCTTCCCCGGCAACGCGGTCATCCGTACCGCCTTCCTCATGGCATCGCTGCTCCCCGGCATCGCCATGCAAGTCGCGGTCTACAAGATCATGGGCACGTTCCACCTGATCAACTCGCTGTGGGGCTACATCATCATGTCGATGGGCACCGATGTGATCTCGATCTACATCTTCATCCAGTACTTCGAGAACATCTCCATCTCCCTCGATGAGGCCGCCCTGATGGATGGCGCAAGCTACTTCACCATCTACAGCCGCATCCTCCTGCCGCTGCTCAAGCCCGCCATCGTGACCTGCCTGATCCTCAAGGGCGTCGGCATCTACAACGAGTACTACTCGGCCAACCTGTACCTGCAAGACAAGCAGAAGATAGGCACGGTAGCCATCTCCCTGTACGCCTTCACCGGCCCGCAGGGTTCGAAATACAACCTCATCTGCGCCGGCGTGATCATCACGCTGCTGCCCGCCCTGATCGCCTTCCTGGTGTTCCAGAAGCAGATCTACAATGGCGTCGCAGCTGGTGCGGTGAAGGAATAAACGCCAAAACGGAACAGACGTGAAAACGCCCCCGGCCGTGGCCTTCCGGCCCGGTCCGGGGGCGCTTCTACCCCCAACCACCATCATTCGCAAAAGGACTCATGAAAATGACCCATACCCCCAGCACCTTCGCCCCGCTTGCCGGCAAGTGGACGCTCACCGCGTTGAACCCAGGCGCCGTGCCCGAGGAACTCCGCGACCGTCTGACCGCAGGCATCCCCGCCACCGTTCCGGGCGAGGCGACCCTCGACCTGATCAACGCCGGACTCATCGACGACCCATTCGACGGCGACAACGAAACCAAGCAGCAGTGGATCGGCGACGTCGACTGGCGCTTCACCTGCGTATTCGACTGGCATGACGACGGCTCCGACCGTCACGACCTCGTCGCCTACGGTCTTGACACCATCGCCGCACTCGCCCTCAACGGCCGCCCCGTGGCACAGACCCGCAACTGCCACCGCTCCTACCGTTGGGATGTGCGCGACCTGCTCGTGGACGGCACCAACGAACTCACCGTAAGCTTCACCTCGCCGGTGCGCGAATCCGACCGCATGGAACAGGAACGCGGCTACTACCCGCACACCGAACACCACGCATTCAACCAAATCCGCAAGCCCAGCTACTCCTTCGGCTGGGATTGGGGCATCGACGTCGCCAACGCCGGCATCTGGCGCGAAATCGGCATCGACTCCTGGAACGACGTGCGTCTCGCCGCAGTGCGTCCGCTGGTGGACGTCGACAAGGACGGCAACGGCATCCTGACCGTCACCGTCGAAGTGGAACGCGCCGGCGCCGGTCGCATCATGAGCCCATACGACTCCCACCCCGCGCTGAAGCCGCTCACCGTGAACGTGGCGCTCGCAGGCCACGGCACCGTGCTCGACGCGGATATCGAAATCCCCGAAGGCCGCACCACCGGCACCGCACGCATCGTCGTGCCGGCCGTCAAACTCTGGTGGCCGATCGGCTACGGCGATCAGCCGCTGTACACGCTGCATGTCTGCGGCGGCGGTTGCGCCCAGTGGCAGGGCAAGGTCGGTTTCCGTACCGTGCACGTCGACACCCGTGCCGACGATCTGGGCCGTCCATTCCAGATCTACGTGAACGACGTTCCGGTGCACGCCCGCGGCTACAACTGGATTCCCGACGATGCCTTCATCGGCCGTCTGTCCAACAAGGATTACGAACGCGGCATGCGCGACCTGGTCGAATCCAATTCCAATATGGTGCGCGTGTGGGGCGGCGGCATTTACGAGGCCGACGAATTCTACGACATGTGCGATGAAGCCGGCATCATGGTCTGGCAGGACTTCATGCTCGCCTGCGCCGCATACCCGGAGGACGAGGAGACCAAGACCGAGGTCGAAGCCGAAGCGCGCGAGCACATCACCCGACTGAGCAGCCATCCGAGCCTGATCGTGTGGAACGGCTCCAACGAGAACTACGTGGCGTACTCCGAGTGGGGCGGCTACAAGCAGGCCCTGCGCGACGACGACCGCAAGCCGAACGCATACGGGTACGGCGAGAAGCCGTGGGGCGACTACTACTATTCCGAGCTGTTCCCGGCGCTGCTGGAGGAGCTCGACCCGGGCCGTTCCGTGTACCTGCCGAGCTCGCCGATGGCGTTCACCCCGTTCGTGGCCGCCAACATGGACACCGACGGCACCATGCACATCTGGGATGCGTGGAACCGCGCCGACTACACCGTGTACGCGCAGTACACCCCGCGCTTCGCCGACGAATTCGGCTACCAGGCACCGCCCGCGTTCAGCACGCTGACCCGCGTGGTGCACGACGAGAAGCTCGAACCGTTCGGCAAGCAGATGCTCGTGCATCAGAAGGCTTCCGGCGGCAACTACAAGCTGGCGCGCGGCATGCGCTCCCACCTGACCCCGGGCCATCTCGACGACGTGAGCTTCGGCGGCGTGGTCAACGGCAAGCCGTCCGACGGCGAGCACAGCTGGCTGATCCCCACCGACGAATGGGCGGATATCGAGGATTGGCACTGGGCATGCCAGCTGCAGCAGGCGCAGGCCATGCGTTTCGGCGTCGAGCACATGCGTTCGCTCGAACCGGTGAACGCCGGTGCGCTGATTTGGCAGCTGAACGACGATTGGCCGGTGGTCTCCTGGGCCGCGGTCGACTTCGACGGCCACCGCAAGCCGGTGTGGTACGCGTCCCGTGACTTCTTCGCACCGAGGCTCGCCACCATCCAGCCGCGCACCAGCGAGGAATACCGCCAGACCCACAGCTGGGAAGGCGTGAAGACCGCCACCGATCATCTGGAGCTCATCGTGCTGAACGACACCCGCGAGGCATGGCATGGCGCTTGGACCGTTGAGCGCGTGACGCTCGACGGCAAGGTGCTCGCCTCCGAAAGCTTCGACGTGTCGTTCGACGGCGTCGGCCATCAGGGTCTGCCGTTGAGCGAGGATGTCGCCACGTTCGGCGATCCCGCCAACGAGCTGCTGGTCGCCACCGCGTCCGACGACGCGTTCGCCAGGGTCGTCTACAACCCCGCCGAGGTCATCGATCAGGCGCTGCCCGCACCCGCCGAGGCGTTCCATACGAGCGCCAAGGCCGTGGACGGCGGCTACGAGCTGACCGTCACCGCCACGGGCTATGTGCGCGACATGTTCTGCATGGTCGACAAGGTCGACCCTGCGGCGCACGTCGAGGAAGGCATGGTGACCCTGCTGCCGGGCGAGACGGTCACGTTCTACATCGCATCCGACAAGCAGGTGGAACCCGCCGCGTTCGCCGCGTCGAACGTGCTGCGCACCGCCAACGACCTGAAGCGTCGTTGATGGCGTAGGCGGCACCATAAGAGAGGAGGGAAGCGCTTCGGCCAAAGCTGGCTGAAGCGCTTCTTGCCTTACGAGAACAGTGTTTTCAAGTATTCGGTTGTCAGTTATCCTGAATAGGATATGTGAGTTCTTGGGACCATGAATTTCGATTCGGATCCCGAAGGGGAAGAGCCGCGACGAAAGGAGCGTCCCGTGGCAGGGCAGAAGAACAAAGTCACCATTTTCGACGTCGCCAAGGCATCCGGGGTTTCCAGCAGCGCGGTCTCCTACGCGCTGAACGACAAGCCCGGTGTATCCGAAGCCACTCGCGCGAAAGTGCTGAAGATCGCCCGCGAACTCGGGTGGAAGCCGAACGGCGCCGCACAATCCCTGGCCCGTTCGAACACCAGCCGTATCGGCGTGGTGCTGGCGCGGGAAGCACAGCTGCTTTCCGTCGAACCGTACATGATGGAGCTGCTCGCCGGCTTGGGCGCCGAACTGGAACAGCATGACTATTCGATGCTGCTGCGTTTCGCCATCGGCCGTGACGCCGAAATGTCGATTCTCAAGGATTGGATCGCCACCGGCAATGTGGACGCGCTGCTGCTGGTCAATCTCGAAATGGATGATCCGCGCGTGGCCCTGCTCAAGGAGCATCCGGAAATGCCGGTGCTCGCCCTGTGCGACCCGTCGCTGTCCGGCGGGCTGCCTGTCATGCGAAGCCTCGACATGGAGGCCGTCACCGGAGCCGTGTCCTATCTGCATACGCTGGGCCATACGCGCATCGGGCGCGTCGGCGGCCCCGAAAGCTTCGGCCATTCCTACATCCGTGACGCCGCCTTCTCCGACGCCGCCGCCGAACTCGGCGTCCGGTACCGCTGCCTGCACGCCGACTACACGCCCGCCGGCGGCATCGAAGCGACCAAACGACTGCTGTCCGTCAGCCCGCGTCCCACCGCGATCATCTACGACAACGACGTCATGGCCCTGGCGGGCATGGGCATCGCGCGCGAAATGGGCTTCGACATCCCCGGCGACCTGTCGATCATGGCATGGGACGATTCCTTCATGTGCACCGCGGTGTTCCCGCATCTGACGGTTATGGGACGCGACATCGTCGGATCCGGCAGACTGGCCGCCAAACTGCTGCTCAAACTCATCGACGGCGAGCGTTTCGACGTGGTCGACGAGTCGCCGTACGACCTGCGCGAACGCGCCTCCACAGGCCCCGCGCCGGCGAACGACTAGCCTCCGCACGCCGCGCCCACAGCGAAAATATTCGTCGCCGAGGGGTTGTATCATCGAAAAGTTGCTTGTTTCAGGTCATCCGACCGCAAGCGACGCGTATACACACTCCTGCCATGGAACGTCCGTGGCCGAATAGTCCGAAGGAGGTGGGTGATGTCTGCGCACAAGTACGAACTGATGTTCATCGCCGATCCTGAGCTGGATGAGCGCGGTCTGAAGAAGCTGACCGAGCAGTATCTGGAACTCGTCACCAAGGAAGGCGGTTCTGTTGACGAACCCGATTACTGGGGCCGTCGCAAGCTTGCTTACGAAATCGCCGGCAAGACCGAGGGTAACTACGTTGTGGTGACCTACTCCGCCGAGCCTGCAACGAGCGACGAGCTGGATCGTGTGCTCAACCTTAACGAATCCGTGATCCGCACGAAGATCCTTCGCAAGGACGCCAAGTAAGTTTTATCGTCAGCGTTCACGCTGGATGTACAACTAAGAAGAAGGACACGTCATGGCAGGTGAAACCGTCATCACCGTGGTGGGCAATCTCACCGCGGATCCCGAGCTGCGCACCATCGGAAGCGGCGCTTCCGTGTGCAGCTTCACCATTGCTTCGACTCCGCGTAATTGGAACCGCCAGACCGGCCAGTTTGAGGACGGTCAGGCGCTGTTCATGCGCTGCAGTGCATGGCGTGACCTTGCCAACCACTGCGCGCAGAGCCTGTCCAAGGGCATGCGCGTGATCGCACAGGGTCGTTTGCAGCAGCGTTCCTATCAGGCGCAGGACGGTTCCAACCGTACTGTGTTCGAGATGCAGGTCGACGAGATCGGCCCCTCGCTGCGGTACGCCACCGCCCAGGTGCAGCGCCAGTCGTCCGGTCAGGGCGGCTTCGCAGGCCGTAACGCGGGCAACGCCGGGTATTCCGGTGGCGCCAGCGGCTTCGGCGGCAACGCGGGCGGCTATAACGGGGGCAACTCCGGTTTCGGAGGTAACTCCGGCTTTGGCGGCAACAGCGGTTTCGGCGGCGCCCAGAGCGCCCCGTCCAACCCGGCCGCCAATCAGGCGCCGGCTGCCGATCCTTGGGGCAACGGCGGCGATGGAGGCAACAGCTTCTCCACGTTCGGCGGCTCCTCCGATTTCGGTGGTGGCGACGACGAACCCGAGTTCTGATACATCCAGCACACTGCATTTTCAATCGTTCATAAGGAGAACATCATGTCACGTAAGAGGCCGCAACCGCCGGTCAAGCCGTTCAAGAAGAAGCCGAACCCGCTGAAGGCGGCGAAGGTCACCGAGATCGATTACAAGGACGTCGCTCTGCTGCGCAAGTTCATTTCCGATCGCGGCAAGATCCGTTCCCGTCGTATCACCGGTGTCACCGTGCAGGAACAGCGTGAGATTTCGAAGGCCATCAAGAACGCCCGCGAAATGGCTCTGCTGCCGTACGCCACCTCTGGTCGCTGAGTTAGGGAGGCTATGAATCATGGCTGAAACCAAGGTTATTCTTACCAAGACCGTTGCCAACCTCGGTCACTCCGGTGACGTTGTCGAAGTGAAGCCCGGCTTCGCTCGCAACTACCTCATCCCGCAGGGCCTCGCCTTCGCTTGGAACAAGGGCGCTGAGAAGCAGATTCTCGCTATGAAGCGCGCTCGTCTGGCCCAGGCCGTCGCCACCCGTGAGGATGCCGTCGCCGCCAAGGCCGCCATCGAAGGCACCGCCGTCGAGATCGCCGCCAAGGTGTCCGAGTCCGGCAAGCTGTTCGGCAGCATCTCCGCCGAGCAGATCGCCCTCGCTCTTGAGGACAAGGCCGTTGTCGACCCGAAGGCCATCGAGGTCGAGTCCATCAAGACCACCGGCGAATTCCCGGCAAAGGTCGCCCTCCACCCGGAGATCACCGCTTCCTTCTTCGTGAAGGTCGTCGCTGAGTGATTTCCCCCATTCGCCGCTGCCAGCCTTTGGGGCTTGCACGGCGGATGATTCCAGACTGAAGTACGTCTGAGCTTAAGCATTGGAAATCCCCCTGCACCGATGTGGTGCAGGGGGATTTTCCGTATGTGGGCACGTTCGGAGGCTGCCTATTCATGCCGATTCATGCCGATTCGTACTGATCGGCGTGGATCAGTACGAATCAGCGCGAATCGGCACGGCGGTTTTTAGTAGTAGTAATCGTCGTCATCCTCGTCGAACGCGATGATGATCTTGCCGTTCTTGATGACGAACGAACCGTTCGCACGGAACGTGTCGGACGTATCCGAAGGCTCCCACTCATCGCCGAACTTCCATTCATACGTGAGCTTCACCTTACCGTTCTTGGTGGTGAAGGAGGAGTTCTCAAGATCGATGTTCTTGATCGCCGGGTACTTGCTGATCGACCATGCGAAATTGCGGTACTGGCTTTCGTCATACGTGCTGTAGCTGAACGGGCAGTAGAGCGGACTGGCTTCGTTGGATTCCGCGCACTTGTCGAGCTTGGCGTTCAGCGCGTCCTCCAGGTCGCTTTCGAGCTTGGATGTGGCCTTCACCGTGACTTCAACCGTCGACTCGTTCTCCTTGCCGGTACGGAACGTGGTGGTTCCGCCGGAGATGTACTCCGTGTTCTCCACGCCGATGGAGTACGTGCCGGGGTACACGCGCAGCCTCCACACGTTGCCGTTCTTCTCCGCGTTCTTGGCCGTTACGGCGACCTCGTTGACGGTCAGCTTGTCCACGCAATTGGGAACGGTGACGTTGACCGACTTGACCAATGGTGTCGTGATCTGCCAGTCCGGGAAGATCAGGAACCTCGTACCCGACTTGTTCATGGACAGGCTCTCGTTGATCGTTGCGCCGTCCAGCGTGTAGCTCACCGAAACGGTGGTCGTGCCTTTGCTGGTCTCCACGCTGGTGACATGCGGATTCGAGATGGTCGCGCTGTCGACTTTGGCGACGCTGTTGGACAGCAGCTTGCGCTTATCCTTGCCGATCTGCGGGTCGGCGATGCCGCTGGCCTTGTCGTAATCGCCGCTGGCGAGCGCGGACATGTAGCTTTCCGCCGTGGACCTGGCGCTGAAGACGGTCGAGGTCAGCACGCCGTAGACGACGCCGAGCACGATGATCACGATGGCGACGATGCCGCCGATCATGATCGTCCTTTTGGCTTCCGGGCTGAGCGGTTTCCGTTCGACCGCCGGTGCGGCGGGTGCGGCGGGCGCGGCGGGTGCGGCGGGTGCAGGGGATGCCGGAGCGGCGATCGGCTGCTGAGCCGGTGTGGCGGGCACTGTAGGCGCTGTAGGTACTGCGGGGGCTGCAGGCGCAGCGGACGCGGCGGGTGCGACCTGCGTGGGCACAGGTGCTATGGGCTGTGCGGGTGCGGCCTGTGCGGGCTCACCGCCCTGCGTGCTCGTGGGCGCGGGCTGGGCCACAGTCTGCTGCATCTGTACGGTCTGCTGCATCTGTACGGTAGCCATGGTTGCGGTGGTCTTGGCCACCTTGGGCATACCGAACCGCGGATCGCAGGCCTTGACGTAATCGACCACATTCTGCGGCGTCTGCTGTACGGTGCCGCCGACGAACATCTTCCACAGGCCCGGAAGCGACGTGATCATCGTCGGACCGAACGACAACGCGAGCGCCTCGACGGCGAACATCCAGATTCCGGCGACAAGGCAGTACCACAGGGGAACGGTCAAGGAAACCTTGTAGGAGTCGTAGTCGGCGGTGAAACTCGTGAACGCGAACTCCACGACGAGCCAGAACGCCATCATCGCGACGGGAGCCTTCCACGTGTTCTCCCACTTGGCGTAATACGGGTCGTACATGTTGCGTGCCGACGCGCGCAGCGCGATGTACAGCGTGGCGACCACGAACAGCGCGAAGCAGAGCCACAGCGCCCACGCGTACTGGAAATGGCCGGTGAGCTTGAACAGGGTGAATGTGGTGTTGGAGTCGCCGCCTGAGTACGCCGCGGAAATGCCGCCGAGCGACGACATGGAATGCAGAATGAACGGCAAGGCGGGCAGCAGCAGCGGAATCAGCAGGATACCGGCGAGAGCGTTGCCTGCGGAAGCCGCCACGGCGATCATCGCGATCAGACCGAGCACGAGGAACAGTGCACCGTAGATGGCCACGGCCTCGACGAACGTGCGCACGAAACCGCGCACGCGATGCGCCCAACGCCAACCCGCGGTGAACACGTTACCGGAATCGGGCGCATACTGCGCCAGCGCGTAACCGGCCAGAGCACCGAGACCGGCCAGCAGGAGCGCCATGAAGAACGTGCGGAAGGATGCGCCGGACAGCGAAACGGACGCGGAGAACGGGCCGTAGGATCCGCCAGCGGACAAGGGGAGCACGGCCGCGAGAATCACGATCACCAGGCCGGACAGCAGGCCGATGATGCCGGAACCGATCACGCCGGTCCACTTGAAATGCACCGCATGCTTGCGGGCCAGCATGTAGACGCCGAACGCCGCGCCGAGCATCAGCGCGATGCCGGGCAGACCGACCGGGAAGCACAGGTGGGTGCCGTCGTCGCTATAGTCCGAGAATCCAGAAGCGCTGGTCGTCATGTTCAGCGAACCGGAAATGCCCAGCATGAGCACCGTGATGACGATCTGAAGGGCGCTTGGCGAATCGTATTCCCCACCGGAACCCGTCAGCATGCTTGTGACATTGGATATGCCGGGAATGTCGGAAAGCGTGCTTTCGAGATTGTCGCCAGCGACGAAGAACGCGATGGATCCGATCAGGGCGAGCACCAGGGCGGCCGCCAAACCGATGCCAAGACCGGCGCCCATGGTTGCGATGGATTCCGGCTTGGTCAGGGCGGCGACGGTGGGATTGGTCACCATCTGCTGGATTGCGGGCGCGGCCGGGGCGGCGGTTTGGAACTGCTGGGTTGGCTGTGCCTGCGGGGTGGCGGGCACGGTCTGGAACTGCTGCGTCGGTTGGGCGGATTGGGGTGCCGGTGCGGTTCGGATTGGCTGAATCGGCTGCGTTGGCTGAACCGGCTGGACCGGCTGAATCGGCTGCGTCGGCTGCTTCTGAGGTGCGGTGGGCGCTGCCTGGGGTTCGGGTGCGGCCGGGACGTTTGCCGCTACAGGAGCGGGCGCGATCGGCTCCACAGGTTGCGTTTCCTGCGCCGCGGGTGCCGGAGCCGCGTCGGAGACGGTCGGCTCGGCAATCCCGGTGGTACCGGTGGTGTCGGTTGTACCGGTGGCCTCAGCGGGTTGAGGCGAGGTGAGAGGAAAGCCGCAGGCGCCGCAGAAACGCGACCCCTCATCGGTCGGCTTGCCACAATTTGGGCATGACATTAGATAATTACCCCCTTTTTTTCTTGCGTAAAAATTGTGCGTCACCGCACGCTCCACCTATTCTAGGGGGTATTACGCTCAAGCCGGGTTCGTTTGGGAGAAGGCCTGTCGCGTGGAATCCCTAACGGGGCATTTATACGAGAAGGGGGAATACCGATGAGATGTAATCGATGCGGTTTCGAAGGGGACGATAACGACCGGTTCTGTTCCCGGTGCGGCGCCGAACAGGTGCCCGAAAACACAGGCGCGGCGATGCCCGGCTTCTGCACGTTCTGCGGTTCGCCGATCGAACCCGGCATGCGATTCTGCAGCGACTGCGGTTCGCCGGTAGGTGCGGAATCGCCGGCTTCCCAAGTCATGCAGCCCGATTCGGCGGTACCGGCCGCTCCGGCTGCCCAGCCTGCCCAAACGGTTCCGCCTACCGCAGCTATCCCGTCCACCCAAGTTATCCCGCCTACCGCAGCCGTTCCGTCGGCTCCGGCCGTTCCGCCGGATCCAGCGGACCAATCCGCGCCCGCCGCGCAATCCCCCTCTTCCGGCCGCAAGAAGACGCTCATCATCACGATCATCGCGATAGTGGTAGTAGTGGTGGCGGTCGTCGCGGGTTTTGTCGCTTGGAACCTCCTCGCCCATACGAACGACGAGACGTCCGCACGCAATGAAACCACGACGTCGCAAAGCAAATCCGCGGCAGCGCAGAACGGGAATTCGCCGGCGCAAGGCAAAACCGGCAAATCCGAAACAAGCAAGCGGAACAAGACCTGCACCACGACGCCCGACGCGAGCCTGAGCGGTGTGACGGCCAACGGAAGCACGCTCATCGCGACGGTTGATTTCTCCGCCGACGCGTGCGAAGACAAGGCTTGGAAGGGCGAGGACGTCAAGATCTCCATCAAGGATTCCGACAACGAGGTGATCGCGTCCGCGGTATACGATTTCACGACCAAACCGATGCAGTTCAAGAACGGCGAAACCACGCTCAAACTGGCGTTCACGACGAGCCAGTATTGGCGTGCCGTGAGCCGGATCAAAACCGGTTCGACCAGCATGGTGGTGCAGAAGGGATCCACCCCGAACGGCAAACCGTCCGCGGACGTGGCCGGTGCCAGGGGCGGCGCGAATATCGCGGACTCGGACATGGAACGGTACGCGCAGCTGGCGTTGAGCTGGCAGGTGTCGGATGACCGTTCCGCGATCTCCTCGCTGTACGACGTGCCGACCACGCAGCTGTTCAGCAGAAAATACGGCATGGAAGTCGACGGCAAAACCCAGCATTACCGCGACATCTACAAGCAGTACCTCGAACTTCACGCCAAGTGGCCGAACGCGGTGCTGGCGTGGGCCGCGGACTACGACTACTACACGCGGTACGGTCACGAGGCCGACTACTACGTGCTGCTTTCCGGCGAGCGTTTCGATTCGGTGAGCGACGCGCGGTCGTGGTGTTCGGCCAACGCGTTCGGGCCGAACGACTGCATGGCGGTGCAGATGGATTAGGTTCAGCTAGAGTAGCGCCCGGCTGGAACGGCATTCGGCATGCGCTATGAACATCCCCTGCATCGGTAGATGCAGGGGATTCCTTGTTATGTACGGTAGTGAGGTCGGCGGGCTGTCGGCTGGCGTTGGCCGGCTGGCGTTGGTCGATTGGCCAGCCAATCAATCGATCAGTCCGCCCGCCGCTGTTCCCACACCTACTTGTTGCTGCTGAGCGAAATCGTGACGCTATCGCCCTTCATCTCGAAAGTGCCGTTGAGACGGAAGGAATGCGAGGCCTCCCGATGCTCCCACTTGCCGCCAAGCCTCCAATCGTAGGAGATCTTCAGCTTGCCCGCTTCGGAGAAGAACAGCCCGCTGTCGAGATTGACATCGTCGACCTTGGGACTCTCCTCAACCTTCCACGAGAAGTTGCGGTAGGTCGGACCGGAGAAATACGTGCTGGGATTAGCCGGGCAGCCTTCGCCGGCGCCGTTGGTGCTGCACGCGTCCAGCTTCTCCTTGAGCGCCGCGGCCAGACGCTCCTTCAGCTTATCGGTCGCCTTCGCATCCAAAGTGCCCCTCGAACCGTTCATTCCCGTCGTCAAAGTCACCGGGTCGACGGTCATGAAATCGGATTTCGGCACAGTGATCCGGTACGTGCCCGGGTACACCTTGAGCGTCTCATACACGCCGCTATATGTACCCGTATTCGGGTTGTCGATGCGCATGCCGTTCACTTCCAGTTCGGACACGCACTTCGGGACATGCAGGTTGAGCGGCTTGATCAGCGGGGTTTCGATGCGCCAGTTCGGGAACAGCAGGAACTTGTTCCCCTCCTGGACAAGCGGCAGCGCATCTTCGACAGGGGTGTTGTCCAGCTTGTAACTGAGCTTGACGAATGCGCGATTACCCTGCGTGCGGGTTTCGGTCACCTTCATATCGGTGATACCGGTGCCCTGTTTGGAAGAGGCCTCCGATGTCAGCAGCTGGCCTTCCTTCCCGCTGAGCTTTGGATCGACCATCGAAGTGGCCTTGCTGTAGTCGCCGGATGCGATGGCGTTGGCGTACGATTCGGCGGTTGCCGTCGCACTGAACACCGTGGCGTTCAACACGACATAGGTGACAGCCAACGCGGCCAGTATCGCGCCGACGACGATGCAGATGATGATGACGTGTTCATGTGCAGTGCCCCGCCAAGGCCGAGCACCATGATCACGAAGAAGCTCGACATCGGATTCGTCGTTATGGTTGGGGCGTCGAAGCTTGGTAATGTGTCGAGGAATTCAGGGATGAGCTTCTGCTCGCTGCTCGGGGAGAATATCGTGGCGAAGATAAGAGTGGTGATAAAGTTCGTCACAAGCATCGCGACGATGCCGATGCCCAAGCTGGCGACCATGGTTTTTATGGATTTTTGGGAGAAGAGCTCCGCGGCAAGCGCTTGCGGATTGAAGGCCGTGCGTTGTGCGATGTTGGGGATGCCGGTGGCATTGCCGATGTTGGGGACATGAGGAACGTTCATGGCGTTGTGAACGGGGCCCTGCGGGGCGCCGGCGGGCGGTGGTTGCGTTGGTTGCGCTGATGGCGTTGACGGCATCGACGGCATCAACGGCATGGCTTGCGTCATAGGCATCGATGGTGCTAGCTGGGGTATTGGGGCGCCGCAGGTGACGCATGACTTCATCGTCGCGTCGACGGGGCCGCCGCACTGGGAGCAGAACATGGGATTCCTTCCTTATTCTCCGTTCCTCTCACTGCGGTGTGCACATGCTCCTTGGCCTTCCTCCAGTGTACGTCTCGCTTTCGGTGGGACAAAGCCGGGTCGAGGGGCGTCAGGGTGACCGCGCGCATGCATTCGGGATATTGTTCGGTCGTTTTCGGAATCTCAAGGTCCGTTCCGCTGCATTCAAGCCGGATTTTCGTTGTTGATGACGTTTTTTGCCAATGTTGTAAAACGTTGGAATTCCAACGTTTTGCAGCGCGACACGCCGACGTTTGCGCGATAGTCGTTTATGAGTAAACTTATCTCTCGGTTCAAGAAATGACCAACGCCCCTTTAGCTCAGTTGGTTAGAGCAGCTGACTCTTAATCAGCGTGTCCAGGGTTCGAATCCCTGAGGGGGCACAGATAAAGCCTTGGAATTATTCCAAGGCTTTTTTGTTTTTTTCCGGCCACCTATTCGCGCAGTCGCTCCAGGGCGAAACGTCGCTGTGCCACGCGCTGTCCGTAGGTTCGCGGTGCACGGCGCAAAACCCGCATTTGCGGGGGTATGGCGACTTCCAACGTGGGGAGTAGGGTGGAATGTCGTCTGCTTATAGCGGAATCGCAACATCCTGTAGAGAAGAAGCAATTAATAGAGGAAACAGTAGTGGAATACTCACTTTTCGTTAAGCTGGCAGCCGAATTCGTCGGTACCGCCATTCTGATGATCTTCGGCAACGGTGCAGTCGCCAATGTCGAACTCAAGAACACCAAGGGCCACCACGCAGGCTGGCTGAACATCGCCATGGGCTACGGTTTCGGTGTGATGTTCCCCGTGCTCATGTTCGGAGCCATCTCCGGTGCGCACATCAACCCGGCCATGACCATCGCCCAGGCGGTCAACGGCCTGTTCGCATGGAACCTCGTGCTGCCGTACATCATCGCCCAGCTGCTCGGCGCACTCGTCGGCCAGCTCATCGTGTACATCACCTACTACCCGCATTACAAGGAGACCGAGGACGCCGACGCTATCCTCGGCACCTTCTGCACCACCGACGCCCACAACGATCGCTTCAACTACTTCCTCAACGAGTTCTTCGGCACCTTCGTGCTCGTGGTCGGCGCACTGTGCTGCCTGTGCCTGCCGTGGGGCAAGGCGAACCCGGCCGCCGCGTCCATTGTGGTCGGCTTCATCGTGTGGGGTTTGGTGACCTCCATGGGCGGCCCGACCGGCCCTGGCCTGAACCCGGCCCGCGATCTCATGCCGCGACTGCTGCACGCCATCCTGCCGATCCCGGCCAAGGGCTCCTCCCGCTGGGGCGAGGCCTGGATCCCGGTCGTGGCGCCGATCCTGGGCGCGATCGCGGGTGCGGCCCTGTTCAAGGTGTTCGCCTGATCCCGACCGTGCGCATTCGCGTGTGATTTCCGGCCCGCTGCCTTACGGCAGCGGGCTTTTCTGTTGCCAAGACGATTGAGCGTGCGAGGCTGCGGCGCACATGGCGCCGGTTCGCCGCCGCTTTTCGCGATTCTTTGCTGTTCCGTCCACTGTTCCGCTGTTGCTCGGCCACGGCTCTTCGTTGTTCCGCCGTTCGCCCGCTACTTCGCTTATATATGGCGGATTTCGGGGTTTGTATTTTGCTAGGTGGCTTATATATGGCACTCAAAACGTGATATCCGGAGTATGCGCGTTGGAATTCCAACGCGCATACTCCGGATATTTGCAGATCGGTGCCATATATAAGCCACCTAGCATTTTGCGAAGCCGTGAATCTGCCATACATAAGCGAGATACTCGGCCGGCAGCCCCTCCGAGTGCTCCATGGGCACCCGGCCGAGTCCCCGCTGCGCGGCTCAGGCCGCATATTCCACCGCACTGGTTCCGCTGAACGCGATACGAGATTTTCCCGCACGCCGCAACGATATATGGTGTGATGGTTTCAGACAATTGAGAGAAGGAAACGCATATGCAGGTTGTGATCGCGATTGCCCTGGCGGTGTTGGCCACGATCGGCATCGCCTGGTTCTTCTTCGCGCCGCGCAAGGCATACCGCGCACACCTTGAGGGTGGCGTACAGGAAGCCGTCATCGAAGTGAAAGGCGGGTACAGCCCGTCGGTGGTCGAAGCCGAGGCGGGCATGCCGCTCAGACTGGTGTTCGACCGCAAGGAGGACGGCGAATGCTCCTCCCATGTGGTGTTCTCCGATTTCGGCGTGGACAAGGCCCTGCCGGCGTTCCGCTCCACCACGGTCACGCTGCAACCCAGCGAACCGGGGGAGTACGGCTTCGCCTGCGGTATGAACATGCTGCATGGCACATTGCGGGTGCTTCCCGGAAAGCATCACGGTACGGCGGCGGCCAGTGCAGCCGCAGATACGCAACCCGACGTGCAAACCAATACGCAGCCCGATCCGCAGGCGGACGCGGACGAAACCGCCATCAAAACCATCGGCGACGCCCGTGAGATCAGAACACTGATCCACAGGCTCATCGTGGCCGCGGTGTGCACGATCCCCGTGTTCTGCTCGTCCATGCTCATGCTGTACCACATGCCCGCGTGGGCGCAGCTGCTGTGCATGCTGCCCGTCGTCGGCTATGCGGGCCTGCCGATCTTCCGCAGCGGCTGGGCGGCCATCGTGCATCGTTCCCCCGAAATGAACGCGCTGGTCACCATGGGCACCGCGGCCGCATTCCTGTATTCGCTGGTCGTCACCTTCGCGCCCGGCGTGCTGCCGGAGAATTCGCGCGAACCCTACTACGAAGCCGTGGGCGTGGTGATCACGCTGATGCTGGTGGGCCAGCTG
>NZ_JAHBBE010000033.1 GCF_019331805.1 Bifidobacterium pongonis
GCGAACGAATGGTCGAACCGCCGCTACCTGGACATGTCCCGGCTCGATGACAACCTCGTGGAAGCGAACTGATCATCGCGCCATGGACGGCCATGATCCAAAGTGCGCAACTTTTCGGGCACTACCGTTATCGGCCTTCTCGCCAAGCTCGCACAAAAAAGGGGCATGATCGTCCCGATCGACCATGCGAGCGGCATCCGAAAACGATATGCGAACTTTCTCTCCTTGTGCCTTTTCCTTTGCCATTTCTTTTCCTATCGTGGTTTCGGTTCCGATTTCCCTCTAGCGTAATGGTGGAATGACGGGGCATAGTTGCCGTGCCGATTCCGACAGGGCATCTCGGTAAGTTCGCCGACGAGACAGCTGCCATCGGATGAGGCGGCCGTGCCCGACATCGGAGCCGGAACACCGAGTGGAAAACAAGAGGAGGGAGAGATCATGTCGAAGAAGGACAGGAAGCCGCGTTTCACGCTTTCGCAGGACGAGGCGGAACGGCTCATCAAAGCCGTCAAGAACGCCGTCGATGAAGTTGATTATGCTTCCGTCAGTTGTCAATGATCCTTTGACAGCTGACGGAAGATTTCAGGATTCGAAACGGATTCCCGGAATCAAAAGGAAGCAGCGAGATACCCATATCCTGACGGGCTGTGCGCACCGACCGGCGCATGTCGAACCCAGCGGGAAGATGCGGGAGGTTGTTCCGCGTTTGTGTCTATTTGTGTACGGAGTCAATCAGAAGGTTTGTCAAACCGTTCGAAACGCCTTTGTTTCCAACGGTTCTCGTCGGGCTGACAGGATTTGAACCTGCGACATTCTGCTCCCAAAGCAGACGCGCTACCAAGCTGCGCTACAGCCCGTTGCAAAAGCAACATCAGCCATTGTACATGAGCACCGGACCCAACCACGAGGCACGACACCCCCCCAACCCACACCACGCCAACCTGCGAAACCACACCACGCAACCACAACAAACCCACCACCACGACAAACCCACTGGTAGGGTAAACACCATGAAGCGCATCGTAACCGGAATTCTCGCACACGTCGACGCAGGCAAAACCACACTCTCCGAAGCCATCCTCTACAAAACCGGACAACTGCGCAAACCCGGCCGAGTCGACCACGGCGACGCCTTCCTCGACACCAACGCCATGGAACGCGCCCGCGGCATCACCATCTTCACCGAACCCGCCATCATCCAAACCAACGACACCACCCTCACCCTCCTCGACACCCCAGGCCACGTCGACTTCTCCGCCGAAACCGAACGCACCATCCGCGTCCTCGACTACGCCATCCTCGTCATCTCCGCCACCGACGGCATCCAAGGCCACACCGAAACCCTCTGGCGACTCCTCACACGCTACAACGTGCCAACCATCCTCTTCATCAACAAAATGGACGCACCCGGCGCCAACACCACCCACACCCTCAACCAACTCAAACACCGTTTCCATGACGGATGCATCGACTTCACCAACCCGGCGCTCGCCGACACCATGGAAAGCATCGCCATGCAGTCGGAACAGGCCATGGACGAATACCTCAACACGGGAACCGTGACCACCGCCACCATCCGCAACATGATCGAACGGCGTGAACTGTTCCCATGCTTCTTCGGATCCGCGCTCAAAATGGAAGGCATCGACGAATTCATCCACGGTTTCGCGGCATACACGCAGGAACCGCAGTACGCCGACGAATTCGGCGCCCGCATCTACAAGATCTCCCACGATGCCCAAGGCAACCGACTGACATGGCTGAAAGTGACCGGCGGGGAACTGCACGCGAAGACAATGCTGAACGGTGGCAGCGGCGAACTGGTCTGGAGCGAGAAAGCCGACCAGATCAGAGTCTATTCCGGCGCGAAATACTCCACGGTCGAATCCGTCCCCGCGGGAACGGTATGCGCCGTAACCGGCCTGACTCACACCTTCCCCGGCGAAGGCCTCGGGCATGAGCATTCGGCCGAAAGCCCGATCCTGCAACCCGTCCTCACCTACACACTGCTGCCCGGCGACAACGACACCCACAAATGCCTGCTCGCCCTGCGCGAACTGGAAGACGAAGACCCGCTGCTGCATGTCGTATGGCACACACGCCTGCAGGAGATCCACCTGCAACTCATGGGAGCCGTGCAACTCGAAATCATCCAACAGATGATGCACGACCGATTCGGCCTGGACGTCGAATTCGGGCCGGGAGCGATCCTGTACAAGGAAACCATCACGGAACCGGTCGAAGGCGTGGGGCACTACGAACCCCTACGCCACTACGCCGAAGCCCACATCCTGCTCGAACCACTGCCCGCAGGCAGCGGCATGCAATACGCCACCGACTGCAGCGAAGACATCCTCGACCGCAACTGGCAGCGGCTCATCCTCTCACACCTCAAGGAACGCGAACACCTCGGCGTGCTCACCGGCTCACCCATCACCGACATCAAACTCACCCTGCTCACCGGGCGTGCACACCTGAAACATACGGAGGGCGGCGATTTCAGACAGGCGACCTACCGGGCAATCCGCCAGGGACTCATGGAAGCACGCGCCGGCGTACCAACCAGCACCAGCGCATTCGACGTCGCGCAACGATTCGCGGGCGACGGCGACGACCACGACGTCGAAGCCGCCGGTGCCGACAGTACCGGCAGCATCGATGCCGATAACACCGATAACATCGGCGAAACACCGCAATGCCGCATCCAAGGCATGGGCAATTGCCGTCTGCTGGAACCCTGGTACCAATTCCGACTGGAAGTCCCGCAGGACATGCTCGGACGCGCCATGAGCGACATCCAACGTATGAGTGGCAACTTCGAACCACCACACAACGACACCGACAGTGACTACGCCATACTGAACGGCACCGCACCCGTCAGCGAAATGCGCGACTACGCCATGGACGTGAACGCCTACACGCACGGCCGAGGCCACCTCGCCTGCACCTTCGCAGGCTACCAACCCTGCCACAACGCCGAAACCATCATCGAACAAACGAACTACAACCCCGAATCCGACCTCGACCACACCCCGGACTCGGTATTCTGCGCACACGGCGCAGGCTACCCGGTGAAATGGTACAAGGTGCCTGAATTCATGCACCTCGACTACGCATGGAACGGCATGACCACACCCAACCAACACCACTAACCCACGAAACCGACAACCGTGAGAAAAACCATACGCTTATCGCACGCACGCAATAAGGTAAAACACAGCCAAACCGTGACAAGTTGGGTAACACCGCACAACCAACCCCGGCACGTCACAGCGCAACACGCCACACGCACGCACACCACGCAACCCAAACAAGGAAACACCCATGAGCGAAACCAACACCACCATCTGGTCCGCGCCCACAGCCCCCCAGCCACTCAACGCCACAGTCGAAATCCCCGGCAGCAAATCCCTATCAAACCGCTACCTCATCCTCGCCGCCCTAGGCACCACACCCATCACCCTCACCGGCCTGCTCCGCTCACGCGACACCGACCTCATGATGGACGCGCTCGCCGCGCTCGGCGTCACTTGCGACATCGACCCCGACGTTCCCACCACCGTGCGCGTGACCCCGCCCGCATCGGGCGCGTTCACCGGCAACACCAGCGTCTTCTGCGGTCTGGCCGGCACCGTCATGCGGTTCGTTCCTGGCCTCGCGCTGTTCGCGGACGGTCCGGTCCGGTTCGACGGCGACCGTCAGGCGTACGCACGCCCCATGAAGCCCGTGCTCGACGGCTTGGAACAGCTCGGCGCGACCGTCGAATACCATGGCGAAACCGGCAAGCTGCCGTTCACCATCACGCCGCCCACGGAACTTGCGGAAGGCCGTAGCGACATCGCCATCGATTCGTCGGGCTCGTCCCAGTTCATTTCCGGACTGCTGTTGATCGGCTCCCGACTGCCGGGCGGTATGACGTTGAAGCATGTGGGGGAGAAGACCCCGAGCCTGCCGCACATCCGCATGACCGTCGCCGACGTGACCGCCGCCGGTGGCAGCATCGCCGCCGATGAGGACGCGCGTACGTGGACGGTCGAACCGCATGCGCTGCAACTGCCCGAACGTATCACCGTGGAACCCGATCTGTCGAACGCGGCCCCGTTCCTCGGCGCTGCGCTGATCGCGGGCGGCACCGTGCGTGTGCCGAACTGGCCGGAAACCACCACGCAGCCGGGCGGCCTGTTGCCCGGATACTTGGAACGTATGGGCGCGACCGTCTCGTTCTCCGTGGAGAACGGTGTGCGCTATTGCAGCGTGACCGGCGGGAACGGGATTCGCGGCCTCGGCGACTTCGATCTGACCGCCGCGGGTGAGATCGCGCCTTCACTGGCCGCGATCCTGGTGTTCGCGGATGCGCCGACCAACATGATCGGCATCGGCCATCTGCGCGGGCATGAGACGAACCGCTTGGAAGCGCTGGTCAACGAGATCACGCGCGTCGGGGGAGAAGCGCACGAGCTGGCGGACGGCATCGCCATCGAACCGGTTGCCTCCGGCGCATTGCACGGCGCCGAAATGGAAACATACGCGGATCACCGCATGGCGACCTTCGCAGCGATGCTTGGCCTGCGCATCGACGGCGTGACCGTGCGCAACGTGGAGACCACGCGCAAGACGCTGCCCGATTTCGTGGGCATGTGGACCGGCATGTTGGGCTGATGCGGATGATCTGAACGTTCTGAAACGTTCTGAGCGTTCGGTCGAATGTTTGCCGATTCTCGGTTGTTGTAATCGGTGCCCGACGCCCCGCAGCCATATGTAGTTAAGGATGGCTTCAGGCGGCGGGCATTGTCGTAGGTGCCGAGCCCGATGTGTGTATCGTGCGTTGGCGTCCGTATGCCGGTCTCGACATATGGAACATTGAACGTGGCGAAACCTTGCAATGGCGCAATCGTTTCCTCACGGTAACCAAGGCACAAGAATGTGCTGTCCTCACAAACCGTGGCAACGGTGATAGCGTGAAGCCAGAGTCGGCGGAATCGCCGCCATACGAGAAGAGGTGCGGTATGAATCAGGATGGGCGAAGGCTGCTGTTGCTTCAAGGGCTGCTGGACGAGCGCCGGGCATGGATGGGCGACGATGCGAACGCCGCGAACATCACTATTCCGAACAACCCGGACCAGCAGCGCGTCCTGCTGCGCGCCCTGATGAACGTCCGCGAACCGCATACCGTCAATGAGAAGCTTCTGCGCATCCAAGACGAATACCTACACGCGGAAATCGCAGCCAAAGGCATCACCGATATTGCGAGCCTTGCACCCCTCCGAACGGTACCGGGCGTCGGAACGCCCGCGGAACTGTTCCTCTGGCAAGGCGACATCACCACGCTCGCATGCGACGCCATCGTCAACGCGGCGAACAGCGGCATGACCGGCTGCTACGTGCCGAACCACCGGTGCATCGACAACGCGATCCACACCTATGCGGGCATGGAACTGCGGCTGGCATGCGAGGAACTGATGGAAAGGCAAGGGTATCCGGAGCCGACCGGGCAGGCGGAGATCACGCCGGCGTTCAATCTGCCATGCCGGTACGTACTGCACACGGTCGGGCCGATCGTGGAAGGACATGTGACCGACGAGCACGACCGGCTGTTGGCATCCTGCTACCACTCATGCCTAGCGGTAGCTGCGGAACAAGGCTTGGAAAGCGTGGCGTTCTGCTGCATCTCGACCGGCGAATTCCGTTTCCCCAACGAGCGGGCGGCGGTGATCGCCGTGCATACGGTCGAGGAATTCATGGCGGAACAAACCAGCGTGAGGAAAGTGGTGTTCAATGTTTTCAAAGATACGGATCGCGCAATCTACGAGCGGCTGCTCCGAGCCGAGTGATTCGCTGAGCGGCGGGCCAAGCGGCGCACTGAGTGGCCAATCAAACAGCAGGTGGGCCGATCGGCTCGGCTTGGCGGGTGACGTCGAGCGTTCCGAACTGGGCGAGCGAATCGACCTGTTGGAAACAGCGTTGCACGAGGCCGATGCCGTGGTTGTCGGCGCGGGATCGGGACTGTCCACGGCGGCCGGCTTCACCTACTCCGGCGCACGTTTCGAACGGTATTTCTCCGATTTCGCCGCGGCCTACGGTATTCGCGACATGTATTCGGGCGGCTTCTACCCATTCGACTCGCTGGAGGAATATTGGGCGTACTGGAGCCGGTTCATAATCGTCAATCGCTACCATGACGCACCGAAACCGGTGTACGGCAATCTGCTGGATCTGGTGGCCGGCAAGGATTATTTCGTCATCACGACCAATGTGGACCACTGCTTCCAGAAAGCCGGGTTCGACCGTGAACGGCTGTTCTACACGCAAGGCGATTACGGACTGTTCCAATGCAGTACGCCATGCCGGCAGGAAACCTTCGACAACGAGGAAGCCGTACGCGCCATGGTCGAGCGGCAGGAGCACATGCGGATCCCGACGGAACTCGTGCCATACTGCCCGCACTGCGGGCGGCCCATGACGATGAATCTGCGTTGCGACGATTCGTTCGTGGAAGACGAAGGCTGGCACAAGGCCGCGGAACGATATGAAGACTTCCTGCGCACGCGAGTCGGCGCCGGCCGCAAGGCGCTGTTCCTGGAACTGGGCGTGGGAGGCAACACGCCCGTCATCATCAAATACCCGTTCTGGCAGATGACGGCGAGCAATACCGATGCCATCTACGCCTGCGTCAACCTGGGTGAGGCGAACTGCCCGGCTGATATTCGACGGCAGTCCATCTGCGTCAACGCGGACATCGGCGACGTGCTGGCGCGGTTGCTGCAATAGGGGAAGTGATTTTCGACAGCCCTAATACGTTGAGGCCCTGTGCGGTTCATTCCAACTGCACAGGGCCTCAACTTCAGTTCGGTTACGCGCTTATGACGCCTTCGCCAACAGGGCGATCACTCCCATTCAATGGTTGCCGGCGGCTTGGAGGTGCAGTCGAGCACCACGCGGTTGATCTGACGGCATTCGTTGGTGATGCGCGTGGAGATCGTGGCCAGCACATCGTACGGCACGCGGGACCAGTCAGCGGTCATCGCGTCTTCGGAGGAGACGGGGCGCAGCACGATCGGGGAACCATAGGTGCGCTCGTCGCCCTGCACGCCGACGGAATGCACGTCGGCCAGCAGCACCACAGGGCACTGCCAGATGTCGCGGTCCAGACCGGCCTTCGACAGCTCTTCGCGGGCGATGGCATCGGCTTCGCGCAGCACGTCCAGGCGTTCCTTGGTGATTTCGCCGATGATGCGGATGCCCAGACCCGGGCCGGGGAACGGCTGACGCCACACGATCTCGTCCGGCAGACCGAGCTCGGTGCCGATCGCGCGGACCTCATCCTTGAACAGGGTGCGCAGCGGCTCGATGAGCTGGAACTTGATGTCCTTCGGCAGACCGCCGACATTGTGATGCGACTTGATGTTCGCGGCACCGTCGCCACCGCCGGACTCCACCACATCCGGGTAGAGGGTGCCCTGCACAAGGAACTTGACTTCCTTGCCCTGCGCACCGGCCTCTTCGATCACCTGACGCTGGGCCTTCTCGAACGTGCGGATGAACTTCTCACCGATGATCTTGCGCTTGCGCTCGGGCTCGCTCACGCCCTTGAGTGCGGTGAGGAAGTCATCGGCGGCATCCACTGCGATCAGCTTGATGCCTGTCGCCTTGACGAAGTCGTGCTTCACCTGCTCGACCTCGCCCTTGCGCAGCAGGCCGTGATCCACGAACACGCAGGTCAGCTGATCGCCGATTGCCTTGTGCACCAGAGCGGCGGCCACGGCGGAATCAACGCCGCCGGACAGGCCGCAGATCACCTGTGCGTCGCCGACCTGCTCGCGGATCTTCGCGACCTGATCGTCGATGATGCTCGAAGCGTCCCAGTCGGAATCAAGGCCGGCGCATTCGTGCAGGAAGGTTTCGATGAGCTTCTGGCCCATCGGGGTGTGCTTGACTTCCGGGTGCCACTGCACGCCGTACAGCTTGCGGGAGGGATCCTGCATGGCGGCCACGGGAGCGCCTTCGGTGTGTGCGAGGACTTCGAAGCCTTCCGGGGCCTTCTTCACGGCGACGCCGTGGCTCATCCACGTGTTCTGCTCGGCGGGGGAGCCGGCGAGCAGGCCTTCAGCGTGGTCGATCACGGTGTCGGTCTTGCCGTATTCGCCCAGTGCGGCCTTGTCGACGTCGCCGCCGAGCTCGTGGGCCATCACCTGGAAGCCGTAGCAGATGCCGAGCACCGGGACGCCGGCGTCGAACACCTTCGGATCGATGGTGGGGGCGCCGGGTTCGAACACGGAGGCGGGGCCACCGGAAAGGATGATGGCCTTCGGGTCCTTGGCGAGCATTTCGTCGGCCGGCATGGAATGCGGTACGAGCTCCGAATAGACGTTTGCCTCGCGCACGCGGCGGGCGATGAGCTGTGCGTACTGGGCTCCGAAATCAACTACGAGCACAGGGCCTTTTGCCATTGGTTGTCTCCCTTGATTCTTGGGTCGCGGATTGATCTCCCTCGCGATGCCGTAAGCCTGATGCGTGGAGCCGGCCGATACCTCTATATACAAGGCGTGAGCGGCGCGGTCCGACGCACGATACCGCATATATAGGTGCGCATGCGGCATGCGGGGAAACAGTACCTATGATTATGGCCGCGTTCGCAGACATTTGCGCAGACATTTGCGCAGACATTTGCGCAGACGTGACGTGCCGGGCGGCGAAGTCGTGTGGGAAGTGGGGGAGTGGGCGGCGAAAAGGCGGCTACTTCGCTTATTGATGGCGGATTCGGAGGAACCGAACATTCCAGGTGGCTTATTATGGCACTCCTTTGCGGATATCGCGAGTATGCGGGCCGGAATTCCAACGTTCATACTCGCAATACCGGGGATTGGGTGCCATATATAAGCCACCTAGTGGAATTCAACCCCCGAAATCCGCCATGGATAAGGCGAGTAGCGGGTGAAGGGCCGCCGGGAAGGCCGATGGGGCCAACCGAAAGCCTTTGTGGGGTGGAAGAGGCGGCTTCGCTGGGCTTTGGCACATAGGCGGCATGGGTATTCAGCAACAATGCAAACGTATTCTGTCAAAAGACAACATTTCCTCCCATATCCAAGGCAACACGCCGATTATGTATACCTCCGAAACGAACGTGCCGATTTTGCCGAATTGTCAGGAAACGTTGGAATTAAGCCGTTTTTGAGAAATTTCCTTCGATTAACGCGCTTCACAAATCGCACAGTAAAACACAACAAAACCTGTCATTTTCATAACTTTTGCGAACACACACGCAAAAAACCGTCCAAAAGTCAAACAGTGCTCGTACCATAAAAACCGATTGGGCGCGAGGTTCCCAAGGGTCGCAAGGCCTGCGGGAATCGCGCGACCGAATGTAATAATCAATCGCACAACATGTGCAGGAGTTACAGGAGTATACATGACGAATCCTGTTATTGGCACCCCTTGGAAGAAGCTCGACGCTCCCGTTTCTGAGGAAGCCCTTGAAGGCGTTGACAAGTACTGGCGTACCGCTAACTACCTGTCCATCGGCCAGATCTACCTTCGCAGCAACCCGCTGATGAAGGCGCCGTTCACCCGCGAGGACGTCAAGCACCGTCTCGTGGGCCACTGGGGCACCACCCCGGGCCTGAACTTCCTCATCGGCCACATCAACCGCTTCATCGCTGATCACCAGCAGAACACCGTGATCATCATGGGACCGGGCCACGGCGGCCCGGCTGGTACCGCTCAGTCCTACCTGGACGGCACCTACACCGAGACCTTCCCGAAGATCACCAAGGATGAGGCTGGCCTGCAGAAGTTCTTCCGCCAGTTCTCCTACCCGGGCGGCATCCCGTCCCACTACGCTCCGGAGACCCCGGGCTCCATCCACGAGGGTGGCGAGCTGGGTTACGCTCTGTCCCACGCTTACGGCGCTGTGATGAACAACCCGTCCCTCTTCGTCCCGGCCATCGTCGGCGACGGCGAAGCTGAGACCGGCCCGCTGGCTACCGGCTGGCAGTCCAACAAGCTCATCAACCCGCGCACCGACGGTATCGTGCTGCCGATCCTGCACCTCAACGGCTACAAGATCGCCAACCCGACCATCCTGTCCCGCATCTCCGACGAAGAGCTGCACGAGTTCTTCCACGGCATGGGTTACGAGCCCTACGAGTTCGTCGCTGGCTTCGACGATGAGGACCACATGTCCATCCACCGTCGTTTCGCCGAGCTCTTCGAGTCCATCTTCGACGAGATCTGCGAGATCAAGGCCACCGCTCAGACCGACGACATGCATCGTCCGTTCTACCCGATGATCATCTTCCGCACCCCGAAGGGCTGGACCTGCCCGAAGTTCATCGACGGCAAGAAGACCGAAGGCTCCTGGCGTTCCCACCAGGTGCCGCTGGCTTCCGCCCGCGACACCGAGGCCCACTTCGAGGTCCTCAAGAACTGGCTCGAGTCCTACAAGCCGGAAGAGCTGTTCGACGAGAACGGTGCTGTGAAGGCTGACGTCACCGCCTTCATGCCGAAGGGCGAGCTGCGCATCGGCGCCAACCCGAACGCCAACGGTGGTGTGATCCGCAAGGAGCTGAACCTCCCGAAGCTGGAAGACTACGAGGTCAAGGAAGTCCAGGAGTACGGCCACGGTTGGGGCCAGCTGGAAGCCACCCGTCGTCTGGGCGTCTACACCCGCGACATCATCAAGAACAACCCGGACGACTTCCGCATCTTCGGACCGGACGAGACCGCTTCCAACCGTCTGCAGGCCGCTTACGAAGTGACCAACAAGCAGTGGGATGCCGGCTACCTGTCCGAGCAGGTCGATGAGCACATGGCTGTCACCGGCCAGGTCACCGAGCAGCTGTCCGAGCACCAGATGGAAGGCTTCCTCGAGGGCTACCTGCTGACCGGTCGTCACGGCATCTGGAGCTCCTACGAGTCCTTCGTCCACGTGATCGACTCCATGCTGAACCAGCACGCCAAGTGGCTGGAAGCTACCGTCCGCGAGATCCCGTGGCGTAAGCCGATCTCCTCCATGAACCTGCTTGTGTCCTCCCACGTGTGGCGTCAGGATCACAACGGCTTCTCCCACCAGGACCCGGGTGTCACCTCCGTCCTGCTGAACAAGTGCTTCAACAACGACCACGTGATCGGCATCTACTTCCCGGTGGATTCCAACATGCTGCTGGCCGTCGCCGAGAAGTGCTACAAGTCCACCAACAAGATCAACGCCATCATCGCCGGCAAGCAGCCGGCTGCCACCTGGCTGACCCTGGACGAAGCTCGCGCCGAGCTCGAGAAGGGTGCTGCTGAGTGGGAGTGGGCTTCCACCGCGAAGTCCAACGACGAGGCTCAGATCGTGCTCGCCGCCACCGGTGATGTTCCGACCCAGGAAATCATGGCCGCTGCCGACAAGCTGGACGCCATGGGCATCAAGTTCAAGGTCGTCAACGTTGTGGATCTGGTCAAGCTGCAGTCCGCCAAGGAGAACGACGAGGCCCTCTCCGATGAGGAGTTCGCCGAGCTGTTCACCGAGGACAAGCCGGTCCTGTTCGCTTACCACTCCTACGCTCGCGACGTGCGTGGTCTGATCTACGATCGCCCGAACCACGACAACTTCAACGTCCACGGCTACGAGGAGCAGGGCTCCACCACCACCCCGTACGACATGGTGCGCGTCAACAACATCGATCGCTACGAGCTCGTTGCCGAAGCTCTGCGCATGATCGATGCCGACAAGTACGCCGACAAGATCAACGAGCTCGAGGCCTTCCGTACCGAAGCCTTCCAGTTCGCGGTCGACAACGGCTACGATCACCCGGATTACACCGACTGGGTCTACTCCGGCGTGAACACCAACAAGCAGGGTGCCGTCTCCGCTACCGCCGCCACCGCTGGCGATAACGAGTGAGCCTAGCAGCCTAGAGCTTGCTTCGATTCCGGTCGCATGACCGGCATTGAATAGGAAAAGGCCTGAGGATTATTCCTCAGGCCTTTTTCGTTTTCCAAAAACGGAATGCGATGATGACGGCTGATGGCGACGGTACGAACACGCGCGAGCCACGCGTGTTGACATGGTGTCTGCATGAACGGCATTACAATTGGTAACGATTACAGCGGCGTGGCAACGCGACGCCGAACCAACGTACCTAGGAGACAACGTGAGTCTTACTACCGTCACCATCATCAGCCCCGAAGCAGCAAACGGCCGCAATGTCGCGGCGCTTGGCGTGGTCAGGGCACTGGCATCCGTCAAAAGAACCGGCGTGTTCCGCCCCGCCGCATGCAGGAAGGAAACCTTCACCGCCACCTTGCTGGATGCCGCCACCGCAGAGGAAACCATCGAACAGGCCAGGGGAGTGTGCCCCAAACGCGCCCGCAACGATAAGGAAGGCGCCCGCGCCGACATCGTCGCCGCCTACGAAACCACCGTCGCCGCCATCAACCCCGAAGCCATGGTGATCGTCGGCACCGATCGCAGCGCCATCAACGATCCCGAATCCTTCGCCTTCAACGCCGACGTCGCCGCCGACCTGAAGAGCCCCGTCCTCCTCGCGGTCTGCACGATCGACCGCACCCCCGAACAGGTGCTGGCAACGGTCAAGGCCTGCACCGCATCCGTGGAACAGCGTGGCAGCGCAGTACTCGGCCTGTTCGTCACCGGCGCGAGCGAGGAACAGATCCCCGCATTGAAGGAATCC
Source organism: Bifidobacterium pongonis (assembly GCF_019331805.1). Lineage (GTDB taxonomy): Bacteria > Actinomycetota > Actinomycetes > Actinomycetales > Bifidobacteriaceae > Bifidobacterium > Bifidobacterium pongonis. Next base: position 12,675 of record NZ_JAHBBE010000033.1, read on the forward strand.
CTCGCCTCCGCATACGACAAGCCCGCCTGGGTGCTGCCCAAGGTCGACTTCGCGGAGGAAGGCGCCACGGAGAAGGCCGCCGAAGCCTTCGCGGCGAACGTGCCCACCGATGAACTGCTCGCCGCGCTCGACGCGCCGTTCACGGCACCCGTCACCCCGTACGCGTTCCAGTACGGCCTGCTCGGCAAGGCCAAGGCCGACAAGAAGACCATCGTGCTGCCCGAAGGCGCGGAAGATCGCATCATCAAGGCCGCCGACTACCTGCTCGAACGCGACATCGTGAATCTGATCATCGTCGGAGACAAGGATGCGATCCTCGCACGCGGTGAGGAACTCGGTCTGAAATCGCTCGGCAAGGCCATCTTCCAGCCCATGGATGACGAGGAAGTGCTCGCGCCGATGGTCGCCAAGCTCTGCGAGCTGCGCGCCAAGAAGGGCATGACCGAAGAGCAGGCCCGCAAGCAGCTCACCGACGCCAGCTATTTCGGCACCATGCTCGTGGTGCTCGGCAAAGCGGACGGCCTGGTGTCCGGCTCGGTCAACTCCACCGCCAACACCGTGCGCCCCGCGCTGCAGGTCATCAAGACCAAGCCCGGCGCGTCGCTCGTGTCCGGCTCGTTCCTCATGTGCTTCAAGGATCACGTCGCCGTATTCGCCGACTGCGCCATCAACCTCAACCCGAACGCCGAACAGTTGGCCGACATCGCCATCCAGTCCGCCGAAACCGCCGCCGCATTCGGCATCGACCCGAAGGTCGGCATGCTGTCGTACTCCACGCTCGGCTCCGGCAAGGGGCCGGATGTCGATCTGGTCGAAGAGGCGACCGCACTGGTCCGCAGCAAGGCCCCGGACCTGCAGGTCGTCGGTTCCGTACAGTTCGACGCCGCCTGGTCGCCGACGGTCGCTGCGACCAAGGCCAAGGGCAATGATGTCGCCGGTCATGTGAACGTTTTCGTGTTCCCCGACCTGTGCGCGGGCAACATCGCCTACAAGGCGGTGCAGCGTTCCTCCGGCGCGATCGCTATCGGACCGGTGCTGCAGGGTCTGAACAAGCCGGTGAACGATCTGTCGCGCGGCGCCACCGTGCAGGACATCATCAACACCGTGGCGCTGACCGCCGTCGAAGCCCAACAGTAATCGACGGTAGCCTGCCATAACCCGACGGCAAACAACCAATAGCCGAAATAGCCAATGACAAACGTCCTATTGCCGGGCGTCGCCCAACCGGATGCGCATGAAACATGCCCGTCCCACAAGGCGGCGCCCGGCAATGGTTTGTAGAACGTGAAGAGTAATCTGGACAACGGTAAATCCGTGTGTGCGGAACAGTACAACAATTGGAGGATGCCCACAATGGCAAAAACCGTCCTTGTTATCAATTCCGGCTCCAGCTCGATCAAGTACCAGTTGGTCGATCTCGAATCCGGTGAAGGTCTCGCTTCCGGTCTCGTCGAAAAGATCGGCGAGCCTGTCGACGGCCACTACAAGCACGAATACAACGGCGAGAAGCACGAGCTCGAAGAGCCGATTCACGATCACGAGCAGGGTCTGAAGCGCGTTCTTGGCTTCTTCGACGAGTTCGGCCCGAAGCTGTCCGACGCTGGCATCGTCGCCGTCGGCCACCGCGTGGTCCAGGGTGGTTCCATCTTCCCGCAGCCGGCTCTGGTCACCGACAAGACCATCAACCAGGTCAAGGACCTCGCCGTGCTCGCCCCGCTGCACAACGGCCCGGAGGCCAAGGGCGCCGAAGTCATGCGCGCTCTGCTGCCGGACGTTCCGCAGGTCTTCGTCTTCGATTCCTCCTTCTTCTTCCAGCTGCCGAAGGCTTCCAGCACCTACGCGCTGAACAAGGAAGTCGCCGACCAGTACCACATCCGCCGCTACGGCGCCCACGGCACCTCCCACGAGTTCATCTCCTCCGTGGTTCCGTCCGTCATCGGTAAGCCCGCCGAAGGCCTCAAGCAGATCGTGCTGCACATCGGCAACGGCGCTTCCGCCTCCGCCGAAATCTCCGGCAAGCCGGTTGAGACCTCCATGGGTCTGACCCCGCTGGAAGGCCTCATGATGGGTGGCCGTACCGGCGACATCGACCCGGCCGTCGTGTTCCACCTGATCCGCAACGCCCACATGAGCGTCGATGAGCTGGACACCCTGTTCAACAAGCGCTCCGGCATGATGGGCATGACCGGCTACGGCGATCTGCGTGAAGTGCATCGCCTGGTCGCCGAAGGCAACGAGGACGCCAAGCTGGCCCTCGACGTCTACGTGCACCGCATCGTCGGCTACATCGGCAACTACACCGCTCAAATGGGCGGCGTCGACGTGATCACCTTCACCGCCGGTGTCGGCGAGAACGATGACGTCGTGCGCAAGATGGTGTGCGACAAGCTCGCTCCGTTCGGCGTCAAGCTGGACGAGGAGAAGAACGCCACCCGTTCCAAGGAACCGCGCATCATCTCCACCCCGGATTCCGCAGTCACCATCTGTGTCATCCCGACCAACGAGGAGCTCGCCATCGCCCGCAAGTCCGCTGCCATCGCGGAAGCCGGCGAGGACTACTACGGCTACAAGGTCGCCTGAGCAGCGTAGCGCAACGTCATCAGGCATACGCCTGAACGACGGTACGCGACGATGATTCGGATATAACGGTGAAGGCCCCGACACGAACAAGTGTCGGGGCCTTCACCTGTTTCCGCAAGAGTTCGGGGGAGAAGGGGATTTTCCGCTTATCCTGCGTGGGTAACGGCGTTTTACGGACCGGCAGGTTCATATGGTGGAAATATCGGGGGAGAATTTCCGAGGAAGAGGGGAATCGGGAGCGTCGTTAGGTCGTGCTGACAGTATGATTGGCTCTGTTCATCACGAATCCGAGCATGACCGCCGCCACACGTTACGGGCGGCGACGAATCGGTTCGCTTCACCTCGTTTCGTACAGTTGGAAAGAAGAAGGGTCCACGCATGATGAGGAAGTTCGTCGGACTGGACGGTATCAAAGGTCTGGCACTGCTTGCCATCGTCGCATACCATTGCGCGCAGGACAGGCTCCCCGGTGGATTCTACGGCGTCGACGTGTTCCTCACCGTGGCAGGGTTCGTCATGGCGGCGAGTATGTTCCGCAAACTGTTCCGCGACGGCAAACTCAACTATTTCAGGTACGCGCAGAGGCGCTTGTCCCGACTGTACCCGGCGCTCGTGCTCATGGTCGCATCCATGGTGACGTTCGCGAACATCTTCGACCGGGATGCCCTAGTGGGCGTTTCCGGCCAAGTGCTCAGTTCGCTAACCGGCTGGTACAACTGGCACGCCATCATCGGCGGGCAAAGCTACTTTGACCAGATGAACCCGCAACTGTTTCGGCACTTGTGGTTCGTCGGCGTATTGCTGCAATTCTACGTATTGCTGCCGTTCATCGTGTGGATCATGTGGAGGATACGAAGCACGCGATTCTCGGTGGCGGTGCCGCTCGGCCTCGCCGCGCTCAGCGGCACGCTGATGTGGGTGCTGTACCAGCCTGACGGCGATCCGACGCGTGTCTACTTCGGTACCGACACGCATTCCGTCGGTCTCATGTTGGGTGTCGCATTCGCCTGGTGCGTGTGCACGTACGAGTACAACCAGCAGCGCCCCCTGTCCACCTCGCAGACGGCATCGGCAACGAATCAGAAGAACGCCGGACTGCAGCCGCCGAAGCCTTTGCGGCCTCCGCAGCCGCCGTCCGGAATCGGCTACACCATCGCGCCGATCCTGGGATTCGCCGCGTTCATCGTGTTGACGGTGCTTTGCTTCTGCGGCAGGCAGGATGATTTCGCCTTCCGCGGCGGCATCATCCTTGCCAGCGTCTGCTCCGTCCTGCTCATCGCCGGCACGATCAGCGCGAACTCCTGGATGCGTGAACTCATGCTGTTCAAACCGCTGGCGGCTCTCGGGCGTCACTCCTACAGCGTGTACCTGTGGCATTGGCCGCTGTGGATCGTCGCCACGGCCACGGTCGGCAAAGGCGATCCGCATAACGGATGGGCGCTCATCCTGACCCTCGCATTGACCGCGGCGTTCTCCGCAATCTCGTGGTATCTGCTCGAACAGCCCGTCGCGCGGCATTCCGTGTCCTACGCGATCTTCCCATACCCGGTCAGCCCGGAGGAGAAGAAGGCTGTGCAGATCCTACGCGCGGTACTCGTCGACGTGCTCGTCATCCTCGCTGTAATCGGCTGTGCCCGTGCCATCAATGAGGCTCCGGAGAAGACGCAGATGCAGATTCAACTGGAACAGCAATCGCGCAAGCTCAAGGAGCAGCGTGGGCAGCAGAAAGCCGGGGATCCGGCCAAGCCCGCGCAGCCCAATCAGACCAAGCCCGCCGATCAAAAGAACTCGTCCAAGCCGAAGGCGGCCGATAAGCCGAAGGCGGCACCCAAGCACACCGCGCCCACGGGCGATCAGATCACCGCCATCGGTGATTCGGTGATGCTCGCCAGCAGCACCGGCCTCACCACCGTGTACCCGGGAATCGACATCAACGCCGAAGTCTCACGTTCCATGGCCGTCGCCACGCAGCTCGCGCAAGCCGATGCGGCATCCAATAATCTGCGGCAGTGGGTTCTGGTCGGCTTGGCGACCAACGGCTACGTCACCGTGGATCAGCTGGATCAGTTGCGCCAGCAGCTCGGCCCCGACCGCGTGCTGGTTTTGGTCAACGCGCACGGCGATCGCGCATGGATCGGCGTGAACAATCAGATGTTCGCCTCCTACGCCGCCAGCCATGCCTCGGATACGGTTCTGGTGGATTGGGATTCGATGGCCAACCAGCATCTCGACCAGTTGTCGTCCGGCGACGGCATCCACCCCAATATCGGCAGCGATATCTACGCGCAGGCGGTCAAGCAGGCGATCGACGCGTGGATCGCCGCGGGGCACTGATTCGCCGGCGCATCCCCAAGCCTGCCTTTCGCCGGGCGGTACCCGTATACCATGCGGGTACCGCCCGGCTTCCGTATATGTGCTGGCCGATGGGCATTGCGCGGCTTTCGACCGGCACATACCCGCCGCCGGTGTAGCTCGCCACGCCGTAACCGCACGGCATGGCATGGGGGAGCGGAAGGGGATAATCGCCGACGGGTGTCGCGGTCGGCGTTGGTCGCTACACTGGGGGCTTACAAGCCCATGATTAAACAAACTTTTGGGAGATAATGGTGAGCGCAATCCTTGAAGGGAAGCCAGATAAAAACCTCATTCTCGTAACGGGAAGAGTTCATCCGAAACTTGCTCAGGATGTCGCCGATCAACTCGGCATCGATGTACTCGAAACCACCGCATACGACTTCGCCAATGGTGAGATGTATGTGCGTTATACCGAATCCGTTCGTGGCGCCGACGTGTTCGTACTGCAAAGCCATTACCAGCCGATCAACAAGGCGATCATGGAGCAGCTCATCATGATCGACGCGTTGAAGCGCGCTTCCGCCCGCTCCATCACCGCCGTGTGCCCGCTGTTGGGATATTCCCGTCAGGATAAGAAGCATCGCGGCCGCGAGCCCATCTCCTGCCGTCTGGTCTTCGATCTGCTCAAGACCGCGGGCGCGGACCGCATCATGTCCGTCGACCTGCACGCCGCCCAGTCCCAGGGCTTCTTCGACGGCCCTGTCGATCATCTGATCGCCATGCCGGTGCTTGTCGACTACATCCGCGATCGTTTCCAAGGCCAGCTTGACAACGTCGCAGTCGTCTCCCCGGATGCCGGCCGTATTCGTGTCGCCGAACAGTGGGCTCAGCGCCTCGGCGGCGGCCCGCTCGCCTTCGTGCACAAGACCCGTGACATCACCCGTCCGAACCAGGCCGTCGCCAACCGTGTGGTCGGCGACGTCGAAGGCAAGGATTGCGTGCTCGTCGACGATCTGATCGACACCGCCGGCACCATCGCAGGCGCATGCAACGTGCTGAAGAACGCCGGAGCCAAGTCCGTGACCGTGGTCGCCACGCACGGCGTGCTTTCCGGCCCTGCCGTCGAACGTCTCAAGAACTGCGGCGCCCGTGAAGTCGTGCTTACCGACACCGTTCCGATTCCGGAAGAGAAGCGTTGGGACGGTCTGACCGTGCTTTCCATCGCGCCGCTGCTGGCCAGCGCCATCCGCGCGGTGTTCGAAGACGGTTCCGTCGCCGAACTGTTCGACACCTACCCGGAGCATCACGGCCAAGGCTTCCTCTTCGCCTAGCATATGCTCCCTGAGTGGATGGCCGGAAAACAGGCATCCGCTCAGGGAATAGCGCCGGAATCATAGCCATAATCGAAGAAAAACGCCGCAGCGACACGTCGAACGTGAAATGTGTGGCATAATAAACACTTGGCGGGTTTCGTACTCGCCGTTCCCCCATGGTGTAATGGCAGCACACGGGTCTTTGGAACCCTTTGTCTTGGTTCGAGTCCAGGTGGGGGAGCCCATCATGAGACGGCCCTGCGGCATGCGTCGCAGGGCCGTCCTCGTATATTCGAGCGCCGCGGAGGCCGGCTTCACGAGGTCGCGCCGACCACCAGCTTCCTGAGGAAACAGATTTTGTTAGTTCAGTTCCGCTCTAGGCCGACATTCGAGGCAGCGCCAACGAATGAGCCGAGGGCGGCCGGACTAGGAGGCTGCTGAGGTGCCGGAAAAGCAGGAATTGTGGGAACGGAACAGGTCCCGCGCAGTTCTTTCCATGCCAATACCGGCATCGTGTGTAGTCTTTGGCCTAACTGGGGCATCCCGTCTGGTTGCGATACGTTCATACGTACCAGTCCGTGAGCCGTCGGGTGCACCCAATCATGCACCCTTAGGCGGCGCAGCTCGATCGGTGGCCCCTTGCTTACGAGCCTTGTCCTCGTCTCTGGCAGCGAACGGAAAGACCGTTGTACCTACTTCCGCCCAAGATGGCTTCGGTACCTCACCGGCACTGCGGAAACCGATTCGCCCGCCATCTTCCTGTTTATCATGGTGTTTGTTGAGGAGCGGGATCTGTGCATTGGATAGGCCACTCATCGTAGAAAGGCCAGACGTTCTTGATTATGACGCGTTGAGTGGTAGTATTGATATCGCAAGATTCCATAAAATACAATCGAGGGGGATTGTCATGGATATTAGTAATCGCAGTGGGGGTAGCATTTCTTGTTACTACTGCCATGATGCCGGTACAAGCATCCGCTAGCGAGATTGACAGTGCGCAGGACAGAACGCCTATTGCAGCGCGAAGGGAGAGCTGACGATGAGTAACAATCATAGACATACGAAGACCGCGTGGGTCATACTCGTGACGGTCGTGGTCGTCGTCATATTCGTCGCCTTGGCGGTCGTGTTCACAGGGCGGAATACCTCTACGGCACAGGTGCCGGCAACCACAAAGTCGTCGCCATCACTGTCATCCTCCGCAACCGGCGCAACACCGAAGTTTCCGGCATCCTATTCTCAGAAGATTGACGACTATCTGACTGATACGCTCGACTCCATCGAACAGGGGAAAGAAGGATATGAGAATATGCGGATGGAGGCGCAAATGCGCGCGACGTCCAGCTACCGGATTGCAGCGGACGGGACGCACGAGCCTGTGACCATGCGTAACGTCGACAACGTCCAAATGGAGACGGGCAAATACCAGTTGACAGTCTACTGCATCGGTGAAGGTAATACGGACATCGACTTCTCCATCGATGGCACCTCGAAACACGCACCCCTGCAATGTTCTGCCGATGATGTCAGCCAGTCCAAGCTGAATATCGACACCGATGGAATGACGAGTGAAAGGAGCGTTACAATCAAGCCATCCAAGCATTGCGAAAGCATGATTGGATACCAGCTTTTGTACTACAAGCAGCAGTGATTCCCATCAACCAGCCGAAGGTCGCTGTCGGATCGATGTCATGTCGGGGCGACAGCGACCTTGCTGGGCCGGATGCTCCGATATACGAGGGCGGCTCTGCGGTATGCGTCGCAGGGCCGCCCTCGTATATTCGAACAGCACAGTGCTCGGCGCGACAAACACACAAGGCCGCTGGCGCACCGATTCCCGGCGTCGCGCTCATCCGGGCGACAGTCTATGATGTTGTGCGAAACAACCGATGCCGAGACGCCATGCGCCGCAACGGCGTCGCGCAGCATCATCCGTCAACGAAGGGAACGCACCTTTATGGCATCCTCGGCATTGTCCGCCGCAATCATTCTCGCCGCAGGCGAAGGCACCCGCATGAAGTCCTCCAAGCCGAAGGTGCTGCACACTTTTGCAGGGAAAACCTTCCTGAACCGTGTCATGGATTCCGTCGCCGCGCTGAATCCCGGTACCCTCGCCGTGGTCGTACGATTCCAGGGCGAACGAGTGGCCGAAGCCGCGCGTTCCTACAATGAGCACGTCACCGTCGTCGAACAGGACGACAAGCCCGGCACCGGTCGTGCCGTACAGTGCGCCATGGAACAGCTTTCGGCGAACGGCGAGCTCACCGGCTCCGTGCTCATCGCCGCCTCCGACATGCCGCTGCTGGATGCCGAAACCCTTGGTGCGTTGCTTGAATTCCACAACAACAGCGGTAACGGTGCCACCGTGCTCACCACCGTGCTGGACGATCCGACCGGTTACGGCCGTATCATCCGCGACAGCGAAGGCAACGTGCTGCGCATCGTGGAGCAGAAGGACGCCAACAGCAGCGAACTGGCCGTGCATGAGGTGAACACCTCCGTGTACGTGTTCGATGCGGCGGTGCTGTCCAAGGCGATTAAGGGCCTTGACTCCAACAACGCGCAGGGCGAGTTCTATCTGACCGACGCGCTGGAGACCGCCAAGCGTGAAAGCGCCGTCGGTGCGTTCGCCGCGCCGGATCCGCTGAGCGTGGAAGGCGTGAACGATCGCGTGCAGCTTGCCGCGCTGGCCAAGGCGCATAACCTGCGTGTGTGCGAGCATTGGATGCGCGAAGGCGTTGATATTCTCGACCCGCAGACCACGTGGATCGAGGATGATGTGACGATCGGCCGTGACGCGGTGATCCTGCCGGGCAGCTTCCTGCAGGGGCGTACCGTGGTCGGTGAGAACGCCGTCGTCGGCCCGTACACCACGCTGATCGATGCCGTGGTGGATGAGGATGCCGTGGTGGAACGTTCCCGCGTGCAGGAATCCCATATCGGCCGCGCTGCGAACATCGGTCCGTGGACGTACCTGCGCCCGGGCAATGAGTTCGGCGAAGGTTCCAAGGCCGGCGCGTTCGTGGAGATGAAGAAGGCGCATATCGGTAATGGCACCAAGGTGCCGCATCTGAGCTACGTGGGCGATGCCGAACTGGGCGATCACACCAACATCGGCGGCGGAACCATTACCGCCAACTATGATGGCGTGCACAAGAACCGTACCGTGATCGGCGCCGGATGCCATGTGGGCGCGGGCAATCTGTTCGTCGCCCCGGTCACGGTCGGCGATAATGTGACCACGGGCGCCGGTTCCGTGGTGCGCCATGAGGTGCCGAGCGATTCCATGGTGTATTCCGAGAACACGCAGCACAACGTCGAAGGCTGGAAGCCGGCCTGGGAGCGCTGAGCGCTGAAGCGTCGAACGGGCGGTTTCACCCCGGCGTGACGTGACGTATACGTACAAAACCAATGGCAGACCGGTGGCTTCCGGCTGCGAAAACCACTTGTGAAAGGACATTCATGCCCGCATTGCAATCCTCCATCGACGACATCCGTATCGCCGCCGCGGCCGCGGATCGTATGAAGGCGGCCGACATCGTCGCCTTCGACGTGACCGTGCCGCTCGGCATCACCGACATCATGATGGTCGCCACCGCATCCAACGAGCGTCAGGTGCTCGCCGTCGCCGAGGAAATCGAACGCGACCTGTACCTGAAGTGCGGCAAGCGCCAGCCGCGTGAGCGCGAGGGCCTGACCGAAGGCCAGTGGGTGCTGCTCGACTACGGTGATTACGTGATCCACGTGATGCACGAGGAGTCCCGTAAGTTCTACAACCTGGAAAGACTGTGGCGCGATTGCCCGCAGATCGACCTGCAGCTCGAACATCCGGAGACCACGGCGGCATCCGACGCTTCCGCCGCCGATACCGCCGACGTCGAAGACTGATCAACCATCGCCCGGAACCGGCCATCAGACCGATTCCGGGCGATGCCCGTTTTCCGCTTCCCACGAGCTTTGGCCGCTGTGAGGGAAACGCAGAATAGGAAGGATTTCCATGCCTCAACATGTACGTTCCATTTTCCTCGTCCGCCATGGGCGCACCTCCTACAACGCGGCGCACCGCCTGCAAGGGCAGGTGGATATTCCGCTGGACGCCGTGGGGGAGTGGCAGGTCAGGCAGACCGCCCTCGCGTTGAAGGAGCTGTATGTGGATGGAAGGCCGCAGGTCGACCATCAGCTGATCGTCTGTTCGGATCTTGGACGCGCCCGTGCCACCGCGCAGGCGTTCGCCGACGTGCTGGGCGGCGCGCAGCTGCATCCGGACCCGCGCGTGCGCGAACGCAGCTTCGGTGACTGGGATGGCCATGCGGTCAGCGAACTGGCCGAAACATACCCTGAAGACTTCAAACTGTGGGTCGATCACAAGGACGGCGAGATGAAGTACGGTGCCGAAGCCAAAAGCGCCGTGGGTGCGCGTGGCGTCGCCGCGATCAACGATTGGGCGGTGCGTGCCGGTGACGACACGGATTTGTACATCTTCTCCCATGGTGCTTGGATTTCCCAGACCTTGCAGACGCTGCTCGGTCTTAACCAGGTGGATTCGACGTTCGCCAGCATGCTGTCCATGGATAACGCGCATTGGGTGAGATTGCTGCCGATGGATACCGCCGAGGGCGAGTTGCGCTGGCGGTTGAAGGATTACAATCATGGCCCCGCCATTGCCGATACGGCTGAATGGGAGCGTGAGCGCTGAGCGGGACGTGTGACGCGTGGTTCTGTGCGCTGAACGTTGAACAGGAATGATGGCCTTGTGCGGCTCCGGTTTTCGTCGGAAGCCGCATGGGGCTTCTTTCGTCTGTGGCGACACGCCGGCGTGTGATGCTGAAATCGTTGGAATTCCGCCGAAATTCACGTGTGATTCGCGTGTGTGACACGCCTTGTTTTGCGTCTTTGGGCATTCCGTCGTATTGTATACGAGGTTCGCAAAGAGCTGACAATTGAAAACGGGGCTATGGCGCAGCTGGTAGCGCATCTCCATGGCATGGAGAGGGTCAGGGGTTCGAATCCCCTTAGCTCCACGATGAGGTGCTTGTTCAAGTATCTCTCCCTGATTCGGTCGGGCAACTGCTCGCCGGGTCAGATAAATGAAAACGGGGCTATGGCGCAGCTGGTAGCGCATCTCCATGGCATGGAGAGGGTCAGGGGTTCGAATCCCCTTAGCTCCACGAAAAGGTTGAAACCCCTTGCATTGCGCAAGGGGTTTCTTCGTATCTGATTGGCTATGCCAAGGATCATTGCGCATGATTGCGGGGTGCTTGGACGATGCCGATGGGGGAGTGCGTGCCGAGCGGTAAGCTTGATCGCAGGCAAGGGTGATGCCCGGAGAAGGAGATGAACTATGAGTGGGGATACCACCAATGCGGATGCGGATCCGCAGCTGGATAACGCCGCGGTCAAGAAGAAGCGCGTGAAATTCGCTGCGGCCGGTGTGGCCGTGGCGGTGCTGCTGGCGGGCGGCGGCTGGGCGGGCTGGAACGTTTACGAATCCCATCGTTTGGAGGCGGCGCGTGCGGCGTGCGCGACGGCGTCGGAGTCGCTGCGCGTGGCGATGAACGAATACAACACGCTCAAAAACGGGCGTGCCGCCGACATGGCGGAGGTGACCGCCAAGCAGGTCGAGGACGCGAAGACCGTGACAGCGCTGGCCGAGGCCTTGGAGACTCAGGAGCCGGGGACGGCCGCGTGCGTGGCCGACACCCGCGCCGACTACGAGCGGCAGACCAGTAAGGTCGAGTCGAACCGTGCCTGGTACGCGAAACACAAGGCGAGCCTTACCAAGGCCGTGAAGGCGGTCGAAGAGTCGCGCGACGCGAAGACGCTCGCGGACGCGGTCAAGCTGCTGAAGGACTCGAAGGGCAAGGTGGCCGACGAGAAGACCCGCACCGCGTTGGACAAGGCCATCAAGGCCAAGGATGCGACCGCCGTGGCGAAGGCCGTGAAGGCGGTCGATGATTCCGTGAAGGCGAAGGAGAAGGCGGACGCGCAGGCCAGGGCGAAGGCGGCTCAGGCGGCGGCCGACGGTTCGGCGGGTTCGGCCGGTTCCGGGTATGCGTCCTCCGGGTATTCGGGCGGCTATTCGACCGGTTCGACGGGCGGCTACATCGGGTATACGGGCGGGTACTCCTCCGGTTCCACCGGCGGGTATTCGGGCGGCTCCTCCTCGACGGGCGGGTCGGGCGCGGCGGGTACGCCGTCCCAGTCCACGGGCGGTAGCTCCAGCGCTCCTTCCCAGTCCACGGGCAGTGGGTCGGGTGATATGCCGTATATTCCGCCGACCCAAAGCTGTACAGCAAACATTGACGGAGGCTGGTGCTCAACTGGCGGCAGCGGGGAAATGTACTACTGATGAGAAGCAGAATACTGGCTCTTGATTCCTTGCGTGGTCTGGCCGCGTTGGGGGTTGTCGTGTTTCATTGCACCGGCGGGATGGTTCATCGGATTATCCCGGCAGGGCAGCTCGTGGCGTTGTTCTTCGTGCTCAGTGGTTTCGTCCTGACGTTGGGGCCGCTGAAGGCGGGCATCAATGATTATGGATGGCTTGCGTATCAGGCGTCCCGTCTGACCCGTCTGCTGCCGCCTATCGTGGTCGCGGTCGTTCTGTGCTATCTCCTTTCGACGTGCTTCGTGCTGACGGGTGTTGGCGATGGCATGGTCAGCGGCGTCGCCCCGTCCATGGACGGGGCACGTGAATGGTTGCATGGCTTGCTTCAGCAGCTCGACGTGCTTTCCATGAGCACGGCCGGGGTCAGGGCAGACGGCACGACCGTGCCGATGATGGACCTTCCGGTGTGGAGCATGTGCTGGGAGCTGCTGTTCAGCCTGCTGCTGCCGTTATACGTGCTGCTGGCGCGGGACGTGAGGGTGGTCGTGCCGTCGATGCTGGCCGTCATGGTGTTCGCGCAATGGGTGAACTGGCTGCCGTTACAGCACATGGCGGTCTTCGCCATCGGCGTGGCTCTGGCGTATCGTCATGTCTCCGGTCGCGGTGCCACCCTGCGCGGAGGTTGGGCCGTCATCGCGTGCCTTGCCTGCGTGGCGCTGATGGTGCAGTCCGGTTTCGGCCTGCTGCCGTCGTGCCTGTCCGAGCCGTTGGGTGTTGCGGGCGCCGCCGGTCTGGTGTATGTGGCCACGGGAGACAACGTCGTGTCCCGCCTGCTGTCATGCCGTCCGTTGACGCATCTCGGGGCGATTTCGTTCAGTCTGTACCTGACCCACCTGCCCGTCCGCGATTTGGTCGGCCGGTTCATTCAGGTTCCCGGTCGCGGTCCGGTCCTGATGCTCGTGATGCTCGCGGTCGCGGAGCTGTTCTACCGGCTGGTCGAGAAACCCTCCACCATGCTGTCGCACCGGGTACGGGAATCGTGCATGCCCCTCCGCTGAATGCATAGAGCCTTTCCTGAACACGAATGCCGTCCGGCATTCGTGGAGTTCAAGGAAAGGAAACCTGCTTATGGGTTTGGGCAAATCGCTTGACCTGAAGCGTCTGGCACGGTCCGCCATCGCCATGCTGACGGCCACGGCCACGCTCGCGCTCGGGGCCGTCATGACGGGAACCGCCATGGCCGACCCGGCCAAGCCTCGAATCGATATGAGGGACGCGGCCAACGGCATCGCCGTCGATATGGGCGGCTACGACACGTGGCTGGGCGCGTTCTTCGTCGGCACTCACGGGGAGAAGGGATACTGCACCGACTCCGGTCTGATTGACGCCGGCATCATGGCCTATGCCACGGCCAACTGGGTGCCGTCCGACAGCAGCGAAACCGCGACCCGCATCGGCTATATCCTCCATGAGGTCGATTACCCGACCAGCATCGAGACCCTGCCTGTTCAGACACAGCGCCAGTACACGCTCGACTGGGCCGCCGCAGCATACGTGGTGCATGACAAAATCGACCATCATCCCGAGAACTGGGTGTCCATCAAGAACGCCATGAACAACAATCGCGGCGCGACGGCTCAGGGGTGGAGCGGTCTGAGCGAATACGCGGGTGGCGGCCATTACGTCGGCGCGTTCACGAACGGCGACATCATCGACCGCGCCGCGCAGCTGTGGAACGAATCCGCAGGCCATACGGCTGGCGTGAGCGTCACTCCCGACAACTCCTACAAGGAGGCGCAGCGCCACGGCACCACCAAGGACGTGGCATACAGGGACGCCAACGGGAACTACGTGAGCACGAAGGTGACCGTCACCCTGCACGGCAGCGCCAATCCCAAGTTCGATGCCGCAGCCAACGGCATGTACGGCGGCACCGTGAGCGCGGACGGGAAGAGCTGGACGGGCACGACCCAGCCCAATCTCGGCGCGACGGGTCTCCAGCTGCCGTTCACAGCCGGAGCCGACGGCGATTACTACACCACAACAACATACGACCATGTTGTCTATCGGTATGAACTTGCCAACCCCGTGAATGGCAAGCAGCGCATGGCACGCTGGGGCACCGGTACCGGCGACCCGCTCGTGAAGACCGGTAAGGCGTGGAAACTCCAGTGGAGCTTCCAGCCGCAGGCCACGACGGTCGCGGACCCGAAGAGGCTCGAACCCGGCGACACGCCCGTCGACAAGGTGACCAGCTCGGTGGGCGACCTCATCTCCGGCACCGGCGCGGACGGCACCATTACAGGGCGTATCCCCTTAACCACGCAACACGTGGAACGCGGGCACCAAGGTTCGGGCTGCGGCTACTAGCGAGCCTGCTGCGGAATGAACCGTTCCGCCGCTGGAATTTCCATGCTTTGAGACATATGGCTATATGCCGTTAGCCTGACGGGCGGCGTGTATAGTGGTCGGCGGTGTTCCCGCCCGTGCCGCGCAGGTCAAGGAACACCCGGAAGGGTGTCGCTCATACGGTCGGTCGGCGCAGGAACGGCGTGACAAGCCGCTCCAACCCAGAGCGCCCATCCCAAAGCACACCATCCGATCAACCACTGTGCGCGGCTCGAACAGAGATGAGCATCATCCATGACCATGCAAACACAGCAGCATCAGCACAACCAGCACGAATCGAACAAACAGACCGCACAGACTTCGATCAGCCCGGCACGCGGCGCCTTCGGGCATGGCCGCCTGCGTTGGACTCCCGCCGACATCGCGGTCGGCGCAGCCGTAGGCATGGCATGCGGTGTGATCTTCCAAGGTTTCAACTTCATATACCCGGTGATCTCATCGGCGCTCGGCGCGGTTCTTCCCGGCCTGGCGAGCCTGTTCCACGCGATCTGGTACGCCTCCGGCGTGCTCGGCGTGCTGATGATCCGCAAGCCCGGCGCCGCGATATACGTCAACTTGGTCGGCTCGTTCGCGGAAATGGTGATCGGCAACCAGTACGCGATCGGATTCGTCATGATCTCCGCGATCCTGCAGGGCACTTGCTCCGAAATACCTTTCGCGGTCACAAGATACCGTGTGTTCACCCTGCCGCTTGCCGTCGCCGGCGGCGCGCTCACCGCAGTGGAATACGGCGCGTACCTGCTGCTCTTCCGCTATGTGGGTGTTTCGCCGTTGAGCCCGCGAGGCGTCACACACATGATCTGCGAGGTGATCGGCGGCATCGCGATCGCCGGCGTGTTCAGCTGGTTCCTGTACCGGGCGATTGCAAGAACCGGTGCCTTGGATAAGCTGGCATCCGGCAGAGCGGAACGCGGGGGAGCGAACCGGTAGCTCCCGACGAATACGCCTGAATCGTGGATCCCGAATCATAGCCAGAACCACGCTCGAATACAGGAACGCCCGCACGGTCAACCTCCTTCGGAGGGTCCGTGCGGGCGTTCGTCGTGGAAACCGTGGTTCAGCTCTTGGAGCCGGTCATCATGGTGAGCATCATGACGCTCGGTTCAAGCGCACGGATCGCATGAGGCAGGCGCGTGGTGAAATGCACAAGGCCACCGGGAACAAGCTCGACGGTCTCGTCGCCGCCGGTCACCTCAAGCTTGCCCTTCAACACCTGCACGAACACCGGCATCGCCGCCGTATGCTCGCTCAGCTCCTGGCCTTTATCGAACGTGAACAGCACCACGTTCGCGCCTTCGACGCTCATCACGGTACGGGAGACGGTCGCCTCCTCCTGAATCTGCACCAGCGGTTCCAGCTGGTCGATGAAGCTCATCGTATTGGTAGGGGTTTGTTCCGCCATGTCGACTCCTTTGCGTTATGACGTTCTCGACGTTGACCACTCTACCGGTTCGGCGCTCGAAAGGCGAAGAAAACATGCCCGGCGTCCAGCGGGCCGGTGTATTCCCGATGGTCGGAAACGCACCGGAAAGCGGCGGGAACGGTGCGGAAGCGTCGCAAAATTCAGCGCAAGGCGGCGAAAATCGTACGCGGGGAGCTGAAAAGCGCGCAAAAGCGCGTAAATGCGCCGTTCAGTCGCTTCGGGGCGGTAGTCTGAGAAATGTTGAAGAATATGTAATTCGAATGGAGAGCATGGTGAACAACACTTTTGCAACCCTTCCGGTGATGGCCGGCGAGGATGTGCCCGCCGGACCCGTCGATCCGATTTTCAACCGACTCCTCAAGGACCGCATCATCTGGATGGGCGAGGAAGTCAAGGATGAAATGGCCAACCGCATCAGCGCCCAGATGCTGATGTTGGCCGCAGAGGATCCGAAGAAGGACATCTGGCTGTACATCAATTCCCCGGGCGGTTCGATCACCGCGGGCATGGCCATCTACGACACCATGCAGCTCATCGAGCCCGACGTGGCGACCGTGGGCCTGGGCATGTGCGCGTCGATGGGTCAGTTCCTGCTGAGCTCCGGCACCAAGGGCAAGCGTTATCTGACGTCCCATGCCCGCGTGCTGATGCACCAGCCGTCCGGCGGCATCGGCGGCACCACCACCGACGTGCGCATCAACGCCGAACTCATCATGGACATGAAGAAGACCATGAGCGAGCTGACCGCCGAACAGACCGGCCACACCGTCGAGGAAATCTACCGCGACAACGAATACGATCACTGGTTCACCGCGCAGGAAGCCCTGGAATACGGCTTCGTCGATAAGATCATCACCACGCGCGACAGCATGAGGGGAGAGTGAACATGGCCAGCGAAGAAGCACAGTTCATGGCCCGCGCCCAGCGACTGGCGGGGCCGACCAACCGTTACGTCATGCCGCAGTTCAGCGAGAAGACGCCGTACGGCATGAAAACCATGGACGCCTATTCGAGGCTGTTCGAAGATCGCATCATCTTCCTCGGCGTGCAGGTGGACGACACCTCCGCCGACGACATCATGGCGCAGCTGCTGGTGCTCGAAAGCCAGGACCCGAACCGTGATGTGATGATGTACATCAACTCTCCCGGTGGTTCGATGACCGCCATGACGGCCATCTACGACACCATGCAGTACATCAAGCCCGACGTGCAGACCGTGTGTCTCGGCCAGGCCGCCTCCGCCGCCGCGATCCTGCTGGCCGCCGGCTCGGCGGGCAAGCGCCTGATGCTGCCGAACGCCCGCGTGCTGATCCATCAGCCGGCCATCGACCAGGGCTTCGGCAAGGCCACCGAAATCGAGATCCAGGCCCGCGAGATGCTGCGCATGCGCGAATGGCTGGAGAACACGCTGGCCAAGCACACCGGCCAACCGGTCGAACGCATCCGCAAGGACATCGAGGTCGACACCTTCCTCACCGCCCAGGAGGCGAAGGAGTACGGCATCGTCGACGAAGTGCTCGAACACCGCCAGTGACGTGCGTGGCGGCTGCGGAAGATGATTCCGTAGCCGCCGTGACCGTTGCCGACACGATGCCTCCGCTCCGGATAGGGCGGGGGTATCGTGTTTTTATGGAACCGAAAGATTCACAGGAGGCTGCATGGGACGTGTGGTGAGCTACAACGACGAAGTGCCGAAATGCACGTTCTGCGGTAAAACCGAGCATCAGGTGCGCAAGCTCGTGACCGGTCAGGGGGCGGCCATCTGCGACGAATGCATCGAACTGTGCGTGAGCATCATCTCCGACGAGCGCATCAAGGACGTTGAAGTCAACGCGCTCACCCTGCCCAAGCCCATGCAGATCAACGCCTACCTCGACCGGTACGTGATCGGCCAGCAGACCGCCAAGCGGGCGCTTTCCGTGGCCGTCTACAACCATTACAAGCGCGTCAACATGGAAATGCGCGAAGCCGCCAGCCAAGTTGGCGAGACGGGTGGCAACCATGACGCTTCCGGGAACGACCCGCTGCGCGACGTGCAGGTGGCCAAATCGAACATTCTGCTGCTCGGGCCGACCGGCGTGGGCAAAACCTATCTCGCCCAGACGCTCGCCAAGGTCATGAACGTGCCGTTCGTCATCACGGACGCCACCACGCTCACCGAAGCCGGCTACGTGGGCGACGACGTGGAAACCGTGCTGCAGCGGCTCCTGCAGGCGGCGGACGGCGACGTCTCCAAAGCCGAACACGGCATCGTCTACATCGACGAAATCGACAAGATCGCGCGTAAATCCGGCGAGAACACGTCCATCACGCGCGACGTGTCCGGCGAAGGCGTACAGCAGGCGCTGCTCAAGATCCTCGAAGGCACCATCGCGTCCGTTCCGGCGGAAGGCACCCGCAAACACCGTGAACAGGAAACCATCCAGATCAACACGCGCGGCATCCTGTTCATCTGCGGCGGCGCGTTCGTGGGCCTGACCGACATCATCAAGAACCGTTTGGGTGCGCGCGAAAGCGGCTTCGGCGCCAAATGGCACGACCACGAGGTGCCCGACGAGGAACTGCTGCAGCAGGTGTGCGCCGACGACTTGGCGGAATTCGGCCTATTGCCGGAATTCATCGGCCGTCTTCCCGTGATCAGCGTGTTGCAGGAGCTCAAGGAGGACGACTTGGCGGCGGTGCTCACCCAACCGTCGAACGCGCTGATCAAGCAGTACATGAAACTGTTCGCGGTGGACGGCGTGACACTCACCTTCACCAACGACGCGATTGCGGCGATCGCACGCACCGCGATCCGGCAAGGGACCGGCGCCCGAGGCCTGCGGTCGATCATCGAGCGCACGCTGCAGGACACGATGTTCCAACTGCCGAGCCTGGATCATGTGATCGAAGTGGTCGTGGACGGCGACGCGGTGCTGGGCGAAGGTTCGCCGCGCATCGTCCGTGACGAGGAGAACGTGGACACCCAATCCATGCCGAGTTTGGGCGCGGCGCACTGATAGGCGCGTATACGCAAAACCGCATGGTTCCAACGCAAACGCGGATTCCGACATGCGCGACATGCCGTATTTGCATTATCAAACAAAGTGTGTAATATAAATCGAGTTGTTTGAAAGAGCAACGTTGCGCGAGTAGCCCAGCGGATTAGAGCAGCTGACTACGGATCAGCAGGTCGCAGGTTCGAATCCTGTCTCGCGCACTACCACGGGTCATCACGTGGTGAAAGAAGATGACGTTGCGCGAGTAG
>NZ_JAHBBE010000034.1 GCF_019331805.1 Bifidobacterium pongonis
TCCTGTCTCGCGCACTACCACGGGTCATCACGTGGTGAAAGAAGATGACGTTGCGCGAGTAGCCCAGCGGATTAGAGCAGCTGACTACGGATCAGCAGGTCGCAGGTTCGAATCCTGTCTCGCGCACTACCACGGGTCATCACGTGGTGAAAGAAGATGACGTTGCGCGAGTAGCCCAGCGGATTAGAGCAGCTGACTACGGATCAGCAGGTCGCAGGTTCGAATCCTGTCTCGCGCACCACCTTGAACCCCGTTGCTTCGCAGCGGGGTTTCTTCGTATCGGGGGAGCGGACGGGTGGTTCCGGGACATGATACACGGGTGTCTCATGGGTGAAGCTCAGGGCATAAAACGTTCATAATCTTTCGCTAGTGTGTAGGTGAATATGCAAAGCAGCCATGCCCGCACAGCGGCATGGTGGTAAGGAGAGCCGATGGCCGAGACACAAGCGCGAACACCGAATACATTCTGGACGGGGGTGCGACGAGTCGCCGCATCCGATCGATTGTCAGGCCTGATCATGCTCGGCTTCGCGCTTGCCGGTCTGGTACTGGCCAACCTGCCCGCCACCGCGCACCTGTTCGAAACGATCGCGGAAACGCATGTGGCCATTCCCCGCACGAACATCGATCTACCAATCGGCCATTGGGCACAGGACGGCCTGCTGACGGTCTTCTTCCTCATGGTGGGCCTCGACCTCAAACAGGAACTCACCACCGGTTCGCTCGCCAACCCCAAAGCCGCCGCAGTCCCCATGCTGTGCGCCGTGGGCGGCATGATGGTGCCCCCGGTCCTCTTCCTCGCCGTAACGGCGCTGTTCTCGCGTTTCGCGCCTCCCGGCCCCGGTCTTGAAACCATCGCATCCGGCGAAGTGTACTCGTATTCGGCCATCGCCCAAGGATGGGCGGTGCCGACCGCCACGGATATCGCGTTCTCGCTGGCAGTGCTCGCCCTGTTCGCCAAAGCGCTGCCCGGCTCGATCCGCGCGTTCCTCATGACCCTCGCCACCGTGGACGACCTGCTCGCCATCGTGCTCATCGCCCTGTTCTTCTCCTCCCTGAACGCCTGGTACTGGTTCATCGGCATCGCCATCTGCGCCGCCGCCTGGGCTTTCCTCGTGCGTCTCAAGCGCATCCCCTGGATCGTGGCCGGCATCGTGGGCATCCTCGCATGGGTGATGATGTTCGAAGCCGGCGTACACCCCACGCTCGCAGGCGTGCTGGTCGGCCTGCTCACGCCGTCGCGTGAAATCTACGGCGAGAAAACGCCTCGCGCCGCACGCTACCACGACAAGCTGCAGCCGCTGTCCGCACTCGTCGCCCTGCCGATCTTCGCCCTGTTCGCCACCGGCGTGCATTTCGAATCCCTGACCCTCGCACTGGTCGTCTCGCCCGTGGTGGTCGGCATCATCGTGGCCCTGGTGGTCGGCAAGCCGGTGGGCATCATGCTCGTCGCCTGGCTGAGCACGCACGTGGGCGGACTGAAAATGCCGAAGGGCCTGCGCGTGCGCGACCTGTTCCCGGCCGCCTGCGCCTGCGGCATCGGCTTCACCGTGTCGTTCCTGATCGCATCCCTGGCATACAAGAACCCCGAACTGTCCGCCGAAGCGCGTTTCGGCGTGCTGCTCGCCTCCCTGATCGCCGCCTCCATCTCCGGCGTGCTGCTCAGCCGCCAGTCGAAGCGTTACGCCGCGATGGATGCCGCGAAGAAGAAGGCCGGCGAACTCGACGCCGAGGAAACCGAAGTGGAAGAGCGTGCCGTGCTTGAAGACGGTACGCAGAGCGTCGTCATGAAGGCGTTCAGCCCGGAATGGCTCGCCAAGATGAAGGCCGGCAGGCAGGAACGCCAGTCGAAGAAGGACAACAGGTAGGCGCGCATATGAGCAGAAAACCATTCGACCGCACCTATCGCCGTGGCCCGGAGATTCTCCGAGGCAAACTGATTCCCAAGGACAGCTCCACCGCGGCGCTGCTGCAAGCGGAACAGCCGTCCGACTGGCTGCACATGGACCCGTGGCGCGTGCTGCGCATCCAATCCGAATTCGTGGAAGGATTCGACGCGCTTGCCAGTCTCGGCCCCGCCGTGACCATCTTCGGCTCCGCACGCACCGCGGAGGATTCGCCGTTCTATCAGGCGGCGGAACGCATGGGCAAGCTCATCGCCGAACGGGGAATCGCCGTGATCACCGGCGGTGGCCCCGGCATTATGGAGGCGGGCAATAGGGGAGCGGCCCTGGCCGGCGGCACGTCCGTCGGACTGGGCATCGAACTGCCGCACGAACAGGGCATCAACGATTACGTGAACCTCGGCATGACCTTCCGGTACTTTTTCGTACGCAAAACCATGTTCGTCAAATACTCCTCCGGGTTCATCGTCTGCCCGGGCGGGTTCGGCACGCTTGATGAGATGTTCGAGACGCTGACCCTGACACAGACGCACAAGGTGGACAGGAAACCGGTGGTGCTGTACGGCAGCGAATACTGGGGCGGCCTGTTCGACTGGCTGAACGGGCCGGTGAAGGACAATGGCATGATCAGCGGCGTCGACCCGCAGCTGGTGACCATCACCGACGATCCCGACGAGGCGGTTCGCGTGGCGACCGGCAGCATCGGTTCGTGATCGTGATTCGCCTCCCGTATGGGTGGTGAACGACTGAACGGGGTCGGGGAAGACTCGTGAGCGTGTTCCGCACACGTGAGTCTTCCCCGACCCCGTTCCTTGCATAACCAGCAGGGCGGGTGGAACACTTACATAAAGTGTTCCGCCCGCCCTGCTGTTGGTATGGTTCGGCGGTGCCGGTCAACGCCCGCTCAGCGTTTGACGGCGATGAGCAGACCCGTGCCGGTGGGGGTGAGCGCCGTATCGAAGCCCTCATCCGATTCCACGGTATCCAGCAGCTCTCTCATGGCGGTGGCCTTGGGGGAGCGGTCGGCGGGATTGATCACACCGCCGTTGGCGTCGTCATGCTCCAAGGCGAGCATATCCGTGAACACGATCGTGCCGTGTGGGCGCAGCAGGCGGGACGCCTGGGCGAAACTCGACGCGTAATTGCTGACATCGCCGGCCACGACGATCAGATCGTACACGTTGGCGTTCAGACGGGGCAGGAACGTGCCGGCGGTGGCGTTCACCGCACGAAGCGTGGTACCGGTGCCGTCCTGAATACGATCGAAGGACTTGCGGATCAGCGCGATGCCCTCGGCGGAGGAATCCACGGCGGTCAGCTGGCCCTCACCATCCAAGCCGCGCACCAATTCCAGCGTTTCCACCAAGGAAGCCGTACCTACGGCTATGACGGATTTCGCATTCGTCAAACGAACCAGCGTGGCCAGCAACGCGGCCTGCGTGGCGGAACCCTGCGGCAAGCCGGCCTCCTGGGCCTTATGGCGCAGCTCGACCAGATCGGCGGATTGACGGGCCGTGGCATGTTCCTCCACATAGTCCCACGCCTTCGCCAGATTCTCGTAAGTGGTGTGATTCATACAGTCATCTCCTTCTCGTCCGCTTGCCTTGCCGGTCAGCGTTCCCTGACCTTGGCCACGATCTGCCACATCTCCTCGCCGACATCGATGCCGCGCGGGCACTGGCGCGAGCATGCGCGCACCGACTGGCAGGCGGCGACACCGTCCGCGGTGTCGATGGCATCCATACGTTCGGCCGCCTTGACATCACGGGAATCGTTGACGAAACGGCTGGACCAGATCAGCGCGGCGGGGCCGATGAACGCGTCGCCACCGGCGAACACCGGGCAGGAGCCTTCGCACACACCGCAGGCGATGCAGTTGGTCAGACGTTCGTACCGGGCGAGCTGCTCGGGATTCTGCAGGTATTCGAACACGTCGACCTTGCCGTCCTTCGTGGTGGCCAGCACGCCGTCCGCCTCCAAGGCGGGCTTGAGCTTCTTCAACTGTTCGAGCATCGGATCGATGTCGGCGATAAGATCGCGCTGCACGGGGAAACCGGGGAGCGCGGCGAGTTCGATGACGCCGAGGCTGCCATCGTTCGCGGCGGAATCCTCACCGGACGTCTCGTTCGCGCCGTTCACGTCATCGGTGCGACGGAACCCCTCATCATCCGTCTGAGCCGCGGCGTTATCCGGCTTGACCCAATCCTTCAACGTGGCGGTGCACAGTAGGGTGGGGGTGCCGTTGATGGACACCGCGTCCGAACCGCACATGCCGTGACCGCAGGAGTAGCGGAACGCCAGCGTGGGGTCGACGGTGCGCTTGATGGTCAGCAGGCAGTCGAGCACGGTATCTTCCGGACGGGCTTCGATCACATAATCCTGCGTCCACTGCTTGCCGCGCGGACGGCGACGTGCCGGAGCCTCGGCCGCCGAACCGAAGGGGGAGCTCTTGCGTGCGAACGGGCTGCCTCCCCGGTCGCGGTTGCGTTCCGGACGTGGAGCGAATCGGTTCACTCGCAAAGTCACCGTGGTGTTCGTCATGCGCGCGCCTCCTGTTCGTGGAATCCAGCAAGATATTGTGCCATAAGGCGTCGCCCGCCGTGGGGCGT
Source organism: Bifidobacterium pongonis (assembly GCF_019331805.1). Lineage (GTDB taxonomy): Bacteria > Actinomycetota > Actinomycetes > Actinomycetales > Bifidobacteriaceae > Bifidobacterium > Bifidobacterium pongonis. The sequence goes on from NZ_JAHBBE010000034.1 coordinate 4,514, forward strand.
GGAAATCGTCATCATGATGCTCATCAGTATTCGCGCTTCTTCGGAGGCATATCGACGATGTGGACCGGCTGCCAGGAGACCTGGTTCGTGGCATCCGTCATGGAATGGGACAGGAAATGCTCGTCGTCGCGCTCAGGGAAATCGGTGCGCTTCAGCGAGCCGCGGGACTCGTGGCGGGCATCGGATGCCGTGAGCATGGTCTTGGCGAGCGTGATCAGATGCCTCGCCTCCCAGATGGCCGTGATCTCCTGGTTGAACGTGGCCGCCTTGTCGTGCGCGGCGAGCGCCTGTGCGCGGGGCGCGAGATCGTTGTCGATCGCTTCGATGGCTTCGGCGAGGGACTGGGCGTCGCAGCGTACCGCGGCGGCGTGTTCCATGGTCGACCCGAGTTCGGCCATCAGACGGTAGGGATTGTCGTTGGTGTTGTCGGATGCGCCCGCGAGCAGCGTGTCGAGTTCGTTTTGGCGTGCGCTCAGCGCGGCGCTCATGGCCGTGTCTTGCTCGGTGGCGGTGTCGGCTTCGCCGGTTGCCGCCGTTTCGGCGATGCGGGAGGCGAGGGACTTGCCGGAACGGGTGCCGAACAGGCAGGCGTCGAGCAGGGAGTTCGCGCCGAGACGATTCGCGCCGTGCACGGACACGCAGGAGCATTCGCCGGCCGCGTACAGGCCTTCGATGATACGGCGCTCGCCGTTCTCCCAACGGTACACTTCGCCGTTGGTGGTGACGGGGATGCCGCCCATGGTGTAGTGGGCGGTGGGCTTGACCGGCACGAAATCGTGCGTCGGGTCGATGCCGGCGTATTTGCGGATGGTTTCGACGACCTGGGGGAGTGCCTGCTCCATGTGTTCGGGGTCGATGCCCGTCATGTCGAGCCACACGCAATCCTTGGGGCCGTCTGGGTCCTTCGGGTCGGCGACGCCGCGACCGGCGTCGATTTCGGCCATGATGGAACGGCTGACCACGTCTCGGGCCGCAAGATCGGCATGACCGGGAGCGTACTTCTCCATGAAGGCTTCGCCGTCGGCGTTGCGCAGCACGCCGCCTTCGGCGCGGGAGGCTTCGGACAGCAGGATGCCGGTGTGGGCCAGCCCGGTGGGGTGGAACTGCACGAATTCGCAGTCCTCAAGCTGCAGGCCGGCGGCCAGGGCCAATGCCATGCCGTCGCCGGTGAGATCCCAGGAGTTGGAGGTGGTGTGGAACAGTCGCCCTGCGCCACCGGTGGCGAACAGGACGTTGTGCGCGTTCACGGCGTGCAGTTTGCCCGCATGGGTGTCGAAGGCGATGACGCCGGCGGCTCGGGTGCCATCCTCGTTGAGCACCAGATCGGTGACGTACCATTCCTCGGCGAATTCCACGCCGTTGGAGACGCACTGCTGCCACAGGGCGTGCAGGATCTGGTGGCCGATACGGTCGGCGGCGTAGGCGGCGCGGCGGACGGGCTGACCGCCGAATTCGCTGGTGTGGCCACCGAAACGACGCTGCGCGATGTGACCGTCCTCGGTGCGGGAGAAGGCCACGCCCTGACGTTCCAGGTTGATGACGGTTTCGGGCGCATATTCGGCGAGCAGTTTGGCGGCATCCTGATCGACCAGCCAATCGCCGCCCTTGACGGTGTCGTAGTAATGCCAATGCCAGTCGTCGTGCTCCACGTTGCCCAGCGCGGCGGCGATGCCGCCTTCGGCGGAACCGGTGTGCGAGCGCAGGGATTGGAGTTTCGAGATCACGAGGATGTTCGGCTCCCTGCCGTTCTCCTTCATCTCCTTGAACGCGTCGGATCGGAGCAGTCCCAATGCCGCGGACAGGCCGGCCGCTCCGGCGCCGACGATCACCGCATCATACATATCTTCCAAGTGCTTCGGACTCATACTTGTTATTGTCACACAAGGGGTGACTTGTCTCGCATATTGGCTGCGGCGTTTTTCCAAGGCGCGGCGAGATCGGCCGGATGGGCCTTGTGTTGCGGACGGTGGCGTGTTTCGTGGCCGGGCGCATAATGGTCGTATGGTCGAGGAGTCGTTCAACAGCCGTGTGTATGCGGTGGTGTGTGGGATACCGCGTGGCAAGGTCGCCACGTATGGGCAGGTCGCGGCGCTGATCGGGGCGCCGAGATGCGCGAGGATGGTGGGGTATGCGCTGCATGCCAACCCGCAGGAGGGTGTGATCCCCTGCCATCGCGTGGTGTTCCGTGACGGTTCGCTGGCACCGGGGTTCGCGTTCGGCGGGCCGGATGCGCAGCGTGCGCTGTTGGAGGATGAGGGTGTGACGTTCGTGCCGCCCAAGAAGGGCGGTAATGCCGGCGACGGCGGGTGGCGGGTCGATTTGGAGCGGTGCCGTTGGCAGGCGTAGCGCCCGCCGGTCGCCGACCGTTCCGCCGTTAGACGTGATGTGCTAGGTGTTGGGCGTTAGACGAGTGTGGCCACGCCGTCGTAACGGAGTAGGCCGCGAGCCTCCAATGCGCCGATGTCGGCCATCACCTGGCCGATGCCGATGCGTTCCGAAGCGGGCGCCCCGCCGTTGAGCGCGGCGAGCAGCGCGTCCGGCGTGGCATGCATGCGCCTGCGGTTGCAGGAGCGGATCGCGCCGATCAGATCGCGTTGCGAAGCCGACAATCCCATGTTTTCCGCGCGTTTCGCGTTGTCTGTGCCGTCCGCGTTACCCGCACTGGCCGCGCCGTCTGCGCCGACCATGCCGGACGATGTGTGCGCGGCACCGTCCATTCCGCAGCGGTCCGTGAATACGGGCTCGTGCGGCGCGTGGCAGAATTCGGTGATGCCGGACGTGCTGGTGAGGATGATCGCCTCGGCCCGTGAGATCAGACGATTGCAGCCGGCATTGTTCGGCGCGGTGATCTCGCCGGGCGCCGCAAGAACCACACGATCGAGATCATTGCCCCAACCGGCGGTGTTCAACGCGCCGGAACGCACACGCGCCTGCGCCACCACGACGGTGGACGACAATGCGGCGATGATGCGATTGCGCAACAGGAATCGACGGGCCTCCGGAATGGTATCCGGGCACATCTCGCTGATCAACGCGCCGCCATATTCCCGCATCGCTTCGAACAGACGCATGTTCGACGATGGGCCGATATGGTTGAGTCCGCCTGCGAACACCGCCACCGTTCTGCCCGCCGCCTCAAGACCGCGCTGCCGTACCGCGTCGAGCGCACCCCAATGCGCCGCGGCATCCGTGCCCAATGCGCCGCCGGAAACGATCAGATGCCCGTCCGAAGCGGCCCGTGCCGCCACCTCGCGGGCCACAAGCCGCCCGTAATCGGTCACGCCACGGGAACCGACCACCGCCACCGGCGACGCGCAGCTCGTCAACGCACGCGCATCGCCCATGCCCCACAGGCATAGGGGAGCGGCCCAATCCTTATGCGTCGACAGATCGGTCAACTGGGCGGGCCATGCGGCATCCTGCGGGCCGATCAGCCATTGCGAGCCGTCCATGGTGAACCAGCCCTCCAACCCATGCCAATCCAGCGATGGCAATACGCCAAGCCGTGCATGCCAACCCTCCACGGAACGCCGGAACACCTTCACCGCGCGATTGTCCGGCTTGCGCCCCCAGCGGGACAATCCGACGAGGAACGTCCCCTCAAGCTTGCGCATCGCGGCATCGCACCCGGCCGTGCCGGGAAGGGATTCGATGAGCAGCCGCAACGCCTCGGCCGCGTTCCCCGCGCCCTTGACCGTCGCATACATCAACGCGTCCGCGCCATCAAGACAGAACGTCAGCACCGCGCGGGCCAACGCATCCTCCCGAGGTCGGGAATACAAGGATTGCCTTACTGCCATATCAGCCTGACTCCTTCGCCTCTCACAAATGGGTACGCAGGGCGATGCCCTGGGTCACTTCGTCGCGACCTGGACTGGAAAGCCCCTTGAGATCGGCAAGCGTCCACGCCAAACGCATCGCGCGATCCGCGCCGCGCAGACTCAGACGCTGCGTCTCCAACGCCTCGTTGACCGGTTCAAGCGCCTCACGTGACAGATGCTCGCGCATCCATGTGCCCGAAGCCTGGGCGTTGCACGTCCACCCCATGCCGGAGAACCGTTCCCGCGCCGCCTGCCTCGCCTCGATGACCCGCGCGCGGATCTCGGCGCTGGTGGGGCGCGGTTCGAGCATCTCGCGGTCAAGCAGAATACGTGAGACGGGCGGCACCTCCACCTGAATGTCGATACGGTCGAGAATCGGCCCCGACAGGCGGGCGAAATATCGTTGCCGCTCACGCTCCGTGCAACTGCAGCGTTCGCCGGTACCGTACGACATGCCGCACGGGCAGGGATTCGCCGCCATGACCAGCTGGAACGAAGCCGGGTAATAGGCCGTGCCCTTCGAACGGGACACCGCCACATAGCCCGATTCCAACGGTTCGCGCAAGGTCTGCAGCGAGCGCGCGGAGAACTCCGGCGCCTCGTCCATGAACAGCACGCCGCGATGCGCCTTCGTGATCGCGCCCGGCATGGCCACGCCGCTGCCGCCACCCACCAGCGCCGGGGTGGAGGATGTGTGGTGCGGTGCTTCGAACGGCGGCACGTCGCTGATGCCGTATGCGGGCAGCGTGCCGCACAGCGAACGGATGGTAGCCACTTCAAGCTGTTCGGCCTCCGTCAGCGGGCACATGATGCCCGGCATACGCGAAGCCAGCATCGTCTTGCCGGAACCGGGCGGGCCGGTCATCAGCAGATGATGCCCGCCCGCAGCCGCGACCTCCATCGCCCATTTCGCATACTCCTGGCCCACCACCTCGCTCATGTCGCCCGCGGAGGGAATCACCATCGACGGGGCGCCATCCATGGCGACGGCGCGGCCGGGCGGCTCGTCCGGCAGACGGTAGCTGGCTTCGCCGCCCATCATCTCGATGAGTTCGCCCACATGGCGCACGCCGAGCGTATCCAAACCGTCGATCAGCCCGGCCTCCTCCATATTCGCCTGCGGCACGATCACCCGTTCGAGACCCTGATCGCGGGCATGCAGCAGGATCGGCAGCAGGCCGTTCACCGGCAGCACCGTACCGTCGAGGTTCACCTCGCCGACCACCACGGTGGACAGCAGGCTCTCATGGGGTATCGCGCCCGCCGCGCACAGCACCGCGGCGGCGATGGCCAGATCGTAGGATGAGCCGCGTTTCGGCATGGACGCGGGGGAGAGGTTCACTGTCACGCGCGTCTGCGGCCAGGGGAAGCCGCTCGCCTGGCATGCCGATTTCACGCGTTCGCGCGCTTCGGACAGCGACGTGTCGGGCAGGCCGATGATGGAGAAGTAGGGGAGCCCCGGGCTGATGAATGCCTGCATGGTGACGGTGAACGCCTTCAGACCCACAAGCCCTACGGATAAGGTGCCGCCGATCGCCATCAGAACGCCCCCGGAATGCAGTGGACCGCGACCTGACCGCCATGCACGGTCACGGTGACGACGTCGAAACGCATGCCGCCGCGTCGCCTCAGACGAGGGCCGGCGGCCTCCAGCCATTGCAGGGCGGCGCGGCGAAGATTCGCCTGTTTGGCCGGGGTGACGGCCTCCTGCGGCGTGCCGAATCGGTTGCCACGCCGCGTCTTCACCTCGACGAACACGATCTGGCCGCTTGTACTGAGCGCGACGATGTCGAGCTCGCCGTAACGGCAATGCCAGTTGCGGTCCAGAATGCGCCAGCCGCGGCGTTCCAGCCATGCGGCCGTATAGGATTCGCCGAGTGCGCCCACCTGCCGGCTGGACACCTCCGTGCCGCATAGGCGGGCGGCGATGGACTCCATCGTCTCGTTGAGGCGCTCGCCGGGGGATTCGCCGGAGCGCTCGTTGGAATATTCGCCGGAATGTTCGCCGTCGAATCGTGATTGTTGAACAGTGCTTGTATCGATCATGGGTCCACTGTGCCGTAGGCGTGCGCGGGAACGCCAGCTGTGCGGGCGATGTGGACGGGACCCCCGGCGCCGGGCGTGTCGTGGATAACGTGTGGATAAATCACGACAATCCACAATCGCCCGGCAGGCGGATCGGGAAGAAACCGGCCGATGATCGGAACCGTTAGCGGCGCACCAGCCGCGTCATCTCGTCCAGATCCAGTTCGAAACTCACGCCGCGCTCCTCATGATGCGGCTGGTCGAGCGTGCTTTCCATGGCATGACGCACGAACTCGCCGGCGATGCGCGCGGATTCGGCCAACGGTCTGCCGGCCATCACCGCGCCGCACAGCGCCGAGGCGAACGCGTCGCCGGTGCCATGCGTCATGAACGGCAGCTTGTCGTGCACGAGCTCGTGGCGGCCCGCCGCGCCGGTGGATGCACTGGCCACGACATTGCGGATCTTGCCGTCGTCACGGTCGATGCCCTTCAACACCACGTTCTTCGCACCCAAGCCCAGCAGCGCGTCGATGATCTCATCGACCTGCGCGTCGCTGAGATGCTGCCCCGGGTATTCACGGCTGGTCAGGATGGCCGCCTCCGTCAGATTCGGCATCAGCACGTCCGCGCCGTCCGCCAGCGTGCACATGGCCTCGCACAGTTCGGGCGTGTACGTGGGGTAGGTGTGGCCGCCGTCGCCCATCACCGGGTCCACCAGACGCAGGGCATGCGGGTATTCGGCGTACAGGCGCTTGATGATCGCGACCTGCTCCGCCGAGCCGAGGAAACCGGAATACACGCCGTCGAGCTCCACGTTCTCCTTGCGCCAGGCGTCAAGATAACCGTCCAGAATCTCGGTCGTATCGTGGAAGGTGTACACGGCGTACCGCGTATGCGCCGAGAACAAAGCCGTCGGCACCGGGCACACGTCGCATCCGGCCGCCGACAGGATCGGAATGGCCGCCGTCAGGGAGCACTTGCCGTACCCGCACATGTCGTGGACCGCGGCCACGCGCGGAATATACCGCGGGTCGCGGTCGAACAGGATCGCATCATCCATGGGAAACCTCTTTCGCTGCGTATCGTTCATGATCTTCGATCGATCGTTCGACTCCCGGTTGTAGACATTCCCGTTGACTTCGCGCGAGGCTTCACCCCACGGGGCAATCCGTGCGCCTCGCCGTTCCCCGCCGCTATCCCGTCATCGCCCCGCAGACGCCCGCCGCGCAGCGCGCCCGCCGGCGTGTCGCACGGTTCGCTCCGGGTTTTTCCGGCCGCCCCGCACCCCGCGGAAGCCAATGATGCCAACGGTTGATAAGGGGGTATAGGCAAGTGCGATAACGTTCGGCTTGCGCCGGGCTCTCCCGCCGACCTATTCTCGCTACCAACAACCGGCCAACCAAACCCCACGGGGAACGGGCGGCCGGACAGGACGCAAGGACCACCACCCACCACCCACAAGGAGCATCATCATGGCGGACACCAAGAACTACCGTTTTGAAACCCTGCAGCTGCACGTCGGCCAGGAGCAGGCCGACCCGGCCACCGATTCCCGCGCGGTGCCGATCTACCAGACCACCAGCTACGTCTTCCACAACTTCGATCACGCCGAAGCCCGCTTCGGACTGGCCGATCCGGGCAACATCTACGGCCGCCTGACCAACTCCACCCAGGGCGTGTTCGAGGATCGCATCGCGGCCCTCGAAGGCGGCACCGCAGGTCTGGCCGTCGCATCCGGCGCCGCGGCAGTCGAATACGCGGTGCGCAACATCACCCAGTCCGGCGATCACATCGTCGCCGCCAAGAACATCTACGGCGGCACCTTCAACCTGCTGCGCCACACCCTGCCGCGCGACGGCATCACCACCACCTTCGTCTCCGCCGAGAACCCGCAGGAGTTCGAGGACGCCATCCAGGAGAACACCAAGCTCGTCTACTTCGAAACCTTCGGCAATCCGAACGCCGACCTGCCCGACTTCGAAGCCATCACCGAGATCGCGCACAAGCATCATCTGCCGGTGATCGTCGACAACACCTTCGCCACCCCGTACCTGTTCCGCCCGCTGGAGCACGGCGCCGACGTGGTCGTCGAATCCGCGACCAAGTTCATCGGCGGCCACGGCACCACCCTCGGCGGTGTGATCGTGGAAGGCGGCAACTTCAACTGGGCCGAAGTGCCGGGCAAGTTCCCGACCCTGACCGAGCCGGACCCCTCCTACCACGGCCTGAACTTCTACGAGGCCCTCGGCGGCTCCGCGTTCGTGACCCGCATCCGCGCCATCCTGCTGCGCGACACCGGCGCCACCCTGTCCCCGTTCGCCGCGTTCCTGCTGCTGCAGGGCACCGAAACCCTGTCGCTGCGCGTCGAACGCCACGTCGAGAACGCCCTGAAGGTCATCGACTACCTGAAGACCGTGCCGGAAGTCGAATCCATCTCCCACCCGTCCATCGAAGGCCGCAAGGACAACGAGCTGTACAAGAAGTACTTCCCGAACGGCGGCGGCTCCATCTTCACTTTCGACATCAAGGGCGGCAAGGACGCGGCACGCGTGTTCATCGACAACCTGCACCTGTTCAGCCTGCTGGCCAACGTGGCCGACGCCAAGAGCCTCGTGATCCACCCGGCATCCACCACCCACTCCCAGGAGACCCTGGAGGAGCTGGAGGATCAGGGCATCCACCAGGGCACCATCCGCCTGTCCATCGGCACCGAGAACATCGAGGACATCCTCGACGACCTCAAGGGCGGTTTCGCGGCTCTGCGCGAATCCGGTCTGGCCAAGTGAGCCGAACCGATAATCAAGACCGGGCGGACGCCGGGACGGTAAGAACGCATACGTAAGGGGGTATGCAAGGGGAGCCGTCGGGTGTACGCTCACAAGGGGCCGGTATCGCGCCGCAACACGCGATGCCGGCCCCTTTCGTATGCGCGCCGTGCCGCTGTCACGCGGGAACCATCCTTTCGGATGAGGGGCGAGGGCCATAATCGCCCCGACGCATGATGCCGCGCACCGCCCCGTTTCCGTAAGGTTGCTCCCAGAAGGCCCGATACGGGCCGATCGAATGTGAGGAGCAACGATATGACACAGACAACCCCCGCCATGAACGAACCCGCCGCCATCGAGGCCCACGGGCTGGTGAAGGATTACGGTTCCGGCGACAGCGTGGTACACGCCCTGCGCGGCGTGGACGTGGCGTTCGCCCGCGGCCAGTTCACCGCCATCATGGGCCCCTCCGGCTCCGGCAAATCCACGCTGATGCACACCATGGCCGGGCTCGACAGCGCCACCGACGGCCATATCATGTTCGGCCGCCGCGACCTGACCGAGATGAACGACAACCAGCTCACCCTGCTGCGCCGCAACCAGATCGGCTTCATCTTCCAAAGCTTCAACCTGCTGCCCATGTTCACCGCGGAGCAGAACATCCTCATGCCGCTCACCCTCGCGGGCAAAAGGGCCGACCGCCGCTGGTTCAACCTGCTGGTCAAGACCCTCGGCCTTGAGGAGCGACTCGACCACAGGCCCAACGAGCTTTCGGGCGGCCAACAGCAGCGCGTGGCCATCGCCCGCGCGCTCATCACCAAGCCCAAGCTGGTGTTCGCCGACGAACCCACCGGCAACCTCGATTCCGTTTCCAGCGCGGAAGTGCTGAGCTTCCTCAAGCGTTCCGTCGACGAACTCGGCCAGACCGTCATCATGGTCACCCACGACGCCGTCGCCGCCTCCTACGCCGACCGCGCCATCGTGTTCGCCGATGGCCAGATCGTGGCCGACGAAATGCACCCGACCGCCGAACGCATGAACGAACTGCTCATGAGGCAGCGCAAGCAGGCCGCGGCCGCCATGCGTTCCGGACGCTGAACACGGGAACGAACGAAAGACGACGAAAGACGCACCATGTTCTCCATCACGTTGAAACTCATGCGCAAAAGCGCGAAAATGCTCATCCCCGCGGGTATCGCCATCGTCATCGGCACCGCGTTCATCGCCTGCACCTTCCTGTTCGGCAACATCATGAACAGCACGCTGGCGGCGCAGCGCACCGCAAGCTACGGCCAGGCCAACTATGTGATCGCCCAGAACTGCAAGGGCAAGGATTGCACGGAAACCGACGACACCGGCCGGGCCAAAACCCTGCGCGAACTGAACGCCGAGGGAATCTCCAAAGTCAAGGGCGTCAAGGGCCTGCGCCCGGAAGCGTTCTCCTATATGACGGTCGCCAAGGGCGATGATTCCGTCAGCGTCATCGCGTTGACCACGTCGGGCGACTCCGCGCTGCTGCCGGTCAAGATCGCGGACGGCACGCAGCCCGGCGAGGGCGACGGCATCGCGTTGCCCCGAAGCACCGCCAAGCAGCTGGGCGTGAAGGTCGGCGACCATGTCACCATCACCGACAGGTACGACAGCACCGAACAGGCGCCGAGCGTCAACGATGCCGTCGTGACCGGCCTGACCGAGGACCCGAGCGGCGCCTACAACTCGTACGGTGGTGCCGCGGTCGTCTCCGACAACGTCATGGCGACCATGAACCGCGTCGCCTCCTTCGACGATCTCACGGTCTCCAACATCCTGCTCAACCTCGATTCCAAGCAGACCGCCAATGAGATCGGCGCGATGCTGCCCAACGGCTACGGTGTGGTCGACCGCCAGGAAATCAACCGACGCGCCGTGGAATCCATCGGCGGTTCCGGCGGCAACGTCGTCAGGAACTTCCTGCTCGCGTTCGGCATCCTCGCCATGCTCGTCGCCGGCCTCGTCATCGCCAACACCTTCCAGGTGCTGGTGGCGCAACGCCGCCGCACCCTGGCCCTGCTGCGCACCATCGGCGCGAAGAAAGGCCAGCTTTACGCCTCCGTACTGTTCGAGGCGAGCGTACTCGGTCTCATCTCCTCGCTCGTGGGCATCGCGTCCGGCATCGGCCTGATCGCGTTGCTGTGCCGGACCAAGGTCATGAGGCAGGGCGGCATGGAAACGCATGTGGTGCTCTCGTGGCAGGTGTTCGTGGTCCCGATCGCGTTCGGCATCATCATGACCATCCTCGCGTCCATGAGCTCCGCCCGATCCGCCACCTCGGTCACCCCGCTGGAGGCGCTGCGCCCCCTCGAACTGACCGATGCGGGCAAGCCCGGCGCCATGCGCGTGGTGCTCGGCGCGGCATCGATCGCGCTCGGCGCGGCGCTCATCGGCTTCTCCATGTGGCAGATGCACGTGTTCAGGGCGGACAGCAACCTCGGCATGATCGCGAACAACGGCTACGTGCTCGTACTGCTCATGGCGGTGCTCGGCTGCGCGCTGGTGTTCCTCGGCGTCGTGGTCACCGCGATCCTCTGGCTGCCCCGCCTCATGAAGGGCGTCGGCGCCCTGGTCTCCCTGGCCGGACCGTCCGCCAAGATCGCCGACGCGAACATCCAGAAGAACCCCCGCCGCATCGCCGCCACCGGTGCCGCGCTGCTCATCGGCGTGACACTCGTCGCCACGGTGTTCACCGGCGCCATGAGCATCAAGCAGACCGTCTCCTACAAGCTCGACTCCAACTTCAGCGTCGACATGTCCGCGTCGGGCAGCTCGATGACCAGCCGCATGGCCGACTCCGTGGCAAGGGTCAAGGGCGTCTCCCGCAGCCTCTACCTGCCGGGCGCGGTGGAGCAGATGACCGACGCGAACGGCAAGAGCGTGCGCGTGCTGCTGCTCGGCGTCAGGAACGTCGACGAGCTGCGCAAGGTGATGCGCGTCGACCTGGGCGGCGTGTCCATCGACGACGACACCGTGCTGCTGCCGAAGCTCGATAGCGGCAACGCGCTCAAGCTGCGCTCGGGCAAGGTCGACTTCACTTCGGCATGGGATGAGAGCGGCAGCGGATTCTCCCTCAACCCCACCCAGGTGGACTACCGCCAGATCTCCGACGAATACGCGGTCGGATTCGTCTCCCTCAGCCATTTCGACACCAAGCAGCTGAACGTCAACACCCACATGCTGCTGATGAAGCTGGACACGCAGAAGGCCGACAGCAAATCCATCTTCGAAAACGTGCAGAAGGCGCTGTCGAAAGCCTCCGGCGTGAGCCTGTCCGGCCCCATCGCCCAGCGTGAGACGTGGAATCAGATCATCGACGCCATGCTCATGCTCATGGTCGGTCTGCTCGCCGTCGCCATGGTCATCGCCCTGGTCGGCGTCGCCAACACGCTGTCCCTGTCGGTCATCGAACGCACCAAGGAATCCGCGACCTTGCGAGCCATCGGCATGACCCGCGGTCAGCTGCGCCGCTCCCTGGGCGTCGAGGCGCTGCTCATCTCGCTGGTCTCCGGCGTGAGCGGCGTGATCATGGGAACGCTGTTCGGCTGGTTCGGCGCGTACGTGGCCTTCGGCATCTACGCGGAGAGGATGATCTACCCCTTCGACTGGGCGGCCAGCGGCGTCCTGCTCGGCGTGGCGGCGATCGCGGCCCTGCTGGCCAGCGTGTTCCCCGCACGCCGCGCGGTGAACACGCCGCCGGTCGAGGCGCTCGCCGAAGCCTGACGGCTAAGCCGGCAGCCGCTGCTCGGTAGCTGCGATACGGTAGCTGCAATACGGTAGCGAAGGCGTGTTTCCGGAAGGCCCGCGTTCCCCGCGCAGATGCGGGGGAGCGCGGGCCTTCCCCGTTTGCGCGTATGTTCGACGGCTTTCGATTCCCGGGGTTTCGCGGGGCATACCCGTCATATCCTTGAGGTGCATTCGTGAAGCACCTTCGAGCGATAGGGGGTAACCATATGACTGTCAACAACAGCGTCTTCACCGACTTCGTGCGCGACGCGAAACCGCAGGCCGACCCGGGCAACATCATTCAAGGCGACCATTGGCGCATCACGCTGCTCACCGATTCGCTGGCCCGTTTCGAATGGTCCGAGACGGGGGCGTTCGAGGATCATGTCACGCAGACCGTGCTCAACCGCGATTTCGGCGCACAGGTGGAACGCACCGTGACGCACCGCGACGGGCGCGTCATCATCGACACCGAACATCTGCACATCGACTACGACGGCAAGGCGTTCAGCAAGGAAGGCTTGTGCGTGATCGTCAAGCACATCTCCAGCACCCAGTTCAACACCTGGCATTACGGCGATCCGGCGAACGGCAACCTCAAAGGCACCGCGCGCACGCTCGACGAGGCCGACGGCGACAGCAAATTCGGCAAGCCGCTCGACGTGGGCGACGGCGTGATCTCCCGCGACGGCTGGGCGGTGCTCGACGATTCCAAGTCGAACGTGATCGTGCTCACGAACAGCGTGAATGGCAAGGCGAACCCGTTCGGATCGTGGGTTTCGCCGCGCGACAAGGGCTGCGTCGACCTGTACTTCTTCGGCTACGCCCACCGGTATATCGAAGCCGTGCGCGACTTCTACCGGCTGACCGGCCCGCAGCCGCTGCTGCCGCGTTTCGCGCTCGGCAACTGGTGGAGCCGCTACTACCGGTACACGCAGCCCGAATACCTGGCGCTCATGGACCGTTTCAAGCGCGAAGGCATCCCGTTCACCACGTCAGTGATCGACATGGACTGGCATCTCGTCGACGACGTCGACCCGAAATACGGTTCCGGATGGACCGGCTACACGTGGAACCGCGAACTGTTCCCGGACCATGTCGCCTTCCTCGGCGAGCTGCACCGCCGCGGCCTGAAAACCACGCTCAACGTGCACCCGCGCGACGGCATCCGCGCGTTCGAAAACGCCTATCCAAAGGCCGCCAAGCGCATGGGCATCGACCCGGCCGGCGGCGAGGCCCTCGAATTCGACCTGACCAATCCCGACTACATGGCCGCCTATTTCGACATGCACCACGATATGGAGGACGAGGGCGTCGACTTCTGGTGGCTCGATTGGCAGCAGGGCGGCGTGACGCGCCAGCCCGGCCTCGACCCGCTGTGGATCCTTAACCACATGCACTATCTCGATTCCGGGCGTGACGGACGCTGGCCGCTCACGTTCTCGCGCTACGCCGGCCCCGGATCGCACCGTTACCCGGTCGGCTTCTCCGGCGACACCGTGATCACCTGGAAGTCGCTCGCCTACCAGCCGCAGTTCACCGCCACGGCCTCCAACATCGGCTACGGCTGGTGGAGCCACGACATCGGCGGCCACATGTTCGGCTACCGCGATGAGGAACTGGAGGCGCGCTGGTACCAGCTCGGCGCATTCAGCCCGATCAACCGCCTGCATTCCAGCAATTCGCCGTTCTCCGGCAAGGAACCGTGGAAGTATTCGGGCGACGTGAGAGCCGCGATGACCGCCGCGCTGCGCTTGCGCCACGCCATGCTGCCCTACCTGTACAGCATGAACTACCGCGCCGCGTTCGAAGGCCGACCGATCGTGGAACCGATGTACTGGCAGCATCCCGACGTGCGGGACGCCTACGACTTCCCGGACGAATTCCGTTTCGGCACCGAACTGCTGGTGGCGCCGATCGTTCGCCCCACCGACCATGCGTCCCGCCGCGCCCCCGCGGACATGTGGCTGCCGCAGGGGGAGTGGTTCGACTTCTTCGACGGGCGCCGGTACGTGGCCCGCGGCGAGGGCGGCCGTCGCATGACCGCATGGCGCTCGCTGGATCGCATGCCCGTGTTCGCCAAGGCCGGCGCGATCGTCCCGATGCAGGCTTTGGGGCAGGGCGACGATCTGAATTCGATCGAGAACCCGTCCGCCATGCGCGTGCTCGCGTTCCCCGGTGCCTCCGGTTCGTTCACGGTGCGCGAGGATGACGGCGTGTATGCGCACGCTTCGGCCGGGCGCACCGCCGACACCGTGCTGCGTTGGGATTGGGCGGAAGACGGTGCGGCGTTCCAGGTGGCTCCCGTAAGCGGCGAGGGTGCGGATGCCGCGCCGGCGTCGCGCGATTGGACGATCACGGTGCGTGGCGTCGCACGCCCGGAGGCGGGTGCCGACGTGCGTGTGCGCGTTAACGGGAATGCCGTGACGCTGGCCGACTCCGACGTTTCCTACGACGAAGGCACGATGAGCCTGACCGTCGCCGTGCGTGGGGTGCCGACCGTGAAGTCGCTGCGCGTGGAATTCGCGGGCGGCCTGACGATCGCCGATAACCCCGTGCAGGAGGATTGCTTCGATGTGCTGCTGCACGCGCAGATCGAATACCTCACCAAGGAGCTGGCGATGGATGCGATCCGCAACGACGGTGCGGGCGCCATCCACGCGTTCCACACGATGACCCGTGGCGAGCGGTTCCATGGCGACTTCCTCACCACCGAACTGCCTGATTCGGTGGCGGGGGCATTGGAGGAGGTGCTGCTCAGAAGCTGAGCGTGACCCGCTGCTGGCGTTGTACGAAGCCGGCGGTCTTCCGGGATTCGGAGGGCCGTCGGCTTCGTTGTTTGCCGGTGCGGTTGCCATGGTTCGTTCGGTTCCCCTTGGCTTTTCGTGTGGTTTCGTGTGGTCTTGCGCGGTTCCGTGTGGTTGTTCCCCGGGGCGCCTGCGTGGCCGATTTCACGCGGAGTTCACCGCCGCATGCCCAGAATTCACCCGCGGTTCCTCCGCGCGGCGACTGCCGTACGCTTGCGCGGCATAGCGTTGCCCCTGGAAACGAAAGATTCCACACCAAAGGCGCGGGAAGGTCCCGTGCGCAACAGGCGTGCCGCGGCGGCCTCGCAAGCCACAGGCGAACGGGCTGGCCGGGCACGCGGAAGAAAGAAGAACACATGAACAAGCACAAGGCGCTCAAGGGCGCTGTTGCAGCATTCGCATCCGTCGCCGCGCTCGGCGCGATGGCGGCCCCGGCCTACGCCGTCGACGCCACCTACAGCCCCAACGGCAAGTCCGTCTCCGAACTCGCCAAGCACGGCGGGGCGCAGCGCATCGCCTCGATCGGCAACGAAAAGGCCAAGAACGTCATCCTCTTCCTCGGCGACGGTATGGGCGATTCCGAAATCACCGTCGCACGCGACTACCTCAAGGGCGCCAACGGCCATTTCGAAGGCCTTGACGCGGTCGGCCAGCCCGGCGCACTCGGCGACGCCAAGGCGGGCACCGGCCAGTACACCACCTTCTCGCTGGGCAACGGCAGCAAGGACAGCGCAGTCGGCAAGGACGGCAACGGCAAGCTCGTCGCCAACCCGAATCCGGGCACGATCACCCCGGTCACCGATTCCTCCGCATCCGGCTCGTCCTGGGCCACCGGCACCAAGACCTACAACAACGCGGTCGACGTCGACGTCTACGGCAACCCGCAGCTCAACCTGTTCGAACTTGCCAAGGCGGCGGGCAAAGCCACCGGCAACGTGACCACCGCGGAAATCCAGGACGCCACCCCGGCCGTGCTCGAATCCCACTCCACCGAACGCGGCTGCTACGGTCCGCAAGGCAAAACCGACGGCACCTCCAACGACGCGCTGAAGCGCTGCCTGGCGAACCAGCTCAAGGAGAACGGCGGCATCGGCTCCATCTCCGAACAGCTGCTCGACACCCGCGCCGACGTGACCATCGGCGGCGGTTCCAAGTACTTCCGCCAGACCGTGCAAGGCGGCGAATACCAGGGCAAGACCGTCTGGCAGCAGGCTCAGGAAATGGGCTTCCAGACCGTCGAGAACGATCCGGCCGCATTCAGCAAACTCCAGTACAAGGAGAACCAGCCGGTGCTCGCCCTGATGGCCGACGGCAACCTGCCCACCAAGTTCAACGCCTCCAAGGCGACCGCCAAGGATCCGGCCAAGGACGCCAACCCGACCGTGTGCACCCCGAACGCCGACTGGCTCGGCAATCAGGGCGTGTCCCTCAAGGACATGACCAAGAAGGCGCTTGACCTGCTCAACGCCAACAAGACCGCGCAGGGCAACGGCTACTTCCTGCAGGTCGAAGGCGCGTCCATCGACAAGCAGGACCACGCCGGCAACGCCTGCGGCCAGATCGGCGAAACCGACGACTTCGACCAGGCCATCGCCTACGCGCTGAAGAACGTCGACCTGAACAACACGCTCGTGATCGTCACCGCCGACCACGCCCACACCTCCCAGATCCTCAACGCCCAGCCGGCCTACGCGCTTTCCACCGTGCTCAAGACCGCCGACGGCAACAACATGGTCGTCTCCTACGGCACCGCGCAGGACGACTCCCGTGACGAGGACGGCGGCTACAACGGCGGCGACATGGAGCATACCGGCACCCAGCTGCGCATCGCGGCATCCGGCCCGGGCGCACAGCGCGTCACCGGCCTGACCGATCAGACCGACAACTTCTACACCATCGCCGGAGCGCTCGGCCTCGCCTCGTCCACCGAAAGCCAGAACGCCCTGTCCGCCGACGCCGAAGTCAAGGTCAACGCGAACAACGGCGCCTACACCGCCGAAGCCACCGGCTTCAACGGCGACGCCGTGCTGTCCTACGAGCTCAAGGACAAGGCCACCGGCAAGACCCTGGCCGCATCCGACGCCAGCACCCCGGTCTCCGGCGTTCGAGTGAGGACCGCCCAGACCACCGGCATCGCGCTGGACGGCATCGAGGAAGGCGGCGAATACACGCTCACCGTGACCGGCCGCCAGTCCGGCAAGACCGTCAGCTTCGACTTCCAGGCCCCCGCGCAAGGCTCCTCGGACAACACGAAGGGCAACACCAAGCCCAACGGAACCATCGCATCCGGCAAGGCGCAGAACGCTGCCGAACAGGCGGGACTTAGCAAGACCGGCGCCGCGGTGCTCGCCATCGCGCTGGTTGTCGCGCTCATGGCCGCCGTCGCGATGCTGATCAAGACCGTCAGGCCCGCGAAGAACCAGTGAACACGGCACTGACGCGGACAACCTGACCTATCACAGGGGGAAAGCCGCCCGTCCTGCGCTCCACATAGGAACGCGGACAGGCGGCTTTCCCCTTTTTCATGCCGGCCCGAACGGATAAGAACGACGGGTGTGATCACGCGATCGCGACGGGCGATTCACACCAAGTGGTTCTCGTACGCGAACACCACGGCCTGAACCCGGTCACGCGCATTGATCTTCTGTAGAATATGCGCCACATGCGTCTTCACCGTCGGCAAACCGATGAACAGCTTGTCGGCGATCTCCTGATTCGACAACCCCTGCGCGATCTCGATCAGCACCTCGCGCTCGCGGTCGGTGAGCTCGTCGAGCTCCGGATCGGTATACACCGGCTGCGCGTTGGCGGCGGGCAGGCCGGCCGTCGTCATCTTCTCGATCAGACGCTTCGTGGCGGACGGGGCGATGATCGCATTGCCCTGGTACACCGTGCGGATCGAACTCAACAGCGTTTCCGGTTCCGTATCCTTCAACAGGAAGCCCGACGCGCCGGCGTTGATCGCGGCCATCACGTACTCGTCCAAGTCGAACGTGGTCAGGATGATCACATGCGTGCCGGAATCATCGCCGTTATCGGCGCCTGTGGCGCCGGAGGCCTGCCCGTGGCGCATCGCACTGATCAGGCGAGTGGCCTCGATGCCGTCCATACCGGGCATGCGCACATCCATCAGCACCACGTCGGGATGCAGTCTTTGCGCCATCTCCACCGCGGTGCCGCCGTCGCTGGCCTGACCTACGACCTCCATGTCGGGCTGGGAATTGATCACCATGGAGAAACCGGCACGAACCAGTTCCTGATCGTCGGTGATGATGACGCGGATCTTCGGTGTTTCACTCATGGAACCTACCTTAGCGAAGATGCGGGTCCGCCGCCCCGGGCACGTCACCCAAACGGTTGCCAGTGCGGCCATCCGTATGACCATCCGCGTTGGCAGCCAGATGGTTCGAACGCAGCTGCTCGTCCAACGACGCCGCGGGGCGCAACTGCATTTCCGGGGCATGATTCGCGTGCGCGTCATCGCTGAAGCCGGTCTCGCGCAGCACGGTCAGCAGCTGACGCATGTGGGCCAGCGCCTTGCGCCCCTGATCGCCGATCGCCTTGAACGCCTCCGCGATCTGCTGCGGCGTGGGCTGATCCTCGCCATCGCGCACGTCCAGCATCCGCAACCCCTTATCGGCCTGTTCGATCACGGTGTCCAACGTGGTGGACACCTCCGTCTGAATCGCGGCGGCGATACGCCCACGCTCCACATTCGCGGCCAGGATCTTCTGCTGTTCCTCTTCGGCCCGCAACGCCTCCTCACGCTGCTGGAGCACGAGCGCGTTCGCGCCGAGCGAACGCGTCCAACGCGCGAGCATGATGCACCCGGCGCCGGCGATGACGATCATCGCCCCCGGAATGATGCCGCTGACGAACGTGTCCCACTCCGCACGGGAGGAATCGAAGATGATCGCCAGCAACGGCGTACGGTACGCACGCTGGCCCATCGTCTTGACACCCGCAAGCCAGGCATCGACCACCAGCGCGACGCTCACCCACCTCCAAGCCCTGTCCCGGCCATACAGCACCGCGGAATACACCGAAACAAGCGAAAGCACGTTCACGATGGACAGCGAAGGAAGGAACAACAGCTGGAACAGCGACAGCACCGCCACCACCAGCGCGCTCGACTCGGGGAAACGACGGCGGAACGCGAGCGGAACCAGCAGCAGGGTGAAGAACGCATCGCAGAACGGGGAATACGTGACGCCGAGCCCGTCGAACGTGCGCGGGAAATACAGGATGAGCAGCAGCGCGACGATCATATCGACCAGCAGATAATGGCGTTCGGCCCAATGCGAAAGCTTCGAAATCCAACCGTCGTCGGCGCTTCTCGCAGGGAACAACGGCTTGGGCCTGACCAGATCCGCCAATTTGCGGATCTCCGCGACCAAAGGCGGGTTCGTATCCTCATGGTCGACGGGCCGCGAGCCGCCCTGCAACGGCAACGTCGCCTCCACCGAAAACCCGCCATTGGGCTGCGGGCCGGCCTCGACCTCGCCATCCACGGCGGCGATGCGCTCCTTCATACCGATCAGCCCATATCCGGGCGCATGACCGTCCTCACTGGCCTTGGCGCCCTGGCCGTCATCGGTGATGCTGATGAACAGCGCGTCATCGGACCAGATCTCATGGATGTCGACCTTCGCGCCAGGTCCGGCATACTTGCGCACATTCGACAGCGACTCCTGCACCAGACGGTACAACGCCTCGTTCGCCTTCGACGACAGACGTTCGGGATGCGCCTCGTTCGTGACCGGCACCTGCGCCTCACGGATCAGCACGCCGATATTCTCATACCCCGTCTCATGCGCGCCGCTGAAAATATCGAACAGGCGGGTCATATCATGCTTCGCGCGCGACGCCTCCTGACGGATCGTGGTCATCGTGCCGCGCGCGGTGACGATATCGTTCGCGCCAGCATACCGGCCGCCATCGGACTGAATGATGATCGTGGACAGCGTATGCGCCACCACATCATGCATGTCACGGGCGATACGCGCACGCTCGGCCGCGGCCGCCACACGCTGCTCCTCCTCGGTGCGCGCCGCGATCGACGCGTTGCGCTCGCGCATAGCCCGCACCGTGATCATCCTCGCCCGCTGCCAGATCGCGGCGACGACGGTGGTGGCGATGCATATGCCGATGAACAACAGGGACGTGCCGCCCAGATTAAGCATGTGCCGCATGACATCCGAATCGATGTCACGCCAACTATGCAGGCCCGCCACCACATCGCCGGAGGAGAACAGGGGATCGATATACGTCGTCCACGCGAGCGTCGTCGACAACAGCACCCCCAACACGATCGAAGTGACGACGAAACGCGTGCCATGATCCGACCTGCCATACACCAGCACGGAATACAGCATGACAGGCGCGATCATATCGTTGTACCACAGCGACGGGCCGAGCAGAATCTGGCAGACCGTCAACGCCACATACACCCATGCCGCGGTCTCCGGGCGCGTGCGGCGGAACACGATGGGAATCGCGGAAACGAGAATATAACAGTGGCTCACAACCTTCGGCACGGCGAACAGCAACGCCTGCCCGTTCGACGTGTCGGTGGACGCGCCGAGCATCAGCGCGAACAGCAGGAACGTGAGCGCCAAAATCAGATCGCCCAGCATGGTACGTCTCCTGCTGCGGGTCATCCAGGCCTTCGATTGCTCCATCATGCTCATGGGCTCAAGGATAACCGCCCGCATTCCTGACGGAATCGTCCGTTCGGAGGATATGTGCGATACAGTCGAAGCCATGACGATGCTTGCGAACTATTATGTGCCCGGTCTGGCAATCGAAGACCATTCCATCGACGTGCCCCTCGACTGGTCCGGCCATACGCCCGGCCAAGGATTCGACGGGGAAACAATCAAACTGTTCTACCGCGTGGTCAGCGCGCCGGAACACGTGCATGACGACCTGCCGCTGCTCGTCTTCCTGCAGGGAGGCCCCGGCGGCAGCGGACCGAGACTCAACGACCCGACCTCCGACGGCTGGATCGAAGAAGCCATCAAACACTTCCACGTGATCCTGCCCGACCAGCGCGGCACCGGACGCTCCTCGCGCGTCGACACCCACATCATGAAGAAAATGGACGGCAAGCAGGGCGCGGCATACCTCAAGCATTTCCTCGCCGACTCCATCGTGCGCGACTTCGAACACCTGCGCCGCACCGAATTCGGCGGCAGACGCTGGGTCACGCTCGGCCAAAGCTACGGCGGCTTCCTCACCCTGACCTACCTGTCCCTGTTCCCACAGGGGATCATCGCCAGCTTCACCACAGGCGGCGTCCCGCACGTCCCGGCCGACGCCGCCGACGTGTACCGCCACACCTTCCCACGCATGGCACGCAAAACAGCGCAATTCTACGAACGCTACCCGCAGGACGTCGAACGCGTCGCCGCGCTCGCCGACAAGCTCGCCGAGGAAACGCCCATCATGCCCAACGGCGACCCACTCACCGTCGAACGGCTCCAGACGCTCGGATCCGACTTCGGCATGAAACCCAGCTTCGAACGCGTGCACTGGATCCTCGACGACGCATTCCTCGACGGCGACGGCTCCGCCAGCGCCGACGCCGAACTGTCCGACGAATTCCTCGCCAAGGTGATGAACGCCACCGCGTCGCGCCCGCTGTACTGGCCGCTGCAGGAATTCATCTACGCCGACGGCGAACTGGACGAACCCATCCGCTGGGCCGCGCAGCGCGTGCGCGACGAGCACCCGGAATTCGGCGCGGGGGAGAGGCCGCTCAACTTCACCGGCGAGGCGATGTTCCCCTGGATGTTCGAGCAGGAAACCGCATTGCGCCCCTTCAAACCCGCCATGGACGTTCTCATGGAGGACACGCATTTCGGCACCATCTACGACGCCGACCAGCTGGCCCGCAACGAAGTGCCGCTGCAGGCGGCCGTGTACTTCGACGACATGTACGTCGACTCCGGGCTGCAGCTCGACACGCTTTCGCGCGTCGGCAACTCCCACTACTGGACCACCAACGAGTTCGAACACGACGGCCTGCACGGCACCACCGTGTTCAAGCACATCTACACCGAGGCGTTGAACCGCGGCGATCTGAAGGAACTGTTCTGAACCGTTCCGGGTTCAGACCGTTCTGGACCGTTCAGCCCACCCACGAACTGTCGCCCTCCACAACGGAAGGCAGGGAAGGAAACCCCCATGAGCAACCCCATCATCGGATTCATCGGATACGGCAACATGGCACAGGCCATCGCGCAAGGCATGATCGGCGCCGGCGTGCTTGACGGCGACCACATCGTCGCCTGCGCGGCACACTACGACAAGCTCGAACGCAACGCCGCCAAACTCGGCGTACGCGCCGTGCGCACCGCGGCCGAAGTGGCCGACGCCGCGGACGTGGTCGTCATCGCCATCAAGCCCTACCAGATCGAAGACGTGATCGGACCCATCGTCGCCACGCTCGCCGAAGACGACAAGTTCGTCGTCTCGATCGCCGCGGGATGGGACCTGACCAAATACCGTTACCTGTTCGGCGAACGCTTCGACGCCGTGCACATCCAGTGCACCATCCCGAACACGCCGATGGCCGTGGGCAAGGGCGTGCTCGTCACCGAAACCGACAACACGCTGACCGAAAGCCAGAACGAAACCTTCGAAAAGCTGTTCGGGCCGATCAGCCTCATCGAACGCGTGGACTCCGCCCACATGGGCATCGCCATGTGCGTGGCCGGGTGCGCGCCCGCCTTCACCGACATGTACCTTGAGGCGCTCGCCGACGCGGGTGTGAAGTACGGTCTGCAGCGTGCGACGGCCTACCGTCTGGCGGCGAAGATGGTGGAGGGCGTGGGAGCCTTGTATTTGGCGACGGAAACGCATCCGGGCGCGATGAAGGACGCGGTGTGCTCGCCCGGCGGCACCACGATTAAGGGTGTCGCCTCGTTGGAGGAGAGCGCGTTCCGCGGAGCGATCATCAAGGCGGTGGATGCCATCGAGCAGTGAGCCGGGCGGTTGCGCTTGGTCGGCGAGACGGTTGGCCTGTGAGTGGGCTTGCCCGGGTGCTTTGGCGTTCCATGATGGGGCTCAGGGCGCCGAACATGGCTGATTGATGCCGGGTACCGGCCCGTGGGGCCGGTACCCGGCTTATTTATGGCAGATTTCGGCCTGTTGAAAAAACCAGGTGGCTTATATATGGCACTGTTGGCGGGATATCGCGAGTATGGATGTTGGAATTCCGCGGCTGATACTCGGGATAACGACGTTTTGGTGCCATATATAAGCCACCTAGTATTTGCCGGGTGCCCGAATCTGCCACGGTTCGTCCCGCGACCGGCCGCGACGCGCGGGGTTCATAGGCTGGTGGTTGTAAGGTAAGGAATCATGTCTCTTACTATCGGAATTGTCGGACTGCCGAACGTTGGCAAGTCCACCATGTTCAATGCACTGACCCGCAACAACGTGCTTGCGGAAAACTACCCGTTCGCGACGATCGAGCCGAACACCGGCGTCGTGCCGCTGCCGGACAACCGCCTTCCCGTGCTGGCCAAGCTCGTGCACACCGAGAAGATCGTGCCTGCCACCGTGACGTTCGTCGACATCGCAGGCATCGTCAAGGGCGCTTCGGAAGGCGAAGGCCTGGGCAACAAGTTCCTCGCCAACATCCGCGAAGCCGACGCGATCTGCGAAGTCGTGCGCGCCTTTGAAGACGACGACATCGTGCACGTCAACGGCAAGGTCGACCCGGCCGACGACATCGACACCATCAACACGGAGCTCATCCTCGCCGATCTGCAGACCATCGAGAACGCGCTGCCGAAGCTGGAGAAGGATCTGCGCGGCAAGAAGATCGAACCGGCGTACATGGATGCCGTCAAGCAGGCCAAGGAGATTCTCGAAGGCGGCGAAACACTCGATAAGGCCGCGCGCGAAGGCCGTTTCGACAAGGATTCCGTGTACGACTTGCACCTGATGAGCGCCAAGCCGTTCATCTACGTGTTCAACGTGGACGACTCCGAATTGCAGAACGATGAGCTCAAGACGCGCCTGGCCGCATCCGTGGCCCCGGCCCCGGCCATCTTCCTGAACGCGCAGTTCGAAGCCGATCTGACCGAACTGGATGAGGACGATGCCCGCGAAATGCTCGCCGACGCCGGACTGGAGGAATCCGGCCTCGACCAGCTGGCACGCGTCGGCTACGACACCCTGGGGCTGTCCACCTTCCTCACCGCAGGCGAGAAGGAAGTGCGCGCATGGCAGATCCACAAGGGATACACCGCCCCGCAGGCCGCCGGCGTGATCCACACCGACTTCGAAAAAGGCTTCATCAAGGCCGACATCGTGTCCTATGACGATTTCGTGGCGGCTGAAGGCTCCATGGCAGCCATCAAGGAGGAGGGCAAGCTCCGCCAGGAAGGCCGCGACTATGTGATGCAGGACGGCGACATCGTGGAGTTCAAATTTAACGTGTCCAAGTGACGTGTTGAGTTGTTGAAAACGGCGTGTTTCCAACGGTTTCCGATTCCGGGAACGGTGGGAACGCGCCTTTTTCGAACTCGCGGAACATGGCCGTTTTCGCCACGTCTCGGGCGGCTGTTGCCATCGCTTGAGTGCTTTTAGAGTGCTCTTGCGGGGGCTGCTGGAACGGCATGCGAAGGCACTCCCTCAACGAAAGGGAGAAACCATGGCCACGAGAAAAAGAACACCCGGATCAGGCAGCGTGTTCAAGGACGGGAAAGGCGTCTGGCGTTTCCGCAAAGACCTGGGGAAGGACCCGGCCACCGGCAAACGACGCATCCTCGAAGCGAGGGGGCGCACGAAGGCCGATGCCAGGGCGCGCTTCAATGCGAAGCTCGAGGAGCTGGAGCGCACGGGCCTGCTGCCCGGCGGGAAGAGCCCGTACCTGGCCGACTACGTGGAGCGCTGGCTGGCCGACTACCGCACGCGCGTCAAGCCGACCACCTACCGCACCCGCGCCGGAAGGCTCAAGGCGTGCTGCGACGTGATCGGCCGCGTGCGCCTGAAGGACCTCACGCCCGAGCACATCCGCCGCTGCATGCGCGTGCTGGGGGAGCGGCTCGCGCCCAGCACCCTCAAGGACCACTACGTGAGCCTCAAGATGGTGCTCGACCAGGCCGAGCTCGAGGAGCTCATCCCCATCGACCCATGCAGGCGCGTCAAGCCGCCGAGGGTCGAGCGGCGCGTGGTGGACGTGCTCGGCCCCGACCAGCCCAGGCGCATGATCGAGGCCGCGGCCTCCATGCCGCAGGCCAGACGCGGGCCGCGGCGCACGGAGGAGGACCTCGAGATGTGGGCCCTCCTGTTCGAGCTCGCGTTCGAGACCGGCATGAGGGAGGGCGAGCGGTACGCGCTCATGCCGTACGAGCTGGAGCTGCGCGACGGCCAGCCCGGCATCCACGTCCGGCAGCAGATCCAGCGCTACGGACGGCCGGGCGAGGTCGAGATCCCCAACTGGCTGGAAGCGACCCACCTCACCGGCTCGCTGTGGCTCACCACCCCGAAGACGCCCGCCGCCGAACGGTTCGTGCCCGTCAGCGGCGGCCTGTGGGAGCGCCTGTGGAAGTGGATCGGGGACAACGGCATCGGGAGCCGGGAGCTTGTGTTCACGTCCGCGCGGGGCAACCCCGTCTGCTCGAGCACCGAACGCTACCAATGGTGCAAGGCCCTGAAGGCGGCCGGGCTCCCGCAGGTCAGGATCCACTCGGCCAGGCACTGGATGGCCACGATGGCCGCACGGGCGAACATGCCGGACGACGCGCGCATAGCCGTCATGGGCCACACCAGCATGCAGATGACCATGCGCTACACGCACCGCGACGCCGCATCCCTCGGCCGCCTCATGGCGCAGGCCATCCCCGACCTGGGCGGCGAGACCGTGGAGGCCGAGGTCATCGACGAATAAGGCAAGGCCCGGCCGCCTGCATGCCGCGGTCGGCCGAGCCCCCCCATTTCTCCCCGAAACTCCCGAAGGATAGAATACGAGTATGAGCCTGCTGAAGAGAAAAACGCGCGAATCGGAAACGCAGTCCACGACCATGGAGGTCTACTTCTCGGGACCGTCCGTCGACGAGCACTCCATGAGCGTCCGAGACCTCGCCCCGGCGCTCATCGGACTGGCCGACGCCATAGACAGATACAAGGAGCTCTCCTGCCCGTTCGCCGACCTCGACGTGCGCATCACGGCCACCAAGGCCGGCTCCTTCGACGTGATCCTGCAGATACTCGGAACCGCAATCAGCCTCGGCCAGGGCGGCGAGACCATCGACGTGGTGAACCTCGCCTCCGGCATCATAGACGTGCTCAAGATACTCCTCACCAGACACGAGCAGACCGGAACCGTCAAACCCGGCGAACACGAGGTCGTGGAACAGCACGAGACGCAGATCGACCTGCAGATAGGAAAGGCGAAGCTCAGCGCGAGCCTCAGAAGCTACCGCGCCGCATGCGACGGCAAGATCATCAACGACCTGGGCGCCGCCACGAAACCCGCATCCGAGGACGGATACGACCCAGTGCGCTTCATCCACAAGGACAGCGGGAACGATGCGACAGTACCGGGAGACGCGTCCGAATCGATGACCGACCTGACACTCTCCGATCAGCCGATCGAACCATCCGCCGAAACCACCACGCTGCAGATCGACACCATCCAATTCCAGTCACGCAAATGGAAATTCTCTAAGGGCGACGAGAAATTCTGGTGCGAGATCGGATAACGTCCGAAATCTTGCGCACTTTCGGATTCCGGCCCTGACGCAGGAGGGCATGGCCCGCGTCCTGTGTACGATTTTCATTCGCCAAAACAAAAAACCGCGATTGGAAGCCAGGAGACGGAAC
>NZ_JAHBBE010000035.1 GCF_019331805.1 Bifidobacterium pongonis
ACACCACCGGCCTGCAAGTCACCGCCGAAATCACCAAGAAGATCGTCAAGATCTCGGACGGCCTGCCGACCATCACCTACGAGGCGACCACCGCATCTACGGAATCGACCGGCGAGACCGGCGGCGGTGGATCAAGCTCCGGAGACGGCCACGCCTACTACGCCGGCGAAGGGCTTACACTCACCGGATGGACGTTTAGCGCCGACGTGACCACAAGCGACCTCGAAGCAGTGCGCAAAACCGCCACCGAGGCGAACAAGGCCGCAAGCGACGCCGCCGCCGGTCTCGCCGGTCGATTCCGTAGATGCGGTGGTCGCCTCGTAGGTGATGGTCGGCAGGCCGTCCGAGATCTTGACGATCTTCTTGGTGATTTCGGCGGTGACTTGCAGGCCGGTGGTGTTGTCGCGGCCGGTCACGGTGTCGCCCACGTCGAGGTCGAGCCCGTCCGCAACGGTCACGTCGACGCTGCCGCTGTCGCGCAGCTCCAGGAGCTTCTGCTTGCCTTTGGTCTCGAGTTCGGCGGCGTCGGCGTTGCTGAGCTCGTACACGCTTGTGCGCTCGTCCGCCCCTTTGATGGTCTGCGTGTGACTGAGCGTGCCTTTCTGGTCGGCGTACCAGTGGACGACGACCCTGTCCTTGAGTTCGCCCTTGCCGAGGCAGATCAGGTGGTTGATCGGATGCGAGGCGAGGGTGGCGTCGAAGTCGATGAGGTCGGAGTCAATGCTGTCTCCGGCCGCGGTGATGGGCGGCGCGTCGATCTGGATGCCGTTCTGCGTGGCGGTGAACCGAAGGCGCAGGCCGGAGCCGCGCAGCATCTTCGCAAGTCCGCTCCATGCGTCCGTGTACCGTTCGGCCTGCCAGTTCGCCGTTTTTGCGCTGGTTTCGGTGACGGTGAGGAGGCCTTGCAGTCCGATTCGCGAGATCACGGTGCGCAGGAGCGTTCCGATCGTGCCGCTCATGGTCAGGTAGTCCTTGCCCTTGTCGGGTTCGAGGATCTTCGATGCGAGCAGGCCGTGCCAGTCGCGCCCGTGGTAGGTGAGCTCGCCTTCGCCGCCGGTGACGCTGGTCTTCACGTCGTCGACGATGCCGCCCCAGCCTGTCCCGTCGACCCACCACCGGCATCCGGGCTGCAGCCGTGCCGGGCATCGGAGGTCGAAGTCGTTCTCCCCCGACCCGTATGCCAGGTCAAGCGTCCATGAGGCGTATGAGCCGGTCGGGATGCCGGCCGCGTCGGTGACGATCAGGTCCATGGAGGTTCGCTCCTCTCCTCGATTGCCGTCAGGTCGAATTCGAATCCGCCGGCCCAGCTGATGATGCTTGTGCCGGGTGGCAGCGGTTCGAAGACGTAGGTTCCGGATCCTCGCCCGGCGCCTCGCACAGCCTTGGCGAAGAGGTTGGTGCGTAGGCCGGTGTCCGAGATCATCGTGACGGTTCTGCTATCGGAGGCCGCGTCGATCTCGAGGCGGCTTCCGGCCGGTATGGTCGCGTCGACCTCGTACCGGTTCGTGCCGATGATGATGTACGGGTTGACGCACGGGCCGAAGATCGTGAGCTTCACCGGCTGCGGCATGCCGGTCGCGTTGGTCACGGTGTCGAGGATGCTCATGCCGGCGTAGTCGTGCGGATAGTCGTACGGGTAGTCGAGGTCGCCGCCGGCCTTGTCGTTTCGCGGGTCGTGGTGTTCGGTGGTCCTGCGCCGCCACACGCCGTCTGCAAGCACGATGGTCAGCTGCGTCTCGACCATCGTGGGCGTGATGGTCTGCGGCTCGCTCTTCGCGATCCACGCCCTAGTCTCCCATTCGCCGTCGGCCACGAGCGTGCCGGGGCTGCCGGCGGCCATGTCGGCGTCGGCGAGGCGGGCGAGCAGGTCGAGCGTGGCCGGCGAATCGTGGATCTTGACGGTGACGGTCTCCTCGCGGGTCTTGCGGGTGACGCCCGTCAGGCCGCGCGATGAGAGGCTGTAGTCCCATGCGCGGCCGCGCAGGCCGGTGAGCGTCTCGCCGTACAGCGGGCCCTCGAATCCGATGCTCCCGCCGGTGGCCGTGCTCACGTATTCAAGCGATCGCATTCCTCACCTTCCTTGCGAAGTCACGGTCGCTGATGGTCGGCGCGTACCGTGCGATGATCGGGCCGAGGTCGTCGTGCAGCGATTCGACCGCGGCGATGAGCTCACGGATGTCGCCTTCCGTCGTGCCGCCGGCGACGCCGGTGACGTTCAGGCGTCCGGTCTTCGACCAGTCCGTGCCGTCGAGGCTCATCGAGGAGACGAGCGAGTCCATGCTCCGGTCGACCACTGCAGCGGAATCGTCGATGCCCAGTGCCAGGCCGCGGCCGATCATCACGCCGACCTCGTCGCGCATGAGCCTGGACGGCGAGTTGATGCCGAGCTTGCTCTTGACCGCGTCGATGGCGTTGTTGACGCCGCTGAGCAGGCTGGATGCGACGCTGCCGATCTTGCTCTGGATGCCGTTGACGATGCCGTCGACGATGTTCGCGCCGATGCTGAGCATCCTTCCCGGCAGCGAAGTGAGCCCGTTGACGAGGTTCGACGCGAACTGGGTCGAGGCCTGAACAGCCTTGGAGCCCATCTGGCTGGCGAAGCTGGCGGCCCGCGCGATGGTGGACAGCAGCCATGTCCCGACCCTTGCCGGCAGCTGGGAGAGGAACGTGCCGGTGTTCTGTACGAACTGGCTGCCGGCCTGCAGTCCCCTGGCGGCCATCTGGATCGCCCAGCCGGCGACGGCGGCGAGCGCGCCGGCGACCCATGCCTGGACGCGTCCGGGCAGCTGGGAGAGGAAGTTTCCGAGGTTCGCGAGGAACTGGCTGCCGGCCTGCATGGCCTGCATGGCCGTCTGGATGGCCCATGCGCCGATCGCGGCCAGGGCCGAGGCGAGCCAGGAGGCGATGTTGCCGGGCAGCTGGGTGAGGAAAGAGCCGACGTTCTGCACGAACTGGCTGCCCATCTGGAGGGCCTGCGCGCCGAACGCGGCGGCGTACAGGACGATGGTGGTGACGGTGTAGCCGAGCCAGTAGGCGATCGTCTCGGGCAGGTTCATGATCGCGTTGGCGAGATTCGTGATGAACTGCTGGCCGGCCTGCAACGCGGACTGGCCAAGGCTCACAGCCCATGCGGCGACGGCCGACGCGGCCCCGGCGAGCCACGAGGCTATGCTGCCGGGCAGCTGCTGGAACCATTGCCCGACGCTTTGGATGGCCGACGGGAGCGTGGACGTGAAGAACGAGGCGATGGTCTGGCCGATGGAGACGACCGTGCTTACGGCCGACTGCCATGCTGACGAGAGGAACGACGTGAACGACGCCCAGAGCTGCTGTCCGGTCTTGGTCTGCGTGAAGAACCAGACGAGTCCGGCCACGACGGCGGCGATGCCCGCGGCGACGAGTCCCCACGGGCCGAGTCCGAGGGCCGCGCTCAGCCCCTTGATGCCGCCGCCGGCCTTGACTGCGGAGGCTTGCAGGCCGGCGAGTCTGCCTGCGAGTCCTCCGATGGCGGAGGTGATTCCTCCGGCGTCGGTTCCGAGCGCGCTGATGGATTCGCTGATCGCGGCGAACGCGCCCTTTCCTCCTTTCATCGCCTCGGAGGCAAGGCTCGCCGCGGCTCCAAGGTCCTTGAGATGTGCGACTGCGGCGGTCACGGCCTGCGCGGTCTTGAACGCGGCGAACGCCCCTCCTATCGCGGAGAGCGCCGTCGCGACCGCGCCGGAGTGCTGCCCGCACCAGTTGGCGAGGTCGTCGAGGAGATTGATGACGGGTCTGATCGCGTCGATCGCCGTTCTGAAGGCGTTGCCGATGGCCTGTCCGAAGGTGGTGGCGCTTCCCGCCGCACCGGCCAGCCCGGTCATCCTGCCGATGACGTCGCCTATGGCGGACCATAGGTCTCGGATGAGGTCGGCGACCGAACCGATGAGGTCGGTGAACGAGGCGATGGCGGCTGTCTGGGTGAATCCCCTGGCAAGTTCTGCGATGCCGGAGGCGCAACGGCCGGCGATGCCGAGAAGGTCGCCGATCCTGTCGATGATGTCGGCCGTTACCGATGCGACGGTCCACTGCAGCCCCTCGATGTCCTTTCCGGGCAGCAGGCCTGACCAGTCGATGTTCCGGAACGTCGCCACCAGACCGGCCCATCTGGTCTTGAGCCCGTTGATGGCGTCGGTCTGTCCGATCTTGTTCCACAGGTCTGCGATGGAGTTCTTGGCGGCGGTCGTGGCGTCGGCGGCGATGTCGCCGATCCTGCCGAACTGGCTTGAGAACGAGTTGATTGCCCCTGCTATCTGTTCGGTGCCTATGGCTTCGATGACCTTCTGCACGGCTTTGGCGACGCGGTTCTTGACGTTCTCCATGGCGGTTCCGATGCCTTGGGTCGCGTCCTTGGCCTGTTGGGCGAACGAGGCGTATTGCCCGAATCCGTCGCTGTTGAGTTTGACGACGGCCTTGTTGAACTGGTCGAACGAGACGGTGCCGTCCTTCATCGCGTCGTACAGGTCGTTGCCGTTCTTGCCGGCACCGAGCAGCGCCTGCGCCAGCTGGTTGAGCTGTCCGGGCATGGCCGCCTGGATGGACCGCCATGCCTGCATGTCGACCTTGCCGGCGGAGAGCATCTGCGTGTACTGTTCGAGCGCGTTCTCCTGTTCCATGGTCGATGCCCCGCCCGCAAGCATGGCGTTGTTGAAGGCGAGGCTGATGTTCGTGGCCTCGTCGAGGCTGCTGGTCAGCGGCGCGAGCTGCTGGACCATGCCCGTCATCGCGGATGACGTGGTCGGCAGGCCGTCGAGGGATTGGCTGATCTTCTTGATGCTGGCCGCGGCGTCCTCGGAGCTGTAGCCCAGGTTCCGCATGACCTTCGGGAAGTTGTTCATCTGGTCGGCGCGGCTGATGGCGCTGCTCAGGCTGGAGCCGATGACGTTGCCGACCTTGCTGGTGATGGTGCTGACGGCTCCCATGATCGCGCCGGTCTTCGCGGCCAGTCCGCCGCGCATCGTTTCGCCGGCCGTGTTCCCCGCTTGGGAGCCGGCCTTGCCGGCCGCGCCGGCGAAGGCGTCTACGATGGCCGTGCCGACGCCCTTCATCGATGGGACGATCTGCACGTATGCGGTTGCTATTTCGATCGCCATTATTCCGGCTCCTTCCGTCATCCCCTCGGCCGCGAGAGGATCTTCCCCAGCTCGTCCACGTCCACGGCGACGACGTCGGGCGTCGCGGCATGCTCGCCCGGTCGCGGGATTCGACCATGCCATTTGGCGTTGGCATGTTGGGCTTCCTTGGTCTGGCTCCATGCGAGGAAGCCGGTGTTGTCGGCGATTGTGGCGAGCAGGTATTCGCGGTCGGTCCATTCGGCGCGCGGGTCGATCGCCTGCCAGATGCGCGCCTCCTGCGGGAGGTTCGCGGCGAGGTCGGCCATTCGCCTGCATCTGATGGAAAGGCCGAGCTCGTCGAGGTCGAGCCCGTAGTAACGCTGCAGGTCGGCCCGGAGCTTGTCGGGCGCCCTGTCGAGCATCGCCACGAGCATCAGGAGTTTGGGGCCAGTTCCTTCATGAGCTCGTTGATGAATTCGCTGACCGCCTCGAGCGGCACGCGGCCGGTTTCCGGGTCGCGCAGCGTCTCCTTGACGTCCTGGTATCTGCTCCCGGTGATGCGCTTTATCAGCGGTACGATCGCGAGACTCCCCTGCGGGGTGCCGTCGTTGACCGCGGCGACCAGTTCGACGATTTCGAGGTCGTCGAAGAGTTTCGGGTCGATGTCGAGCTGTATGCCGCGCACCTCCACATGCTTCGGCTTGTCTTTCGGCTGCAGATGGTCCTGCGGCGTCTTCTTTTCGCTCATTTCCGGTGCTTCCTATCTTGTTTCTCAAGGCCTCGTGGCATGCGAGCGCCCCGTCCGCGCGGACCTTGTATCGCGTGGGCGGGGCGTGTGGCGGGGTGTCGGTCAGTCGGACTTCTGCGGGGAGGTGATGGGTGCGATGTATTCGACGCTGGTTCCCCCGTCGATCTTGTCGGATGGGTTCGCGGCGAGTGTCACGTCGTAGGCCACGGCATCGCCGATGTGGTACTGGGTGTCGCCGAAGTCGTTCGGGGTCGCGTCGGGTACGACGATGCGGCGTGCCTTGTTGCCGGTGCACAATAGTTCGAATACGAACACTGCGGATTCGCCGGACGGCATTTTGTGGGTGATGGTCATCGTGTTGTCTGTGGTCTTGACCGCGTCGGATCCGTATCGGATGGTGGCGCTGGTCTCGTTCAGTTCGAGCATGACGAACTGGTAGGTTTCGGCGTAGCTGGTGATGACGGATAGTACGGTCACGCCGCCCGCGTCCTTGACTTCGGTCTTGTCGACGTCGGCGGACTGGGTAACGCCGTCCTCGCCGACGTATCCGACGCATTTGAAGGTTTGCGGCAGGTCGGTGGTCGCGTCCTTCGGGATGTCGGTGCCGGCGGGTGCCCTGTAGATGAAGCCGCTGGCCTTCGGCTTGCCGAGGCTGACGTTCTCCTTGTTGTTGCTGTTTGTGGCCATGGTGGTTTTCCTTTCACGCCTCCATGGAGGCGACTGTGATTTGTGTGAGGATCTGGTAGCGTTCCGTGAACGGCGGTCCGGGGTCGGGCAGGTGGGTGACGGATTCGATGGAGATGTCGGCGACGCGGTCGATGTCGGTCAGGCGCATGAGCCGCCGTTTGACGGTTTCGGCGAGCCGGGCGGCCTTGTATCGGCC
Source organism: Bifidobacterium pongonis (assembly GCF_019331805.1). Lineage (GTDB taxonomy): Bacteria > Actinomycetota > Actinomycetes > Actinomycetales > Bifidobacteriaceae > Bifidobacterium > Bifidobacterium pongonis. Next base: position 6,722 of record NZ_JAHBBE010000035.1, read on the forward strand.
TTCCGAGTCCCATGCCTGGATGGCGACGATGGGCGTGGACCGGTAGGGGCCCTCCATGCCTCCGGTGCGTTCCACGGTGATGAACCGGGCTGGCCTGTCCGGTGGGACGCTGAGGGAGGCGTGTATGCCGTCGAGTTCCGGTGCGGTGTTGAGCCATTGGACGATGGCGGTCTCGATGTCCATCAGCCGACCGCCTTGGCGAGCGTGTTGTGTCTGGCGTTGTCGACCATGGCCTTGACGGAGGCTGCGGTTCCATGCCCGGTTGTGGCCAGCGCGACGCATCCCTCCGGCGTCGAGAGCGCCGGGAGGGCCTGGTAGGAGGCCCCCTTGGTGGAGACCATGCCGTTGGCGCGCGTTGCGATTGATTCGGCCTGTGCGGTGACTGCCGGTGCGGCCGCGCGTCGCACCTGCCGGAAGCCTTCGAGGTTGAGCTTGACCTTCGTCATCGTCTATCCCCTTTCGTCGTGGAGCTGGACGGTCAGGTTCCATCTGGTCGGCGCGAGCCCGCCGTCGTATGGCAGCGGGTCGCCGATGACCGTGTATTCGACGCCGTCCGGCAGCCGGATACGGCTGCCGCGCAGGCTGTGGTAGGGCCATGAGCGCGGCATGTGGATGGTGCGGTCGACCGATATGCCTTCCGGGCTGGTGGACGCGGTGCCGTTGGCCTGCGTGCCATCCTGGATGAGCACTCCGTCGACCCGCTCCTCGGTCTCCGTCCAGATGGGGTCTCCGCCGGGGTCGAGGCCGGATTGCGTGCGGCCGATGATCGTGACGGTCATGCCCCGTATCATCCGGCGCCTCCCGTCATGGAGACGGTGAACATATGGCCCGCACCTGCCGAGTCGAGGTCGGAACGCTCGGCCGAGGTGAGGTACAGGTCGCCAGTCGGATTGGCGTAGCTGTAGCTTTCGGAGTAGGATCCGGCGGTCTCGGTGTGCTGGCTGACGCCGGCCGTGTCGTCGGAGGCCAGCATTGCGCGTTTGACCATGGCGCAGCAGATGTCCTTGCAGATGCCCGGCTCGGCCTCCTCCGCCTGCCGCCATGACGGGCATTGCAGGCGGATCTTGCGGCTTGCGGCGTCGAGGAGGCGTTCCGCCTTGGTTCTGTCAGTTTCGTCGAGGACCCGCCAGACCTCCTCGAGATCGGGGATGGCGGCGAAGGCGCACGCCATGGTCATGCCTCCGTGACGCGCTGCTCGCCGGTGTCGATGTCGCGGGTGACGGTCACGCGCGTGCCGTCCGGGCGGATCGCGTCGAACCGTTCTGAGCGGTGGCCCGCGGGCGGGAACGGCGCGGGCTCCTCCGGCTGCGGATCCGGGGCCTGCGCGGGCTCCTCCGGCTGCGTTGGGGTGTCGTCGCCGATCTCCTCGTCCGGTTCCTGCGGGGTGACGTCGAGCTTCCTGTCAGCCATTGATGACTCCCTTCAGTCGCGCCGCGGCCTTTCCGGAGAACACGCCGAGGCCGCAGTAGAACTCGATTCGGGTCCTGTAGGCGGGCTTTTCCTGCAGCTGGCCGAGGTCCTCGACCTGCACGCCTCCGTTGGTCAGGCCGGTGACGCCCTGGTCTCCCTCGCTCGCGCCGAACTTGACGGCGTAGATGCTGGTGGTGGTGGAGTTGGTGCCCTGCGTCTCGTCATTGTCGAGGATCTCCTTGCCGGCGGCGGTCTGACCGGCCTCGAGCAGGGGGATGCCGTTCCACTGCATGACGCGCTTGCCGACGATGTCCTGCTGGAGGGTGGTGTCGTAGGAGATGTGGCGCATGGCGCTGGCGATCTTGCGGATGATGGCCGCGGAGGCGTAGATGGCGCCGTTGGTGGAGTTGATGCCCGGGACGGCGGCGAGCAGTTCGTCGAGCTTGTCGAGGAACTTGTGGATGTCGGCGTTGGATTCGCCCAGGATCGGCAGGCCGTTCTCCGCGGCGTCGATGACCTGCTTGCCGGCGAGGCGCTTCTTGAGGCCGTCGAAGCTCTTGGTGTCGACGCTGGAGTCGCCGTTGAAGAAGGTTTCCTGGTACTTGTAGCTGATCGCCTTGACCTTGAGCGTGGTCTGTTCGGCGCGCTGGTCGTTGACGTTGCTGCGGGTCTGCTGGATGAACCTGTCGACGTCCGCGTCGCCGCCGAGGATGACGAGCTTCTCGCTCTTCTGGTTGAAGGTGCCGGTGGACTCGGTGTAGGACTCGTTGACGCCTCGGAACGCGACGCCGGGCAGGGTCGCCTCCTCGTTGTAGGCGTAGGCGTTGCCGTCGATGTTCATGAGCGGGATGCGGTCGAGGATCGGGCTGACCTGCACGAAGGTCTCGAGGACGCCCTTGGCGAGGGTGTCGGTGGAGAGCTTCGCGGCCTCGGTGAGGTTGAGTGCCATGGTTGTGGTTTCCTTTCTGGTTGTCGGTTATTTGGCCGCGTAGGCCTGCGAGAGGAGCTGCAGCGGCGTCATGCCGCCGGTGGTCCCGGTGGCCGGTTTGCCGTCCGGCGGGGTGGGCAGTCCGAGGTTTGGCTTGAGGCTGTCCTTGAGCGCCTTCGCGTTCGCCTTGAGTTCGTCGCCGTCGCCTTTGAGCCTGGAGATGACGTCTCGGCCGAGGCCGGTGTCCTTGGCTATCTGGTCGATGAGGGCCTCGCGTTCGGCGGTTGCCTTGAGCGCGGCGATCTCCTTCGTCAGCGATTCGATCCTCTTGCCGGCGGCTTCGAGCTTCGAGGCGTTGTCGCTTTCGTTGGCGTCGTATTTGGCTGCCTTGGCCTTGTATTCGTCGTATCCGGCGTATTTGGCTTCGAGCTTCGCCTTTTCCTCTTCGACGCGGGCGGCGAGCGCGTGGCTGAATTCCTTGGCGTTGTCGGCCGTGGTGTTCTTCGCGTTGTCGCCTTCGCCGTCGGTGTTCTGGCCTGCTGGCGGTTCGCCTTCGCCTCCTTGCGGGTCTCCGCCTTCGATGAGGCGGAGGTGGCGCATGAGGTTGCGGCGGTGGGTGGCGTAGTGCATTGGTGCTCCTTTGGTTTTTGCGCACGGTTAGCGACGCGGCGTGCGGGGTCCGCGGTGAGTGGCTGGCGCAGGATTCGGACCTGCGTGGCGCGCGTGGCGCGGCCGATTTACAGTCGGCTCCGTTCGGCCTCTTCGGTAGCCAGCCTTGGCTGTGTTATGATTGATGTTGGTAAAGGTCTCATTGACACCATTTGGTGACATTGAGGCCTTTATCGTGCTCTGGTGAGTTTTCCGTCGTGGCGGATGATGTAGACTTTTCCGTCGCGGAAGGCCAGGCATCTTTTGATGCAGGCGATGAGCTCTTCATCTGACATTCCGTCGTTTTCGCTGTTGTCCATGACGACCGTTTTGGCGTCCGGCTTCTTCGATGCCGACTTCAGATGCGAGTTGATGGTGTTTGCGGATGATGTGTTTTTCAGCGTCTTGATCTCGATGCCGTTTTCGAGGTCCGCATATCCTACGTCGTGTGTTCCTTTGCCGTTTTCGTTGGGGACCTTTTTGACGTCGATCTTGAAGGTTGCCTTTACTCCGTTGTCGGCGAGGCGCTGCGCCGTTCGTATTTCATGCGGGCGGATGTCTGATATTTCCTTCTGGAGTTCCGGAGGGTTATATCCGACTGGTGGTGGTGTGCCGGTGTTGAGCCATGTGCGGTCGCGCCATCGCATCTCGGCGAGTTCGAGGTCTCGTTTCCATTTCTTGTATTCGGGGGCTTTGGCCTTCTCTTCGTTGGAGAGCGTCGACAGGTATTCCTTGTACTTGTCCTGCGTGGTGAGGGCGGATATGGTGTCGGCGCATGCCTTGTATTGCCTGTAGAGCGCTTCCGGGTCGTAGCCGGCGATGTGTCGTTCGCCCCATGACGGGACGATGTCGCAGTCGCATCGGCCGTTGTGGAAGCTGCCGCCGAGGCTGGCGGTCTCGCGTGTCAGGTAGACGAAGCCGCGGGATGCGAGCATGACGCAGAATTCGCAGGTCTTCCCTTTGGGCACGCGGGCCCATCGTGGTTTCGATGGGTCGGATCCGATTCGGTCGAGCATGCCGATGCGGCTGCTTGTGGAGACGACGCGCTGCAGGTACGTCTTCCACTGGTCGAGGTCGGCGTGTTTCGGCCAGAGATCTTCGATGCGCAGGCCGTATTTGTTGTGGACTTGGCCATCGGCGTCTGGGATGACGTCTTCGTATCTGAGTCCTGGATAGTCGGTGTTGTTGGATCCACCGGCGATTTTCCAGACCGCGCGGTTGGCGTCCGGGAGCGGCTGGCGGTCGAAGTCCGGCAGGTCGGTGCCGAGATACTTCGACCATTCGCTTCGGATCTGCTCGAAGTAGTCGGCGGCGGCCTGCGCTGCCTTGTCGTTGTAGCTTTCGACTTCTTCGCAGGCGGCTTCCCATCGGCTTTCGTCGTTCGGGAACCAGTGGTCATCTCCCCATATCGAATCCAGGCTCCATCCCGATTCGAGCTTGAGTCGTTCGAGACGCCGGAGATAGGCGTCATGCAGTTGGTCGAGCCGTTTGTCCAGTTCTTTCTGCGTATCCGGCAGCTGGCTGTCCGTTTGCATTGTCGGCTCCTTGCTGCTGGTTGGCTATGGTCTGGTCGATGCGGTCGAGCGCCTGCTGGGCGCGTTTGGCGCGTTGTTCGCGCCTGAGCGTCTGTCGTTGCCGGTCGCTCAGGTCGAGCATGTCGTAGGTGACGTCGCTGTCGGCGGGGAGGATGTTGGCCCCGACGAGTTTCACGGCGGCATCGGCCGCAGCGGCCCGGCTTGGCGTGGCGGGGTTGCGCCATTGGCTGGACACAGCCGTGGCCTGACCGTCTCCGGCGATGCGGGCGGCGGTGGCGATGATGCGTTCCCATGCTGGACCGAAGCGGCGTTGGCAGCTTTCCGCGTTGAGGCAGAGTTCCTTGACCGCCTTGTCGATCGCCTCGGCCGAGCTCGGGTTATCGGTGAGCACGCCCATCGAGTCGGGCGGCAGGCTGGTTGCGGCGGCGAACATCGAGGCGGTCTGGCGCAGCTGCGCGGCGTGCGGCTCGAAGCTCGCCTGGGTGAACGTGCCGACCTGCGGCAGGTTGCCCTGCTTGTCGCGCGGCAGGGCGAGGACCTGGTCGAGCATGATCTGCCATCGTGGTTTGAGGTTGCCGTCCTTGCCGCGGAACATGTCCTCGGTGACGCCGAGGAAGTATCGGGGCGGGACGCTGTAGAGTTCGGCCTGCACCTCGGAGCGCAGGAAGGTGCGCACGGCGCTGTCGGTCAGGCTCATGACGGTACGGCTGATGCGCGATCGGCCGAACGGCCGTTTGCTGTCCGGCCGGTATGCGAGCAGTTCGACGGGCAGTCGGCCCTGCCATTCGGCGCGCGCGTACACGCTCCACTGCCAGTCCTGCCTAGCGCATCCGACGAGTTTGCCGGGGAGCATGAGGTAGCATGCGCGGATCTGCCGGCCATAGGTCTCATCCTCGTCGACGTCGTAGAGCAGGGCTTCGGTGAGACCGTGGATGCGGCTGTCCCATGTGCCCGTGGCCACGTCGGCTGGGAACTCCTGGATGATCGCCGCCGGCTCTCCCCTGTCGGGCATGCCCTGGAGCGCGGCGACGAAGCTGCATGAGTGGACGAGTGCGTCGGTGTGCGCGTTTTCCGCGGTCTGCGCGAGGTCGTTGGCGTCGAGCAGGTCGCTGACCTGTTTGCTCAGGTCGCTGCCGTCCTGGGTAGTGATGCCGTCGAGCACGACGCGGTTGGCGAGCCCCTCGACGGCCTTTTCCGGCCATCCGACGACGATTTCGACGTCTTTGGCGATGGGAGGCAGGCTGTAGCCGAGGTCGTGCAGCTCGTTGCGGCCGTTGTAGTAGACGGTGCGGATGCGGTTGCGGGTGCGATGGCGGATGATTTTGGCGGTGAGGCGGCGGAAGGCGTCCTCTTCGTCGGGGGTCAGCCCGGCGATGGTGGCAGGCATCGGTTCGAGGAGTGTCATGGCAGTTCGATCATCCTTTGTTCTGGTTCGTCGCCCGGCCTGCGGGTGCTGGTGACCGCGCCGTGCAGGGCGAGCGTCGCGGCGACGAGCGGGCTGATGTCGACGTCGGATCCGAGTTTGTTCCATCCGAACGCGCCCTCGACGCCGATCTTGCGGACGGTCGCGCCGGCGACGGCCTGTTCGAGCGGGCGCACGTCCGGCTTGTGGCGCAGTTCGTGGTATTGGAGCATGTCGAGGAGGCGGCCGCACGCCTTGCCCATGTCGCTCGCGCTGGTGACGGTGACGTCGACGCCGGCGGCCTTGAGCGGCGGGATGAGCACGGTGGCGGGCGATTGCGCGTCGATGACGACGGCCGCGAGGCGGGGCCATCGGCGGACGAGGAAGTCGACGGGCCATTTGGTGCCGTGTTTTCTGACGCCTTTGAGCGCGGCGATGTCGATGTATGCGGTGCCGTCCTCGTATGCCTGGCATGCGCCGATGGTGATCCATCCGCGGTGCGGCGGCATGTCGATGGCCATGGCGGTCCAGCCGCCGGGCGCGCGTTCCGGCGTGGCGGCCTGAGCCCAGAGTTCGGGGTCGATGGCCGTGTGCTCGGTGTCCTGGTCCCAGATGCCGAGCGCTTCGCGGCGGAAGCTGTCCTCGCCGAGGTTCTTGAGCATGCGGAGCATGGCCGTGGCCGTGGTGCGGTGCGGGTAGCTCGGGTTGGCCTGGGCCCACGCGTCGGGGTCGGCGGTGTCGCAGTCGCGGTCGGCCCCGAACTCGATCCATGTGCTGTCGGGGTCGTGCGCGAGGCCGGCCGCCCGGCGGTCGGTGAACACTTCTCCAGGGTCCACCGGACGGGGCGGGGTGCCCATGTGGATGATGAGCGGGTTCTTCGCGGCGTTGGCGGTCGGGATCATGTCCTCGAGGGCTTTCTCGGTGAGGATCTGCGCCTCGTCGAAGATGATGACGTCGACTGCGGCGAAGCCTCGGCCGAAGCCTTGTTCGCGCGCGCCGAAGAGGATGCGGCTGCCGTTGGCGAAGGCTATCTCCTCCTGGCCGTTGGTCTGCCGGATGGCCTTGCAGTGGCGTGACAGTCCCGGGCGTTTGACGAGGGCCTGCATCGATTTGAAGGTCTCGGCCGAGGTGCGTGTGCGGTGAGCCGTCCAGATGACCTTGAGGTTCGGCGTGGTCAGGCACAGGATGACGATGATGGTGCCGACGGTGAAGGTCTTTCCGGTCTGCCGGCAGATGCTCATGCCGATGCCGCCGACCGAGCTGGCGTAGGTGCCGTCGGCGCGTTTGGCGAGCATGAGCGTTCCGATGCCCTCCTGCCATCGGTCGAAGTGGATGCCGATCCGATCGGCGACGCGGCGGACGCGGCCGAAGCCGGTGGTGGCGATGCCGTCGGGGATGTTCAGGACGCGGGCGGCGTCAGATAGCTTCGGCGTCGAATGGGTCGTCTCCGCTGCCATCTGCCATCTCCTCGGGGTCGTCGAGTATCGGGTCCGGTTCCCTCTCGCGGTCCATTTCGAGCAGTTCCTTGCCGACGGCGAGCAGCTGCTTGCTCAGTCCGGCGACGGCCGTGGCCGGACAGTGTGAGTCCTTGAGGTTGCGCATGAGCGCGGCGCGGCTGACTTCGAGCATGTCGCGGTATGTGGCCGGCGCGTCGGTCGGTTGCGGCGACGGCTCGTCGTGCAGCGACGGTATGAGCGACGTTTCCGTTTGCGGCGATCGCCGGTGCTTGCTGGCGAGTTTGCGGCAGTTGTCGGAGCAGTATTTCCGCTTGGCGCTGGCGTTTTTCGGGATTGCATGGCCGCATTGGGCGCAGGTTCGGATCGGCATGGCGTCTCCTTGTCCGCCGACACCATCGGCGGTGACGATTTATTTTTCACGGGGAGAGGGATAGGCGCTGCACCCGAGGTCGCCGCCGAGCCGCCGATGGGGGTATCCTCCCCTGGGGTTCACCAGTCGACGGCCTCGAAATCGCTCGGCTTCATCGCGACCGATGGCTTGCCGCCGGAGAGCCGCCGCTTCACTTCGGCTCTTGCCCATGCGAGCGTGTGCGTTCCCTTGACGGCGTTGCACCAGCGGTGGGCCGGGCCGCTGTTCGCCTTGCAGACGCGGCCGCCGTTGGCGATGGCCACGGTCTCGTCCACCACGAAGCTCCATGGGTGTGGCGGGCGGAGCGTGTAGTCGATGGGCCTGCCGCAGATGTAGCAGTCGGACTTGCGTGACCGGTAGTACGCCTGGACCTCGCGCCGACGATACCCGTTGCGATAACGCGGGTTGCTCATGTCATGATCTCCAATAAGCCAGAACAGTGCGCCCCTCCCCCATTGGAAGACGCCTCCCCCTGATACGCGGAGAGCCACGAACCGTGCGGCCCGTGGCTCCCTGCGGATATGAAAAAATCCAACTTAGTTAGTTATACGTCGACAGTGCGGGTTTGTCAACTCGCGCTGAAGCTCTCCCTGTCGACGGCCTTCCAGATGTCCCACAGCAGGTACGTCGGCTTGCCTCCCTCATCGCCGACCGGCCTGATGATCCCGCGGCTCTTCCACTTGCTGATCGTGCCGCGCCTCACCCGCACCCCGCACCTGCCGAGCAGGGCGGCGAGCTCGGCTGCGGTGCCGGTGGCTCCGCAGGCGGCGAGCCTGAGCACGCGCGCCTCGGCCACGTCCCTCACCCGCTGCTCGCGCCCGCAGGATTCGCACACGATCCACCCGCCGTCGATGTCCGCCTGCTCGGCCCACAGGTCGCCGTCGCATCCGAGGCACCGGCCGATCATGGTGCGGTCCGGCTCGGGTTCCAGGAACCGCCCCATGCGCCGCGCGGCCTTGTCCACGAGCGCGACGATGGCCGCGGCGTCCGGGCGTTCGAACAAACGTTCGATGTTACACGGCTGTCCCAGCGCCCAGGACAGCCACACGGTGTCGCGCTCCCCGGTCGGCAGGCCGACGGCCCTCGCCAGCCGGAGCACCAAGGCGTCGATGTCCTGCGACAGCTGCCACGCGCCGAGGTTGATCGGCAGCGGCGCGACCGTCCGCACGCCGTGGCCGGAGGATCCGGCGGTGATGCGGCACTGCTTGCGCGCGATGGCCAGCAGCGCCTCGTCCCCGTCGTGGATGGCGGCGAGCGCCTGCTTGAGTTTGGCTTGTTGGCGGCTGTGGTGGCTGTGGTGTGGTGTCCTGTTGTTGTGTTCGAACATTTGTTCGCCCTTCCGTTCCTCGCTATGATGGGTTTTGGGTGTGCCTCTGCTCGGTGTCGGGTGGGGCTTTTTTATGCCTGGTGGGTGATGATGGCTTGGATTTCGTCGATGGTGTAGCCGGCGTGGTGCCAGTTGAGGATGAGGTCTTTCATGGTTTGTTTCATCGTGTTTCCTTTTGTGTGGTGTGACGGCCCGCGATGCGGGTGAGGTGTCTGATGCAGGCTTGTCGGGTGGGTCTGTGGGTGACGGCGATCTTCCATGTGGTGGGGCCGTCGGGGTTGAGGAGTTCGCCTGTCCATCCGAGTGTGTTGCGGGTGGTTCATATGGCGAGGGTTCGGTGGTTGATGGTGATGAATGTGGTGTTCGTCGTTTTGGTTTCCTTTGGTTTGGCGTGCTGTTCGATGAGGTCGAGGATCCAGATGGCCGTGATGAGTGCGAGCGCTGTGGCGAATGCGAGGGTTTGCCGGATGGTGTCGAGCATGTTTTTCATCTGGCTCCTTTCAGTCGGCGGTGTTGATGAGTCGGATGATGCGTCGGCCCTGGCCGATGATCTGTTCGGCGACGTGGATGACGGTTTCGGCGTCTCCTGTGCGGGCGGCGGTGATGCCGGTGGTGGCGCAGTCGGTGCAGATGCGGCTGAATGCCTGGATGGCGTCGTGTTTCTCCTGTTCGGTCATCGTGCGGGCTCCTTGTCGGTTCCGCTGGCGTGCGCCCAGTCGCATGTGATGCCTTTCTGGACGCCGATGGTGATGCAGGTGACGTGGCGGGTGTCTTCGAGGGTGAGGTCGCATTGGGTGATTATGGGGTCGCTGTTGCCGGTGTTGAGCCTGTGGCATGCGGTCTGGGCGGGTGCGGCGGTGCCGGTCGTGCCGGTGGCGGCGCAGCCGGCGAGCGCGATGCTTGTGGCGAGGATCGTGGCGGCGAGCGCGGCGCGTGTGGTGGTGTTTCTCATTGGTCTTCCTCCTGGTGGTAGTGGCGGTATTCCCGGATGTCGCGTTGGATGCAGTCGAGGGCGCGGTGGCTGGTGGCGTGGTGGTCGGCCCATGGGTCGGGCCGGTGGTGGAATCTGCGCCACCAGCGGAGTGTGCTGAGGTCGAGGGCGCGGTAGTCGAGCAGGCCGTCGATTTGGTATCCGGCCTTGCGGGTGAAGGCGAGGTCGAATGCGGGGTTGGTGCCTGCGGGGATGAGGTGGAACCGGTCGGCTAGGTTTTCGATGGTCTCCTCGATGGCGTTGCGTGCGGCCTGCGGGCTGTGGGTCTGCGGGTCGGCGTCGAGGATGGCGTGGAGGAGCCCGTTGTCGGTGTGCATGGTGAAGACGGTGTGGTCCATGGCGGTGAGGTCGAGCCGTTCGGGGCGGATGATCCTGTGGCAGGCGGCGATGTCGGTCCCGGCGTCCGTGCTGGTGCATCGGATGGCGATCTCGAGGAGCTGGTCGTGTTCGGGGTCGATGCCGGTGGTCTCGACGTCGATCCAGAGGAGCGCGTCGGGTTTGAGTTCGTTCATGGTTTTCCTTTCGTGTGGTTCGTGTGGTTTATGCGGGTTCCCAGGTGAGGTCGCGCAGTCGGCCGATGTCGCCGTCGCGTACGGCCCGGGTGATGGTCTGCGGGTCGGCCCCCTCGTTGAGGGCGGTGGCGACGGTGCAGGCGAGCGCGTCGCAGAGCGCGTCGGTTTCGTCGCGTTGGAGGAGCTGGAGGGTGTGGGCGCATTTCCAGGTGTGCCGGTGGGTGGTGCCGGTGCCTGTCGTGGTGTGGGTGATGCCGAGTTCGTGTCCGCGGCGGAGCCAGTTGCGGAAGCGTGCGTCCCAGTCGGCGCTTTCGGCGTCCTGGTCGAGTGCGAGGTCGGTGAATTTGGCGGCTTCGGCCTCGCAGTCGAGTCCGAGCCGGGCGGCGAGCGCGCGGTGTTCGGGTGTGGGTTTCCAGTCGCCGATTTTCCTCGCGCGCGCGTTACTCTCTCTCGGTTCTATAAATGGTTCTTCCTTATTAGGTTCTGTGCGCAGACATACTGCGCCCCTGATTGCGCCCCTACCGTCGTTTTTCTGCGCCCCTGATTGCGCCCCTAGGGGCGCGGTGTTCTGCGCGTCTGTCCCCTGTTTTTTCAGGGGCGCAGTTTTTGCGCCCCTGTCGTTCCGGGCGTCCATGCCGAGGTCCCAGACGATCGGGCGGTAGTTGGCGGCGACGTGGCTGACGAGCCGCTGGTCGCCCCGGTGGATCAGTCCTTCGTTTTCGAGGTCCTTGAGGGTTTCCTGGATGGTGCGGCGGCTGTAGCCGGTGAGGGCGCACAGCCGCTTCTGCGACGGGTAGGCGCCCTTGCCCTTGGTGTCGGCGTGGTCCGCGAGGACGAGCAGCGTTCGGAGCGCCGCTCCCCTGACCTTTTCCTGCGGGACGTCGTAGAGCGCCCACAGCACTGCCTTCATGCTCATGATGCTTCTCCTTGGATGATGGTGATGTCGATGGCGTACCAGCCTTTTTCGCGGCTTGGTTCGCCCGGCCGGTAGTCGGGGCCGGTGATGTGGGTGCTGTCGTCGTCGGGCCATATGCCGGCGTCGGTGAGCGCGTCGATGATGGCCTTGACCATGGGGGCGGCGTTCTCGGGGTCGAAGCGCCCGTGGGTGAGCGGGTGGATGGTTGCGATGACGCGGACGGGCCATGCGGTCGGCGTGCCGAGGGAGCCTCTGTTGAGGGCGTCGCGTGCGGCGATGAGGGCGCGGCGTCTGACTGCGCTGGTTCGCCGGTATTTCGCGCGCCAGTGGCCGCGCCTGTTCTGCGTCCACCATTCGGCCCCGGGGATGCGGATGGTGATGGTCCTGCGGATGGTGATGTCGGGCGTGCTCATGATTCCGCTCCCCCGATGTATTGGGCGATGACCTGCTCCCCGTCCTCGCCGTGGCGCAGCGCGGCCCTGTACGCGCCCCTGGGGCTCCATGTGCCGCTGAGCCCCTTGTTGATCGTGCGGGCGAGTCCCATGGCTCGTTTGCGGGGCACGTGTTCGGCGATGACCGCTGGCCTGCCGGTCCTTCGGAGGGCGGCGGCGACGCCCTGCCAGTGGCCGACTGCCATGTGGGCGGTGCTCGCGTCCTCGGGCCATTCGTCGAGCCATCGGATGCCGTTCTCGCCGGCGAGCGCCTGGAGTTCGTCGGCGGGCTTCCCGTGTTCGGCTGCGGCTTCGGTGGCCGTGGCCAGTGGTTCGGGTTCGGACTTGGAGGTTTCCGTGGGTTCGTGGTCGGCGACGGTGCGCAGGATGGCGTAGGCGCGGGCGATGCTGATGTGCTGGTTGTGTTCGAGCAGGTCGATGGCTTCGAGGTCGAGGGCGGTGTCGTCGTCGTGTTGGCGGCGCATCCATGTGCGGGCGCTTTTGCGTTCGCCGGGGGTGAGGTCGCTCCATTTGCGTTCGGAGAGTTCCGTGAGTTCCTGGTTGCTTCTACGTGGCATGGCGGTTTTTCCTTTCGTGGTTTTCGGCTTGGTTTTCTGGGGTTTCGGGTTGTCGGCGAGTGCGCTGCGGTAGTCGGTCCTGGCTTGGGCGCGTCTCATCTCGGCGGCGAGCGCGGGGTCGTGGAGGATGGTGTTGTAGACGCCCATCAGAATTCGGGTTCCTCCTCGGCTTGTGTGCCGGGCGCCCCGAATGCGGGGCCGCTGGACGCCCATGGGTCCTCGGGGCTTCCGGGCGTGGGTGCGGCGGGGGCGAATCCGGTTGCGCCGCCCGCGTATCCGTTGCCGGTGTTGCCGGCTTGGCCGCGCGTGTGGCTTGTGCGGCTGACCTGGGCGGTGGCGTATCTGAGGGATGGGCCGATCTCGTCGACCTGCATCTCGTAGACGGTGCGGTTGGTGCCGTCCTGTGCCTGGTAGGAGCGTTGCTGGAGTCGTCCCTGTGCGATGACGCGCATGCCCTTGGCGAGGCTGGAGGCGCAGTGGTTGGCGAGTTCGCGCCAGGCGGAGCAGCGGAGGAAGAGCGGCTGGCCGTCCTCGTACTGGCCGGATTGGCGGTTCCAGGTGCGTGGGGTGCTGGCGATGGTGAAGCCGCACACGCTTGCCCCGGTGGATGTGGTGCGCAGTTCTGGGTCGGCGGTGAGGTTGCCGATGATGGTGATGACGGTCTCCCCTGCCATGTCACTCGCCGTCCTTTTCCTTCAGGAGCTGTTGGAGCCGTTCGAGCTTCCAGTCGATCTCATTGGACAGTCGGATGAGGCTGTCTGCGGCTGCGCAGGCGATCCGGTAGGGGTCGCTGCCGGTATTCGGCTGCTGGTCGAATTCGCCGACGATGGCGGTGAGCATGCGGATGGTGGAGCCGAGGCTGTCCCTGCGGATGGTCCACAGGCCGATCTGGTCGGTGGTGTCCCTGGTGTCGATGTCGTTGGAGTCGTGTGGCATCGGTGTTCCTTTCGTTGATGGTGGATGGTTGTGTTTCGTGGGGCGGCCCGGATTCGGACCGGGCGCACGCCTTTGCCGCGCCCAATGTGATGGTTGGAAGGAAGTCGCGCGATCTCGGCGTGCGGCGAACCGTGCATCCGCCCCTGGGCGCCCGCGCCCATGACGACAAGCGCGGGCGGGTCTTCATTTGCCTTCCGTCTCGTGTTCCGCGATGTCGAGGAAGGTGACGGAGAGGATGCCGCCGGTGATGGCGGCGAGGATGTGGAGGATGCTGAGCGCGCCGTCGAGGAGCGCGGCGAGGGTCCACAGGACGCCCCAGATGCCGATGGCGGCCGTGAGGGCGGAGAGGATGATGCAGCAGACGGTCTTCTGCGTGCGCTGCGCCTCGGTGAGGGGCCTGGGCGTGTCCGCGTGTCTCATCGTTCGCCTCCGTTCGTAGAATCCATGGCATGGACATCAATGTGATCACCGGCGTCGTGGGCGCCGTCACGGGCGTGGCCGGCGGCGTCACCGGATGCGTCGCCCTGCTCCAGACGCGCCGCGGCAACAAGCTCTCGAAGGAGGCCAACGGCTCGGCCGAGGAAGCCAACAGGATCGCCGCCGAATCGAAGCTCGTCGCCGAGCGGGCCAACGGCCTTGCAGGAAAGGCGAACGAGATAGCTGCAGACGCGAACTCGATCAGCCAGCGGGCGTTGTCCGTCACCGCCGACCAGACGGTCCACAAGTGGCGGGTCGAATACGATGGAGATACCTCGACCGTCTTCCTCGTCAACGATTGCCCCAATACGGCACGAGACGTGGCCGCGTTCGTCCGTTTCAAAGACCAGACCGTTGCGAAGCGGCGCGTCGACGAGGTTGCGCCGTTCGGAGAGATCGCACTCGAAAGCGAGTTCTTCTCCCAGCAGATACTCGAAGACCAGGCCGGCATCGACCGTCTGAACGCCCAGCCCGGCTTCGCCTACCTCGGACGTGGATCCTGCCGCGTGACGGTCCACGTCGCCTACACCACGGAGCTCGGCGCGAGACGCAACGACGAAGTCGAGCAGCGCCTGACCAACGGCAAAAGGCATTGAATCCATCACAGCTCCCCCCTGATCACGTCGATGACGATGGCCACGATCGATTCGATGTCGATGTCCGCGTCGTCGGCGTGCACGGTGCCCAGCGAGGGCCTGACCTCGATGTTCGCCGCCGTGATTGTGTCGCCTGCGGGATCTCCCATGTCCTCTATGACGGCCTCGACACATTTCCTTCCGATGTTGCTGTTCATGTTTATTCCTCCATTGATCTGATCCAGCGTTCCATCGCTGTCTTGCTGACTTTTCTGCGTCCCGGCTTGCCTTCCCTGTTTGGCGCGCGGAAGCTGTCGAGGTCGCCGACGTCGATCGCGTGGCGCAGGCCGCGCGGGTCGAGGCTGTACACCTGTGCCGCCTGTTCCGGGCTCCAGGCGAGCCGTTCGCCGAGCGGTACGCGGCTCGGGTCCTTGAATTCGGTTTGCGGGGTCATCACGCGCCTCCTTTGCGTGTGTGATGCCGGGCGGCGTTAGGAGAACCGCCCGGCCCTCTCCTAAAATCGGTGTCATCCCGCATATGCGACGTGCGGGCCGAACAGTTAGGAGAAGAATCAATGAACCCAGCCGAGTACATGCTGCAGTTCTTCAAGATCGAGGAAAGGGACGATGGATTCGACGATGGGATATCCACATCGTTCAGCAGGATGCATGACGCCGAAACGTGCTTGGACAATCTGATCAAGATGAATGTCAGACGGTTGGGCACGACGAAAAGCGTCATGCCGCAGATATGGCAGAAACTGTGGGAGTCGTACACAAATTCTTCGGGAACCGGATACTGGGCCGGTTTCTCGACTTCCCAGCAACGGGATATCCCTCTGGATGCGGCCGAGGCGCAGGCATTGGAGATCATCGCCGACAAGTCGCCAGCGCTACCGATCTCCATCGCCGAAGAGGAACGCAAGACGATCTCCGAGTTCCTGGACGAGGCGTTGAAGGCGGTCCGAGAGGATGACAGTCTGCCGACATCGCTGCGAGTGTACGTACTGGACCTCATCTCCGAAGCGAGACGCAACCTCGACGAATACACGGCCGGGAAAGAGTTCGACCTGAAGGTCTCTCTGCAGGTCCTGTTCGGAGTGCTGTACATGGCGGAATCACAGACCGGGAAGCCCACGGTATGGGAGAGTCTGAAGAGCAAGATAGCGAAACCGTTCATTTCAGCGCTTCTTTCCGAGGGCGCCCGTCAGCTTGTCGCGTCCGGGGCATCTTTCCTTCAGCTTCCTGGGTGACTTCCGACGGCTTGTAGAACACCAAGAAGTCCTCATAGAGCCGCTTGCGCGCGAGAAACTTGTTGGATGCCTGCGAGGCGACCATCAGCATCGCGAATCCGAAAAGGATCTCCCAACGTTCCATCCGCCGGAGGCCGGCAATCAGGCAGAACGCTCCGACACCCATGTAGATCAGCGCGAACATCGCCTCGAACGGATTCGGTTTGTCGATACGGCACGGAATAAGAGAGTTGTCGACCGGCATCACGCGCCCGCTTTCGTGTATTCGAGCTGGAGGGTGGCCTCGTTCATGCGTCGGGCGATCAGGCCGAGTCCCTTCCTGGTGATTTTCACGGTCGGCGCGAAGCTGAATGTGGTGCCGTCCCCGTGGGTGCCGTGGGTCTTCGGCGGGACCATGACGAGGTGGCCGGCGTCGATGCGGTTCTGGCGTGCGCTCCAGTGGCCGTTCTCGCGGAAGACCCACCCGTTGTGTTCGAGCCAGGAGAACAGGGTGTTGCGGCCGATGGGCCTGCCCAGGTTGCTGAGCAGTTTCGCGCTGTTGCCCACGGAGAGCACGTCGGGGATGTCGACGAAGTTGTCCCACATGGAGGCTTTCGGCTGGAGCTCGTCGATGCGCGTCTGCTGGGCGGCGATCTTCTGCTTCTGCGCTTCCATGGTGCGTTGGCCGATCATCACGGCCTTCGCGAGGATGGTCATGTCATCGTCCGTGTCTGTGGCGGGAATGTAGCCGCCTGTCCTGCGGATCTGGGGCAGCACCTCATGCGTCACCCAACGCTGGAACTCGTGAGCTTCCGGCTTCCTCGAGCGCATGACCAGACGATACAGGCCAGGCTCACTGATGATGTACGCCTGCTGCCGACGGCCAATCGAATCGATGACTTCAGCAGTACTGAACTCGTCCTCATCAAACATTTTGACAGTCTCGGTTGGATTACCGAGGTCAAGGATGTTCATGCAATCCTTGAGTACGAACCAAGGCTCCCCCGCCTCGTCGGTCAGGGTGCGCAGCGCGGCGCCCTTGAAATCGAATCTCTGTATTTCGTTGTTCATTTGGATTCTCCTTGGTTTTTTCATCGCTCCTTTGCATATGCTTGTGATGTTCAATACGAGCGTGAAAGGAGGTGAAATGGATAAGAGCATTCTTAAAATTGACGGGGTTGTTCTTCCTGGTGCTCCTGATTTTCTTGTCGAGCAGTTCGACGAAATCGAGGAGATTCTGAGAGGAATGAAACCCGGTGAGCGCAAACGCAAAACCTTCATTGCGAGCACTGACGATGGCAAAGAGAACATCATCACCGTTTCTCTGCATTGTGGTACCACAATGAGCCTCGACGTCATCGATGATGGTTCCGACGCTTATCGAGCGTGCGTGAAACATTTGAGGAGCTAAGAACAGTTCTTTTAAAAGCTCTCTGGCCATTTTCGGAATCGCCGTCCGCGTGCAAGAATTCCAGTTCCTTGCGGACGGCTTTCCTTATCGCGCCCAGCATCGCCGGGTGCAGGCGTTCGAACTCCTCGACGGAGATCGGGTTCGTGGATTCGTCCGGCGTCTCGGCCGGAATATTGATGCTCATTTCGGATTCTCCTTTCGATTCATGCGTCGGCGAGCGCCGACTGCTCTTTGAATTGAGGTGGGAGGAAAGCGCTTGGCGATTCTCCGGTCGCTTCAGAGAGGGCGATGATCGTGTTGAGGGTGACCGATCGATAGCCCTTCAGCACGGCGTTGAGGCTGCTGTACGGGATTCCGCATTTTTCGGACACGGCACGCTTGGTCATGCCCTTGGTTCTGATGATTTTTTCGGCATTGCTACCGAACCATGTTTGTAAACTAACGTTACTCATGTGAGTAACACTAATGCACGAATGAGAGTCTGTCAACTTTGGCGTTTCTCATTTGTGGAACAAATGACCATATATGGAATTGCCGTTACTTAAATCGAGCAATATAATGCTTACATGAGTGATAGCAGAGAATATAGGAGCCAGCGTTTTGCGCAGCTAGTAGGGCTCGAGCTAAAAGGTGAATTCGCAAAACATTCCATTTCGCAGACGAAAGTCGCTGAAATTCTTGGACATTCCAAAGGCGGATACTCCAAATGGATCAATGCAAAGCCATCAATGCCGCTGGAGGCGTTCTTGAACACTTGCGAATTGATCGGAGCTGACCCCAAAGCCGTCGTCGACGCCTCGTATAAAAGGCTGCTTGACGAGCTGGGAGCGCCGGAGGAAGCCCGCGAGCGCCAAGCCCAGATCGCCGATGATCTCATCGACCGTATCGCCGCCCGCCCGGAGGACTACGACGTGGCCGCCAACAGTGATCCGAACGCGCGCCTCGAAGCCGAGACTCCCGATGAGTGAGAGGAGTGAATAATGGGTTTCAGGGTCAATCGCAGGATCAGCCTGGGCAAGAACGTCCGGGTGAATATCGGTAAAAGAGGCGTCAGCACGTCTGTGAAGATGGGACCGGTCACAGTCAATTCGAGGGGACGTAAGACCGTCCATGTGGCAAAGGGCGTCTCATATACCATCAATCCGAAGACGAAAAGAAACACCGCTCCGCAGCGGAGGTCAACTGTCGAAAGCAAGCAGCAGGCGAGTTATACTCCCCCATCCGCAGGCAGCACGCCACATCAGCCTCGGCCAAAGACTTTGAAGCAGCTCGAGATCCAGTACAAGGCATATAACGTCCTTCTCTGGGTGACGTACGCGCTGACCGCGTTCACCATTCTCATGTGCTTCTTCGGACCAGTCATGCTCGTCTTCGCCATCCCGTTCACGCTGATGTCAATAGGCTTCACCAAGCTCAAGGCGACGCTCAGGAAACAGCTAGAAGAGAGAAGATCCGACGACGCGTCGCCGGTTGCCGCAGATGCTGATGGAATCACGACAGACGAGTCGAGTTCCAAGAACACGGCGAATGAGAGGAGCATCTGACATGTCGAGGAAGAATAGGAAGCCGAGGTTCACTCTTTCGCAGGAGGAGGCCGAACGGCTTATCACGGCCGTCAAGAACGCCGTGGAGGATGTGTTCCGTATGCCGGCGGCCGGCGAGCATAACGCGGAATTCCACGTGAGAGCCGACGACGGGGAGAAATTCACCATCGCCGTCTTCCAAGGAACCAAGAACGCAGCAAGGCATCAGATATCAGCCCGCATCACGAAACTGGGAATTCCGCTGATACGCTTATGCGTCAACAGCGGAACGCACAACAATCCCGACGGCACACGAATATCGGGTACTCACTGGCATGTGTACAAGGAGGGAGACGATGATTTGGTGGCGTATCCGGCCGATCTCGAGTCTGATGGATTCGTGGACGCTACCATAGCCTTATTGGATAAGTTCAACGTGATCAAGAGACCAGTCTTCCAGGAGAGCCTGATATGAACAGCATCGAGAGCATCAAGCCCGACGAGCTCATCGAGGAGTATGGTGAATGGCTCAAGCACGAGTCCTCTGCCAAGGACCTCGGAGAGTGGAAGGAGATAACGCTCCCGATGTTCGACCACTCCAACGATGACCTGATCTTCTATGCCAAGACCGCCGGCGATCGCATCATGTTCACCGACGACGGGTACACACTCGAATCGTTCCGACAGAACGGCGTCACAATCACAGAGGCGAGGCGCGAGCGCATGGAACGCATCGCCCGCAAATACGGTGCAGGCATCAAAAACGACGAAATAGTGCTCGAATCGGATGGAAGACGCGGCGATGCCATGAACCGTTACGCGCAGGCCCTCATCGGCGTCGGGTCCATGATGGAGGCCGCGCAGCGGAGGGTTGCGGAATACTTCGCGGATGACGTGGCCATCGTGCTGGATGGATGTAACGTGTTCTATACGGCAAGCGTCGGCATCCGCGGGGTGTCGCGATACGAACACAGCTTCGACTTCATCTTCCAGCGCAGCGCAAACCATCCGACGAGGTTCTGCCAGGCTCCGAACAAGTTCGACAAGGACGCCGTAAGGAACATCATGTGGGGTTGGGAGGACACGCGCAAGGCCAAGGAACGCGCCGATGCGAAGCTCGTGGTCATCGGAGACGACCGCGAAGGCCCGCTGCAGGACGGGGCGTCCGAAGCGTTCGCAAACTGCGGAGTAAGCGTGATCCCGTATTCGCAGCTGGCAAAGAGGGCCCCGCAGGAGCTGGCCGCATAGGCAGTCGAACATGACGAGAACGCGCTGCCCGATACCGAGGCTGGACGAAGGAACAGGCAAATGGGAAGGCCTACGGGATGGGCTGAGCGTGATTCATGTCATTTTATAAGGCTTTATAACCCTTTATAAGTATTTATAAGCGGTTATTTCCTTTATATCTGGAACAGCAATGGAAAGAGGCCATTGAGAGGGAACGAGATCGCACGCCTGTATATGCGGGCCGGAGAGATGGGGCTGGCCGTCGAATCGACGGACCTCCCACGCGACATATGCGGCCTGTACGACGACCGGCACGGACTCATCCTGCTGGCCGACTGGCTCAACCAGCGCCAGCGCCGCTGCACATTGTGCCACGAGCTCATACACGCGAAATACCACGATTCCGGATGCGGCAGCCAATACGGAATCAAATGCGAGCGCCGTTGCCGTAGGGAGACGGCGCTGGCGTTGATCTCGCCGGTGGATTACGGCATGGCCGAGGAGGTGTACGAGGGCAACATGTGGATGATGGCCGTGGAATTGGGCGTCACCATCCAGGTGTTGAACGACTACCGGCAACTGCTTTATGATTCCGGCGTGTGCGTGCAATAAAAAAAGACCCCGGCCGTCCGCATACCGCGAGCGCCGGGGTCTGTCATATGCCGAGTGTCGGCTGCTGTTCGATGGGGATGTGTTCGATTACCTTGGTGATTCTTCTGTGTCCGGTTTCGAGGCGTCCGTCGCGTACGTATTGTTCCGTTTCCAGGTTTACCTTGAGCAGGTCTCCGCTGCAGAACGATTCTTCGTGGCGGTTGAGTCTTGCGAGGAATCCGTCATCGGCGATCTCGGGTAGTGCCCGAAAAGTTGCGCACTTTGGATCATGGCCGTCCATGGCGCGATGATCAGTTCGCTTCCACGAGGTTGTCATCGAGCCGGGACATGTCCAGGTAGCGGCGGTTCGACCATTCGTTCGC
>NZ_JAHBBE010000036.1 GCF_019331805.1 Bifidobacterium pongonis
ATCAGGCGACATCCTCACCCATGCCCAATACCGTGGTGGAACCGCAGAAGCCCGCTTCGGCAGGCCGTGCGCCCGCGCAGAACGCCGGGCCGACCCTGCTCGTGATCATCGACGGGCCGCTGGCCGGCTCCTCCATTCCCCTGAGCGGCGGCGAAATCACCATGGGCCGTTCCGCGTCGAACACCGTGGTGCTGGACGACGAATTCGTCTCCTCGCACCATGCCCGCGTCTACCGTGACGCGGCGTCCGGCCAGTGGGCCATCGAGGATCTGGGGTC
The DNA here is from genome assembly GCF_019331805.1 of Bifidobacterium pongonis. Classification (GTDB taxonomy): domain Bacteria; phylum Actinomycetota; class Actinomycetes; order Actinomycetales; family Bifidobacteriaceae; genus Bifidobacterium; species Bifidobacterium pongonis. Next base: position 278 of record NZ_JAHBBE010000036.1, read on the forward strand.
CACCAACGGCACCATCGTCAACGACCAGCGTCTCCTCGTGCCGACGATTCTTCCGGCGCGCATGCCCGTACGCATCGGCGCCACCACGTTCGAGCTGAGGTGATGCGCATGATCGACGATCCTCAGCAGACCCTGCCATTGCAGCAGGCGGCACAGGCCGCCCCGACGGCCCAAACGCCGAAGAACCAGCTGTTCCTGTACTCCACCACCGTGTCCGACGTGGGAACGGTGCGTGCGAACAACCAGGATTCCTCATTCGCGGGCGAACATCTCGTGGCCATCTGCGACGGCATGGGCGGCCATGCCGGCGGCGATACGGCATCCACGATCGCCATCCGCTCGCTCGCGCACATCGAACGCGACGATCATGAGAAGGACGTTTCAACCATCGCGACGATGATGGAAACGTCCGTGATGGCCGCGCATGACGCCATCGTCGGCAAGGCAAGGCACGAACGCAAGCTTTCCGGCATGGGTACGACGGTGACCGCCGTCGCGCTGGTGGATGATTACTGGGTGCTGGCGCATATCGGCGATTCGCGCGCGTATCTGCTGCGTGACGGATCCCTCTGCCAGGTCTCCCAAGACCACAGTTACGTCCAGCATCTGATCAATACGGGCCGTATCACCGAGCAGGAGGCGAAGAACCACCCCCAGCGCAACGTGGTGATGCGCGTGCTCGGCGATTTCGACATCGACCCGCACCCCGACATCGCGGTGATCAAGGCGCATCCCGCCGACCGTTGGCTGCTGTGCTCCGACGGCCTGTGCGGCGTGCTGGAGAACTCCACCATCGCCGAAACCATGACGTCCATGTCGAATCTCACCGATTGCGCGCAGCGTCTGGTGAGCATGGCGTTGCGTGCGGGCAGCACCGACAACGTGACCGCGGTGATCGCGGATGCCACGCTGGCGCTCGACGTGCACGCCTTCGATCTGCCGCATCAGACCCCGCTCGTGGGCGGCGCGGCAAGCGCCACCCTCGAACCCATCGCCGACATCGTCAACGAGGCCGTGGCCGCGGCGCCAGCATTGCGCGACGAAGGTTCGCCCGCGCAGCGTGCGGCGGCGCTCATGCAATCCGCCAATCCCCGCAAGGACGACGAGGAGGACAAACCGAAGCTCGCGCATCCTTCCGCGGCCCGCGAGGAGGAGAGCACGCTGTCGACGCCCGATACGGGTGAGATTCCCATCGTGCAGAAGGCGGATGGCGCGTTGTCGTCCGACCCCAACGACCCACAGGTGGCCAAGGCCATCGAGGTCAAGCAGGAGAAGGACCGCAAGACCGAGCACAAGCGCAAGCGCAACGTGCGCATCATCGTGCTCATCGCCGTGCTCGCGCTGCTGCTCGTCGGCGGCGGCGCCGGCTACGCCACCTACCGTTGGAGCCAGACCCGCTACTATGTGGGCGACGCGGACGGCAAGGTCGCGATCTTCCAAGGCGTGCCCACGAACATCTTCGGCATCAAGCTGTCGCATGAGGTGGAACGCACGTCGCTGAACACGAGCGACCTGCCGCAGACCTGGCGCGACGAACTCAACGAGGGCATCACCCGCGACAATATCGAAGAGGCGCGGGCGCACGTCAAGTACCTGCAGAACGAGAACCGCAAACTGCAGAAGTCCGGGAACACCGGCACTTCGACCGACACGACAGACAAAACCGATTCGTCCGATTCTTCCGACTCGTCCAAGGATTCCGCATCCTCCTCGAAGAGCACGACGGATTCGAAGAGCACGAAGAGCACGTCGAAGGATTCGAAGAGCACGTCCGATTCGTCGAACACGAAGGATTCGAAGGACACGAAGACCAGCAATTCCGGTAATTCCGGTAATTCCGGCGATTCCAGCGATTCCGGGAAGAGCGGAGACCAGCAATGATCGCGCTCCGACTCCGCCAGCTTTCGCTGCTGCTGTTCTCCTTCCTCATCTGCGGCGCGGCATTCTTCCAACTGTTCGCCCGCACCACCGGCACGATTCCCACGAATTACGCGGTCATGCTCGGTCTGGTCGTCGCGTTGTCGCTGATCTACTGGACGCTGGTGCTGCATTTCCTGCCGTACGCCAGTCAGGTGATCCAACCGTGCGTGCTGCTGCTGACCGGCCTGGGCACGGTGATGATCGCGCGCATCGACTACGCGCACAACACCGAAGTCGCCATACGCCAGTTGACGTTCATCTGCATCGCGATCGTACTGTGTTCGATTCTCGTGGTCGCAATGCGCGACTACCGCATCCTGCGACGCTTCTCCTACGTCAGCATGGTGGTGGGCCTGGCATTGCTGCTCTCCCCCATGCTTCCCGTGATCGGCCAGAACATCAACGGCGCGCGCATCTGGATCCGCATCCCCGGCCTCGGTTCGCTGCAGCCTGGCGAATTCGCCAAACTGTTCCTCGCGTTCTTCTTCGCGGCCTACCTGTTCGATCACCGCGATCAGCTCGCGGTCGGCGGCAAGAAGGTCCTCGGCCTGCAACTGCCGCGCATCCGCGATCTCGGCCCGATCATCATCGTGTGGATCGCGTCGATGGGCGTGCTCGTCCTGCAGCATGATCTGGGCACTTCGCTCATGTTCTTCGCCATGTTCGTCTCCATGCTGTACGTGGCCACGGGCCGCGCAAGCTGGATCGTGATCGGCGGCATCGCCTTCGCCGTCGGCGCGGTGGCCGCATCGTCGATCTTCAGCCATGTCGGCGCACGTATCGAAGCGTGGCTCCACCCGTTCAGCGATACGCTGTACAACCGTTCCGTGGGCGGCTCCTACCAGATCGTCACCGGCCTGTTCGGCCTGGCGTCCGGCGGCCTGTTCGGCACCGGGCTCGGCCAAGGCCACCCGTATCTCACGCCGTTCGCCAACTCCGATTACATCTACGCCTCGCTCGGCGAGGAGTTCGGCTTGGTCGGCTGCTTCGGCATTCTGCTGCTGTACATCATCATCATCGCCTCCGGCTTCATCACCGCGATGAAAGTCAAGGACGGGTTCGGCAAACTGCTGTCGGCCGGACTGGTGTTCACCATGGCGTTCCAGGTGTTCACCGTGGTCGGCGGCATCACGCTGGTAATCCCCCTGACGGGTTTGACCCTGCCGTATATGGCGGCCGGCGGCTCGTCGATGGTCGCCAACTACCTGCTGGCCACGTTGCTGATCATCATTTCGAACGCGGCGAACAAACCCGCCCCGGAAACGCTGTCCGAAACGTTCCAGCATGAGGCGCTGGCCGCGCTGCGCGACCGCGAGCTGAAGGAACGTGAGGCCGAGCAGGCTTCGAGAAGCGCACGCAGGGCAAAGGGAGGTGCTCAATCATGAACAAGATGCTGCGCCAATTGTTCGTCGCGGTAATCGTATTGTTCACCATCCTGGGGCTTTCCTCGTCGATTATCACCGCGGTTCGCGCCAACGAACTGAATTCCGATCCGCGCAATACGCGCGCGCTGTACCACGAGTACGGCACGCAGCGCGGGTTCATCCTCGCCTCCGACGGCACGATCATGGCCAAATCCGAGGCGACGAACGACGCGTTCAAATTCCAGCGCTCCTACCCCAATGGCATGCTGTACGCGCCCGTGACCGGCTATTTCTCCATCAGCCAGCGTGCGGACCGCGGCATCGAGGCGTCGCGCAACTCGCTGCTGTCGGGCGAATCCGATTCGCTGTTCTGGCAGCGCATCAAGGCGGTGCTCACCGGTTCGGACACCAAGGGCGCGACCATCGAAACGTCGATCAATTCGAAACTGCAGAACGTCGCCTACCAGGCGTTGGGCTCACAGTCGGGCGCGGCCGTGGCGATCGAGGTGAAGACCGGCCGCATCCTGGCCATGGTGTCCACGCCGAGCTACGATCCGAACGAACTGACCTCGCATAACGGCAAGACGCTGAACGAGAACTACGCCAAGCTCACCCAGTCCGCATCCAGCCCGATGGTGAATAACGCGACCAACCAGCTGTTCCCGCCCGGTTCGACGTTCAAAACCGTGGTGGCGGCCGCCGCGTTGGAAAGCGGCAAATACGACACGTCCACCGAGATCCCCGCAGGTGCCAGCTACACGCTGCCCGGCACGGTCACGCAGCTGACCAACGTGGATTGGCGGGCCAACGGTTCCAACGGCAAGATCACGCTTGAGGACGCGCTCACCTATTCGTCGAACACGGCGTTCGCGCAGCTGGGCGTGAGCCTCGGCCAGGATGCGATCGCCAAGCAGGCCACCAAGCTCGGGTTCGGCAGTTCGATCGTCGTCGACGGCACGAGCTCCACCGGCACCCCGATGAAGGCCACTGCTTCGGTGTTCCCATCCTCCATGACCGAAGACAAACTCGCGCTGGCCTCCATCGGCCAAGGCGATGTGACCGAAACGCCGTTGCAGAACGCGATGATCGCGGCCGCCATCGCCAACGGCGGCAAGCTCATGCATCCGACGCTGGTGGACCGCGTGCGCGCCAGCGACCTTTCCGTGCTCAGCGAGACGAAATCCTCCGTGATGAGCACCGCATTCAGTTCCAGCACCGCCAGCAAGCTCACCACCATGATGAAGTCGGTGGTTACGAAGGATTCGCCCGCGTTGGCTCCCGACGGCGTCAGCGTGGCCGCGAAAACCGGTACCGCGCAGATCGGCGTGGGCAATAGTTCCATCGACGGTTGGGTGATGGGCTTCGCTCCCGCGGACGACCCGAAGGTCGCGGTCGCGGTGGTGGTGCACAACACGACCGGCTACGGCGTCGAAGCCGCAGGTCCGGTGTTCCGTTCCATAATCCAGGAGGCGATGCAGCAATGAAACTCGTTGAGGGACGACTCATTCACGGCCGATACCGCCTCGATTCCAGACTCGCCCAAGGCGGTATGGGCGAGGTGTGGAAGGGCTGGGATATCCAGTTGAACCGGCCCGTGGCCATCAAGGCGTTGCGTTCCGACTTGACCAACGCCGAGGCCAAACTGCGCCGTCTGCGTGCGGAGGCGCATAATTCCGCGAATCTTGCGCATCCGAACATCGCGGCGCTGTTCGAATACTACGAGCATGACGGCATCGGGTTCCTGATCATGGAATACGTGCCGTCGAAGTCGCTGGCCGACCTGTACCACGAGCATCCGGGCGGCATGGATCCGCTGCAGCTGCTGCCGATCCTCATCCAGACGGCCCGCGGCCTGTTCGTGGCGCACAGTCACGGTGTCGTGCATCGTGACGTGAAGCCGGCGAACATCATGGTTTCGGACAACGGCGACGTCAAGATCACCGATTTCGGCGTGAGCTACTCCACCAATCAGGAGCAGATCACCCAGGACGGCATGGTGGTGGGCACCGCCCAGTACATTTCGCCCGAACAGGCGCAAGGCGAGCAGGCCACGCCACGTTCGGACATCTACTCGCTGGGTGTCGTCGCCTACGAGGGCATCGCCGGGCATAGGCCGTTCACGGGCGCCACGCCGGTCGACATCGCCGCCGCGCACGTCAACGACACCGTGCCGCCGCTGCCCGACGCCGTCGACTTCCAGTTGCGTGAGTTCGTCATGTCGATGCTCGCCAAGGATCCCCGGGATCGTCCCGCGGACGCGTTGGTGGTTTCGCGCACGTTGGCACGCATCGAGCGCCGTCTGCTCGACCAGCAGACCGAGCTCAACGAGGCGACCATCGTCTCGGGACGCATGCCACGCAGAATCTCCAGCACGCCGCACCTATCGTTCACACCTCCCGTCTCTTTTACGCATAATCCTTGGAAGGAGCAGCAATGAGCAACATGCCCTCTTCTTTGTCCAACGGCCGCTACCAGATCGGCCAACTCATCGGGCGTGGAGGCATGGCCGAAGTGCATGTCGGCCTCGATACCCGTCTTGGCCGCACGATCGCCATCAAGATTATGCGCGCCGATCTGGCGAACGACGAGATCTTCCTGACGCGCTTCCGCCGCGAGGCGCATTCCGTCGCGCAGATGAACAATCCGAACATCGTGAACATCTACGATTCCGGCGAGGAGATGGTCACCAACGAGAACGGCCAGTCCGAGCGTCTGCCGTACCTGGTGATGGAGTATGTGAAGGGCCAGACCCTGCGTGACATCATCCGCGTGAACGGGCCGCTTTCGCAGCGTGACGCCGCGCAGGTGATGCTCGGTATGCTGAACGCGTTGGAGTACTCGCACCGTATGGGCGTGATCCACCGCGACATCAAGCCGGCGAACATCATGATCTCCGATCAGGGCGCCGTGAAGGTGATGGATTTCGGTATCGCGCGTGCGCTGGACGATTCCGTCGCCACCATGACCCAGTCGCAGGGCGTGGTGGGCACCGCGCAGTACCTGTCCCCCGAGCAGGCCCGCGGCGAGACCGTGGACATGCGTTCCGACCTGTATTCCGCGGGTTGCGTGCTGTATGAGATGCTGACCGGCAAACCGCCGTTCACCGGCGATTCCGCGGTCGCCATCGCATACCAGCATGTGTCCGAAGTGGCGACGCCGCCGAGCGCGGTGGTGCCCGGCCTGCCGAAGATGTGGGATTCCATCTGCGCCAAGGCCATGGCCAAGGATCGTCAGAACCGGTACGCCACGGCCACCGAATTCAAGCAGGACATCCTCACGTTCATGAACGGTGGCGAACCGGTTGCGGCCGCGTTCAACCCGCTCACCGACCTGACCAATATGAAGGCACGCAAGCAGGCCGAACAGGATGCCGCCGTCGTGGACATGAACCCGAACGAGACGGCCCAGACGACCCAGGCGTTCAATCCGGTGACCGGCCAGTTCCATCAGGTGCCCGCGTCGAACGTGCTGTCGCAGACGCGCGCGGCGCAGCGTGCGCAGGCGGCCAAGGCCAAGCGCAGGAAGCAGATCATCATCGGCACGGTGATCGGCGTGATCGTACTGCTGTGCGTGGCGGCCGGCGCATGGTTCCTGCTGAACCCGAACAAGTCGAAGTCGGCCCAGATGGTCACGGTGCCGACCATCACCTCGTCCATGACGAAGGATCGCGCGGAGGCCGCCATCGAAGCGGCCGGATTCGAATTCAAGGCCATGACGGACAACGATTCGACCGAACCCGCGGGCACGTTCACCAAGCAGGATCCCGCCGGCGGCGCGAAGGCCAAGAAGGGGTCCGTGATCAAGGTGTGGTTCTCGGCCGGGCCGCAGAACGCGCAGATCCCCGATGTGAAGGGCATGTCGCAAAGCGAGGCGCGCACCAAGCTTGAGGCTGCCGGATTCAAGGTGCAGACCAGCGTGAATTCGGAGGACAGCGCCACGGTCGACAAGGATCGTGTCACCCGTACCGATCCGGCGGCGGGCACTTCGCAGCCCAAGGGCACGTCGATCCTGATGTTCGTTTCCACGGGTATGACCAAGGTGCCCGATGGTCTGGCCGGTCAGACCAAGGATGCCGTCATCAAGTCCCTGCAGGATCTGCAGTTCAGCATCGTCACTGAGGAAACGTATTCGGATTCGGTGGCCGAGGGCATGGTCGTCAGCACGAACCCCGCTTCCGGCACGTCCGTGGCGCAGCGTTCCACGATCACCATCACGGTGTCGAAGGGTAAGGAGCCCACGCCGCAGGTCACGGTTCCCGATGTCACCGGGCAGACGTTCTCGAGCGCCAAGCAGGTGTTGAAATCGATGGGCTTCACGGTGAAGCAGCAGGGTTCCACGGGCGAGAACGATAAGGTGATCAGCCAGAACCCCGCCAGCGGCAACGCCGATAAGGGCGCGACCATCACGTTGACCACGCAGGATTCCTCCTCTTCGGGCGGAGATAACGGCAACAACGGCGGTTCCACCAGCAGTGCCAATAACGGCAACAACGGCAACTGAGCCGCGAGCGCTTGGCGGCCGCGGAGCCGACCGCCAAGCCTGGCATGTTCGGCCGTAATCTGTTCGGCCGTAATCGGCCACGTTCGGCCCGCAATGGTCAAAAAGCCGGTTGCCGCCCGTTCCTCGCAGGGGAACGGGCGGCAACCGGCTTTTCCATGTCTGTACCGTCAACGGGCGCGTACGGTGCCGTTATGGCACGTTTTGCGGGTGTGCGGCGCGCATGGCGTGGCGTACATGGCGTGACGCTGCCGCGCGGCCACCAATCCGCCGTCGCCTTACTTGTTGACGCGCGGCTTGAGCCCGGCGGCATTGGCCACCGCTGTGGTCTGCCCGCATACGGCCAGCCAGTTCGCCAGCAGACGGTATCCGCCTTCGGTCATCACCGATTCGGGGTGGAACTGCACGGCGTACATCGGCTTGCCTTTCACGCGGATGCCCTGCACGATGTGGTCGCCTTGCGTCCAGGCTGTCACTTCCAGCGTGTCCGGTACGGAGTCCGGTTCCACGGCCAGCGAATGGTAGCGGGTGGCGGTCATCGGGTTCGCGACGCCCGCGAAGATCTCGTCGTCCACATGCTCCACGGGGCTGGTTTTGCCGTGCATGATGGTCGGCGCGTGGTCGACGGTGCATCCGTACACTTCGGCGAGCGCCTGCAGGCCGAGGCAGACGCCGAACATCGGCTTGTTCTGTTCGGCGCACAGGCGGATCATGTCTTCGCTGGCGCCGGATTCGGCGGGGGCACCCGGCCCGGGGCTGATGAGTACGCCGTCGTAGCCGTCGGTGACGGTCGGATCGGTCGGGTCGATGGCGTCGTTGCGTACCACGTCCACGGTGGCGCCGAGCGTTTCCAGATAGCCGACGATGGTGTAGACGAAGGAATCGTAGTTGTCGATGACGAGGATGTGTGCGGAATCGGTCATGGTGTCTCCTTTGGAAAGCGTGTGTTGGCCGCCGGTTGCGGTTCGTGGTGCCGGCGGCGCGTATTTGGGCTATCGGTCAAGTCCGGTGTCAGGTCTGATGTGGCGGTCTGGCCGTCAGGTCAACGCGACGTAGTTGCTCATCTGCTGCATGATGGGGATGTGGGACGCGGCCCAAGGGAATCCCCATTCGAACAGCGCCGCGGCGGCGGCGAACAGCAGCAGGGCCGTCAGCAGGATCCTGATCGGCAGTACGCCCGGCTGGAGGCGCATCAGCGTGCCGTAGATGCTGGCGTCCGGCTTCGGGCGTTCGCCTTGCCTGATGGCGCGCATTGCGGGCCATCGCCAGGCCACGGCGGCCGCGATGAAGAAGATGAGCCATGCGAGGAGCGCGCCGCGCACGTATGGCGCGAGGGAGCCGAGCCGTGCCGCCGGGGACAGGTATGCGGTCGATTTGGCCGCGAATTTGACCTGCCCGTTGTCGGAGGTCGAGGCGAGTTCCTGCGGTATGCCGTCGGCGACTTTCGCCCAGTATTTCAGTTCGCCCCATACGATCCAACGGCTGGTCGGCGTACTGTATTTCGGTTCGCAGGTGGTCAGCGTGATCATGCGCTTGGTGGCCTGTGCGCCGGGGTTTTCCGGATTGGCGGCGATGACGTCGGTGTCTTTGGGCGACACGATCTTGTACGAGGTGTAGGTGTACACGTACCAGTAATCCTGCGAGCGCACGACGATGGAGTCGCCTTGCTGGAGCTTGTCCACGTCGCCCAGCGGCTGGCCGTAGCCGTTGCGGTGGCCTGCGACGGCGAAGTTGCCCACCTGGCCCGGCATCTGCGTTTCCATGTAGTGGCCGAGTCCGTGGCGGGCCAGCTGTGCGGCGTCGGTGCCTTCGACGATGTTGCGCTCCCAGTTCTGGCCGAATCGCGGGATGTAGATCTGCGCGACGAGATCACCGTAGTTGGCGCTTTCGGGCTGTACCGGGGCGTCACCCTGCTGCGCTTGGGCGATTTTCGTGCTGCCATTGGCGGCCGGGTCGGACCAGCTCACCTGATCGCGGGTCTGTGCCTGCACGCGTTCGGCCTGTACGCCCGTCCACCACATCTGCCATGCGATGTACAGGGCGCACACCACCGCGAGGGTGATGAGGATTTCCGCCACGATGCCCATGAGTTGGCGCATCAGACTGGGTCGGCGCTGTGCTTGAGCTCCATGCTTCACTGCTCGGTATCTCCCTTGGTCGAATCGGTGCTTGCCGATTCCGAGTCGGATTCCTGCCCGCTGCCGGCGGCTTTCGCGTATTTCAACGGCTGCAGGAGTTTCGCGCACTGGTCGAAGTGCAGGTTCTTCTTCTGTTCCACTTTCCACCCCAGGCCGAAGGCGCTGACGTATTGCTTGTAGATCGCGATGGTGGGCGACGCGTCCAATGCCTGGATGAGGTCATCCGGGTTGCCGATGGCGGAGATGGTGAACGGGGGCGAGTATTTCTTGCCATGCAGCGAGATGACGTTGCCCGAGCACATCACCGCCGAGTTGAACAGCACGCGCTGGTCCATCACCTGCATGTATTCGGCGCCGCCTTCCCATAGGGCGTTGATCACCGCTTCGATGTCCTGCTGGTGGATCACGTATTTGTCGATGTCCGCCGACGATCCCGAGGAGTCCACCGCCTGTTTCCACATCGGAGAATCGTTCAGCGTGACGGTCACGCCGGGCCCTTCCACGGCTGGCATCACGGTGCTGGCGTCGCCGCCGTCGTCCTTGTTGTTGGGTTGGTTGTCGTCGGTCGACAGTTTGGTCATCGTGTTCACGTCGTTGCTGAGCGAGTTCACTTCCTTCTGCAGGGTGTTGACCTGGTTGACGCGCTGTTCGACCAGTCCGGCGGTGTCGGACGACACGGTGGAGGTGCGGTTCACGCGCAGATTGGTGACGAACAGGTAGCCGGTGAGGGCCACGACGACGAGCACCGCGACGCTGCCCACCATGGAGCGCCTGACGCCGTGTTTCGTGCTGTGCCTGCTCATTCATCGACCTTTCGACGGCATTCGGATGCCCCGCATACACCTTTTGAGATATAAGGCAAGCCTTATTCGCTGCTTTCGAGTGTAACCACTATGATAACTTCTAGCCTACTTGAATGGAGACAATACTGATGGCTGACGAAGAACTGCAAGCAAACGGTACGGAGGAGCAGAAGGACCTGCAGTCCGAGACCGACCAGACCGCTCCCGTCGACGAAGCCGCCGACGAAGACAGAACCTCCGATGACAACTATGGCGTTGACATGGATCAGGTTGAGGCCGTGCTGAATGCCACCGCAGATAAGAGCATGATGACCCCGCAGATGCAGCGCATGATGGCGCGTCAGGCGGAGAGCACGAAGCGTGTGGAGGAGTCCATCAAGGGCACCAAGTCGAATCCGCGCTGGTTCGTCCCGCTGTTCTGCGCGCTGATGCTGATCGGTCTGATCTGGGTCGTCGCCTACTACCTGACCGGCAAGTTCCCGATTCCCGCGATCGGCGTGTGGAATCTGGTGGTCGGTTTCGTCATCATTCTGATCGGATTCCTGATGACCATGTGGTGGCGGTGATTTCCACTCCACGTTATCCACATTATCCACAAAGGCCTGAAGCGTTACGTTTCAGGCCTTTTGCGTATTTTCACACCGAGTTATCCACAGGTTATCCACCATTTACCCACCGCTTATCCACCGTTTCGGCATAGTTACCCACACTGAAAACGCACTTACCCACAGGTTATCCACACTCTTTTCCACACTCGGTGGAAAACTACACGCGTGTGATTACAGGGTGCCGTTTCCCTTGATTTTCCGGGGTTTACGCCGGTTATCCACCGTTCCCGACCCGCGTTGGAGCGTTGTGGATTACGAAAACGGCCTGTGGATAACTTACCGAGCGGTGGATAAGCGGTGGGTAAATGGTGGATAACCTGTGGATAACTCGGTGTGAAAATACGCAAAAGGCCTGAAACGTAACGCTTCAGGCCTTTGTGGATAATGTGGATAACGTGGAGTGGAAATCACCGCCACCACATGGTCATCAGGAATCCGATCAGAATGATGACGAAACCGACCACCAGATTCCACACGCCGATCGCGGGAATCGGGAACTTGCCGGTCAGGTAGTAGGCGACGACCCAGATCAGACCGATCAGCATCAGCGCGCAGAACAGCGGGACGAACCAGCGCGGATTCGACTTGGTGCCCTTGATGGACTCCTCCACACGCTTCGTGCTCTCCGCCTGACGCGCCATCATGCGCTGCATCTGCGGGGTCATCATGCTCTTATCTGCGGTGGCATTCAGCACGGCCTCAACCTGATCCATGTCAACGCCATAGTTGTCATCGGAGGTTCTGTCTTCGTCGGCGGCTTCGTCGACGGGAGCGGTCTGGTCGGTCTCGGACTGCAGGTCCTTCTGCTCCTCCGTACCGTTTGCTTGCAGTTCTTCGTCAGCCATCAGTATTGTCTCCATTCAAGTAGGCTAGAAGTTATCATAGTGGTTACACTCGAAAGCAGCGAATAAGGCTTGCCTTATATCTCAAAAGGTGTATGCGGGGCATCCGAATGCCGTCGAAAGGTCGATGAATGAGCAGGCACAGCACGAAACACGGCGTCAGGCGCTCCATGGTGGGCAGCGTCGCGGTGCTCGTCGTCGTGGCCCTCACCGGCTACCTGTTCGTCACCAATCTGCGCGTGAACCGCACCTCCACCGTGTCGTCCGACACCGCCGGACTGGTCGAACAGCGCGTCAACCAGGTCAACACCCTGCAGAAGGAAGTGAACTCGCTCAGCAACGACGTGAACACGATGACCAAACTGTCGACCGACGACAACCAACCCAACAACAAGGACGACGGCGGCGACGCCAGCACCGTGATGCCAGCCGTGGAAGGGCCCGGCGTGACCGTCACGCTGAACGATTCTCCGATGTGGAAACAGGCGGTGGACTCCTCGGGATCGTCGGCGGACATCGACAAATACGTGATCCACCAGCAGGACATCGAAGCGGTGATCAACGCCCTATGGGAAGGCGGCGCCGAATACATGCAGGTGATGGACCAGCGCGTGCTGTTCAACTCGGCGGTGATGTGCTCGGGCAACGTCATCTCGCTGCATGGCAAGAAATACTCGCCCCCGTTCACCATCTCCGCCATCGGCAACCCGGATGACCTCATCCAGGCATTGGACGCGTCGCCCACCATCGCGATCTACAAGCAATACGTCAGCGCCTTCGGCCTGGGGTGGAAAGTGGAACAGAAGAAGAACCTGCACTTCGACCAGTGCGCGAAACTCCTGCAGCCGTTGAAATACGCGAAAGCCGCCGGCAGCGGGCAGGAATCCGACTCGGAATCGGCAAGCACCGATTCGACCAAGGGAGATACCGAGCAGTGAAGCATGGAGCTCAAGCACAGCGCCGACCCAGTCTGATGCGCCAACTCATGGGCATCGTGGCGGAAATCCTCATCACCCTCGCGGTGGTGTGCGCCCTGTACATCGCATGGCAGATGTGGTGGACGGGCGTACAGGCCGAACGCGTGCAGGCACAGACCCGCGATCAGGTGAGCTGGTCCGACCCGGCCGCCAATGGCAGCACGAAAATCGCCCAAGCGCAGCAGGGTGACGCCCCGGTACAGCCCGAAAGCGCCAACTACGGTGATCTCGTCGCGCAGATCTACATCCCGCGATTCGGCCAGAACTGGGAGCGCAACATCGTCGAAGGCACCGACGCCGCACAGCTGGCCCGCCACGGACTCGGCCACTACATGGAAACGCAGATGCCGGGCCAGGTGGGCAACTTCGCCGTCGCAGGCCACCGCAACGGCTACGGCCAGCCGCTGGGCGACGTGGACAAGCTCCAGCAAGGCGACTCCATCGTCGTGCGCTCGCAGGATTACTGGTACGTGTACACCTACACCTCGTACAAGATCGTGTCGCCCAAAGACACCGACGTCATCGCCGCCAATCCGGAAAACCCCGGCGCACAGGCCACCAAGCGCATGATCACGCTGACCACCTGCGAACCGAAATACAGTACGCCGACCAGCCGTTGGATCGTATGGGGCGAACTGAAATACTGGGCGAAAGTCGCCGACGGCATACCGCAGGAACTCGCCTCGACCTCCGACAACGGGCAGGTCAAATTCGCGGCCAAATCGACCGCATACCTGTCCCCGGCGGCACGGCTCGGCTCCCTCGCGCCATACGTGCGCGGCGCGCTCCTCGCATGGCTCATCTTCTTCATCGCGGCCGCCGTGGCCTGGCGATGGCCCGCAATGCGCGCCATCAGGCAAGGCGAACGCCCGAAGCCGGACGCCAGCATCTACGGCACGCTGATGCGCCTCCAGCCGGGCGTACTGCCGATCAGGATCCTGCTGACGGCCCTGCTGCTGTTCGCCGCCGCCGCGGCGCTGTTCGAATGGGGATTCCCTTGGGCCGCGTCCCACATCCCCATCATGCAGCAGATGAGCAACTACGTCGCGTTGACCTGACGGCCAGACCGCCACATCAGACCTGACACCGGACTTGACCGATAGCCCAAATACGCGCCGCCGGCACCACGAACCGCAACCGGCGGCCAACACACGCTTTCCAAAGGAGACACCATGACCGATTCCGCACACATCCTCGTCATCGACAACTACGATTCCTTCGTCTACACCATCGTCGGCTATCTGGAAACGCTCGGCGCCACCGTGGACGTGGTACGCAACGACGCCATCGACCCGACCGATCCGACCGTCACCGACGGCTACGACGGCGTACTCATCAGCCCCGGGCCGGGTGCCCCCGCCGAATCCGGCGCCAGCGAAGACATGATCCGCCTGTGCGCCGAACAGAACAAGCCGATGTTCGGCGTCTGCCTCGGCCTGCAGGCGCTCGCCGAAGTGTACGGATGCACCGTCGACCACGCGCCGACCATCATGCACGGCAAAACCAGCCCCGTGGAGCATGTGGACGACGAGATCTTCGCGGGCGTCGCGAACCCGATGACCGCCACCCGCTACCATTCGCTGGCCGTGGAACCGGACTCCGTACCGGACACGCTGGAAGTGACAGCCTGGACGCAAGGCGACCACATCGTGCAGGGCATCCGCGTGAAAGGCAAGCCGATGTACGCCGTGCAGTTCCACCCCGAATCGGTGATGACCGAAGGCGGATACCGTCTGCTGGCGAACTGGCTGGCCGTATGCGGGCAGACCACAGCGGTGGCCAATGCCGCCGGGCTCAAGCCGCGCGTCAACAAGTAAGGCGACGGCGGATTGGTGGCCGCGCGGCAGCGTCACGCCATGTACGCCACGCCATGCGCGCCGCACACCCGCAAAACGTGCCATAACGGCACCGTACGCGCCCGTTGACGGTACAGACATGGAAAAGCCGGTTGCCGCCCGTTCCCCTGCGAGGAACGGGCGGCAACCGGCTTTTTGACCATTGCGGGCCGAACGTGGCCGATTACGGCCGAACAGATTACGGCCGAACATGCCAGGCTTGGCGGTCGGCTCCGCGGCCGCCAAGCGCTCGCGGCTCAGTTGCCGTTGTTGCCGTTATTGGCACTGCTGGTGGAACCGCCGTTGTTGCCGTTATCTCCGCCCGAAGAGGAGGAATCCTGCGTGGTCAACGTGATGGTCGCGCCCTTATCGGCGTTGCCGCTGGCGGGGTTCTGGCTGATCACCTTATCGTTCTCGCCCGTGGAACCCTGCTGCTTCACCGTGAAGCCCATCGATTTCAACACCTGCTTGGCGCTCGAGAACGTCTGCCCGGTGACATCGGGAACCGTGACCTGCGGCGTGGGCTCCTTACCCTTCGACACCGTGATGGTGATCGTGGAACGCTGCGCCACGGACGTGCCGGAAGCGGGGTTCGTGCTGACGACCATGCCCTCGGCCACCGAATCCGAATACGTTTCCTCAGTGACGATGCTGAACTGCAGATCCTGCAGGGACTTGATGACGGCATCCTTGGTCTGACCGGCCAGACCATCGGGCACCTTGGTCATACCCGTGGAAACGAACATCAGGATCGACGTGCCCTTGGGCTGCGAAGTGCCCGCCGCCGGATCGGTACGGGTGACACGATCCTTGTCGACCGTGGCGCTGTCCTCCGAATTCACGCTGGTCTGCACCTTGAATCCGGCAGCCTCAAGCTTGGTGCGCGCCTCGCTTTGCGACATGCCCTTCACATCGGGGATCTGCGCGTTCTGCGGCCCGGCCGAGAACCACACCTTGATCACGGACCCCTTCTTGGCCTTCGCGCCGCCGGCGGGATCCTGCTTGGTGAACGTGCCCGCGGGTTCGGTCGAATCGTTGTCCGTCATGGCCTTGAATTCGAATCCGGCCGCTTCGATGGCGGCCTCCGCGCGATCCTTCGTCATGGACGAGGTGATGGTCGGCACCGTGACCATCTGGGCCGACTTCGACTTGTTCGGGTTCAGCAGGAACCATGCGCCGGCCGCCACGCACAGCAGTACGATCACGCCGATCACCGTGCCGATGATGATCTGCTTCCTGCGCTTGGCCTTGGCCGCCTGCGCACGCTGCGCCGCGCGCGTCTGCGACAGCACGTTCGACGCGGGCACCTGATGGAACTGGCCGGTCACCGGATTGAACGCCTGGGTCGTCTGGGCCGTCTCGTTCGGGTTCATGTCCACGACGGCGGCATCCTGTTCGGCCTGCTTGCGTGCCTTCATATTGGTCAGGTCGGTGAGCGGGTTGAACGCGGCCGCAACCGGTTCGCCACCGTTCATGAACGTGAGGATGTCCTGCTTGAATTCGGTGGCCGTGGCGTACCGGTTCTGACGATCCTTGGCCATGGCCTTGGCGCAGATGGAATCCCACATCTTCGGCAGGCCGGGCACCACCGCGCTCGGCGGCGTCGCCACTTCGGACACATGCTGGTATGCGATGGCGACCGCGGAATCGCCGGTGAACGGCGGTTTGCCGGTCAGCATCTCATACAGCACGCAACCCGCGGAATACAGGTCGGAACGCATGTCCACGGTCTCGCCGCGGGCCTGCTCGGGGGACAGGTACTGCGCGGTGCCCACCACGCCCTGCGACTGGGTCATGGTGGCGACGGAATCGTCCAGCGCACGCGCGATACCGAAATCCATCACCTTCACGGCGCCCTGATCGGAGATCATGATGTTCGCCGGCTTGATGTCGCGGTGGATCACGCCCATACGGTGCGAGTACTCCAACGCGTTCAGCATACCGAGCATCACCTGCGCGGCGTCACGCTGCGAAAGCGGCCCGTTCACGCGGATGATGTCACGCAGGGTCTGGCCCTTCACATACTCCATCACCAGGTACGGCAGACGCTCGGACTGGCCGTTCTCGTTGGTGACCATCTCCTCGCCGGAATCGTAGATGTTCACGATGTTCGGATTGTTCATCTGCGCGACGGAATGCGCCTCGCGGCGGAAGCGCGTCAGGAAGATCTCGTCGTTCGCCAGATCGGCGCGCATAATCTTGATGGCGATCGTGCGGCCAAGACGGGTATCGAGGCCGACATGCACTTCGGCCATGCCTCCACGCCCGATGAGTTGGCCGATCTGGTAGCGGCCGTTGGACAAAGAAGAGGGCATGTTGCTCATTGCTGCTCCTTCCAAGGATTATGCGTAAAAGAGACGGGAGGTGTGAACGATAGGTGCGGCGTGCTGGAGATTCTGCGTGGCATGCGTCCCGAGACGATGGTCGCCTCGTTGAGCTCGGTCTGCTGGTCGAGCAGACGGCGCTCGATGCGTGCCAACGTGCGCGAAACCACCAACGCGTCCGCGGGACGATCCCGGGGATCCTTGGCGAGCATC
Source organism: Bifidobacterium pongonis (assembly GCF_019331805.1). Lineage (GTDB taxonomy): Bacteria > Actinomycetota > Actinomycetes > Actinomycetales > Bifidobacteriaceae > Bifidobacterium > Bifidobacterium pongonis. The sequence continues at coordinate 17,799 of NZ_JAHBBE010000036.1, forward strand.
GACATGACGAACTCACGCAACTGGAAGTCGACGGCGTCGGGCAGCGGCGGCACGGTGTCGTTGACGTGCGCGGCGGCGATGTCGACCGGCGTGGCGCCCGTGAACGGCCTATGCCCGGCGATGCCCTCGTAGGCGACGACACCCAGCGAGTAGATGTCCGAACGTGGCGTGGCCTGCTCGCCTTGCGCCTGTTCGGGCGAAATGTACTGGGCGGTGCCCACCACCATGCCGTCCTGGGTGATCTGCTCCTGATTGGTGGAGTAGCTCACGCCGAAATCGGTGATCTTGACGTCGCCGTTGTCCGAAACCATGATGTTCGCCGGCTTCACGTCACGATGCACGACACCGTGACTGTGCGCCACGAACAGGCCGCGGGCCGTCTGGATGAGGATCGGCAGCAGCTGCAGCGGATCCATGCCGCCCGGATGCTCGTGGTACAGGTCGGCCAGCGACTTCGACGGCACGTATTCCATGATCAGGAACCCGATGCCGTCATGCTCGTAGTATTCGAACAGCGCCGCGATGTTCGGATGCGCAAGATTCGCGGAATTATGCGCCTCCGCACGCAGACGGCGCAGTTTGGCCTCGGCGTTGGTCAAGTCGGAACGCAACGCCTTGATGGCCACGGGCCGGTTCAACTGGATATCCCAGCCCTTCCACACCTCGCCCATACCGCCTTGGGCGAGTCTGGAATCGAGGCGGTATCGGCCGTGAATGAGTCGTCCCTCAACGAGTTTCATTGCTGCATCGCCTCCTGGATTATGGAACGGAACACCGGACCTGCGGCTTCGACGCCGTAGCCGGTCGTGTTGTGCACCACCACCGCGACCGCGACCTTCGGGTCGTCCGCGGGAGCGAAGCCCATCACCCAACCGTCGATGGAACTATTGCCCACGCCGATCTGCGCGGTACCGGTTTTCGCGGCCACGCTGACGCCGTCGGGAGCCAACGCGGGCGAATCCTTCGTAACCACCGACTTCATCATGGTGGTGAGCTTGCTGGCGGTGCTGGAACTGAATGCGGTGCTCATCACGGAGGATTTCGTCTCGCTGAGCACGGAAAGGTCGCTGGCGCGCACGCGGTCCACCAGCGTCGGATGCATGAGCTTGCCGCCGTTGGCGATGGCGGCCGCGATCATCGCGTTCTGCAACGGCGTTTCGGTCACATCGCCTTGGCCGATGGAGGCCAGCGCGAGTTTGTCTTCGGTCATGGAGGATGGGAACACCGAAGCAGTGGCCTTCATCGGGGTGCCGGTGGAGCTCGTGCCGTCGACGACGATCGAACTGCCGAACCCGAGCTTGGTGGCCTGCTTGGCGATCGCATCCTGGCCGAGGCTCACGCCCAGCTGCGCGAACGCCGTGTTCGACGAATAGGTGAGCGCGTCCTCAAGCGTGATCTTGCCGTTGGAACCGTTGGCCCGCCAATCCACGTTGGTCAGCTGCGTGACCGTGCCGGGCAGCGTGTAGCTGGCACCTGCGGGGATCTCGGTGGACGTGTCGTATTTGCCGCTTTCCAACGCGGCGGCCGCCACCACGGTTTTGAACGTCGAACCGGGCGGGAACAGCTGGTTGGTCGCGTTATTCACCATCGGGCTGGATGCGGACTGGGTGAGCTTGGCGTAGTTCTCGTTCAGCGTCTTGCCGTTATGCGAGGTCAGTTCGTTCGGATCGTAGCTCGGCGTGGACACCATGGCCAGGATGCGGCCGGTCTTCACCTCGATCGCCACGGCCGCGCCCGACTGTGAGCCCAACGCCTGGTAGGCGACGTTCTGCAGTTTCGAATTGATCGACGTTTCGATGGTCGCGCCCTTGGTGTCCGAACCGGTGAGCACCGCCTTGATGCGCTGCCAGAACAGCGAATCGGATTCGCCCGACAGCAGCGAGTTGCGCGACGCCTCGATGCCGCGGTCCGCACGCTGGCTGATGGAGAAATAGCCGGTCACGGGCGCGTACAGCATGCCATTGGGGTAGGAGCGCTGGAATTTGAACGCGTCGTTCGTCGCCTCGGATTTGGCCATGATCGTGCCGTCGGAGGCGAGGATGAACCCGCGCTGCGTGCCGTACTCGTGGTACAGCGCGCGCGTATTGCGCGGATCGGAATTCAGTTCGTTGGCGCGAACCGCGGTGATAATCGACGAGGAAAGCCCCAGGATGGTGAACAATACGATTACCGCGACGAACAATTGGCGCAGCATCTTGTTCATGATTGAGCACCTCCCTTTGCCCTGCGTGCGCTTCTCGAAGCCTGCTCGGCCTCACGTTCCTTCAGCTCGCGGTCGCGCAGCGCGGCCAGCGCCTCATGCTGGAACGTTTCGGACAGCGTTTCCGGGGCGGGTTTGTTCGCCGCGTTCGAAATGATGATCAGCAACGTGGCCAGCAGGTAGTTGGCGACCATCGACGAGCCGCCGGCCGCCATATACGGCAGGGTCAAACCCGTCAGGGGGATTACCAGCGTGATGCCGCCGACCACGGTGAACACCTGGAACGCCATGGTGAACACCAGTCCGGCCGACAGCAGTTTGCCGAACCCGTCCTTGACTTTCATCGCGGTGATGAAGCCGGAGGCGATGATGATGATGTACAGCAGCAGAATGCCGAAGCAGCCGACCAAGCCGAACTCCTCGCCGAGCGAGGCGTAGATGTAATCGGAGTTGGCGAACGGCGTGAGATACGGGTGGCCTTGGCCGAGCCCGGTGCCGAACAGGCCGCCGGACGCCAGGCCGAACAGGCCGGTGACGATCTGGTAGGAGCCGCCCACGGAACGGTTGTACAGCGTATCGCTGAACGGGTGGAGCCACGCTTCGATACGTGCGCCGACATGGCTGAAGATCGACGATGCGGCCACCGCGCCGACGGCGAAGGCGATGCCGCCGATCACGATCCAGCTTGCGCGGCCCGTGGCCACGTACAGCATGGAGACGAACATGGCGAAGAACATGAGCGAAGTGCCCAGATCATGCTGCAGGACGAGCACGCCCATCGACGCGATCCACACGATGATGATCGGGCCGAGATCGCGGATGCGCGGCAGTTGCAGGCCGAGGACCTTCTTGCCGCCGACCGCGAGCTGATCGCGGTGATCGAACAGGTAGGCCGCGAAGAAGAACGCGAGGAACAGTTTGGCGAATTCGCCAGGCTGCAGCGAACCGAGGCCGGGGATGCGGATCCAGATGCGCGCGCCGTTGATGTTCTGGCCGATCACGGGAAGCATGGGGGAGAGCAGCAATGCCAGGCCCACCACCATGCTGACGTAGGAGAAGCGTCGCAGGATGCGGTAGTCGCGCATTGCGACCACGAGAATCGAACACAGTACGATCGCGATGCAGATGAACGTCAACTGGCGTATGGCGACTTCGGTGTTGTGCGCGTAGTCGATGCGCGCGATCATCACCGTGCCCAGGCCGGTCAGCAGCAGCACGCACGGTTGGATCACCTGACTGGCGTACGGCAGGAAATGCAGCACCAGCGTCCAGTAGATCAGCGACAACGCGACGACCAGACCGAGCATGACCGCGTAATTCGTGGGAATCGTGCCGGTGGTGCGGGCGAACAGTTGGAAGAATGCCGCGCCGCAGATGAGGAAGGAGAACAGCAGCAGCGAAAGCTGGCGGAGTCGGAGCGCGATCATTGCTGGTCTCCGCTCTTCCCGGAATCGCTGGAATCGCCGGAATTACCGGAATTACCGGAATTGCTGGTCTTCGTGTCCTTCGAATCCTTCGTGTTCGACGAATCGGACGTGCTCTTCGAATCCTTCGACGTGCTCTTCGTGCTCTTCGAATCCGTCGTGCTCTTCGAGGAGGATGCGGAATCCTTGGACGAGTCGGAAGAATCGGACGAATCGGTTTTGTCTGTCGTGTCGGTCGAAGTGCCGGTGTTCCCGGACTTCTGCAGTTTGCGGTTCTCGTTCTGCAGGTACTTGACGTGCGCCCGCGCCTCTTCGATATTGTCGCGGGTGATGCCCTCGTTGAGTTCGTCGCGCCAGGTCTGCGGCAGGTCGCTCGTGTTCAGCGACGTGCGTTCCACCTCATGCGACAGCTTGATGCCGAAGATGTTCGTGGGCACGCCTTGGAAGATCGCGACCTTGCCGTCCGCGTCGCCCACATAGTAGCGGGTCTGGCTCCAACGGTAGGTGGCGTAGCCGGCGCCGCCGCCGACGAGCAGCAGCGCGAGCACGGCGATGAGCACGATGATGCGCACGTTGCGCTTGCGCTTGTGCTCGGTCTTGCGGTCCTTCTCCTGCTTGACCTCGATGGCCTTGGCCACCTGTGGGTCGTTGGGGTCGGACGACAACGCGCCATCCGCCTTCTGCACGATGGGAATCTCACCCGTATCGGGCGTCGACAGCGTGCTCTCCTCCTCGCGGGCCGCGGAAGGATGCGCGAGCTTCGGTTTGTCCTCCTCGTCGTCCTTGCGGGGATTGGCGGATTGCATGAGCGCCGCCGCACGCTGCGCGGGCGAACCTTCGTCGCGCAATGCTGGCGCCGCGGCCACGGCCTCGTTGACGATGTCGGCGATGGGTTCGAGGGTGGCGCTTGCCGCGCCGCCCACGAGCGGGGTCTGATGCGGCAGATCGAAGGCGTGCACGTCGAGCGCCAGCGTGGCATCCGCGATCACCGCGGTCACGTTGTCGGTGCTGCCCGCACGCAACGCCATGCTCACCAGACGCTGCGCGCAATCGGTGAGATTCGACATGGACGTCATGGTTTCGGCGATGGTGGAGTTCTCCAGCACGCCGCACAGGCCGTCGGAGCACAGCAGCCAACGGTCGGCGGGATGCGCCTTGATCACCGCGATGTCGGGGTGCGGGTCGATGTCGAAATCGCCGAGCACGCGCATCACCACGTTGCGCTGGGGGTGGTTCTTCGCCTCCTGCTCGGTGATACGGCCCGTATTGATCAGATGCTGGACGTAACTGTGGTCTTGGGAGACCTGGCAGAGGGATCCGTCACGCAGCAGATACGCGCGCGAATCGCCGATATGCGCCAGCACCCAGTAATCATCCACCAGCGCGACGGCGGTCACCGTCGTACCCATGCCGGAAAGCTTGCGTTCGTGCCTTGCCTTGCCGACGATGGCGTCATGCGCGGCCATCACGGACGTTTCCATCATCGTCGCGATGGTTGAAACGTCCTTCTCATGATCGTCGCGTTCGATGTGCGCGAGCGAGCGGATGGCGATCGTGGATGCCGTATCGCCGCCGGCATGGCCGCCCATGCCGTCGCAGATGGCCACGAGATGTTCGCCCGCGAATGAGGAATCCTGGTTGTTCGCACGCACCGTTCCCACGTCGGACACGGTGGTGGAGTACAGGAACAGCTGGTTCTTCGGCGTTTGGGCCGTCGGGGCGGCCTGTGCCGCCTGCTGCAATGGCAGGGTCTGCTGAGGATCGTCGATCATGCGCATCACCTCAGCTCGAACGTGGTGGCGCCGATGCGTACGGGCATGCGCGCCGGAAGAATCGTCGGCACGAGGAGACGCTGGTCGTTGACGATGGTGCCGTTGGTGGACCCCAGATCCTCGATGGCCCACTGGCCGGACGCCGCGTCACGGTAGACGCGGGCATGGTGCGAGGAGACGAATTCGTCGTCCAGCACCACGGTGTTCGACGCGGAACGGCCCATGGTGATTTCGCCGCCGCTCAGGGGAATGGAGGAGCCGGCCAGCGGCCCGTCGATGATCACGAGCAGGGTCGGCCCGGCGTTCTGCGCGGGCGCACGGCCTGCCGAAGCGGGCTTCTGCGGTTCCACCACGGTATTGGGCATGGGTGAGGATGTCGCCTGAT
>NZ_JAHBBE010000037.1 GCF_019331805.1 Bifidobacterium pongonis
TGATTTTGGTTATGTGAGGGGCGTGGGACTTGGGGTCCGTTACCGGAATCGGACAGGATTGGCCTGGTTTTGTCTGATTTCGGTAATGAGTGGGACTGCCTCGTATCGTTTTCAGACAGGATCGGCCCTATTCTGTCCGATTTTGGTAATGCGGGGTTATGGGCCCTGGAACTCCCGTTACCGGAATCGGACAAATTTGCCCTTATTTTGTCTGATTTTGGTTATGTGAGGGGCGTGGGACTTGGGGTCCGTTACCGGAATCGGACAGGATTGGCCTGGTTTTGTCTGATTTCGGTAATGAGTGGGACTGCCTCGTATCGTTTTCAGACAGGATCGGCCTCATTTTGTCTGATTTCGGTAAAGAGCGGGGTGTGGGGCTTGGGGTCCGTTACCGGAATCGGACAGGATTAGGCTGGTTTTGTCTGATTTCGGTCATGAGTGGGACTGCCTCGTACCGTTTTCGGACAGAATCGGCCTCATTTTGTCTGATTTTGGTAAAGAGCGGGGCGTGGGACTTGGGGTCCGTTACCGGAATCGGACAGGATTAGGCTGGTTTTGTCTGATTTCGGTAATGAGGGAGTTGGGTAATTGGGTGGAGGAATGGTAAAAGCGAATCGCTCTCAGCAAATACACAGAAATAGGCATATTATCTTACGGTGTAAGTAATTAAACATCGTAAACAATCGAACCGGTTGTGATCGATCGCAACCAGACATACATAATCCAACAATCAACCCAATCCAATAACACCGATAACCAAACCAACAGACAACCAACACCCAACCGCAACCAACGTTGACTAACCGATCAACGCAACCAATTCCTAAACCCCGACAACCAATGACCAACATGATTGACCGACCGACGTAACCAACCAACACCACACACATCACACGTAACCAACCTCAACACGTAACCAACCAACAACACACTAGAGAAGGAAACCAAGCATGCTTCGCATCATGCGATACCTCTCCAAAGCGGAGATAGGCCAAATGCTCATAGCATTGGTCAGCATCGTCGGGCAGATCTGGCTCGACCTGACCCTGCCGGACTACATGTCCGACATCACCACGCTCGTGGAAACCCCCGGCAGCGAAATGCACGACATCTGGGTTGCGGGCGGCAAAATGCTGCTCGTCTCGCTCGGCTCGGTCGCCTGCGCGGTCGTCACTGGCTATGTGGCGGCCCGCGTCGGCGCCTCGTTCAGCCAGCGTCTGCGCTCGCTCGAATTCAGCAAGGTCGAAAGCTTCGGACCGGCGGAAATGAGCCGATTCTCCACCGCATCGCTGATCACCAGATCGACGAACGATATCACGCAGATCCAGATGTTCATCACCATGGGGCTGATGATGATCGTCAAGTCGCCGATCATGGCTGTTTGGGCGATCTGCAAGATCGCGGGCGACGGCTTCGAATGGACGCTCGCCACCGGCATCGCCGTGGTCGTACTGATGGGCGCGGTCGCCGTCATGATGGCAATGGTCATGCCGAAGTTCAAGTCCATGCAGCGCCTGACCGACAACATCAATCTGGTGGCGCGCGAGAACCTCACCGGTCTGCGCGTGGTCCGCGCCTACAACGCCGAGGACTACCAGGAAGTCAAGTTCACCGAGGCCAACAAGGAACTCACCGACACCCAGCTGTTCACCAACCGCGTGATGGCGCTCATGATGCCGCTGATGAACACCATCATGAACGGCCTCATGCTCGCCGTGTACTGGATCGGCGCCTACCTGATTGACGCCGCTGGCCTGACCGACAAGCTGTCCACGTTCTCCAACATGGTCGTGTTCTCCAGCTATTCCGTGCAGGTCATCATGAGCTTCCTGCTGATGAGCATGGTGTTCGTGCTGTGGCCGCGCGCCGACGTGTCCGCGCAGCGCGTGCTTGAGGTCATCGACACCGAACCGCTGGTCGTCGACGGCACGCGCACCGAGGGTGAGTCCGGCGAAACCGGCGAAATCGAATTCCGCAACGTTTCCTTCACGTACCCGGATTCGCGCGAGGCCATGCTCGAAGGCATTACTTTCAAGGCGAAGAAGGGTGAAACGGTGGCGTTCATCGGTTCCACCGGCTCCGGCAAATCCTCGCTCATCAACCTTGTGCCGCGCTTCTACGACGCCACGCAAGGCCAGGTGTTGGTCGACGGCGTCGACGTGCGCGACTACACGCTTAAGGCGTTGCGCGACAAGATCGGGTACGTGCCGCAGCAGTCGTTCCTGTTCAAGGGGACCATCGCATCCAATGTGAGCTATGGTGACAAATCGTTCGGTGGGTCCGAAGATTCCGCAACCGGCACCGCCGCAACCGCAACCGCAACCGCCGCAACCGCAACCACCGACCTCGCCGCCGTGCGCAACGCATGCGAAGTCGCCCAAGCCACCGAATTCATCGAAAAGAAGGAAAACACCTACGAATCCGCCATCGCACAAGGCGGCTCCAACGTGTCCGGCGGCCAGAAGCAGCGCCTGTCCATCGCCCGCGCCGTCTACCGTCACCCGGAGATCCTGATCTTCGACGACTCCTTCTCCGCACTCGATTTCAAAACCGATCGCGCCGTGCGTGACGCGCTCGCCAAAGAGGCGAAGGATTCCACCAAGCTGATCGTCGCGCAGCGCATCGGCACGATCATGAACGCCGACCGCATCGTCGTGCTCGACGAAGGTCGCGTGGTCGGCCAAGGTACGCATGAGGAACTGCTGGAAAACTGCGACGTCTACCGTCAGATCGCGCAGTCGCAGCTCAGTGAGGACGAATTGAAGGGAGGTCGCTGACATGGCAGGCATGGGACATGGGCGCGGACGCGGGCCCGTTGAGAAACCGCAGGATTTCGGCGGCGTGATGAAGAAGCTCATGCGCTTCTGCAAGCGCTACATTCCGGTCATCATCATCGCGCTGATTCTGGGCGCGACGGGCACGGTGTGCCAGATTGTCGGCCCGGACAAGCTCAAGGACATGACCAATGAGATCACCAAGGGCCTGCCGGCCATGGTGCAAGGCAAGCCGGTGCTGCGTTCGATCGATTTCGACGCGGTGAACCGTATCGCCTGGCTGCTGGTCGCGCTGTACGTCGGCTACGCGGTGCTCTGCTACGTGCAAAGCTGGCTGATGGCGAACGTGACGCAACGCACCGCCCAGCAGCTGCGCGAGGCGATCAGCGTGAAGATCAACAAGCTGCCGCTCAAGTATTTCGACAAGGTCAGCTACGGTGACGTGCTCAGCCGTATCACCAACGACGTGGACGCGATCGGCCAGACGCTGGGCCAGTCGCTCGGCTCGCTCATCACGTCGATCACGCTGTTCTTCGGCGCGCTCATCATGATGTTCTACAACAACGTGATCATGACGCTGTGCGCCATCGGATCCGCGCTGCTCGGCCTGATCATCATGGGCGTGATCATGAAGGCATCGCAGAAGTACTTCTCCCGCCAGCAGATCGCGCTGGGCGACGTGAACGGCCATGTCGAGGAGATGTACGCCGGCCACAACGTGGTCAAGGCGTACTGCGGTGAGGCGGATTCGATCGAACGTTTCGAAAAGTACAACAAGGATCTGTACGATTCCGGTTGGAAGAGCCAGTTCCTGTCCGGCCTGATGATGCCGTTGATGAACTTCATCGGCAACTTCGGTTACGTGGTCGTGTGCGTGGTCGGCGCGGTGCTCGCGATGGACGGCAAGATCGAGTTCGGCGTGATCGTGGCGTTCATGATGTACATCCGTCTGTTCACGCAGCCGCTTTCCCAGTTCGCGCAGGCATTCCAGAACCTGCAGCGTTGCGCCGCCGCCTCCGAGCGCGTGTTCAACTTCCTGGAGGAGCCGGAAATGGCCGACGAATCCGACAAGCAGGCGCTGCTCGGCGTGAACGGCAAGCCGGTGCGCGGCGACGTGGAGTTCAGCCACGTGCAGTTCGGCTACGATCCCGACAAGACGATCATCAAGGACTTCTCCGCTTCCGTGAAGTCCGGCCAGAAGATCGCCATCGTCGGCCCGACCGGCGCGGGCAAGACCACGATGGTGAACCTGCTTATGCGCTTCTACGAGATTTCCGGCGGTTCGATTTCCATCGACGGCGTCGACACGAAGTCCGTGCCGCGTTGGAACGTGCACGATCAGTTCTCGATGGTGTTGCAGGACACGTGGGTGTTCCGTGGAACAGTGCGTGAAAACATCGCGTATTCGAAGCCTGGCGTGACCGATGAGCAGATTATCGCGGCGTGCAAGGCGGTGGGTCTGCATCATTACATCATGTCGCTGCCGAACGGTTACGACACCGTGCTTGACGACAAGGCGTCGCTGTCGCAGGGGCAGAAGCAGCTGCTCACCATCGCGCGTGCCATGGTCGAGGATGCGCCGATCCTGATTCTCGACGAGGCGACTTCGTCGGTCGATACGCGAACCGAGGAGCTGATTCAGAAGGCGATGGATGCGCTGACCGTGGGTCGTACGTCGTTCGTGATCGCGCACCGTCTGTCCACGATCCGCGACGCCGACATGATTCTCGTGATGGACGGCGGCGATATCGTCGAACGCGGCACCCATGAGGAACTGCTCGCCAAGTCCGGCTTCTACGCGGGTATCTACAACTCGCAGTTCACGCTGGCGCAGTAGCCGCTGGGCTTTCGCGGGTTCGCGGGTTCGCGCAGGCGGCTTTGAGCCGCTCAGCGTATCCACCTAGCGACGCTTTCACCATGTGGCTACGCTGAGTCTTGGTTAAGAGGGCGGCGTGGAGCGTGTGAGACTGTAAGCTTGGCCAAACGGCCTTGAGTGTGTCGAACACGTTCCACGCCGCCCGGCCATTTCCGGATTGGGTACCCCTTTACCGGAATCGGACAAAAATGCCCCGATTTTGTCTGATTTCGGTAACGGGGTGCGGGAGGTTTTGGGTACCCCTTTACCGGAATCGGACAAAAATGGGGTTATTTTGTCTGATTTTGGTAACGGGGGGATGTCGGGTGGCGAGGGGAAACGGGCGCAGACCTTGGGAATCCCTTTAGCGGAATCGGACAGGAATGGGGTTATTTTGTCTGATTTTGGTAACGGGGGGATGTCGGGTGGCGAGGGGAAACGGGCGCAGACCTTGGGAATCCCTTTAGCGGAATCGGACAGGAATGGGGCTGATTTTGTCTGATTCCGGTAATGAGGGGCGGGAGGTTTTGAGTACCCCTTTACCGGAATCGGACAGAAATGGGCTGATTTTGTCTGATTTTGGTAACGGGGGGATGTCGGGTGGCGAGGGGGAAACAGGCGCAGACCTTGGGAATCCCTTTACCGGAATCGGACAAAAATGGGCTGATTTTGTCTGATTTTGGTAATGGGGGGATGAGGGATTGTGGGGGTGTCTTTACCGGAATCGGACAGGAATGGGGCTGATTTTGTCTGATTTTGGTAATGAGGGGATGAGGGATTTTGGGGGTGTCTTTACCGGAATCGGACAGAAATGCCCCGATTTTGTCTGATTTCGGTAATGAGGGATGGAAATGAATGAGCGTGGGCGGGTGCGGAATAATAATCCTGCACCCGCCCACGCTCAGTAGGGGTTAGGGGCTAGCTGTATACGCCGCCCGGCCATTCGCGAGAAATCCGGGGAAACGGCGCGAATCAGGCGTAGATGTTGCGCGGGCGCATGTCTTCCGGCAGGCCCTCCAGCAGCGTCGCCACGGAACCCTCTTCGAAAACGGAACGGATTCCGGCGGCCAGCAGCGGGGCCACGGACAGCACGGTCATATTCGGCAGGCGCTTCTCTTCAGGAACCGGCACGGTGTCCATCAGCACGATCTCCCTGGCGCCGCAATCACGCAGACGCTCCACGGCCGGACCGGACAGCAGTCCGTGCGTCGCGACGAGCGTCACGCTTCTCGCACCGGCGTTCCTCAACGTGCGGACGGCTTCGCAAATCGTGCCGGCGGTGTCGATCATATCGTCCACGACCACGCAGTCACGATCCTCGACCTCACCGATGATGCCATGCGCCACGGCATGGTTCGGGCGCGTGATGTCACGGCTCTTGTGGATGAACGCCAGCGGAAGCCCGCCGAGCTTGGCGGCCCACTGTTCGGACACCTTGATACGACCCGCGTCGGGGGAGACGATGGTCGTGTTCGGCAGCGGCAGATGGTTGCGCACGTAGTCGATGAGCACGGGGGTGGCGGTCAGATGATCGACCGGGGCGTCGAAGAAGCCCTGCTCCTGCGCGGCGTGCAGGTCGACGGTCATGATGCGGCTTGCGCCCGCGGTGCGGAACAGGTCGTAGACGAGACGGGCGGTGATGGGCTCGCGGCCCTGATGCTTCTTGTCTTGGCGGGAGTAGCCCATGAACGGCGCGACCACGGTGATGGTGCGGGCCGATGCTCGCTTCAGCGCATCCACCATGATGAGCTGTTCCATGATCCACTTGTTGATGTCGCCGTAGTGGCATTGCAGCACGAACACGTCGGCGCCGCGCACCGGTTCGGTGTAGCGGACGTACATCTCGCCGTTCGCGAAATCGTATGCCGTGGTTTCCAACACCTGGGTGCCCAGGCAGTCTGCGACCTCCTTGGCCAGTTCGGGGTACGCGCGGCCCGTGACCAGCGCCATACGTTTATCCGGAGTGCCCTCAAGAATCGTTGACATTATTGTGCTGCCGTCCTTTGTGTTCTACGAGCAAGAAATAGCCTTCACCAGTGTACCCGTAGCCATGTCATGAGATGGTCATCGGTCTGTCAAGTGCCCCTCGCCCCGTAGACGCCCGAATCGTTACGTTTGTGTTATCACGCTGCCATATACGAATTTTTTTCGTAACTTTAGCGATGGTTAAGCGTAATTTTTTGACCTTAGGTTTAAGGCAAGTTTTCCAGCTATATGCTTCTAATTTCCCCCTGAAAGGATTGAAATTGCTTTCCGTGTATTCACAAGAGATTGATCTTCGCGCACTTGCCTTGATCACATGCGTCAGACCACCTGTGTGTTGTGGTGGAAGGAGAATATCTGATGTCAGACTATTTTAATTGGTCACTGGTAGGAAAATATCTTCCAAAACTCATAGCAGTGCTTCCAGTCACGTTGGCAATCGTTGGAATTGCAACGATTGCGGGACTTATCCTCGGAAGCCTCATCGCATTCATCAGAATTGAAAAAACCGTTGTTCTCAGTCAGATCTGTGCGGTTTTCGTTTCTTTCGTCCGTGGAACTCCGATTCTTGTTCAACTTTATATTGTGTATTACGGAGTCCCTATTCTTCTTAAATCGCTTTTTTCATTGGATATTTCCCAATGGAATAAAGTAATTTTCATTTATATTGCATACAGCCTTAACACGGCGGCTTTCCAATCGGAAACCATCAGGGCTTCCATCGAAAGCATTCCTAGGCATCAGTTCGACGCATGCGTTGCGTGCGGTCTTACCAAAATGCAGATGTATGCCAAGGTGATCATGCCGCAGATGATCCGTATCGCCATGCCGTCCTTCGGTACTACGACGATCGCGCTGCTTCAGGACACTTCGTTGGCGTTCACCATCGGTGTTGTGGATGTGGTGGGTCGTGCCAAGGCGCTTGGCGCTTATACCTTCCACACAATGGAAGCCTATATGGGTGCCGCGCTGCTGTTCATTGTGCTCAGCTTCATCCTGGAGCGCATTTTCGCCGCGATCGAAACGCGGATGAGCTTCACCTCGAAGCACAGCATCGTTCTTCCCAAGCTTCGCGCCCCGCAGCTTATCCGTTGGAAGCGTGAGTCGGCTGTTTCGCAGCCGCTCGTCAAGCCGGTTCCCCAGCCGATTCCGGCGACCGTCACGGTCGCGGCTTCCGCGGAAACCCGCTAACGCAATCCCAAGCAATCCCAAGCAATCCCTGGAGTCCCGCGGCTTCCAACGCGGCTCCCAACAGAACCCCAACGGATCGTCGAATCCAGGGATTCGCTCGCAGAAGTCACCAGATTCAGAAGATACAGAGAAAAACACAGAGAAAGACAAAGAACAGATCATGAACAACGCACGCAAGACCACCCGTTTCCTCACCGTTTGCACGGCCTCCCTCGTCGCCATGCTCTCCCTCGGCTCGCTCGCCGCATGCGGCTCCTCATCCGCTTCGGCCGCATCGTCCACCAGCGGAGGCCAGCAGGAAATCGTCATCGCCACCGGCAACGACGGCAAGCCGTTCTGCTCGATGAACGAGGACGGCGAACTCGACGGTTACGACATCGCCATCATGAAGGCCGTGGAAAAGAAGCTCTCCAAGTACTACAAGTTCACGTTCGAAGGCACCGATTTCCCGACGACCCTCTCCAACCTCAGCAGCGGCAAGGCGCAGATCGCCGCATACGAATACGAGAACAACGCGGAACGTAAAGCCAAGTTCACGTATGGCACGGTGGGCCTGACCAAATGGGATACGCTTATCATCTCCGACCCCTCCAACGGCAAGGTCTACCAGACCTTCGACGAACTGAAGGGCAAGAAAGTGTACGTCACCACCGCCACGAACCAGGCGGCCATGGCCGAAGCGTACCTGAAGGAGCATCCGAACGCCTTCAAACTCACCTACGGCACCTACAGCAACGAGCAGATCGTGCAGGGGCTCACCGCAGGGTCCTATGACGCCACCCTCGCCCCGCAATATTCGCTGGACCTGTGGAACGACGCCTTCCACAAGGGTCTGAAAGGCAGCGATAAAGCCGTCAACAAGTCCTCCTCCTACATCCTGTTCAACAAGAACGACGATAAAGATCTCGTCGACCGCGTCAACAAGGCCATGGCCGAATTGAAAAAGGACGGCACCTTCACGAAGCTGTCCGAACAGTACTACGGCGCCGACTACGTGCCGGAGGACTGAGAGGTGACATCATGCAGTTCAACATCGACGCGATGGTCGCCTCCATCATCTACTCCATCCACTATCTCGGCATCACCCTGCTGATCCCGGTCGTCGCGCTCGCCATCGGCGTGGTGTTCGGCCTGATCATCGCCCTGCTCCGCTACTACCGGGTCAAGGTGGTGGCGCCGGTACTCCAGGTCATCATCACCCTGTTCAAGGGTGTGCCGATCGTGCTGATCCTGCTGGCCATGTACCTCTTCTGCTCCACGGCGTTCGACCCGATTGCGGAATCGTTGCACTGGTCCATCCGGTTCAAGAACATCAACACCATGTGGATCGCCATCGTCGGCTTGGGCATTATGGCGATCGTCAACGGCAGCGAGATCTTCAGAGGCGCGTTCGCCTCCATCCGCAAAGGGCAGCTTGACGCGGCGCAATCCATCGGCATGACCCGCGGCCAGACCATCAGACGGGTTCTGCTTCCCGAGTCCATTCCCGTGGCTCTGCCGGTGTTCGGCAATCTGCTCATCAACCTCATCAAGGCGTCGGCATTGTGCTCGATGGTCGGCGTGGTCGACATTTTCTCCGCGGCCACCATTTCCGGGCAGCAAAGCTACTCCTTCCTGGAGGCGTACGTGGGCGTCGCACTCATCTACTGGGTGGTGGTCGTCTGCATCGAAAAAGGAACCGGACTGGTGGAACGTCAACTGGTCGGCAGAATGGGGAGTGTGGCACGATGATGAGAATCCGTGGAATCCGTAAGCATTTCGGCAAGCAGCAGGTACTGAACGGCGTCGATATGGACGTGGAGGACGGTGAGGTCATCGTCATCCTCGGTTCCAGCGGTTCGGGAAAGACGACGTTCCTGCGGTGCCTGAACTTCCTGGAACGCGCGGACGAAGGCACCATCGAACTGGACGATATGCGCATCAACGCGAAAACGGCCAAGAAGCGCGACATTCTCGACTATCAGCGCCAGACGGCGATGGTGTTCCAGAATTACGCGCTGTTCCAGAACAAGACCGCGTTGGAGAACATCGCCATGCCGGCCATCGCCACCGGCAAGAAATCCAAGGAGGAGGCGTACGAGCTTGCCGGCAACCTGATCGACAAGGTCGGGCTCGCCGAGCGTAAGGATTTCTACCCGAGCCAGCTGTCCGGCGGCCAGCAGCAGCGCATCGGCATCGCCAGGGCGCTCGCGTTGAATCCGAAGATCACGTTGTTCGACGAGCCGACTTCCGCGCTCGACCCCGAACTGGTCGGTCAGGTGCTCAATCTGCTTCGCGATATCGCGAACGCCGGCGCGACCATGATCCTGGTGACGCATGAGATGAAATTCGCCTACGAAATCGCCGATCGCGTGGTGTTCATGGATAAGGGCGTCGTGCTCGAACAGGGCACGCCGAAGGAGATCTTCGAACATCCGAAGGAACAGCGGACGAGGGATTTCCTCTCCCGATTCACCGAACAGCTCGCCGTCTGACCGCGCAGAACGCATCGAACGCATCGACAGAACGCATCGATAGAACGCATCGACCGAACTCACCAACCAGCCGCCCGCCGTGGCATCCGACAAATGACATAAGACATACCCATTGAAAGAAGCAAGACATGCAGTACTCATTCGCCAACCGTGTGGAACATCTCACCTCCTCGAAGCTTCGCGACAATGCGAAGAAAGTCCAGGACGAGGGCGACGTGATCTCCTTCGCCTACGGGTACCCGTCCACCGACGCCTTCCCCATGGACACGCTTCGCACCATCTCCGAAAAGATGTACACCGAATACGCTCCGGACACGTTCCTCCAGTATTCGCCCACCGAAGGCTACGCGCCGCTGCGCGAACTCATCAAGAAGCGCCTGTCGAAATACTGCGGCATCGACTCCGACGACGACGTGATGATTGTTTCCGGCTCCACGCAGGGCATGGATCTCGCCGTCAAGGTGCTGTGCGATGAGGGCGATGTGGTGCTGTGCGAGGATCAGACCTTCTCCGGCGCGGTCAAGGCGGTGCAAAGCTACGGTGTGACCGCGATGCCGGTGCCGATGGACTTGGACGAGGAGTCGATGGATCTGGACGCGCTCGAACATATCCTGCAAACCACCGAGAACGTGAAGATGATCTACGTGATCCCCACGTTCCAGAATCCGCTCGGCACGTCGATGCCGGTGGAGAAGCGCCGCGCCCTGTATGAGCTCGCTTGCAAATACGATGTGGTGATCTTCGAGGACGATCCGTACGGCGAACTGCTGTACACCGGCGAGCCGATCGAGAAGATCAAGTCCATGGATACGGACGGCAGGGTGATCTATTCCGGTTCGTTCTCCAAAGTGCTCGCGCCGAGCACCAGACTCGGATTCATCATGGCGTCCGGCGAACTGATGCGCAAACTCATCGTGGCCAAGCAGGTCGTCGACTCGCATTCGAACTACTACTGGCAGGTGCTGCTCGCCGAATTCATCGAAAACTACGATTTCCAAAGCCATGTGGAGTATCTCAAGCGCCTGTACCGCGGCAAGGCCAAGGCGATGATCACGGCGTTGGATGAGATTCCGAACGATATGCTGCGCTACATTCGCCCGACCGGCGGGTATTTCATCGGCTGCAGGATGGCCGACGACATCGATCCGGAGAAATTCTACGGGCTGCTGGCCCAACGCCATGTGGCGGTGATTCCCGGAGACATCATGAGCGTGACCGGCGAAGGCTACGAGCATGATTTCCGGCTGAACTTCACCCGACCGTCCTTGGAGGAGATCGGCCGTGGCATCGCGATCATCGGCGAAGTGCTTGAGGAAAGCCGTATCCACCCGCTCAGCGAGCTCGAATTCGACCAGGACGGGTACCGGGAGCACAGTCTCGCCACCGCACGTCTGGAACCGGCGGGCGCGGCGATCGTGCAGTAGAGCGCTGGGCGCGGGGCGCCGCCGAGCGCACGTGCGTACGAGGATACGAGGATACGAGGAAAGGACACATGATGAAACTGATCTATTTCGGAGCGAATCCCATGGCCGAACCGGCCATCGAACGTTGGTCCAAGCAGCATGACATTCCGGTCACCTGCGTGCATGAGGGGCTGACGGAAGGCAATATCGAACTCGCCCGCGACTACGACGGCATCTGCACGTATCTCAGCAGCGGTATGAAGGAATCCGAATCGATGTACCGCACGTTGCACGATTACGGCATCAGGCAGCTGTCGATCACCGCCACGGGCATCGACGGATTGAACCGTGAATGGGCGGAGAAGTACGGATTCCATGTCACGAACGTTCCCGCATACAGCCCCACATCCGTCGGCCATTTCGCGCTGATGTCGATCCTGGAACTGCTGCGTGGCATTCCGGCCGTGGAGAAGGACACCGATGACAGCCGCACGATGATCGGGCGCGAACTGTCCGACGTGGTCGTCGGCATCGTCGGCACCGGGCGTATCGGCGCGGTCGTCGCGGAAGGCGTGCTGGCGCTTGGCGGGCACGTCATCGCCTACAGTTCCAGCGTGAATCCGCAACTGGACGGTCGCGTCGAATACGTCGGATTCGATGATCTGCTGGAACGGTCGGATGTGATCTCCATCCACGTTCCCCTGACCGCACAGACCGAGCATATGTTCGACGCGGAGGCGTTCTCCGCCATGAAGACGAACAGCTGCTTGGTGAACACCGCGCGAGGCGGCATCGTCGACACCAATGCGCTGCTGGACGCACTGAAAACCGGGCATATCGGCGGAGCCGCGCTCGACACCCTGGAGGACGAGGAACTGTACATGTCGTGCGGTTGGGCGGAAAACCCGTATTACCGGGAACTGTCGGAATACCCCAACGTGATCGTCACCCCGCATATCGCCTACTACACGCAGCGGGCCGTGGACGAAATCGCGCAGACCGCGCTGGATAACGCGAGAAGCGTCATCCTCAATGGCACGTCGAAGAACCTGGTGATGTAGCGCATGGCGCATACGGAGACACGTGGATACGTGGAGGAAAGGAGAACATCATGTTGCAGGTGCAGGTTGAAGGTTTGAAGAAGCGTTTCGGTGGCAATGAGATTCTCAAGGGAGTGTCCCTCGCCGTGGAGAAGGGCGAAGTGGTGTGCATCATAGGCCCCAGCGGGTCGGGTAAGACCATGTTCCTGAGATGTCTGAATCTTCTGGAGCAACCCGATGAGGGAACCTACGCGCTTGGTGAGAAGATCCGATGCGATTTCAGCCATGTGGGCAGCAACACCCGCAGGGAGGTTTCGCTGCATACGGCGATGGTGTTCCAAACCTACGAACTGTTCCAGCACATGACCGTTCTGCAGAACGTGATGGAGGGCCTGGTGGGGCCGCGCAAGATGCCCAAGGAGGAGGCGCGCGCCATCGCCGTGGACATGCTGGGGCGCGTTGGCATGCTGGAACGCGCCGACTATTACCCCGCGCAGCTTTCGGGCGGCCAGCAGCAGCGCGTCGGCATCGCGCGTGCGATGGCGTTGTCTCCCGACCTGCTGCTGTTCGACGAACCCACGTCGGCTCTCGACCCGGAGCTGGTGGGTGATGTGCTCGGCGTGATGCGGCAGGTGGCGGATAGCGGCCAGACGATGATCGTGGTCACCCATGAGATGCAGTTCGCCAGGGAGGTTGCGGACAAGGTGATCTTCATGGCCAGTGGCGTGGTGGTGGAAAGCGGCACGCCGTCCGAGGTGTTCGATCACCCGAAGCAGGAGAGGACGAGGGATTTCCTCGGTAATTTCGATATCGCCGGGTAGATGGCGATGCGAAGCGTGTGAAGCGTGATGCGAAGTGTGATACGAAGCGTGATGCGAAGCGGGTGGGTTGAGGCAAGCGAGTTGATGCAAGCAGGTTGATGCAGACGAGCTGAAGCAAGGGAGATGACGATGAGCGCGGTGAAGGAAGAGGCGATGCGCACGGCGCGTATGCCGTGGGTCGACGGCGAGACGGAGGAACGGCTGTGGACCCGCGATTTCATACTGTTGATGGTGATCGCGGCGTTGGCGTCCACGGCGATCACCACGCAGATGGGAACCCTGCCGCTGTATGTGGAATCGTTGGGCGGATCGACCACCGCATCCGGTGCGATCGTCGGCATTCTCGGCATTTCCGCGCTTATCTTCCGCTTTCCCACGGGCATGATGATCGACCGGTACGGACGGCGGATCATGCTCATCATCGGCCTGATCATACTGGTGGTCGACTTCACGCTGCTGAATGTGTTCAGAACGCTGCTGATACTGTTCTGCCTGCGTTTTCTGCAAGGTATCGGCAACGGTATGCAGACCACCGCGACATCCACGATCGCGGCCGATCTGATTCCGCCGCGTCGCCTGCAGGTCGGTTTGGGGTATTTCAGCCTGGCCCAGGTGGTGCCGAGCGCCATCGGACCGATGCTGGGGCTTGCCGTGGTGGAGCGGTTCGGATATGACGCGCTGTTCGTGGTCGGCGTGGTGCTTACCGCCGCGTCGCTGCTGTTGAGCTTGTTCCTGGAGGTCAATCCCGTGGCGGTGGGGCGCGGGGCAGGCAAAGGCGCTGGCGCTGGTGCCGCTGACATCGGTGCTGCTGGCGTTGCTGGTGCTGCTGGCGTTGCTGGAACGGGGGGTGCTGCGGGCGGCGATGGTGCCGCCGAGGCCGGCAAAGGCGCCGGCCGAACGCGGGGGAGCGGTACTGTGGCACTGCTGCTCAGATCGAGCGTGGTGTTGCCGAGCGCGATCATGTTCGTCGTATTCTGCGCGGCCGCCGGAGTCACTGCGTTCATCGCCCAATACGCCGTCGAACTGCGCATCGCCAACGTCGGCATGTATTTCGTGGTCGCATCGCTTTCCACCGTGATCGTCCGCCTGGTGGTATCGCCACAGCTCATCCGCTTCCCGCAACCGGCGGTCATCGCGGTCAGCCTGCTTATGGTGATCGCGCCGTTCTTCCTCATCGCCAACGCCGGCAATCTCGCGGTGCTGCTGGTGGCCGCGTTCCTGTACGGTGCCGGGCAGGCGAATCTGCAACCGATGATGAACGCGCTTGTTCTGCAGGGAATCGAGCCTCAGCAGCGCGGCCGGGTCACCGCCTTCTTCTCGGCCTCCGGCGACGTGGCATACGGCGGCGGCGCGATGGTGTGGGGGTATGTGGCCAGCCTGTGCGGGTTCAGGATGATGTTCGTGATCTGCGGCATTTGCGCGGCGGTTGGCATCCTGCTGTACCTGTGGTTCCTGCGGATTTCGCGGGATGCGCGGGGTATGCGGGGCACGCGGGGCGCGGCCTGAGCCGACGGGTGGCGCACCGCCCGGCACTCACTCCAGCGAGACTCACTCCAGCGAGAACGCCTTGCGGATCATGTACATCTGCAACCATGCGGAACCGCCCGCCGCGAGAATCGCCCACAGCAACGGCACCCATGCAATCGCGCCGGGAACGGTGGCGAGCAGGGCAATCGGCAGAATATCGAGCACGAAGACGGCGAGCGCGACTGCGGGCTTCATCATGGCCAGTCGCGCCGACTGCTTGATCTGCTCCATCACGCTGAGCTTGCTGCGCCCGGTCAATGGCAGCACGAAGGCGAGCGCGATGCCGATGACCGCGAAAATGGCGAGTGTGATGCCGTATATGACGGATACGGTGTCGCCGGACTGCTGGGAGAGGAACCGCAGGTCGAATGCGGCGAGCGCCCATACGGCGGCGATGATCGCGGTGAGGGCGAAGGTGGTGCCGAGGCGGCGTTTGAACGCTTTCCAGAAGCCGCGGAAGATGCCGTTGTCGCGGTGTTCCTGCATGGTGCGTGCCACTTCGCAGGCGGCGGTGGTGGAGGCGCCGATGGTCACGATGGGCAGCGAGCAGACCGTCCAGGCGACGGAGAGCATGGCGAGATCGCCTATGGTGCTCATGAATACGTTGTAGGGGTTGTCTTCGCGGAAGAATTGCGAGTCCATGTCGGGTCCTTTGCTTGGGGTGCGTGCGGTGTGCGTGGTGCGGTGCGGGGTGCGGTGTGTGGGGTGTGGTGCGGTGTGTGGTGCGATGGAATCAGGAATCCGGATCCGCGCCTACCGGTACAGCCAGTCGATGAACTGCTTCGCCGTATTCGCGTTCTTGGTGTTCGCGGCGATGCCGATCAGGGCTTTGGAATCGGCGGAATCGAGCTTGTTCCACGTTTTCGCGTTCGCCAGGCTTAGCCCGTAGGGCTTGATGGCGCCTTTGCCGCTGCCGGACACGTCCGGATCGTCGTCATCGGCGTCGTCGTACCCGTGCAACTGCACCAGGTCGCCGGTGAGTCCGCTGCGCTGCTTGGCGCTGAGCGAGGTGGCGAGATCGCTGAAATACCCGTACCCGGCCAGCTGTTTGAACATGGTTTTCGGCGCGATGATCACGTCGATCTGTTCGGAGGAGAGCATGGTCTGCAGCTTGTCGAGACCGTCGCGGGTAGTGTCGAAATAGCTGTCGATGTTCACGCTTTGGCCGAGTTCGGTGGAGAATTCCTGCTGGAGCTGCTGCGCTTCGGTGGTGGTGATGGCGCTGTCGACGACCGCCGCGTACAGCTTCGGGCGGGTGGACGGCGTGACGGCTTTCACGACCATGAACGAGAGCAGGGCGATGATGATGACGGCGGCGAGCGTGGGTACGAGGAAGTGCTCGCGGAAGTACACGATTTTGGCACGCGCTGGAAGCGAACGGAACACCGCGAATTTGCTTTCGCCGGCGTGCTCGGGCGCTACGGAGAGCACGTTCACCGCTTGGCGCTGCTCGTCGGTCAGCTCGTTGCTTAGCTTGTCGGTTAGCTTCTCACCCAGCTTCATCGCTGCCATGGGGTCACCTCAGTTTACTAAAACCATTTGGTTTACTTAACCGCTTAATGTATACTGCAGTCAAAGAAAAGTCAACTTCAACGCAGAGGTGGGATCACATCCCCTGAACTTCTCCGCACACGCGGGGCCGCGCGGACGCACACCAGCTGATACGGATGCGGGCGCACGGCACGCACGGGCGGAGTGGAAGGAAACAAGGTAACAACGATGTTCGACCAAGGTAATCATGCAGTGCTCAAGCGCGACGGCGTATGCGTGGTACTGAAAACACCGGTGAACGAAATGCCGCAGGTGGAATACTGGGGCCATGATTTCGGCGTAAGCCAGGACGAGATGCTGCTCGCCCAACTCGACATGATGACGCTCAAAGTCACGCCGCCGCAGGAAAAGCCCGACGCCGCGCTGCGCCCGTCGCTGCTGCCGCAAGGCGCCGAAGCGTTCGCAGGGCGCCCGGGCCTCGAAGCCTACCGTGGCGCCAAGCCGGTATTCGTACGCTGGACCAGCGTCTCCACCGCCATCGCATCCGAAGGAACCGAAGACTTCGGCACCTCCATCACCATCACCGCCGAAGATGCCGTGAACGAAGTCCGCCTCGAACTCGTGCTCGCCCTGCAGCACGGCGGCCTCATCCTCATCACGCAAACCGTCACCAACCTGTCGGCAAGCAACGAACCGCTCACCGTCAACTGGCTCGAATCCACCCTCCCCATGCCCAAGCGCGTCGACACGCTCACCCAATTCACCGGTCGTTGGCCGCTCGAAAAGCAGGCACGCAGCACTGCGCTGCCATCCGGCTCAATCACCCGCGAATGCCGTCACGGCAAAACCAGCCACGAAAGCCCGTGGATGTTCATCGCCACCAACGGCGAACCGAAATGGAGCGAAGGCGAAGTGTGGGCCTGCCACCTGGCATGGAGCGGCAACCAGACCTACCGCATCGACAACCTGCCCACCCACGAACCGCTGATCGGCGCGGGCGAACTGCTCGGACCGGGCGAAATCCAGCTGGCCGGCGGCGAACACTACACCACGCCGGAAGTCTGCTTCTCCTACTCCAACGAAGGCCTCGACGGCATGGCCGCCCGCTTCCACACCTGGCTGCGCGGCACGCCGGGCCGCGTCGACCCCGCCGAAAAGCCCCGCCCGTTCACCCTCAACACGTGGGAAGCCGTGTACTTCGACCACAACGAAGCCACGCTCAAAAAGCTCGCCGACCGCGCCGCCGAAGTCGGCGTGGAACGCTTCGTGCTCGACGACGGCTGGTTCCACCTGCGCCGCGACGACACCAAAGGCCTGGGCGACTGGGTGGTCGACCCCGCCGTCTGGCCGAACGGCCTCGACGGACTCGCGGAACACGTGCACCGGCTCGGCATGGAATTCGGCCTCTGGTTCGAACCCGAAATGGTGAACCTCGACTCCGACTGCGCGCGCGAACACCCCGACTGGATCCTCGCCGCGCCCGAAGCCGTCCCCTACCGCGAAGACGTGTCGTACCGCACGCAGTACGTGCTCGACCTGGCCAACCCGGACGCCTACCGCCACGTGCACGACCAGATGGCCGCGCTCGTCGGGCAGCTCGGCGTGGACTACATCAAATGGGATCACAACCGCGACGTCACCGAACCGGTGCACGACGGCCACTACGGGCTGCACGAACAGACCCTGGCCTGCTACCGCCTGTTCGACGACCTCAAGCGCGAGTTCCCCAAGCTCGAAATCGAAAGCTGCTCCTCCGGCGGCGCACGCACCGACGCGGGCATCCTGCAGCACGCCGACCGCATCTGGGGCTCCGACTCCAACGATCCGCGCGACCGCGTGGACATCCAGCGCTACACCGAACTCGTCGTGCCGCCCGAAATGATCGGCGCACACGTCGGCCCCTCACCGGCACACTCCACCTGGCGCGCCACCGACGTGAGCTATCGTGCGGCCATCTCCCTCGAAGGGTGCAGCGGCTTCGAATGGAACATCCTCGAATGCTCCGACGAGGAACTGGCCTCGCTCAAAGCGTTCGTCGCACTGTACAAGGAACTGCGCGGGGTGCTGCACACCGGCCGCGTGCAGCACGCCGACTTCATCGACCCGGCGCTGCGCGGGCGCGGCGTCGTCTCCGCGGACGGCACGCACGCCGTATGGGTGGTCGCGACCACGACCAACCTGCGCGACGTGCTCGCCGAACGACTGCGCGTGCGCGGGCTCGACCCCGCCCGCACCTACCGTGTGCGCCTGCGCGACGAAGTGGGCGAGCCGCGCTGGGGCTGGAACACCCCGCAGTGGATCGCTGCGGCGCGCAATGGCGGATTCGAAGCGTCCGGGCAGCTGCTCGAACAGATCGGACTGCAGGTGCCGCCGCTGTGGCCGATGCAGGCCGTGATCCTCGAATTCGAGGCGCTGTGATGCGCGGGGTGAATGGCGCTGCGGGTGCGGCTGGTGCTGGCGCTGGTGACGCGGGTGCTGATGCGGCTGGTGGCGCGGCGGGTGTGAACGCGGCGAGCGCGGCCTATTTCGGCACGCCCGTCACCGTCGAATCCGCCGCCGATCCGACCCCGCAGCCCGTCGACCCACAGCTCAACGCGACAACACGCGCCCTGTTCACGTCACTGCATCAGGCAAGCGGCAAACTCGCCCTATTCGGTCATCAGAACGAAACCAGCAACGTAATCGGCAGCGGCACCGACTCCGACGTGCACGCGGTCACCGGCACCTACCCCGCCCTGTGGGGCAGCGACCTGAGCGGCGTCGAACGCGACGAAACCACCAACATCGACGGCTTCTCCATGTGCGACGTGCGCGACGAACTGCTCCGCGCCTACAACATGGGCGCGATGGTGACCATGAGCTGGCATTCCGCCAATCCGATCACCTTCGGCGGGTACGGGCACAACATGGCGCCCGGATCCGTGGCCGCAGTGCTGCCCGGCGGCGAACGGCACGAACAGTTCCTCGAATGGCTGGACCGCGTGGCGTCATTCCTCGACTCCGTAGTGGACGGGGAAAGCGGCGAATCCGTGCCGATCGTGTTCCGCCCATTCCACGAACACACCGGCGACTGGTTCTGGTGGTGCACCGGGTCGCCCGCGCGGCCCACCGACACCACGCCCGAACAGTTCATCGCCCTGTGGCGCATGACCGTGGAATACCTGCGCGACGTGCGCGGACTGCACAACGTGTTGTACGCCTACTCGCCCGACCGCAGCCGCATCGACATGAGTTCGAACGCCTCGCGCGAAGCCGGATACCTGTACGCATACCCGGGCGACGACTACGTGGACGTGCTCGGATTCGACGACTACTGGGACATCGCGCCCGCCGAGGTTGCAGCCGAGCAGCCGCGCGAACGGCACGACGACCTGATCGACATGCTGAGCCTGGTGGGGCGGCTCGCCAAGGAACGCGGCAAGATCGCCGCGGCCACGGAAGTCGGGTCGCCCGGCGAATTCGCGTGCCGGTATGCGATGAGCGACGAGGATGCCGCCGCGCTTGAGTGGGGCGGCGGTTGGGGCGGTGCTGGAACTGGCTTGTCGGCTGGTGTGGCTGATGCTGCGGACGGTGCGGCTGGTGCTGAGGCGACGACTGGTGTCGCTCCGGATGGTGCTTCGGGCAATACGCCGGTTGCTACCCCGGCTGACTCCCCGTGGACGAGCTACCTGCTGACCGCGGCGCTCGCCAACGAGGACACGCGGCGGGTGCTGTGGTACATGCCGTGGCGCAACGATCCCGGCGCCGCCGGGACCGGCGCGTATGGCACGCCGGTTGCCGGATCGCGCTATGCGGCCGATTTCCGTCGTTTCGCCGAGCATCCCTTCATTCGCATGGCCAACACCGTTCCGCCTCTTTACGACTGACGGCGGCCAGCGTTTCCCCATTTTCAGACAAAATCGCCCCGATTTTGTCTGAATCCGGTCAGGTGAGGGGCAGACTGGAGAAAACATACTGGCTTCTCTACCGTTTTCGGACAGGAATGGGCTGATTTTGTCTGATTCCAGGAAAGACAGGGGAAGACATGGGCGGGAGCTAAGCGGCTCTCGCCCTTTCCCATTTTCAGACAAAAATGGGCCGATTTTGTCTGATTTCGGTAATGGGGAGAGGCAAGGTCAGGCGGTCTCGGGCAGGCTCGTACCGGAATCGGACAGATTTGGCTTAATTTTGTCTGATTCCGGTCATGCGGGGCAACTCCCTTTCCCGTTTTCAGACAGATTTGGCCTGATTCTGCCTGATTTCGGTCAGGGGGTCTCGGGTGGCAGTCTCGTACCGTTTTCGGACAGAAAGAGGCTGATTCTGTCTGATTTTGGTGATGGAGAGGAGGTGGAGCTGGGCAGTTTCGGGTGGTCTTGGTCGGTCTCGGGTGGCTTGGGGGGTCTCATACCGGAATCGGACAGATTTGGTCTGATTTTGTCTGATTTCGGTCAGGGGTAGTCTCGGGTAGCTTGGGGTGGTCTCATACCGGAATCGGACAGATTTGGCCTGATTTTGTCTGATTTTGGTGATGGGGAGGGGCAAGGTCAGACGGTTTCGGGGCGGGGCCGGGTAACTTCGGGCAGTTTCGTACCGTTTTCGGACAGATTTGGTCTGATTTTGTCTGATTTCGGTGATGGGGAAGGGCGGAAATGATCGGGGGAAGAAGCGTGTCGCTCTTGCGGCTTAAGCGCTTAAGCTGTACGATGGGGGGCAACGGCCGGGGGAGCGCGAAGCAGCCTCCCGAACGCGGAGATGAATAACAGAACTTGAACGGAGCTGGATCCGACAACGGAATCGTGATCGGCAATGGAGCCCGTTGCGGTCGGTATCGACCACAATCGCGGAACCAAACCGATTTCGGCCCAGAGTCGGACACGGAGCCGGATAGGAACCGTGCCGAAACCGGGCAAAACCGAGGCATGAGCCAAGTCGGACGCAAAACCGGCAAAGCCAAAACCCGGGACCACCGATCCGGAATCGAAGAGCCAAAGAACCGAACAATCGGAACCGACTCCAACTTCGGAACCTGGTCTCGGAACCTGGCCTCGGTCCCACATCGGAACCGACAACGGAACAAGCCGCAAGAAAGGACTTGACATGGCTGTTGAAGATGCGAAGTATCAGCTGGGAACGCCGGAGAACAAGGCATTCCTCGATGCGGCGCGCGATAATCTGCTGAACTTCGGCGTGAAATTCCCCGCCCCCGACGGCAGCTCGTACTGGCTGGGCGACGACGGCACCCCGTGGAAGGACCGCAATCGCGCCACCTGGATCACCTGCCGCATGACCCACGTGTACTGCCTGGGCGCATTCGTCGGATTCCCGGGCGCCGAGGAACTGGTCGACGCAGGCATCAAGGGCCTGCGCGGCGTACTGCACGACGACGTCAACGACGGCTGGTACCCGGAAATCACCCCCGAAGGCGGCTATGCCCCCACCAAGCAGTGCTATGCGCACGCCTTCGTACTGCTCGCATCCTCCTCCGCCACGTTGCTCGGCCGTCCCGGCGCAGCCGAACTGCTCGACCATGCGAAGCAGGTCTTCCTCGACAAGTTCTGGGATGACGAAGTCGGCCTGTCCGTCGACACTTGGAACACCGAATTCACCGAACTCGACCCGTACCGCGGTCTTAACGCCAACATGCACTCCGTCGAAGCGTTCCTCGCGGTCGCCGACGTGACCGGCGAGGAAGTCTGGCGTGAACGCGCCGGCCGCATCATCAAGCACGTGCTCGGCTGGGCGAAGTCCAACAACTGGCGCATCCCCGAACACTTCCATTCCGACTGGTCGCTCGATCTCGAATGCAACCGCGAGAAGCCGGACGACCAGTTCAAGCCGTACGGCGCGACCCCCGGCCACGGCATCGAATGGGCGCGACTGATCACCCAGTGGGCGACCAGCACGTACCCGACCGATCCGGCCGCCGCGGCACCGTACATCGACGCGGCCGAGCACCTGTTCAACCGCGCGGTCGAAGACGCGTGGAACGCCGACGGCGCTCCCGGCCTCGTCTACACCACCGATTGGGACGGCAAGCCCGTGGTCCACGATCGTATGCACTGGACGCTGGCCGAAGGCATCAACACCTCCTCCACGCTCGCACGCGTCACCGGCAAGGACTCCTACGCCAAGTGGTACGCGACGTTCCTCGACTATGCCGACAGCACGGTCATGGATCACGTCAACGGCTCCTGGTTCCATCAGCTGGACCGTTCCAACCAGCCGATCGGCACCGTGTGGCCCGGCAAGTCCGACCTGTACCACGCCACGCAGTCCATGATGATTCCGCTGCGCGATCCGAGCCTGTCCATCGCCCCCGCGGCGAAGAAGCAGGGCTGAGTGCCGGCGAAATGAGTTTGTGACCCCTTCGCAAGGTTTTTCTTCACCTCCTTCCTTTCTCCCCTGCGAACCGGTGACATGAGAACGGCCCGTTGGCTTCCGTTTCGGGAAGTCAGCGGGCCGTTGTTTTGTCTGATTCCGGGCGGTGTGGACCCCCGTACCGGAATCGGACAAAAATTGGCCGGTTTTGTCTGATTTCGGTTATGAGGGGACTGAGGTTGGGGAGGCGGGAGTTGAGGGGGCGTGAGGG
>NZ_JAHBBE010000038.1 GCF_019331805.1 Bifidobacterium pongonis
GTTCCGTCTCCTGGCTTCCAATCGCGGTTTTTTGTTTTGGCGAATGAAAATCGTACACAGGACGCGGGCCATGCCCTCCTGCGTCAGGGCCGGAATCCGAAAGTGCGCAAGATTTCGGACGTTATCTGCCAATGTGCAGCTATATGCCGCAAATGGTACGAATGCCCAAAAGTGGGTGAAGTAGCAGACGGATTAACCAATAAAATATGGCTGAGGACAAGGATCTTTTTGCTCTCAGCCATATTTGGAATCTGTGCTATTTCTAGCGCCGCATCATGGCGAATTGATTGGCGCCAATAATGAATGCTTTGCGGTCGTTCTTGGCCATGACATCGAGGATGATGCCGGTGATGAACAATAGCAGTCCGGCAATGACGAGCATGACCGCGCCGATAAGCGTGGGGAATCGTGCCACCATGCCAGTGTGCCAGAAGTCCATGGTCACGCTGCCGCACAGCACGATGCCGATGATGCCGAGGATGGTGCCAAGTCCGCCGAAGAACGGCAGTGGCTTGTATTCGCGGATCATGCGGAAGATGGTGCTCATCACCTTGATGCCGTCGCCCACGGTGTCAAGTTTGCTGACGGATCCGGCAGGACGGTCGCGGTACTGAATCGGCATCTCGAATAGGCGCAGGTTGTTGTTCAACGAGTGGATGGTCATCTCGGTTTCAACCTCAAAGCCGCGCGACAACACGGGGTAGGTTTTGACGAAGGTGAATGAGAAGGCCCGGTAGCCGGTCATAATGTCAGTGACATTGGCGTGGAACAGGCCATTGATGGAGCCACGCACGAGGCGATTGCCAAAGTTGTGGAACGGGCGCTTGTTCTCTTGGAAGTACGTGGAGCTCAGGCGATCACCGATCACCATGTCGTAGCCATCGAGGATCTTATCCACCATGGCGGGTGCGGCGTCGGCTGGGTAGGTGTCATCGCCGTCGGACATGATGTACACGTCGGCATCAATGTCTTCGAACATGGCGCGGATCACGTTGCCTTTGCCTTGGCGTGGTTCCTTGCGAACGATGGCGCCTTCGCTGGTGGCGATTTCCGCCGTGTGGTCGGTGGAGTTGTTGTCGTACACGTAGATGTCGGCATTGGGCAGCGCGGCTTTGAAATCGCGCACCACCTTGCCGATGGTGACTTCCTCGTTGTAGCAGGGAAGAAGCACGGCGACGGAAACGTTCGAATTATCAGGCATGAATCCCACTATATCCTTTGCACTGGCCGATATAGCATGATGGTATGAGACCGATTATTGATTCACATTGAGGGTGAACGGACTCAAAGGCAAGTTTGAGCCGTTGTATACGATGCTTAAACAGCTGGGATTGCTTTGCCATAGATATTGGATTTGAGATACGCGTTTCACCTCGTCGGAGTGGATACGGAGTATATTGCCAGTTATAGTTGCGGTGGCATTGTGCATGGCTCCGTCTCCATCGGCGACTTGGAATCCTGATAGCGGAGTATTGGTGGCATTTGCGATATTGTCGATTGTTGCGCTGGTCGTGTAATTCGGCCGCTTCGCTTGCAGTTTGACGGCTGTGCCTTCTTGGAAAGTGATAATGGCCGTTGACTTGTCGTTTGTATCAAGATGTGCTTCTTTGGGCAACGGTCCGGATGGCACTGCCTTGTGTTCATTCATGGCGATCCATTGGTTAGCCATGCGTTGGGCGACGATTTCCTTGCCGAGTGGATGGATCGCCTTCGGCGTGCCTTTATCCGTATCGATGGAGACGGTCATGCCAAGATTCTTGTGCGACGCAACGACGGGATTGCTGAGTATGCCCAATTGAGCATTGCGCACGATGGTGTCGTAGATGTAGCCGTAACCGTCGTATCTGGCTAGTTGCACATAAAGGAACGGCAATGTCGCATCGTTGAATAGATTTCGGTAATCGTTTACAAGTGTGGCGAAGGAAATATCATACCGTAATGCCAGATCCATGGAGGCGGAATCATCTTCGCCCTGATACCACAGAGCGCCGGCTACAGCAAGTCCTTGTAACGGTGCGATACAGCTTTTGTAAATGTCTCCACCTTTTATATGGCGGGATATCGCTGTCCCTCCCCAAGCGGCTTGAATGAAGCCGATAGGTATATTCGGATATTGTTTGCGAAGCTGTTGTGCAAAATATTGAGGAATATAGCCAAGATAATTGACGTCATCTCCTGTGGCGGAAAGCCAGGATTTCTCAAAATCTCTCAGCGGATAATCCTTTGTGTTGAGGACCTTGTTCGGTGAAAGAAAATGGACATATTTGTCATTGATGCTGCGTGGAATATCGTTGCGTGTGTAGTGCAATGAGGTGCTTGTCTTGAAAAGCGAATCGCTTTTGAAATAGTCGTTGTAGTTTATTTCCATATTCGACTGCCCAGAAGCGATGAATAAATTGCCGACGTATACATCATTCACGGTTTTCGCTACGGTGCCAGCTACCGTAAATTTCATGGTGTATTGGGTAAGCGCTCCTTTGATTTTAGGCAGCTGAACCGAGAACGTTCCGGCTTTGGAGATTCTTGATGAAGCGTTATATTGGTTTTTGCCTCCGCGTAAGGTGACTGAAACGGTTTTCCCTGACATGGATTTTGCTGTTGAACCGTTCAGGGTGGTGATTTTGTTCTGCTGCAAAACCATGCCGTCCATCACATAGCTTGGCAAAGTCAACTTGCTCCCGTTTTGATCTGTTTCCTTGTCTTCCGCAGCGTTTGCTGAAGCGCAACTGAATAACAGAATAAAGGCAAGTAGAATCGCGAAAGGGTTCCTGAGCACTCGGACAAATGAGCTGGTGCGGATCCGTTTTGCAACGCAGATATGACTGCTCCTGAATCTATTTGCCATGCTTGATCTTTCGATACGTCAATGGGAGTTCATTGCTTTTATAGCCTAGGGGCGAGAGCGGACGTCGGTTCGCAGTCCTCCGTCAAGAAGGGACGTCATTATTTGTTATGCTGAAGTGCGTATGTCAGAAAGAAGGGAACGTCAGTCGATGACAGCGGAACAGTTGGACACAGAACAGGGCTTTGCGAGTGAACGGAAAAACGGCAAAGCGAGAACGCATTTTGTGTTTGTTGATGTATTGAACATCATTTCCTGTTTCGCAGTGGTCTGCTTACACACATCTTTGGGTGTGTTTTCTCCTCAGAGAACCCGGTTATGGGCATTTCAGGAGCTGATGCAGGCGGTGTTCATTTTTGCGGTGCCGATTTTCTTCATGGTCAGCGGTATGAATTTACTGGATTATCGGAAGAAATATTCGACGAAAGTGTTTTTTAAAAAACGTTTCGTGCGGGTGGGGCGAGCGCTGATTCTGGGAAGCATCGCATGCTATCTGTTGTTTGGCCTGCTCCCCAATCTATTCTACGGAGCGCAGTCGATCGCCGACAGCTTTGGCTTTGTCGATTTCTGCAAGCGATTCCTTACCAACTCTATTATCGATATTTACTGGTTCCTGTATTCCATCATTTATTTGTATCTGCTGACTCCGCTGCTTTCGAAAATCGTCCATGACCGTCGTCTCATGGAATATGCCATCGCATTGACGTTGTTCTGTTCGATTCTCATTCCAGCGGTTAAGGCCATTGGAATCAATGAAAAATACTTCAGTCCATTGCTGAGCTGGCCGCTGTTCTCGTCCAGCGCCTTGTTGTATTTCTTGCTTGGCTATTATCTGGAGAATTATGGTTTGCCGATGCGATGGAAAGCTCCGGTCTGGGCAGTCCTATTCGTCGGGTCTGCGGCATTGATGTTCCTTGGAGGATTGTGCTGGAACGGCTTTTTCCAAGGAACGATGGGAACGGAGTACCATAACTATCTTGTCGGCACTTCTTCCCCACTATGTGTGACGTCGGCTGTTTCGCTATTTATGCTTTGCAAAACGCTGGAACCGTTTTTCCAGCGCGGTTCTGACAAGATGAAGCTCATGATCCGTAAAGTATCCAGCGTTTCGCTGGGCGTGTATATGTTCCATCTGCTGCTTGTGAATCTCACTCTGTGCGGGCCGATCGGAGGGTTTATCACATTGGGGCAGACCCATCCGTTCATTAAGGCCATTGTGGTCTATGCGCTTACCGGTATCGCGGTATACATCGGCAAGTGGATTATTGCAAAAATAAAGCAGATTGCGTCATCGAGATGACAGGTGACAAATATGCTACCTATCATCTTCGGATTGCAATTGGCCGAGTGTGAGGAACAAGAACAACGGGACGATATACAGCATAGGCAATACGTATCGCGTAGCTTCTGTATAAGTTGAAATTGGTCCTGCGAACAGCACGAGCATTGTGATAAGCATTGGTGCGTTGAGCGTTAGCAGATTCAGCTTCTTCTTTTGCCGTCCGAATGTCAGTATAAGGAACATGATTGCGGAGGGAAGTATTGTTGCCCAGAAAGCCTTCTGCCATATGACATTGAATACGGGCGTAGCTAATAGCGTATCCATGTAGAACGTCTCGACTGCATTACCTGCTTTAGTGTTATCAACCCAAGGGACGTAGCGTTCGATGCCTTGATAGTGATGGCCGGAATTACTGATTGGAAGTAACATACTAAGGTTTCGGTCATTTCCGACGGTGACATTGAATGAGAACCATGCTGCAGAGAGGCCTCCCCAGGCGGCAAGCATATCCCCAGGATGTTTGATTAGTTGTTCGGCCCATGTCCTGATTAATTTATGTTCGTCTTCGGACGATAGCTGTTGCCCTTTAATTGGGTCGGCTTTGTACCAGCAATACGCCTGTTGAAGTTGGTTGATATCCATATGATAAATTTGTTCGATATCAGTTATCTCAGATGCGCTTAAATCATCCTTGTGGTTATGTGCCACGTTGACGACTTGTTGCATGGGGACGGCGAGAATTTCGTTGCTTTCTCCCGGTGCAATGTGCAATGTTGGCAATACGAAAGTCGGAATGACGACGCCGACGATTAGATATGGAATACCTGCCAAAATCAGTGTACCCAGTTTACGCCGCCAGCTTTTAATGGCAGTGCAAACTAAAAATATCATTGCCAAAATTACGATGTACATACCTGTTTTTTTTGTCAGAGACACAGCCAGTACATCTATAACAAAGAAAATATCGAACGGTACAGATTTTAGAATCGTTCCCTGAGTTTTCCAGAGTTCGCAGAAAGCGATGGAAAAGAACACAAAAAATGGTGTGTTGAATGTGTCTTTGGCGAGTGTCATAGACAGCATGGGAATGATGGGGAAAACGGCAAGAAACAAGGCCATGAAAAGGCGGCATTTCCAAGGCACGTTGTATTTGGCTGTGTAGCAGGTTGCACAGGCTATGGATAGCGTGGACAGCAGAGCTTGTATGAGTATTAGCAGATACAATCCATATATAGCGTTGTTGAACAGTGCTTTACCAATATGAGCGAATCCGACAAACAGATACGTCATCATGAAGGGATGATGATCTGTGAAAGGTACAGAGGAATCAAAGTACTCCATCAGCTGCCATGAAGTATCGTACCAATAGACACCTGGAAAGTATGTTATGAAATATGGAATCCAGAGCGCAGTTATGGCGCACCACAATATGATTATGGATCGTGGCGACCAATCTAATGTGATCCTGCGCAATGGCGCAAACGGTTTGTCCAATGACGAACGATGACGGTTCGCATATGCGGTTATTTTTGCGATAGCAAAGAAAGCCAGTGCAAATAAAAGGATATAGAAAAGAATATTTGCATACAGAAGTATATTCCCTATATTGATTTTGCCTTCATGCCTACCAATAAAGGAGCACATGCCGAATAATGTTCCCAAGATGATGGGAATAAGGTAAGCGAAGTTGCGGCTGGTGTTTTTGAAGTTCTTTACTGACTGCGCCAACGTGATTACTTCCTTCCTCGGATCACACGCCCAATCGCCTTCACCGCATCACGGCGACGGGAGCCAATCGGCATGAGTGGATCGACGATTTTGCGAATCGGATTATCTTCTCCGACTGCGCGCTCATGTTGCGGGCGGAATACTCCTTCTGGGATTTCCGGTTCGTTCGCCTTCACCACACGCTTGAGCAAACGCTCGTAGAACGGGGTCTCACGCGCGTACCTCCAGTAGATAGAGGCGAAATCGCAATCCGGATCAGTCCAAGGCTTCTGGAAGCCGGCATAATGGATGATCTGCGGATTGCTACGCGACTTCATATATGCGTCGTAGATATCGTTCGGCGCCTGCGTGAAGAGGTTACCTACGCGGCCACCACAATCGTGAACCACATTCCATTCCCATGGCAGATATAGCACGTTCCCTTCGCAGTGCGCGTTGAGCACGTCCTGGTCGTTGTAGATGAAATTGGGATTCGAGGCGTAGGTAAGCCACTGCTCGATGGTGTAATGCTCACGCATCGCCTTGGTGTTGAGCACCAGCACGCCAGCTTGGAAGTAATCGTATGGATTCTTCATCTTCAGCACGGTTTGCGCGTAGCCCATGCGTTTGCCGTGCTTCACGTTGAGATTGGCGAGGAAGTCGATGTCTCGAATCGCGCCGAGCATCTTGCCCTGCAAATCGATGTTGTAAAGCTTCGCGATATCGCCGTTGATGATGATGTCGGAATCGAGATACAGCACCTTGTCGTAGAACGGCAGAACCTTCTGAATCAAGAAGCGGTAATACGTCTCCACACTGATATGGGCGTTATTGGTGGAAAGATCGTAGCCAGCAAGTTCGCGGTCCACGTTGGTGAACCTCAGATTCATATTCGGGAACTGCTTGAAGAAGCCACGCAGACGTTCCTGCTTGTCCCATGCGATGTTGCGCTGCAGCACCGTCACATCGTAGAAGTAATGCGGATCGGCGTTCTTCATGGCTGAATACACGGTGGTGGTCAATTGAGGAACATAATTGTCATCCGCTGCGAACACCACCGGAACGATTGGCTTGTCGGTAATGTCAAGCGGCTTGAGCTGCTCCGCTGGCTCCGGATTGGTGAAGTGTACGCATTGCAGTTCCTTGAACTTCCAGTTGGAGCCGATACGCTTGTGATGTAGCAGGTAGATGTTGAGCAGACGTTCGGAAAGATGTCCTGGTGTGCGGAGCGCTTCCTTGCTGTACGTGCTGTAATTGGTGTTCTTGTCGAATTCCTCAAGGATCGGGAACATCCATTCACAATAATCGAAGAAGATTTCCTTCTTCATGATGAACATATTGCAGAAGCACGCCTTGTTGCCATTGAAGAAATCCTGCGCATCCTCCTTATAATCAGGATACATGGCGCACAGAATCTGATAACAGCGCTTCAAATCGTCATCGTGCAGCAGGGGAGCGGCCTCCCACAATGCGCGCGGAGTGCCGTGCTTATCGATGATTTTTTCGAGATTGCCGAACGGTGTGGTGATGACATCATACTGCTTCACCACTTTGGCGATGTTCTCGTCATTCAGCCCGTATTTCTTTGCCGTAACGGCATCGATGTAGTTGTCCATGATTTCGCCATACGGATTCTCCTCATGCGGGGTTTCGGAGAAATTGAAGTACCTGCGGTAATGGCAGAAACCGTAGTAATCGGCTTTGATGTTCTTCCATGCCCAGTATTGCGTGGTCAGTTCGCAGTAGCGCGGATTGAGATTGGCGATGTTTTCGCCTTCGTCATCATGGAACGCCCAAGGGAAGCGATAGTTTTTCAGACCGACCTGTACCGGTTGCATGATTTTGCTGTCGAAGGTGTTAACGTTTTTGTGAGTAGTGACGAAGATACGGATGTTCTGTTTATCGTAGTTTTGGAACGCTTCGGTATTGCAGGTTTTCTCGATGAGATTGGCCATATGGGAAGTGGCGATTCGCTTCATCTCATGGAATCTTATGGTGTCTGCAGATACTTGATCGGTAGGCATACTGATGGCGTTGGCTATGCTGAACCAGCTGTTCAGATCAGCGTCATGCGGAAGGAGCTGGTTATCGGAAAGCAGCGCATAAGCATCATCGCGTACGAAACGGTACAATTCGCGCCCCGTGATGGCCGGGCCGAACACAGCTTCCATTTGCTTGGCGGCCTCAACCTTTTCCGCTTCCGGAACCCTGACCTTCCAATCATTGGCAAGGATTTCGGTCGCCTTGCGTTGGAAACCTTGTGCGCAAGCGTGAAGCATATCGGAATGCTGCTCATCGGCGAATTCGTAGGCTGCATCGAAATCCGCCTTGAAATGGCCGCAATAGCGGGCATACTTCGCAGCATCGATCGTATTTGTGCCGCTTATGCCGCGACCGTAGTAATACACATATCCGCGGCATTCCTTGAAGGAATGGTAGCTGTTGGCGAATGCCGAAACCACAAAGCACTCGTAGCCGTCCTGAGATCGGCCAAGACGATCGCGGGTCATGGCGTTGAATGCTTCCTTAAGTACGGAAGTCTTGTATAAACGCTGGGTTACGCGCCAATCGACCTTGTAGCCTCGCGTTTCATCGAAAATGTCGCGGACGATATCTTCTCCAGTGGAATCGGGCGTGGGAGTGTTGTTGAAGGTTTCGAAGGCTTGGCGTTCGTTTTCCAAAAGGTCATTGGCTGCGACAACGGTAAGACCGAAATGCAGTACGTCCACGGGATGCTTGTCGATCTCCGCGGCGAGCTGTTCGCACATATCAGGCTTGAGGGCATCATCGCCATCAAGGAAGAACGTGTATTCGCCGGAAGCGTTTTCTACGCCCGCCATGCGAGTGCGGTGTGTGCCCATATTCGGGTTGTTGGTGACTACTCGGATGCGTGCGTCCTGTGCAGCCGCCTGTGCTGCGACCTCTCCGACATTATCTGGGCTCGCATCGTTTACGACAATCGCTTCTATATCAGAGAAGGTCTGATTCCGTACTGAATCAAGACACTCCTGCAAATAATCGCCGACATTGTATGCGGGAATGACGATTGAAATCTTAGGCATTGACTCTTCCTTACTGGCTGCGGTCCTATTCGCTCGCTGGTAACAGTGTACTGTCTAACTTCGAAAAGCATACGTCAGGCTAATATGTGACAGGTACCGAACAAACGTGAGGAGAGGATTGTGCTGTCTACGGACTGGTTTCGGGTCGAGAAGAACAAGTTGCGTCGTGCGGGTACGCATGTTTTGCGCATGGTGAAGCCTCGGCACCCCCGGATTATCGTTTCCATGACCTCATATCCGGCACGTATCAATACGGTGCATATGGCTATCCGTTCGTTGCTTGCTCAAAAGGTGCTGCCCGACAAGATTGTGCTGTGGCTGTGTAAGTCGGACTTTCCGAATCGTGAAGATGATTTACCACAGAGTTTGCGCGATGTGCTGTGGCATGATGTCGAAGTACGTTGGGTCGATGATGATTTGAAGCCGCATAAGAAGTATTTCTGGGCTTTGCAGGAATTCCCTGACGATTACGTCATCACCACCGATGATGATTTGCTGTACCGCAACACGATGATCGGCGACTTACTGGCTGCGCATGAAGCTCATCCTCATGCGATCGCAGCCGTACGTACGCATTTGATTATGTTCAATGAGGATGGTTCACGTACTAATTATGAGGATTGGATTTACGAGGCGCCACATTATCATCCCGCTCTTGTAGGCGTGCCGTCCATGCGGATTTTCGCCACGAATGGTGCAGGTACGCTGTATCCGCCCCATGCGATGCCTTCAGAGACGTTTGATGCCGAGGGGATTAAAAAGACCTGCCTGACCGCGGATGATTTATGGCTGAAAGTAATGCAAGTGAAAGCTGGTATTCCTGTAGTGGCTGCAACATCTGATCAGCTGCTTGATTATGTACCTGGCACGCAGGGCGAGGAAGCGTTGTGCCACCAGAATACCGAAAGTGGCGTCAACAACATTGTGCTGAAAGCGATTCTGAAAGAACTGCAAGCC
The DNA here is from genome assembly GCF_019331805.1 of Bifidobacterium pongonis. GTDB lineage: Bacteria > Actinomycetota > Actinomycetes > Actinomycetales > Bifidobacteriaceae > Bifidobacterium > Bifidobacterium pongonis. Next base: position 9,851 of record NZ_JAHBBE010000038.1, read on the forward strand.
AAAGGCGTGTTGGACGACGGCTTCGACAAGCTTGTTGCCGATTCCAGCTTGGATGCTCTGGTTGCCTAAGTGCCGCAAGAAGTGTGGTGAGTGCTTTATTGGAGCGAATAGGGCTGAGCCATGAAGTGTTAGGAGACGGTGTATGAATTTGACGGAACGACAGAAAAAAATATTGACTACATTTGTATTGGCTGCGATATCAGTGATTTCTTCTATTCCGTTGCTTTCTCGCACCTTATTGTGGGGTGCAGATCTGGAATTTCATCTCTTCCGTATTGAAGGAATTGCCCAGGGGCTTCGGGATGGCCAATTCCCCGTATTTATGCAGACAGTGCAGGTGGGGGGATATGGTTATCCAGTTTCTGTGATGTATGGCGACATGCTCCTGTATATTTCAGCTCTTCTCCATCTTATGGGACTCTCAACAGCAATGGCCTACAGGCTTTTCGCCATATTCCTAAACATAGTCGCTGTATGGAGCACTTATCTGATTTTTGGACGCATTTTTCAATCCCGGCAAGTGGGCATGTTATCTGCTGCTCTATGGACGTTATGCACATATCGTCTTGATGATGTGTATTCACGTGGCGCGGTGGGCGAATGGGTCGCAATGCTCTTTTTCCCGATTCTGCTGCTCGGTGTTGTCTCTGTTGTCTTTCCCGAGAGACGCGGCAGTATTAAGCATGGAGGATTGGTATGTGCATTTTCTGCAACTGGGATAGTGACTTCACATGTCATAAGCACGGAGCTCACAGTAATAGCAATATTACCCATTTTGATATGGGCTATGTGGTATTGCTGGCATTCCATTTATTTCTGGAAACAACTCGGTATTGCCTGTGGAATGACAGTTGTACTTAGCTCCTTTTTCTTGATTCCCATGCTGGATTACTCGATTCATGGCAATTTCCAGGTGTACAGCCAAAATTTGCAGACGCAGATGGAACTTGCCGCTCGGAAGGCTATTGAGCCGGGACAATTGCTGACTTTATTTTTGCCGCTTAACCAGATGACAGAGGGCCATGCATTTCAAGGCGACATCCCTTACTCAATTGGCTGGGCTTTGATTGCGTGCGCATTATTGCTTCCGATTATCGCGCTCTTAACAAAGTCAGAGGAGAACTCGGAGCGGAAATGCAGTATTGCGGTGCCTTTATGTGTGAGTATTATCCTTGGCTTGTTCATGACAACCACGTTATTCCCCTGGGATTCTAGGAAATTTGCAGATGTATGTAAATTTTTGTATTCTATCCAATTCCCGACTCGCATGCTGGGGCCTGCATGCTTCCTGATTGTAGTGCTTGGAGCTATGGGACTATACGCACTTCGAAGGAATGAACAGTTTGGCCGTTTATCCAGTCTTGTCTTCTCTTCGCTACTTATACTGGGGTGCTTGGAAGGTGGCGTAACGACTTCCACCTTCATGTATAACGCCAAAGAGGAGCAGTCGGTTGATACGTCGCTTGCAACGAGTTCCGGTGTTGCGGGTGGAGAGTACTTGATTAAAGGCACGGATTTGGGCAGTCTTTTCTCTGAGGGCTTTAAGGCTGGAAAGCCCAAAGCTACTGAAGGTGTGTATGTCTCAAGATATGAAAAGAGGGGCACCTCGATGAGTATGTACATTGAATCCTCCCAAAAGGGAACGATTACTTTACCTGCGTTCGCATACGACAATTATCGAATTTCCGATTCGGAAAGCAATAAGGTATTAAATTTGGGTTCAACACATGGGATTGAGAATCTGCTTACTATACGAGTTCCGAAAGGGTTCTCTGGTGAAGTGCAAGTCCGATACCGGGTTCCATTTGTATGGCGAGTAGCTGAAATTATTTCTTTGCTTGGGTGGATCGGCTGCGGAGTATTGTATGCGCATGAAGCAAGATTTCGCCGTAGGAAGTCAATTTAAAATTAATTTGTATAAAAGGTAATGTCGATGGAAGAAAATGTGCAGAATCGTACTTTAAGCATAGTTGTGCCCTGTTTTAATGAAGAGGGTTCTTTGCCATTGTTCTATCGGGAAGCTCAAAAAGCTGCTTCTGAGCTTAAGACGCTGCTTGGCTACCGTGCGGAATATATATTTGTTGATGACGGCTCAAGTGATTCCACCCCTGCGATTCTACGAGAAATGCACGAGACGGATGACAATGTGCACTATGTTTCCTTCTCTCGGAATTTCGGTAAGGAATCAGCCTTGTATGCAGGGCTGAAGGCTTCTCGCGGAGAATACGTTGCCACACTTGATGCGGACTTACAGGATCCGCCATCCCTTCTTCCTCAGATGGTGCAGTTTCTGGAAGAGCATGAGGATTATGATTGCGTCGCTACTCGACGGGAAACTAGGCGTGGGGAGCCCCCTGTGCGCAGCTTCTTCGCGCGATTGTTCTATCGTATTATCAATAAATTGTCTAAAACAGAGATAGTTGATGGCGCTCGTGATTACCGCTGCATGTCAAGGAAATTTGTGGATGCAGTTCTTTCATTGAGAGAAGTCAACCGTTTTTCCAAAGGTATTTTTTCTTGGGTTGGTTTTAGAACCCATTGGATCTCCTATGAGAATGTTGAAAGGGTGGCAGGAAAAACCAAATGGAACTTTTTCTCTCTTTTCCGATATTCGTTTGAAGGCATTGTGGGCTTTTCCACAGTCCCTCTTGTTTTTGCCTCATTCGTTGGAATGTTGTTTTGCCTTTTGGCTTTTGTAGGAATTGTTTTTGTTGTTATTCGTGCGTTGATGTTTGGCGATCCTGTTGCAGGCTGGCCTAGTATGATATGCGTGATTCTGCTCATGGGCGGATTGCAATTATTCTCTCTAGGTATTCTTGGCGAGTATTTAGCCAAAATGTACATGGAAACAAAAGAGCGCCCAATGTATGTGGTTTCTGAAGCAGAATAAGATGACTGCCTTTTACACTGGACAGCAATGTAGCCGTGTTTCGCGGCTTTTCTCGGCGAAGCACCTTACTTTGATAGTAATAAGATTGAACGGCCATAATTCATGGCTTCAGGTGCTTCGACTGCGGATATTTCTAGGTGATCAATTACGAGTCAGGACTACTATAGAGCCGTTGTATGCAATCGATCTATTAGATTCTTATGTTGGTTGGGCAGGTAAACGACTGCGAATTATCTGCCCAACCATATCTATTCAGACATAGTGCCAACGAGGCTTGTTATCACCGTCGGCTACTTTGCAAACGATTAGCTTGCCATTCCTAGCGTCATGGTCTGTTTTATTCAGATCAGATTTTTTACAGAATTCACCTGCTTTATGAGTACCATAAACCGGATCATTCGGTTTGGGCTGCGGCGTAGGCGTTGGCCGAGGGACATATTCTCTGTCGCTCAATCCAAAGCTGCTGGAAATTGCATTGAACGTTGCCGGTCCGATGGCATTCTGTCCGCCGAGCACATACACGGATTCAACATCCGGCAATATGGATGATGCACCGACTGTCGGAGAAGACTCGTTCTGTGCGAGCAGCAGTACTGTCTTATTGATGCCGGCAAGTGCGCTTCCTGAAAGAGCGTCCGGGAAATTGGCTCCAGTGGCATATACAACGCTGGAAGGATTGATAGAGAGGTTATTCAACGTGAACTTGCTGATTTCCAGGCTGGTTTCATAACGGGTTGCGCCCTGGATTCTCGATGTTGCAACACCTATAGATCGGAGCTGCTGCTCAACGGAGGAAGGAACCGCGTTTTGTCCACCGACGATAATTGCAGATTGGAAATCCTTGAGCGCAGTAAGAGATTCCTCGTCAAGTCCTGACTGAGAGCTCAGGAAGAACGGCGCGGATTGCATGTATGAATACGGGGATACGGAAAGTGCGTCGGCAAAGTTGGCTCCAGTGGAAATAATGGCGGTCTTGGATTCTACTCCGAGCTTGGTGAGTTCGTTATAGATTTGATATGCGGTATCGAAGCGAGTGCTCCCTGCGAGTCGTGTAATAGTTGCTGACGGACGAGATGTTCGGATTTCATTTTCAGTGTTGCTTGAAACCGCATTTTTGCCACCAATGATGTAAATCGTATTGGCGTCAAGTCGATTAAGTTCATTGATTGTTGCATTGGAAAGCGTTTTGGGGTCAGTGAGTAGAATCGGTGCATTGAGATGCCCCGCGAGGGAAGAGGCGGCAAGCGCATCAGGGAAACTGCTTCCTGATGCTACGACTGCGACTCTGGATGTAGTAGAGGGGAATGCTGTCTGTGACACCATTTCCATGGTCTCATACCTGGTGTTGCCGGATATTCTAGTAATTGATGTGGCTGATGCATTAGCTATTAATCCCGCTCCTGCAAAAGCGGCAGAGGTCAAGAAAACACTAGATAGCACAGCAGTGATTCTTTTGAAGCAAGTGACAGTTTTCCTGCTCATGGTTCTTCCCCCTTTCCTCATTGATTGGTAGTTGTCTAAAAGTATAGAAGAGTAATTCCTCTAGCGCGACTATCTTCCATTATGAGTGAGAGGACGGCTTTAGATGGTACGACGTGCAAAACGTGTGGCTGGCTTTTTGGGAATGCTGATAGTTATCGCTTTCCTCATTCAAGGTGCTGCTACGGCAAGCGCGGACGAAGGAGAGAACGTGCAATCTGCGTTGCAGTCGTTGGCTGTAACAGCGCAGACGGATGATTACCGCTCGTCGGAGCGCACGGATTTATTCGGCACATGGCTTCACAGCAATACTCTTGGCGGTAATGCGACTACCCGAGACGATATTTTGAGTCGTGACATGAAGAATGTCACATATACCAATGATCGTCATGTCGCAACAGGCATTCTAAATGATCCCTATACCGGCGAGACAATCGCGTTTCAGCGTGGACAGGGCACTTCAAATGCGGTGCAGATCGACCATGTCGTTGCTGTCGGGGAAGCATATGAAAGTGGTGCCGATCATTGGACCAAGGATCAACGTGTCGCCTATGCGAATGATCCATATGTGTTGCTTGCGGTAAAGGGATCTGCAAATGCTTCCAAGTCGGACAAGGATGCTGCGCATTGGCTTCCAGGACATGGTTATGATTGCGCCTATATCAGCAGGCAAATAGGAATAAAGCAGCATTACCATTTAGCAGTGGACTCTTCGGAGAGAAACGCTATGGAAACGTCTCTTGCACAGTGTCCGTCTGGACAGACAGTTCCACTTTATGATGGCAACAATGCGACGCCGAATACTCCGGAGCTTCCGTCTGACCCATCGAAACCTGATACGCCAGCTACGCCTAGCAAACCTGCATCTGGCAAATTGACTCGGTTATCCGGCATAACGCGGTATGACACCATGTCACAGATTGTGGATACTGCTTTTCCGGAGTCCGCGTCAACGGTAGTTGTTGCTTCTGGAGAGAACTATCCGGATGCGTTGGCAGCGTCGGGATTCGCCGGAGTGTTGGACGCTCCGATTCTCATGACGGACCCTCTGTACCTCAGCAATCAAACAAAGGCTCAGATTAATCGTTTGAAGCCGGAAAAGATCATCATTGTCGGTGGACAGAATGCGGTATCCGGGAAAGTGGAACAGTCGTTAGCCCAATATGCCGCAGTGCAGAGAATCGGAGGAGCTACTCGAAGTGATACTGCTTTGAAACTGTACGACAGTGATGTCCGAATCGAAAAGAATTGGGGAAAAACGGCAATCGTCGTTACCGGTGGAAATGGCTCGTCTGGTTTTGCTGATGCTTTGTCCGTCTCGTCGTATGCCTATGCCTTCAAAAGCCCCATCTTCCTTTCGGATATTAACTCTGGTCTGTCTTCCGAACAATTGGAGGCATTATCCAGTGGAAAGTTCGACAGAATCCTCATTGTGGGCGGTCAACACGCTGTTCCGGATTCGGTAGTGACGCAGATTAGAAATTCCTCTGGTTCTGCGGTATCTCGTATTGCAGGGGCAACGCGTTATGAAACGAGCGTTACATTTGCCCAGTGGGCTTCTGAAGAAGGAAACCTTCATATGGACAATGTGGTGTTTGCGACGGGCGCGAATTTCCCGGATGCGCTTGCGGCTGGTCCTTTTGCTGGGCGTAACAAAGCAGTTCTGCTGCTCGCTGATCCGGATGGGAGCACTGCCACTTTCGTCAAGCGGTATGTGAATCAGCATAGTGATATTAACAATGCCTATATCGTCGGCGGAGAGAATGCCGTTTCCCGGAATACCGCGAACGGTCTTGCTGACGCTTTGGATATGTTGCGGCCATAAAACAGGCAAGGTAATCATTAAGAAGGGGTGACCATGGTTGTGCATGGTCACCCCTTAATGATTTATGTCGTCATTGTGCGTGTTTGAGTCCGAGGCTGTCGGCTATGGCGTCTGCGGTGGCTTGGCTGACGGCGTTGACGCCGCCGACCACGTACGCGTTGTCGACCTTGCCCCTGTACTCCGCGGAGAACGGGACCGCGGGGCTGTGGGCGTCCTCGACCAGGAGGGTCGCCGCCTTGGCCTTGCCGGCGAGAGGGCCGGCCGCCAGGGCGTCGGGGAAGTTCGCGCCGGTCGCGTACACGACGCCGTTCATACCCAGGCCGTGCCCCGTCGTCCACCTGGCGATCCGCTCGCTCGTCTCGTAACGGGTCGCGCCAGACAAGCGCGTTACGCTCGGCAGTCCAGACGTATAGCGCGAGGGGACGGCGTTGATGCCGCCGACCACGAGCACGTTTGTGAACGTCTTCAGAGCATTCCTTTGCTCCTGAGTCAGACCGGTGTTCGGGTCGCACAGGAACACTGGTGCTTTCACCGCATATGAATACGAGCTGACCGACAGTGCGTCGGCGTAGTTGGAGCCTGTCGCCACAATCGCGGTTGAGCCCCACTTGCCTTCACCCTGCAGGTACAGCTGATAAGACGTGTCGTAGCGGTTGGATCCTTGTACACGGCGAACACTGTTTGCGTACGGTCTTAAAGATGAGAAGACGTTCGGCGATACAGCTCCTGTGCCGCCGACCACGATGATCTCAGAAGGTTTCAGACGCCTCAGCTGGGATGCTGCCTGACCGGAGAGATAAGTGGGATCAGTCAGTACAATGGGTGCGTTCTTGATACCGGCCAGTGCGGATGCCGCGAGCGCGTCCGGATAGTTGGCGCCTGATGCCACAATCACCGTGGATGTGGAGCCGGTGAATGCAGTTCCGACCAGTGAGCCCATGGTATCGTAACGGGTTGTGCCAGCCAAACGTTTCAGTTGTGGATTATCTACGGTCACCGTGGCATACACCTGGATATTGGAGCCGTTGAGTTTGCCGTTAACCTTGAACGTTCCGGGGTTCCGGTATTGGCTGAGTGCTACGGAATCCCAGGCCACTTTCTCCGTCGTCTGCGTTCCATCGGTCCACGTCACTTTAACAGTGGCTGGGAGCACTGGAGCGGTGCCGGTTTTGGTGGCTACGTTGACCGGATCGAAGCTTCTCATACCCAGTACTCGTACTGTCACGCGAACGGTTCCGGAATAGCCTTTTACAGTACCATTAACAGTGAAGCTACCGGCTTTGGCATACTGATCGGCTTGGATCCTGTCCCAGTTGACGGTCTCATCCGTTTCCTTGCCGTTGTCCCATGTAACATGCACGGTTTGCGGCAGGTTCGGAGCTTTGCCGGCATAGGTTGTGACGGTTGCGGGGGTCTGAACGGATCTGACTGGAATAACAACCTTCACCGTCGCGCTGGCGGTCACATTGTCGAGGGATGCGTTGACCTTTGTAGAGCCTTCGCCTTTGCCTTGCACGTCGGCGAACTCTCCGCTGGCTCTCGACACCGCGGCGATGGACGGCGTATCGGAAGTCCACGAGACCTTGCTCATGTCCATCTTGGCGTAATCCTTGTGCAGAGGGGACACCACTGCGGTAAGCCTCTTGGACTTGTTGCGGTCAAGCTGGAATTCTGTGCCGGTCACATCCTTCACGATGTCCTGATTTTGCGCATCGCGTTCGGTTGCGGTCAGTTTGAGCTGGGGCTTGACCACGGCAATGGTGGTCGTGACTTCCTTGCCACCGGCTCGAGCGGTAATCGTTGCCTTGGAGCTCGTTTGGTTCAGGGAACTCAGGCCATAGATCATGGCAGTGTCTCCGCTTGTGCTCAGTTTGATGACGCTACCGTGCGCATCTTCAGCCCAGGTGGTGCGTGTCGCGCTACTGGGGAAGCTCGCATAATCGTGTGCCGGAGTGATCTTGGTGTACAGCTTGAAGTTTTCTCCTGGAGTCACTTCTACTGTCTTGCCGGTAACGGGAACCTGCATATCATCACTGCGGTCAGCCGTGTCTTGATGGGTGTCGCGCACGATGGCAAGCGTGGCGTCGACCACCTTGACGGTGGTTGTGACGGTGCGACCGGCAAGATTGCCGGTCACGGTCACAGTGCCCGGGGTCTTGGCTGTGATGGTGGTCTTGGGCGTTGCTCCGGTAGTGCTCACCGACGAGGTAGCGTTCACGGTTGCCACGCTGGTGTTGGAGGAAGTCCACGAGACGGAATTCAACGACGTGTAGTCATGTCGTGGTGCGTAGCCGAGAGTCAGCTCAGCGGATTCGCCGGCCGTGAGCACAACAGTACCGTTTGTGGCATCCAGCGGTTTGGCCAGTTTGCCTTGGTAGCTCAATGTCAGTTTGGGCTCGCTCACCGATGTGGTGAAGGGGAATAGTACGCCACCGATGGATACGGTGATGGAGCTAGTGCCTTCATTGATGGCGGTGAGCTTACGGGAACTGTCGGAATCGATGGTCGCCACCGATCTGTTGTTGGAATCCCAATGCGCGGAATGCTGCGTGGCATATGCCGTGTGCAGCGGGGCGATCGCATAGCTGAACTGTATGATTTCACCCACACCCAAGTTAAGAGTGCTGCCACTGCGTACCTCGATGGGGCTGGTGCTTGAACCGTATTGCACGGAGACGTTCGGCGTGGAGGCGTTCACTACTGTGGCGGCGGAGACATTGCCCAGCTCGTCGGTCTGCTGTGTGAAGGTTGTCTTCCCGCTAGTCGGGTTGGTGGTTGCGACATTGTGCCGGAACACGAACAGCGCGCCGATGGAAATCGTGGACTGCCCTTTAATCAGAGCACGTACCGTCACCTCATTGGTCATGGGGTTTTCCTGACCATTGAAATCAAATGCAGAGCCGGAGGATCGCCAACCGTCTGCACGGATGGTATAGGTCTTGTTGTTGCTGTCCTTCTCCTGGTAGGAGCTTGGGTTGTTCCACATTGATGTGGAGAACTCGTAGCTGTACTTCTTGTTCTGTGCCGTTGTACCATCGCCATCGAATGTGGGGTAGTACTTCAGCTTCATATCCTCACCGGCGGTGAGCTGAGTGGTGTCGGAAGCGGTGACTTCCTGGGAGTCCAGAGTGCGCACAAGCTTGAACTTGGTCTTGTGCACTCTGAATTGCGCGGTTGCGGTCTCGATCGGCCCACCGCTTTTGCCTCCCTTTGCGGTAAGTGTGGCTTCACCCTCACGCAGAGCGGTCAAGCCGCCGTTATCGTCGGTAAGGCCGATTGCAGCATGGAATTCATCGGTATCACGCTGGACCGTTTTCCATTGACCTGAAGCATCATCGTATTCGGTCATGGTAATTGGCTGGCCGTTGATATACCACTGAACGGTATTGAATTTGACCGGCTGGCCGCTGCCTTGATAGTTCCACACGCTGAGTTGCACTTTTTGCCCGACGGCAAGATCGACAACCTGGCCTTTCTGAGAGATATTCCAGTTGCCGACCGACTTGGAATCGTCGATTTCGATGCGCATGCCGCCGTCCTGATCGGCCACGGCGAATGGCGCGGCGACGAATGTGGCCGCAATCATGGCCACAGTGCATATCACGGCCATAGCAGCCGAGAAAACGCGTGGCTGGCGCAAACCAATGCGCCTATGCTGAGGAAACTTCATATTCCTCTCCCTCCTTATACAAACAACCAGACGTTTCAACACAAACCGCGATTCCGATGGAGTTCTTCCCAGTCGCCAGTATCTTAAGCAGTTTGCAAACGTCTTCATCCGACATCTCAGTCGAATGTAAAAGCCATTTTAACGGCCTTGACTGACCTTTACCAATACGCCAGCCCAAAATGGAATTCCCATGCGATGGTTGTTTTGCAAACCGTTGCATTGAATATGCCAATGATAGTCGGAGGATTTGTAAGATGCCGATTCATGAATAGGGGCTGTTGACATCTCTTTGAAGAGAGCCATACAGCCCCTATTTGTCTGCTGTGCGCAGAGACTATGGTCTTTGCATATTCAACATATCGGCAATCTGCGCGATAACGTTATCGCTGAGAGCAGTGGTGCCACCTGCAACATAGGCATGCTGAACAGTGTCTCTGTACTGTTTAAGGAAATTCACCGTTGTAGATGGGTCTGCAGGGTTGACGAGAAGATAACGTCCGAAATCTTGCGCACTTTCGGATTCCGGCCCTGACGCAGGAGGGCATGGCCCGCGTCCTGTGTACGATTTTCATTCGCCAAAACAAAAAACCGCGATTGGAAGCCAGGAGACGGAAC
>NZ_JAHBBE010000039.1 GCF_019331805.1 Bifidobacterium pongonis
CCGCCGGCAGTACCGGGATCGCGAACACGATCGAGCACACGAAGGCGACGATCGCATACGAATCCCAGCGCCCGTAGAACGGATTCTGCTGCGGGTCGTCGGGATTGAAGTACTGGAACATCGGCATCCCGGGCTGCTGGCCCTGCTGGGGTGCCCGGGTGTACGGGTTGTACTGGTTGGGCTGACCATACTGGTTGGGCTGACCGTAAGGATTCTGCTGACCGGACTGACCGGACTGGCCGTACGGATTCTGGCCATACGGGCCGTACGGGTTGAACGGTTGCCCCTGCTGGCCCTGACCGGGATACGGCGCACCCATGGGCTGGGCATTACCCTGATTACCCTGATTACCCTGTGCAGCGGCATCACCGGACTTCGGCTGTTCCGGTTCCGGCTTGCCATACAGGTACGGATCGTACCCCGGGTATTGCCCGGACATGGCCCCGTACTGCGGCTGGTTCGTCTGCCCGTACTCAGGCTGCTTCTGATCATCCATACCTATTACCTGCTTTTCGGTCATGATAACGTTCACGGCACTGTTTGTGGTGCCTCACCATACCCAAAGGGGTGTGCACCTCACCGGCACACACCCCATATCATATCCATGCTCAGGCGCGCAGTTGCGCTCCCAGCTGAGCGGCGGCCTCGACGATGCGGGCTCGGATCGCCTCGCTGTCCTCAGCGCCCAGGGTCTTGCCCGGGGAGCGGAACACCACGGCGAACGCCAGCGACTTCTTGCCTTCGCCCACCTGATCGCCGGTGAACACGTCGAACAGTTCGATGGATTCGAGATCCTCGCCTGCGGCCTCACGCACCACATTCTCCAGCTTGGCGGCGCTCACGCTCTCATCCACGGTGAACGCGAGATCCTGCTTGACGGGCGGGAAGGTGGAGATCGGCTTGGCCTGCACCGGCTTGCCGTCGAGCGTGGCGAACAGGTCGGTCATGTTCAGCTCGAACGCGGCGGAATGGGCCGGGAAACCGAGCGCATCGTTCACATGCGGGTGAAGTTCGCCCACAACGCCGACATGCTTGCCGTCCACGTCCACGTAGGCGAAACGACCCGGATGCCACTGTGCGGGCACATCCTCGGCGGCCGGCTGGTTCAGCTCGATGGCCGCGCCGATGCGATCGGCGATGCGGTGCACGGCTTCGACGGCGTCGGACCAGTCGACCGGGCGCTTACCGCCCATCCAACCGGTGTTCTCGGAAAGGCCGGTGAAGATGCCGGCGACATGGTCGGGCTGGTCGGGCAGACCGGCGTCAAGCGCCTTGAGCTGCTCCTCGGTGGGCTTCACGCCGCCCGGCAGGGCGGGAATGGCCGGCGCATCGGGGTTCCACAGGTAGACGTGGCCGAGCTCGTACAGGCTGACGTTTTCGATGCCGCGGCGAATGTTGCGCTGCACGGTGGTGGCCAGGGTGGGCAGCACTTCGCGGCGCAGGTACGGGCGGTCGCCGTACAGCGGGTTGGCGATTTCGACGCTGACACGCTTGGTGGCCTCGGCATCGTAACCGAACGCCTTGTAATCCTCGTCACCGACGAACGGGTAGCTCAGCGCTTCGACCATGCCGTATTCGGCGAGCTCGTCGGCGATGCGACGGCGACGCAGCTGGTCGGCGGTCAAACCGACCTCGCCCTTCACCGGGGCTGCCGGCACACGCACCGGAATCTCGTCATAGCCGACCAGTCGGGCCACTTCCTCGACCAGATCGCACGGCTCGTTGAGGTCCGGACGCCAGGTCGGCGCGTTTACGGAGAATTCGCCGTTGCCGCCACCGGCCACAGTGCAGCCGATATCGGTCAGGATCTTGGAAATGGTGTTCACGTCGGTGTTGAGACCGGCGACGCGCGCCACTTCGGAAGTCGGGAACTGGATGGACCTGCGATGCTTGGTGTTGTTCACATCGTTCGGAGTGTCGCTGGGGACGCCGCCACCGTATTCGGCCAGCAGGTCGGCGCACATCTGCGCGGCCGCGGGCTGCAGGGCGTAGTCGACGCCGCGTTCGAAACGGCGGGACGCTTCGGACGGGATCTTGTGGCGGCGGGCGGAACGCGCGATCGACACCTGGTCGAAGTGCGCGGCCTCAAGCAGCACGTTCTTGGTTTCGGCGGTCACTTCGCCGTACAGGCCGCCCATCACGCCGGCGATGCCGAGAATACGGGAGGAGCGCTCGCCGTTCGGGGAATCGGTGATCAGCAGATCCTCGGTGCTCAGCTCATGCTCCTTGCCGTCGAGCGTGACGAGCTTCTCGCCTTCGTTCGCGCGACGGACCACGATCGGGCCTTCGAGCTTGTCCAGATCGTAGGCGTGCATCGGCTGGCCCAGATCCATCATCACATAGTTCGTCACGTCGACGGCCAGCGAAATGGAACGCATACCGGAACGGATGAGACGGCGGCGCATCCAGTTCGGGGTGCGGGCCGCAGGATCGAAGCCGCGCACGATGCGGGCGTAGTAGCGGTCGCAGCCGGGCACGCCGTGAATCGGATTGTTGTCGTCGATCTGCACTTCGATGTCGGGCTTGACGTCCGGCAGCGCGGAGGCGGGGGTCGGCACCTTCTTGTTCAGCGCGATCACCGGATCGGTGAACTTGGCGCCGGTGGAATGGTGGAATTCGCGGGCCACGCCACGGTAGGACAGCGTGTAGCCACGGTCCGGCGTGATGTTGATCTCCAGCAGCGGCTGATCGAGATGCAGCAGGTGCATGGCGTCGTCGCCGGGCTTGAGAGCCTCGTATTCCTCTTCGGTGAAGCCGTATTCACGCAGCAGGATGATGCCGTTGTGGTTGTCGCCCAGACCGAGCTCGCGTTCGGAGGCGCACATGCCGTTGGAGATGTGCCCGTAGGTCTTACGCGGTTCGATCCTGAAATCACCGGGCAGCACGGCACCCGGCAGGGTGACGACGACCTTCTCGCCGGCGGCCATGTTCGGCGCACCGCAGATAATGCCGCGCGGCACCTTGTTGCCGTTCTCGTCGACCTCGTTGTATTCGTCACCGACGTCGACGTGGCACCAGTTGATGATCTTGCCGTTCTTCTGCGGTTCCGGCGTGGCATCCACCACATAGCCGACCACGATCGGACCGGTGACCTGGCTGGAGTGGATCTCCTCCTCTTCCAGACCGACCTTCACCAGATCCTTGGCGAGCTGTTCGTAGGTGAGATCCGCGGGGACCTCGACATGGCTTCTGAGCCAATCAATATCAACCATAGGCATGGGCAATCACTCCCCCATCACAAACTGTTCGGCGAAACGCACGTCACCTTCCACAAGGTCGTGCATATCGTTGATGTCGCTGCGCAGCAGCAGTGTACGTTCCATTCCGACACCGAAGGCGAAACCGGTGTATTCGTTCGGGTCGAGGCCGGCGGACTTGAGCACGTTCGGGTTCACCATGCCGCAGCCGCCCCATTCGAGCCAGCCCGGGCCGCCCTTCTTGTCGGGGAACCACAGGTCGAGTTCGGCGCTCGGCTCGGTGAACGGGAAGTAGCTCGGGCGCAGGCGAGTCTTGGCCTCCGGGCCGAACATGGCCACGGCAAGCTTGTCGAGCACACCCTTGAGGTCGGCCATGGTCAGGCCTTTGTCCACGGCGAGGGCTTCGCACTGGTGGAACACCGGGGTGTGGGTGGCGTCGAGCTCATCGGTGCGGAACACGCGGCCCGGGCTCGCAATGTACAGCGGCACGCCGCGGGTGAGCAGTGCACGGACCTGATCGGAGGAGGTCTGGGTGCGCACGACCATGTTGCTGCCGACGAAGCCGGCGGCGTCCTTGGCCTGGTTGCCCTTCACGTAGAAGGTGTCCTGCATTTGGCGTGCAGGATGGTCCGGGCCGAAGTTCAGCGCGTCGAAGTTGTACCATTCGCTTTCCACTTCGGGGCCGGAGGAGATCTGCCAACCCATGGAGATGAAGAAGTCCTCGACGTCCTCCATCAGCTTGGCAAGCGGGTGACGCGCGCCAAGCGGCTTACGGTTGACGGGCAGCGTCATGTCGACGGTTTCGGCGGCGAGGGCGGCCGCTTCCTCAGCGGCCTTGAGTTCCTTTTCGCGGGGGCCGAACGCACGTCCGAAATCGGCGCGAAGCTTGCCGAGCAGCTGACCGGCTTCCTTCTTCTGATCCTTGGGCAGTGATCCGATGGCCTTGCTGGCCTTGGTCATCGCCGATTCCGCACCGGCGTACTGCGTTTTGATGGCTTTCAATTCCTCCAAGCTGGAGGCGTCTTGGATTTTGGCAATGCCTTCAGCGACCGCATCGCTTACCGCTTGGGCGTCAAACACCATACCCTCTGCCACGGTTTCCCTTTCTAATATCCCTTGGAACGCTAGCGTTTCCAAGCACTTTACCGACACACATTCTTTCACGCATACTCGACCGTCTAAGCCCTCGGCTTCATTCCTTGGACAGCGCCCATACGGGCGTGCACGGTCGAAGCGTATAACGTTCTACTCGCGTCGCGTTTCCAGTCGTCTAGCGCAGGAACGCGAGACTCATCAGAATGACCGCCGCGGAGGTGGCAAGGTTGAGCGATTCCGCCTTGCCGTACAGCGGAATGGTCACGACGCGCTGGCATTGTTCGATCGTTTTGGCGTTGAGACCGCGGGCCTCATTGCCGAACAGCACCGCGTAGCCTTCGCCGCGCTTGCCTTCCTCACGCATCGCGTCAAGCACGTCGGGCAGGCGTTCCGGCTTGCGCTTGCGGGTGCCGTACACGTCGGCGGCCCACACGTCGAGCCCTTGCTGCTCCATCCATTCGAAGAATTCGCGGGTACCCATGGTGATGACGGGAATGTGGAACAGCGAGCCGGTCGTGGAACGGATCACCTTGGGGTTGAGCATGTCGACGCAATCGTCGACGAATACTACCACGTCGCATCCGGCGGCGTCGGCGGCACGGATCACGGTGCCTGCGTTGCCCGGGTCGCGCACCTGCCAGAACGCGGCGACGCGCATGCCCTTGGGGCGACCGGTGGCGTTCTCCACTTTGGCGTCCATGCCTGCGCGGAGTTTGTCCGTCTCGCCAACGGCGATGATGCCCTGCGCGTCCGGGCTGATATGGTCGACCACCTCGCGCGTGGCGGTGTGCACGTACAGATCGGTGGAAGCATCGATGGCACGCTGCGCGATGTCGGCGAGCACGTCGGAGTCGATGCCGTCCTCGTCACCGGCCACATAGATGTCGGTGATGACGTCAGATGCGTAGCGTATGGCTTCTCGCACGGACTGGGGGCCTTCGATGAGGAACCTACCGCTCTTGCGGCGGCCCTTGGTACGGGTGAGGTCCGCGATTCTGCGGACTCGGTCGGATTTCGGATTGTCAAGCAGTTGAGCGTTGATTGGCATGACTTCCACACTACCGCCCGAGCCGACATTCCCACGCCGCAACGTCTCGGGCGGCGGTAAAGGCTCATGTGACGAAATCTAAATATTCCACCACATGAGCCAGCAGTCCACCTAGGATCTGGATTTATTCGGCTGCGCCGGTCGCTTTGTCAAGCAGCCCATAATCGACCGTGGACAGGAATATCGTCCGTGTAAGCAGCGTACGGTAGTTCTCACGAACGTCGGTGGCGCTACCGTCGCCGTTCGTCTGAATGTGACGAAGGAAATCGACCATTAGGCACGCGAACAGCATCACGGCTTCCTTCGGATTGCTGCACACCTTGCGAATGGACGGCCGAAAACGGTAACAATGTCCAGATATCCGGGAACCAGACCGAGATATGAATCCCCCTACCGGAATCAGACAAAATCCGCCTGATTCTGTCCGAAAACGGTAACAACGCCAAGCCACACTCCCGCGGAACCAGCACGCATACCCGCGGAACCAGCACGACTGCTACCGGAATCAGACAAAATAAGCCCGATTCTGTCCGAAAACGGTAACAATGTCCAGATATCCGGAGGCCAGACCGAGATACGAATCTCCCTACCGAAATCAGACAAAATCCGCCCGATTCTGTCCGAAAACGGTAACAATGCCCAGACATCCGGACCAGACCGAGACATGAATCCCCCTACCGAAATCAGACAGAAAAAGCCCAAAATTTGTCCGAAAACGGTAGCGACACCATGCTATCGCCCCTACGGAACCGGCACGCATACCCGCGGAACCGGGACGCCCCCTACCGAAATCAGACAAAATCCGCCCGATTCTGTCCGAAAACGGTAACAATGCCCAGACATCCGGACCAGACCGAGACATGAATCCCCCTACCGAAATCAGACAAAATCCGCCCGATTCCGTCTGAAAACGGTAACAACACCCAGACATCCGAGAACAAGACCGAGATACGAATCCCCCTACCGAAATCAGACAGAAAAAGCCCAAAATTTGTCCGAAAACGGTAGCAACACCATGCTACCGCCCCTACGGAACCGGCACGCATACCCGCGGAACCGGGACGCCCCCCCCCTACCGAAATCAGACAGAATCCGCCCGATTCTGTCTGAAAACGGTAACAACGCCCAGACATCCGAGAACAAGACCGAGATACGAATCCCCCTACCGAAATCAGACAAAATAAGCCCAATTCTGTCCGATTTGCAAATCCTTCTCAAGCTGAGCCCGACCAGCCTTGTCAAGGCCGAGCTGCGCCTCCCACCACGCCAAATCATGAAATTCCACAACAACCACTCCAATCAATATCCAAATTCAAACCATTACCGAACACATGCCGGGACCGTCAGAGCCGCTTCCCCCGGTACACGACCTCCTTGAACGTATGCCAGTTGCTCGCGTCCCAGTAGGCGCGCAGGAACGCCGTATCCGGCTCATACCACTCGCCGGAACGGTAGAAGAACAAATGTCTGGCGGCCACCCGCCGCTCGCCCATCGGACGAGCGAAATCCTCACGAACTTCTGTCCATCCGCACCTGATACCGTCGTGGATGAACCCGCCCTCGGTCCCGCTGCCGCCGCCATGCGGATTGTGCGGCACAGGGACCTCCCACAGCACGGACCGGCCGGCGTCGTCGATCGTTATCCCCTCACCCGGCCGCATCCGTTTGGCGAACCCCTTAGGCGACAGGCCGGCCGCGTACGCGTACTCCTCCCCGGTCGGCACACGCCACCGGTACCGGGTCAGAGGCGCGTCCCACGGGCCCACCAGACCGCCCTCACGAATCTTCAGGCCGGAACGGTCCACATCGTCCCAGCCCACGCCCTCGGGCCACGAGCCGCCGTACGACAGCCAGCCACGGTGATATGCCCGCAGCAGCGCCGCCAGCATCCGCAGCATCCCATCACCGGGCTCCACCACCTCGCCCAGCTCGCCGACATCATGAAAATGCGCCTTGTACCAGTCGCCCGGCAGATCATGCACACGCGCGACACGCAGAATCTCGTACCGCTCCGGACGGTCATGCAACACGGACCCGTCCACCTCAGCGTTCACCAAGTACAATTCCCCCTTCCACACGAACACGAACACGGGAAACCATCTGGACGGATTCAAAGTCTGGTACACCCCGCAGGTCCGCGCGAGCAGCGCCTCGCCGCCACCTCCGACGACCCAATTCCTGCAATGCTCCAGATCCACGCCCATGGCACGCAGACGCCCCGTCTCCTCCGGGGACAGCAACGTGAACGGACCCTCAACCCTCACCATAAACAACCACTCCAATCAATATCCAAATTCAAAACCAATGAATCCGTATCGCCAATCGGTAACCAGGCAGCCGCCACCATGGCGACGTATCCCACCCGCACATAAGGCGTTCCCAGTCCAGCATTGGCACCGTAACTTGCGCCAGCAGAGCCTCTTCCTCTCCGCCAACAGCCCAATTCATGCAATACCCAAGCCCACACCCCGCCATGCGGCGTCCTCTTCCTTCGCCGTGGGCAACAGTGTGAACGGGCTTTCAGCCCCTATCCCATTACAGCCCCTATACCAGCGAATACGTCATGACTCGCTGTTCCTCCAAACCTTCTTCCCGCCCCCGACCATATCGGAACATTCCGCACATTCTGGTAACGACACGCGCACCGTGCCGCGTTTTCGCAACGTCAAACCTTTGACTTTTCAGCTCCCCCGTTTTCACCCCCGCGCCGCCGCCGAAATCTCAGTTGCCGAAGAAGGAGAAGGTGCCGAACCGCCATGCCAGACACAGCGCGATGACCGGCAACGCCAAGCACACCACGAGGAACACCTTGTCACGGGTATGCACCTCGCTCACGCGGGCGTGGCTGCGCGGCCCAGTTCCGCCGAATCCTCGCGCCTCCATGGCCGTGGCCAGCGTGGTGGAGCGCCGGATGGACAATACCAGCAGCGCGAAAGTCTGCGGGAAGAACGCACGAATCTTATTATCGTCGCCCAAACCACGCGAACGGCGGGATGCAGTCAACGCGGCCCAATCATCCTGCAGAACGGAGAACAGGCGCATGCCCGCCAAGCCGCCGTACACGAAACGGTCGGGCAAGTGCAGGATCTGGCTGAACGAATCCGCCAGATCAGTGGAGTCGATGCCAAGCACGGCGATGATCGCGGGAATGCCAATGGCGAGAATACGCAATGCCGTTGCCAGGGCGAGTTCCGCGGAACGGTCGGTGACATGCATCAACCCCCACTGCCACCACAGGTTGCCGCCCGACTTGCCGTACAGCAGTACGGCCAGCGCGGAGCAGGGCGCGCCGATGAACACCGGCCAGGTTGATTTCACTGTTTGCCACGGCATGATGCCGATGGCCATGAGAATGACGAATTCCATTACGAGCATGCTTCCCGAGGAAAGCCAGTCGAGGCTCAGCAGCATGGGCAGCGCCGCGAGGAAACCACCGATCAAACGGTACGCGGGGTTGAGCGAAGCCAGGAACGGCGAACGGCTGGATTGACGTTCCCGCTCGTCACGCGTATTCACTTGGCTTACCTGGATCACGCCGTCGCCGCAAGGCGAAGCATCGCCCGTCTTCTCCCCAGAGACGTTCCATTCCAATGCGGCGTTTTCAGGCAATAGTTCGATCACACGCGCATCCAAAGCCGTGACCAGCTCCCTATCATGCGTGACGACGATGATGCTCACACCGTCCGACCGCAGGCTTTGGATGAGCTCCACCATCTGCATCCAAGTGTTGCGATCCTGCCCGAAAGTCGGTTCGTCGAGGATCAGCACGCGCGGCGCGGCGGCCAGAGCCGAAGCCACGGTAAGTCGGCGTTTCTCGCCTCCGGACAGCGTGTACGGGTTGGCGTTCGCATAACGCAGCAGGTTGAACCGTTCCAGCAAACCGAGCGCACGCTCCTTGGCTTGCTGTTCATCAACGCCGGTGCGCAGCGGTCCGAGCATCACTTCCTCAAGCACGCTGCCTTTGACGAACTGATGTTCAGGGTTTTGGAACACATAGGAAATGCGGGATGCGAGTTCGGTGGACTTCCATGAGCTGGGGTGTGTGCCGCGAGCGCCTTCCGCCAGCGAGCGCGATGCTTCCACGTCGCCGCTTACCGGTTCGAGCAGGCCGGCGAGGGTGAGCGAGAGTGTGGATTTGCCGGCGCCGTTCGCGCCGACCACCGCGGTGATCTGGCCTTGTTTGAAGGCGAGGTCGATGCCGGTTGCCACCGCTGTGCCGTTGCGTCCGATGGCGAGATCATGGGTGTAGAGCACCGGTTCGCCGGTGCCTTCGCGGGCCGGGTAGTCGGGTTCGCCGTCGACGTGGATGGGGGCGATGCGGTATTCGTCGCGCATGTATCGTTCCGGCACCCAAATGCCAAGCTGTGCGAAATCGAGGTTCGGATCGTTGAATACTTCGTCCGGGGTGCCGTCCGCGACGATGACGGTACGGCGTTCCCCGTTCTCGCCATCGTTCTCATCAGTGCCGCTGCCGTCGCCGCTCTTGCCATCGTTTCCGCCGTTGTCTTCGGTTTCGCCGTTGTCTTCGACGGATCCCAGCACGACCACGCGGTCGATCAGGTCGATCCATGGTTCGGCGCGATGTTCCACCAGCACCATGGTCGAATGGAATTCGTCAAGCACGTCACGCACCGCACCCACCACTTGGGTGACGCCGTCGGGGTCGAGATTCGCGGTGGGTTCGTCCAACAGCAGTATGCCGGGTCTCATCGCCAATGCGCCGGCCAAGGCGAGCCGTTGCATTTGCCCGCCGCTCAGATGGGTGATGGAACGGTGCAGTTGCAGGCCTTTCAATCCGACTGCGGCGAGACTGCCGTCCACACGCTTCCAGATCTCGTCGCGTTCCACATTAAGGTTCTCCGGGCCGAAAGCGACATTGTCGCCGAGCCGTTGGAACACGGCTTGCGCGTCCGGGTCCTGCAATACCAGGCCCACGCGCCCTCTCGCTTCGCGTACGGGAACGTCATCCACCAGCACGCGCCCTTCGGTCGCGCCACCTTCGGCGTCGACCACGGCTACCGTGCCATCTTCCGCGGTTTCCATGCCTTGAACGTATTCGCCGGATCCGAGCAGTCCCGCCCCGCCTTCAAGAATGGTGGATTTGCCGATGCCGGACGCGCCCAACAGCAGCACGCGCTGCCCGGCTTCGATGTTGAGGTCGAGCCCGCGCACGCTGAAATGTTTGCGCGACGCGTGGCGATACCCCCAATGTTCGAAACGCAATGCGGCGTTCTGGAACGGTGTGCTGGCGGGTGTTGCGGAAGATTCGGGCACGGTGACGATCCTTGCTGTACTTGCTGCGGTTGCTGTACTTGCTGTGGTTCTTATGGTGAGATTCGCCGTTTCCGGCAGGGGTGTTCGGAACGTACCGATACGGCCCGCATCGGTTCGTTGTTGGCCGTTGCGGGCGGTATCGGCGGGTGTTGCGGGAACGGTCAGTTCAGGCCGCGCACCTCACGGCCGGACGCGAACTTGTCGAGCGCACCCGTTTTGGCGATGCCGAGGTGCAGGAACCACATGAGCAGACCGGCGACCAGCGTGCCGGAGACGACGGTGGTGATGAGGTAGACGACGCCGTAGGAGCCTGCGATGTCGATGGCCTGCAGGTGGGTGAAGAAGCTGTAAGCCCAGCAGCCGACGCCGGACAGTGCTCCGGAAAGCAGCATGGTGCCGATGTTCCACTTTCGGTAGGCGAAGATGATGAAGGCGATTTCGGCGGTCACGCCTTGCACGAGGGCGATGGAGAAGGTGTCGAGGCCACCCCACTGGTTGCCGAGCAGCGCTTCGAGCACGCCGCCGACCACTTCGGCGTAGATCGCGGCGCCGGGCTTACGCACGATGACCGCCGCAAGCGGTGCGGCGAACAGCCACAGGCCGTTGAACAGGCCGGCAAGGCCGGGGACCACGGCTTCGAGCACGCTCCACGGTGCGGCGGTGACGATGGCGACCAGCCAGTAGATCAGGGCCGATGCGACGCCGATCACGGATGCGACGGCGATGTCGACGACGCGCCATTTGAAATTGGGTTTGCTGATGGTTGTTGCAGACATGGCAAGTGCCTTTCTTCTCAAGTCGACGCAATGCGCCGGCGGGGTTTCAAGGCACGGGAAATAAGAGCGACAATATCCGTGCCCGGCATTGCCCGTGCACGTTCCATCGGTCGAGATCCTCACGATCTCCTCTCAGCCGCCATATGGGGCAGCTCCCGTGTCGCTCTCCACCATAAAGCCCCGCCATGACTATCGCAATACCGTGTCTGCCCCGTCTATCGCATTCGCCACCGCAGACTATCGCTTTTGAACTATCTGCTCTTGAAGAAGCGCAAGAGCTGGGATTCCCTCACGCATATCCCGGCAAGGAACGTCGCGACGGTGACACCGGCGAAGGTCATGGCCGGCACCCGGCAGGCGGCGAGGAATATCTCCAGCCACCCATCCACGGACATTCGCCAACAGTATGCGCATAGCAACGCCACGCATGCCAAGCTTGCAAGCCCCGACCAGATAAGCGTTTCGATGTGCATGCCGAGCATCTGCGCGGCTTTGGACTGGCCGATATGCAACGCTCCGGCGTATTCGAGCCGCCGACGTCGCACGGAGATCACGCCGACGATGATGCCGACACCCAAGGCCACATATGGCAGCCATGCGGACATGCGATGCGCGTAACCGGATGCCGCGTCATAGCGGCTGTCGAAGGATTTGTTGACTTGGGCGACGGCTGTATTGCCATCCGACGCGGTGACGATGGCCGTGGAACGCAACAGTTCGTCGGTTTGCTCAGTGACCGGCCATTGCTTGGCCCAGCATTCGGTGAAAGTGCCCGACGACGCGGATACCGGCACGATCGCCGCGTAGGCGAATCTGGAATCACGCCCGTCATTGGGCCAGGAGTACACGCCCGCGACGGTCATATCACCATGGTTGGTTTGCATGATGCTGCCTTTGACGAGGCCGAAATCGCGGGACACGTCCGCGGAAACCCATATGCCGGACGTGTCGACGGTTCCGTTCGTTCCCGACGTTGAAGACGCCTGCGATCCGGAGTCGTTGGCGGAAGACGCCGCATCCTCGCCACTCGAAACGAGCAACGGTATGAATCCCGGCGTCACTTCGTATGCGGGCAGTTCCATGCCCGGTGTGGATGCCGCGGTGATGCTGTCCGTGGCCCGTGCCGCCCCGGACAAAGTTGGCCCGTTATCGACTTGGGTGAGCGCATCGCAGGCCACGCCATCCACGCCGGCTCCGACCAGCGCCTTGGTGTCCGCGTCGGCTGCGATGCGCGTGACGGCCTCCTGTTCAAGCCGCACGATGGATGTGGCTTCATACCCGCCCAGCAGCAGTCCGGTGATGAGAACGATGAGGAAGAACCATGCGGCACGCGCGGTTCCCGCGCTGATGTTGCGTACGGCTTCGGAAACAATCGACCGCAATCTCATTGTTCGCCCTCCCCACCCGCTGTCGGTATGGAAACGGTAGGATCGTCCGTTGGAGAGTGCGACGGTTGAGACTGCGCGTCGGAACCCGGCAAGGCTGCCTGTTCCCCTGCGCTGCCGACGGGCGCATAATGCGCAAGATCGATGATTCGCCCGCATGCGTCCCGTGCACGCGGATCATGCGTGGCCACCACGACGATCATGCCTTGTCCGGCGAGATTGCCCAACACTTCGCTGACGGAGCCTGCGGTTCGCGTGTCCAACTGGGCGGTCGGCTCATCCACCAGCAGCACGTCGGGATGCGAGCACACCGCACGCGCGAGCATAAGCCGCTGCGCTTCGCCTCCGGACAGTTCGGAGAATCTACGGTCCGCCGCATAGTCCAAGTCGAACAATCCCATGGCCTCCTTAGCCTCCGGGATTGCCTCGCGTCGGCTCATGCCATGGCAGAGCAGCGGGAAAACCACATGGTCGAGCGCGGTTCGTTCGGGTACGCCGTATGGGTTCTGGAATACCCATCCGATACGGTGAATGCCTTCGCGTTCCACATGCCCGGCCCACGGTTTGACCCATCCCGCAAGAATGGACAGCAATGTGGATTTGCCGCATCCCGATGGCCCGCAAAGCGCGACGGTCTGCCCGGGGGCGATGGTGAAGTCAAGGTGTTCGAAAAGCACATCCGTTCCCGGGAAACGGTGTGCCAATCCTACTGCTTTCAGGAGCATGTCGCGCCCGCGATCTTCGATCCCACGGCCACCGAAGTGATGGAGGCGGCATCATCGGAGCCGAGTTGCACAAGGCTCACGCCGAGCGACGACCCTACGATGCTGACGGTATGCGACGTTCCGTCCGGCGTCATGATGCAACCTTTGTTGCCGTTGATGCCGTAGACCGCCCCGGCAGGTACGCGCAACGCGTCGATGGCTTGTGGCAGCGCAAGCGTGGCGCTGATGCCCGAGGTAAGCGTCTCCTTGGTTTGGGACTGGTATTCCTCGGTAGCCGACACCTGTTTGAGATAGTCGGCATTGTCTATGGCGGTTTGGCCTGCGGGCAGGGTGGTCGACTGCCCGTACACCGTGATGATGCGGTCCTGATCCGACGGTGTGGCGTTCTTGATGCTGAGTTTGACAAGTGCCCCCGGGATTTCGCCGATCTGTGTACCTTGCGTGACGTTCGCACCGGCAGTGCCCTGCCAATCGCCGACGCTGATGCTCGATTCGGGAATCCACAGGATATCGGCAAGCTGCAGAGTGCCGTCACTATCGGAACCGTTGTCCACCATCAGTTGCTTCCACCCTTGCTGCGTGTTCCACGAGTAGCGGTCGCTGTCCGGATCGGACAGATATCCGAGTCGATTGAGTTCGTTGTTGAGCGCCCGAACGTCCTGGCCGCGGTCCTCCACATGCAGGTCGCGGTAAAGCGGTATGATGGTGTTGAGTGCGATGACGGCACGGTCGTTCACACGCATGCACGCGCGGCCGGATGACAGTCCACCGCTCGAATAGTCTGCGGTTACGGTGCCGTTGCTGTTGCCGAGCAATGCGCGGCTGTTCGAAATGCTGGGGATGAGGGTAACGGTCTGCGACCCGTTGTATTGCTGCGTGGATACTTTGGCTTCGGTGATTTCCCCCGAAGCGCCCAGTAATGCCGGCGGCCGGTCGGGCAGGAACACCGCGCACGCCCCCACGCTGACCGCTGCCGCCACGATGACGGACATCACGATCCATACGGCGACGTTGGCGTGCCGACGCCGTTTACCGGTGTCTCTTCCCTTGACTCCTCGTTCACGACGGAACAACATTGCTCTCAGCCCCCCTCGATGATCCGCATCGGATTTCATATCATGCCTGGCGTCATGCTTGGCGTGCAGGCCGCATCACCCCAATGGTTTCCAATACGAATCAGCATCCTGCGCATTGGCGACCCCGTACTGGTAGAGCGTGAAGCATTCCTGCGCCTCCGCACTGGAGAAGAACGCCGGCGCCGAATCACTGCTCCAATCCTTCGAGAACTGCTCTTTGGTGTACGAAGTCGGTGCGACCTTCTTCTGGATGAGGCAGTTCACGAGCAGCTGGTCACTATCGGTCGACAGCTCCGGGTTGCTTTCCTGCGTACGATACAGTTGATCGGTGTTCGTGTTCTCCGAAATCGAGCAGAAGTTCAGATCGCTGACGAGTTTCTCGTCCTGCGTTTTGCTCATCCCCTCTTCGTTCATGCTGGGAACCGCATAGAACCCGCCATATGCGGTCGGTTTGGGGTCGGTCCACCCACGGTTCATGATGCACGAGCGGAAATTCATCCAAGACTGTTCGTAATCGGCGCGGGACACTTTCCCCTCATGAGCGATTGCGCGGTTGATGATGTCCCGCTGCGCATCGCTCATCGGAATCTGCGTGCTGTTGGAATCCTTACGGATGTCGTCATCGCTTTTCAACATCCACTCCGCGTACGCCTTCAACGACGACGCATAATGCTGCCGATCGCTTCCTTCAGCCGACTGCGGCGCGGATGCAGAGGAGGATGAGGAGGAGGATGCGCTGGAATCAGCGCCCTTGTTCTTCGCGGCCCCCGGAGCGGAGCATCCGGAAAGACAAACCCCCACGCATACCGCAATCGCCACGGCGGTAAGTACTTTTCGCACGTAGTCTCTCACCGCGTGACTCGCCGTATGGTTCGCTCCCCCTGTGGTTTTCATATCAGTCTCCCCATTGACAGAACTATGAATGTCGTTCACTTTTGAACCCGAGCTCACCCCCCCATCGGGAAATTCAGCTCACCGCCAGTATACGATGTTTCGCCATCCAACACACCACCCGCCTCGCCGCCCAACGCATCATCGCTCGTCATACAAGGCGTAAGCGATAGCGACGAACCACGAGCAGAAATGACGATGGCCGTGACCGCGGCGGCATATGCCATTGCGGTCACGGCCATCGTCGTAACGTTACGCCCTGAATCATGGCCGGCGTGTTGGCCGGCGCGGGCTCACTTGGCGAGCTTGTTAAGCAGCAGAGCCTCGGTGATCACGTTGTTCTTCAGCCCCGGCAGGGAGATGGACTCGTTCGGGCTGTGCGCGTTGGCCTTCGGATCCTCCGGGCCTGTGACCAGCACCTGGGCGTTGGGGAAGATGCGCTGCAGCTCGGGAATGAACGGAATCGACCCGCCTTCACCCTTGTTGATGGGGGCCACGCCGAACGCCTCCTCCATGGCTTCCAGCGCGTCCTTGGTGGCCACGGCGTTCGGGTCCATGGCCCAGCCCATGCCGTTCTCGCCGTATTTCACGCTCACTTCGGCGCCGAACGGGGCATGCTCCACCAGGAAGTCCGCCAACGCCTTCTGCGCTTCTTCGGGGCGCTGGTTCGGCGCGGTGCGCAGGCTCAGGCGGAACGTGGTTTCGGGGCTGATCACGTTGAACGAACCTTCAACCGGATGCGCGTCGAAACCGATCACGGTCACCGACGGCTTGGTCCACATGCGGGAGGCGAGCGAACCCGTGCCGGCCAGACGGTAGCCGGGCACCGCACCGGAATCCTCGCGCACGGTCGCCTCGTCCAGGTCGCGCTGCAGGCCGCCGATCGGCTCCTCCGCCTTGACGCCCGGCACCGCTAGGTCGCCGTTCTCGTCGTACATGGAGGCGATCAGCATCGCGGCGAGCGTGTTCGCATCGAGGATCGGACCGCCGTACTGGCCGGAATGCACCGGGTGATCCAGCACTTTCACGGTCACGTCGATGTCGGTGTTGCCGCGCAGTGAGGTGGTCAGGCTCGGAATGTCCGCCGACCAGTTGCCGGAATCGGCCACGATGATCACGTCGGCGTCGAATTCGTCGCGGTGGTCTTCGATGAACGGGATGAAGCTCGGCGAGCCCATCTCCTCCTCGCCTTCGATGAACACTTTGACGTTCACGCCGAGATCGTCGCCCAGCGCTTTCAGTGCGCCGGAGTGGATGGCGATGCCGCCGCCGTCGTCCGCGGCGCCACGGCCGTAGAGACGACCGTCGATTTCGGTGCCGACGAACGGGTCGGTGTTCCACACGCTCGGATCCGGCACGGGCTGCACGTCATGATGCGCGTACAGCAGTACGGTCGGGGCGTTCGGGTCGACGATCCTGGAACCGATGACCTCCCATGCGCCGGGCGTGCCGTCGGGGTTGTGCGATTGCGCCACTTTGGCGTCCACGCCCACTTCGCGCATCTGTTCCGCCACGAACTGCGCGGAACGCTTCATGTGCTCGGCGGTTATGCCGTGAGCGGAAATGGATTGCAGGGCGATTTTGCGGTTGAGCACATCGACGATGCGCTGCCAATCCTCTTCGACGCGGGCGCGGATGACGCCCGTCTCAAGCTGTGCCATGTATACACCTTTTCTCTATAGTGCCGATTCGATATGCAATCGTATATTCCATGCACGCCCATGCAAAACGCACCGTTGCGCCGGCATGATCGGAAGCCCGCAAAGCTTGATGTTCCAAGCGTTCGCGCGGAATGCCGCGTCTAGGCGTCACCGTAATCTGCAAGCATGACATGGAACCTTAGCAAGAAGAAGGATGAGGCGCAGAAGCCCGTCGATGACGCGGCCGAGCATGCTTCCTCCCAGAACAACGATAAAGGCCAGAACGCCGGCAAGGGGCATCCGACCCCCAAGCGCAAGGACGCCCAGGCGCAGAACCTGCGCCCGCTGGTGCCCGCCGACCGCAAGGCCAGCGCCAAGGCCGCTAAAGCCCGTATCCGCGCCCGTGAGGACGCCCAGTATGAGGCCATGAAGAACGGCGACATCAACAATATGCCGAAATCGGAGCGTCTGCCGTGGCGTGTGTATATCCGCGACTATGTCGACGCCCGCCTCAACATCGGCGAATTCTTCATCCCCATCGCCCTGATCATCATGATCGGTTCGATGTTCGCGAGCGCTTTCCTGCGTAACGCGTGGGCGTCCATCATTCCGATGATCCTGCTGTACGTGTATCTCGGCGCGGTGATCATCGATGTTGCGGTGATGTGGCACAAGCTCAAGAAGAAGCTGATCGACAAGTTCGGTGAGGCTTCCGTGGCGAAGGGTACGCGTTCCGCGTCCTATGCGTGGAGCCGTGCGATTCAGATCCGCCGTTGGCGTCTGCCGAAGCCGCGTTACGACAAGCGTGGTCATTGGCCGGAGTGATCGGTTGATCGACTGAGGCGCGTTTCCACGTTTTCCTTTGGTTTTCGGACGCCCCGGGTGTTATCGCCCGGGGCGTCCTCGCATATTCCACCGTGTATTCCGTCGCATGTTCCACCCCGCACGCCAGCAGCGCATCCCGCCGCGCACCCGCCGACGCGCTAAGGTGGAGTTGGCGTTCCGACGCTCCGCGCTCCAGCCAACACCAACCCAACCAATCCCAGCCAATACCAACGAACGGACGGGCAGATCCCATGAACGAACAATTCGACATCGCCGTCATCGGCGCCGGCCCCGGCGGCTATTCCACCGCCCTACGCGCCTCCCAGCTCGGCCTGAACGTGGCGCTCATCGAACGCGACGCCACACCGGGCGGCACCTGTCTCAACCGCGGCTGCATCCCCACCAAAACACTGCTCGACATCACCGCCACCTTCGACGCCGTCCGCCACACCGCCGACGCAGGCATCAACGCGCACATCGACTCCATCGACTTCAACGCCGTACATGAACGACGCACGCAAGTCGTCTCCACCATGGTCCACGGGCTATCGGCCCTGCTCGCCCAACGCGGCGTCACCGTCTTCCAAGCCGAAGCGAGCCTCGACCGCAATGCTTCCGCCGACCCGCAATGGTATACGGTACGGCTCGCCGCCTCCCCCGGCAACGCCGACGTGCTCCGCCACGGCGCGAAAAACGTCACGCCGCAAGGCCCGGAGCTCACCATCGAAGCACGGCATGTGGCGCTCGCCATGGGTTCGCGCCCCCGCCCGCTACCGAACACGCCGTTCCATAACGCGATCATCGATTCGACGCAGGCGCTGGCCATCGACTTCCCCACCTCCGCGGTGATCATCGGCGCAGGCGCCGTCGCCGTGGAATTCGCCTCCATTTGGAACTCCGCCGGCTGCGACGTCACCCTCATCATCCGCAAAGACCGCGTACTGTCCGCATGGGACCGCCGCGTGGGCGTCACCCTCACCCGCGAACTGGCACGCAACGGCATCACCGTCATCAAAAACGCCAGCATCACGAGCGTCGAATCCGATTCGCCCACCGAAGCGACCGTACGTTACCGTGTCAAAGACTCCGACGAGGAAACCACACTGCACACCAACACCGTCCTGGGCGCCATCGGCAGGGACGCCAACACCGACGCGACCTGGATCGGGGACGCCGGCATCGCACGCGACGAGCACGGCCTGATCGTCACCGACGCCTACGGACGCACGCATGTGCCTGACGTCTGGGCCGTGGGCGACATCGTCGCCGGGCATGCGCTCGCCCATCGCGCGTTCGAACAGGGCATCACCGTGGCCGAACGCATCGCCGGGCTCGACGTGCCGCCCGTGGATGAGGATACGATTCCGCAGGTCGTGTTCTCACGCCCGCAAGCCGCATGCGTGGGGCTTACCGGAGCGCAGGCGAAGGCGGATGAACGGTTCCTCAACGTCACCGAAACCGCGTACCCGATGATGGGCAATGCGCGCATGATGATGAGCGGCACGACGGGCGCGATGAGCGTGGTCAGCGGCGAACTGGCTACAAAACCGGGTACGCGCGTGGTGCTGGGCGTGCATATGGTGAGCCCCGAAGCCACCGAGCTGATCGCCGAAGCGGAACAGTTGGTCGGCAATCGTGTGCCGCTCAGTGATGCGGCACGGCTCATCCACCCGCATCCGACGTTCTCCGAAACGCTCGGTGAGGCCCTGTTGAAGGCGGACGGCAGGCCATTGCATACGAGGTGAGCGCTCCCGGTGAGCGCTCCCGCAGCACCCCCGTTCCCCCGATATTCCGCAAAATTCCTTAATGCTGGTAGACTATTGGCCAGTATGCCAACAGCGACGAGAAGCAAGTGAGGGAGACATGGCGAATAAGCCCGCGAAAAGAAGCATGATCAAGCAGATCATGCAGGTCTACAAGTTCACCTACGAAGAGGACAAGCAGCTGCCGTGGCTGATGGGCCTGGTGTTCGCCGCGCCGATCGTGCTGGCGATCGTGCTGGGTGTCGTGTTCAAGTGGATGTGGCTGACCTGGATCCTGATGATGATCGCCGCGATCCTGTTCGGCGTTCTGTTCGCCACCATGATGCTGACCC
>NZ_JAHBBE010000004.1 GCF_019331805.1 Bifidobacterium pongonis
CGCATCCGAGCGCCGCCGCCCACGCTTTGGACGTGGTTCGCAATCCCAACACCACGATGACCACGCACGCCACCATGGCGAGAACGGAAATCACCCACGTGAACCCCGAACCAACCCCTCCTCATCACCCCGACCACACACCCCTCGGTCACCGACAACCGTCCAAAACCAAATCAACGTTTATCCGCAAACCATCAACGTTTATCCGCAACCGTTGGCAACGCGAACACCACCGGTCGGACAACGCCATCCCATACTCATCCCTATACGTTCCGGGCGAAATGCCCGCATACCCTGATACGGTAAGGCCATGCTGATCTATTTCCTGCTACGCATCATCAACTTCGCAATCGACGCATATCTCACGGTGCTGTTCATTCGCATGCTGCTCGATTGGGCGGCGATCCTGTTCCCGCGCTGGTACCCGAGAGGCGTCGCCGCACAGCTCATCAACGCCGTATACATGGCGACCGAACCGCCGCTGAGGTGGCTCCGACGCTATATCCCGCCGATTCGCATGGGCGCCGTCGGGTTGGATGTGAGTTTCATGGTGCTGTATTTCCTGCTCGTCGTGCTCCGCATACTCGTCTGACGGGCTTGATCCCAAGCCTGAATAATCGCCGTTTTGCCCACGTAAGGCCGTATTACGTGGTAAGGTCGGAAATGTTATCAACGTAACCGAGGCATACACGGCCTTGAATCGAGGTGTAATTTTATGGTTCTGTTGACGCCGAAGGACATCAGGGAACATCGTTTCCAGCTCGTGCGCTTCAAGGAAGGCTATAACGCCGACGAGGTTGACGAGTTCCTTGATCAGGTCACCGAGACCATCGAGGCTCTCGGCAAGCAGGCTGTCGCTGGCGGTCAGTCCACCCAGGCTCTCGGCCCGGACGTCTCGTCGCTGAATACCAAGATCTCCGATCTCACCGCCCAGGTGCAGCAGCTTGAGAAAGAAAACGCGGAACTGAAGAATGTCGCCGCAGCGGCATCCTCCAACAACGACAATGACGTTCTGACCGCGAAGCTGAACGAAGCGACCAACAAGCTGAACGAAGCCAACGAAAAGCTCACCGAAGCCGAGGGTGCGAACCGTACGCTCGCCTCCAGCAACGAACAGCTGAAGGGCCAGGTCGACCAGCTCAACGCCCAGATCGACCAGCTCACCGCACAGGCGGCACAGGCATCCGGCAATCAGGATGCCGTCGCCCAGCAGATCGCCGCCGTCCAGCAGGAACGCGACCAGTTCCGCGCCCAGAGCGAACAGCTGCGCGGCCAGCTCGAACAGTTCCAGGCCAACAACCAGCAGCTGCAGGCCCAAGGCCAGCAGGTGCAGGCACAGGCCGAAGAGCTGTCCCGCAAGCTGCAGGAATCCCAGAAGCGCGAAGAGCAGCTGCGCGCCCAGCTCGCCAAAGTCGAGCCGAGCACCGAAACCGGCTCCCTGCAGAAGATCGCAGGCGCCGCCGCCACCGGCAGCAACGAGGCCGAGCGTGCCACCGCAATGCTGTCGCTGGCCATGCAGCTGCACGACCAGTACGTCGACAAGGGCAAGGCCCAGGCTCAGGAAATGGCCGAGGAAAGCCAGCGCGAATACGACGCCCTGATCGCCAAGGCCAACGAGTACTCCAAGCATTCGCACAACGAGGCCGACGCGTACAACAAGCGCATCCACGAGGAAGCCGACGCCTACAGCAAGCAGACCCGCGACGATGCCGACGCATATTCGCAGACCACTCGCAACGAGGCCGACGCCTACTCCGCGAAGACCCGTCAGGATGCCGAGAACTACGCTCAGAACAGCGCCAACGAGGCCGACGCGTACTCGCAGAACACTCGCAACGAGGCTGATGCGTACTCCGCAAAGACCCGTCAGGACGCCGACACCTACCTGAGCGGCAAGCACAACGAGGCCGACGAGTACGAGAACGAGGTCCAGAAGCGCGCAGCCGAATACGACCAGCAGACCCGTACCGCCGCCGACAACTACGCTCAGCAGGTGCGTGACAACCTCACCCACCAGTCCAAGGTTATCGAGGGCAACATCCAGGGCCTCAAGCAGTTCGAGAGCGAATACCGTGCTCGCCTGACCGAGTTCCTGACCAACCTGCAGCAGCAGGTGTCCGATTCCAACAACTACGACACTGTCGAGCAGCCTGCCCAGTGAGCGACAAGGCTATGGCAAGACGGCCGCGCCTGTGCGTGGCCGTCTTTGTGTGCGTGGCGGCGGTAGCGCTCCTGCTTGATCAGATCACCAAGCTGTGGGCGCTATCCGCTTTGAGCGACGGCCGTTCGTACCGTGTGATCGACGGGTTGCTGTCCTTCACGCTGGTGCGCAACCCCGGCGCGTCGCTCGGTCTTGGTTCGGGGTTCACGTGGGTGATTTCCGTTCTCGCCATGGTGGCGTGCGTGGTCATCGTGGTGTTGGGATTGCGAACCACGTCCAAAGCGTGGGCGGCGGCGCTCGGATGCGCTTTCGCCGGAGCGTTGGGCAATCTTGTTGACCGCGTGAGCTATGCGGACGGGTTCCTCAACGGCAAGGTCGTGGACTTCATCAACTACGGTTGGTCGGTCGGCAATGTGGCGGACATTTTCCTCACGATCGCCGGCGTGGGCATTGTGGTGATGATCCTGCTGAACGTGCCGTTCGCCGATGAGTCGTCCGATTCCGCAAGCCCTGCGGCAACCCCTGCGGCAACCCTTGCGGCAGCCTCTTCGGCAACCCCTGAATCTTCCGTAACCTCTGAATCAACTGCTTCATCCGAACAAGAAGGCAAGGTTCGATGAGTCGTTTGGTGCCAGCTCCCGATGCGCTCGTTGGCGCGCGTTTCGATGTCGCCGTTTCCAAGATGCTCGGCGTTTCGCGGTCCAAAGCCGCTACGCTGATCGACACAGGGCAGGTGCGCGTGCTGAATCGCGACCTCTCCAAGTCCTCCACGCTCCAGGCGGGGGAGACCGTGGAAATCGACCTCGTCGAGGAACGTAGGGAGCCGGAACCCATCGCCGACGATATGGCGATTCGGTACGAGGACGACGATGTGGTCGTGGTCGACAAGCCGGTGGGCGTGGCCGCGCATGCGTCCGTCGGTTGGACCGGGCCGACCGTGCTCGGCAGTCTGCTCGATCGCGGCGTGCACATCACGTCCTATGGTGCGGCCGGGCGGCAGGGCATCGTGTCGCGTCTGGACGTTGGCACGTCGGGACTGATGCTGGTATGCAAATCCGACCTCGCGTATGTGGAGATGCGGCGGCAGTTCGCCGAACATGAGGTCGTCAAAACGTACCATGCGCTCGTGCAGGGCAATCTGAAAGAAGATAAGGCGACCATCGACGCGCCGATCGGGCGTGCGAAGGTTTCCGATTTCCGATTCTGCGTGACGCCTGCGGGCAAGCCTGCGATCACGCATTGGGATGTGATGGAGCGGTTCGGCAGCGAGGCCACGCTGGTGAAGGTGAACCTGGAGACCGGGCGCACGCATCAGATTCGCGTGCATTTCTCCTCCATCGGGCATCCGCTGGCGGGCGACCACATGTATGGCGCGAACCCCGTGCTCGCCGAAGAGCTGGGGATTGAGCGGCAGTGGCTGCACGCCATGCAGCTGGAATTCCGTCACCCGCGCACGCACGTGTGGACCACGGTGTGCAGCTCCTATCCGGTCGATCTCGCGCACGCGCTCGACGCGATGCGTTCGCGCCACACCGAAGAATCCCAGCGCTGAAGAAGTTCGGCACTGATTCCACTGGCGCTATCCCCTTTCTCTACCCTGTTTGAATCGCACCCTTTACCGAAACCAGACAAAATCAGCCCATTTTTGTCCGATTTCGGTAACGGAGGGCGGGGCATTCTCATACCGTTTTCGGACAGATTCGGGCTGATTTTGTCTGATTTCGGTATGGGGGATTAAGAGGGCGGCGTGGAGTGTGTGAGACCGTAGGCTTGGCCGAACGGCCTTGAGTGTGTCGAACACGCTCCATGCCGCCCGTCCATTGCCGAGGATCTGGGTGCCCCGTTACCGGAATCGGACAGTTTCGGGCTATTTTTGTCTGATTTCGGTATTAATAGGCGGGCATTCTCATACCGTTTTCGGACAGTTTCGGCCCGTTTTTGTCTGATTTCGGTATGGGGGATTTGGAGAGCTGGGGCTGTCGCCGATTGTCTACGTTGAGTGCCACCTCATCGTACCCATTCGGCGAATCTCATACCGGAATCGGACAGAATTGGGCTGTTTTTGTCTGATTTCGGTAACGGGGGTGTTCTCATACCGGAATCGGACAGAATTGGGCTGTTTTTGTCTGATTTCGGTAATGGAGGGAGGGGCGGTATCGCCGTCTTTCTACGCTGGGTCATTCCTGGGCGTAACCGCTTGGCCATTTCTGGTAGTCCGGACAGTCGTGCCAAACGGTTTCAGCGGTCAACAGCGGACTCCATGCGGTACATGCGGTACATGCGGTACATTAGAGGGTATGTCTGATTCGGGAAACTTCGTACATCTGCACAATCACACCCATTATTCGCTGCTGGACGGCGCCTCGAAAATCCCCGAATTGGCGAAATACGCGGCCGAACTCGGCATGCCCGCGGTAGGTATCACCGATCACGGCAACATGCACGGCGCCTACGAAATGTACACCAACTGCGTCAAGGTCGGCGTCAAACCGATCATCGGCATCGAAGCCTACGTAACGCCGGAAACCGCGCGTCAAGACAAGAGTCGCGTGCACTGGGGCACCGAAGCGCAACGCCGCGACGACGTCTCGGGCGGCGGTCTGATCACCCATCTCACGCTGTGGGCGGAAAACGACGAAGGCCTGGTGAACCTCATCAAAGCCAGTTCCGTGGCCAACCTTGAAGGCCGCGTGCAGCGCTACCCGCGTATGGATAAGGAAGTGCTGTCCACGTATTCCAAGGGCATCATCTGCGGTTCGGGCTGCCCGTCCGGCATCATCCAGACGAGGCTCGCGCTCGGCCAGTTCGACGAAGCCCTACGCGCCGCCGGCGAACTGCAGGACATTTTCGGCAAGGACAATTTCTTCATCGAGATCATGGATCATGGTCTGAACATCGAAAACCGTAATATTCCGGGCCTGCTTGAAATCGCCAAGAAGCTCGACGCGCCGTTGCTGGCCACGAACGATTCCCACTACGTGCACGCCGAAGACGCCGAAGCCCAGGACGCCATGCTGTGCATCAACTCCGGCTCCCACCTGGACGACCCGAACCGTTTCAAATTCGACGGCACCGGCTACTACCTGAAGCCCGCGAACGAAATGCGCGAACTGTTCAAGGATTTCCCGGGCGCGTGCGACAACACGCTTGAAATCGCGGAACGTTGCAACGTGATGTTCGACGATCACGAGGACGGCGCATTCATGCCGCAGTTCGACTGCCCGGAAGGCTGGGATGAGGCGTCGCTCTTCCTGAAGAAGGTCGAGGAGGGCTTGGAACGCCGGTACGACAACAATGTGCCGGAAGAAGTGTCCAAGCAGGCCGATTACGAATGCGGCGTGATCTGCCAGATGCAGTTCTGCGGTTACTTCCTGGTGGTGGCCGACTACATCCAGTGGGCGAAGGATCACGGCATCATGGTGGGGCCGGGGCGTGGTTCCGCGGCAGGTTCGATGGTCTCCTACGCCATGGGTATCACGGAACTCGACCCGTTGAAGCACGGTCTGATCTTCGAACGCTTCCTGAACCCGGAACGTGTGTCGTTGCCTGATATCGACGTCGATTTCGACCCTGAAGGCCGTCTGCACGTCATCGACTACTGCGGTGAGAAGTACGGTCGCGACAAGGTCGCGCAGTGCGTGATCTACGGTGTGATCAAAACCAAGCAGGCGTTGAAGGATTCCGCCCGCATCATGGGCTACGATTTCGCGACGGGCGATAGGGTCACCAAGGCGCTGCCGCCCAGCAAGAACGGCAAGGACGCGAGCCTGAAGGAAATCTTCGACCCCACGTCCAAGCATTACGCGGAGGCGCGCGAATTCCGCGAACTGTACGAATCCGATCCGGACGCGCACAGGATCATCGACAAGGCGAAAACCATCGAAGGCCTGATCAGGCAGACCGGTGTGCACGCCTGCGCCACCATCATGGGTAGCGAGCCGATCACCGACACGTCGCCGCTGCTGCAGCGCGTGGACGACACCGTCACCACCACGTTCGAATACCATACGTGCGAAACGTTGGGCCTGGTCAAGATGGATTTCCTTGGCCTGTCCAACTTGACGGTCATCCAGGACACGTTGAAGAACATCGAAGCCAACGGCAAGGATCCGGTGGATTACACGAAGATTCCGTTGGACGACAAGGAAACGTACCAGCTGCTGTCGCGCGGCGACACCCTGGGCGTGTTCCAGCTGGATTCCGACGGCATGCGCGCGCTGCTCAAATCGTTGAAACCCGATAACTTCAACGATATTTCCGCACTGATCGCGCTGTACCGCCCGGGCCCGATGGATATGGATTCGCATAACAATTATGCGAAGCGTAAGAACGGTTTGCAGAAGATCGAGCCGATCCACCCCGAGCTGGAGGAGCCGCTCAAGCAGGTGCTCGACGAAACCTACGGTCTGATCGTGTACCAGGAGCAGGTGCAGTCGGCGGCGCGTATTCTCGCGGGCTATTCGCTGGGCAAGGCTGACGTGCTGCGTCGAGCCATGGGTAAGAAGAAGCCGGAAGTGCTGGCCAAGGAGAAAATCCCGTTCTTCCAGGGCATGAAGGAGCATGGCTATTCGGAGGAGGCCGCGCAGGCCGTGTGGGACGTGCTCGTGCCGTTCTCGGGCTACGCGTTCAACAAGGCGCATTCCGCCGCGTACGGTCTGATCTCCTATTGGACGGCGTATTTGAAGACGCATTACCCGGTGGAGTTCATGGCGGCGCTGCTGCAAGGCACCAAGGACAACAAGGATAAGACCGCGTTGTACTTGGGCGAGGCGAGGCGCATGGGCATTCAGGTGCTGTCGCCGGATGTGAACGAATCCGTGTACGCGTATTCCGCTGTTGGCGACGTGGTGCGTTTCGGTCTTGGCGCGATCCGTAACGTGGGCGATAAGGCTGTGGCCGATATTATCGCCGAGCGTGAGGGCAAGCGCGGCAAGTTCGTGAATTTCATGGATTTCATTCGACGTGTGCCGTTGAGCGCGTTGAACCGGCGTTTGGTGGAATCGCTGATCAAGGCGGGTGCGTTCGATTCGATCGATCCGAACCGTCGCGCGCTGTTCCAGATTCATGAGACGGCGATCGAATCGGTGGTCAGTCTGAAACGTAAGGAGGCGGAAGGCCAGTTCGACCTGTTCAGCGACATGGATGATGCCGATGAGCAGAATGCGATGGGCGACGCTTCCGTCACGGTGCCGGACGTGGAGGAGTGGGATAAGAAGACGAAGCTCAATTTCGAACGTGAAATGCTGGGCTTGTATGTGTCCGACCATCCGCTTTCCGGTATGACCGCGGTGCTGGCCGGGTTGCGTGAAATGTCGATCGCGCATCTGATCGACCGTGCCAAGACCATGGGCGAAGGGCAGCAGGTGACCATTGCCGGCCTGGTTACGAATGTGGACCGGCGCGTGTCGAAGCGCGGCAATGCGTGGGCGATCGTGACCGTGGAGGATTTGGAGAGTTCGATCCAGTGCATGTTCTTTGGCAAGGTGTATGAGGCTGCCGCCGCGGAACTGACGGTCGATCAGGTGGTGCAGATTCGTGGCATGGTCGAATTGCGCGATGAGAGCGTGAGTTTGCGCGCCACCGAAATGCAGGTGCCGACGTTGGAGGCGGCGGATGAGCGGCCGGTGATCATCACGCTGCCGCAGTCGGCGCTGGACCGGCAGCATATGATGCAGCTGGGGCATGTGTTGACGAATCATCCGGGGTATTGCGAGGTGAAGCTTGCGATCATGGACCCGAAGGGCAAGGCCGAGGTGTTGACGTTCGGCGACCGGTTCCGTGTGAAGCGCGACACCAGCCTGTTCGCGGAGATCAAGATTCTGTTCGGCCCCAGCTGCTTGCCTGCCTCCTGATGGGTGTTGCGCGTTGGTGTTGGCGGGTGCGGCGCGTGCTCATTACCGGAATCGGACAGATTCGGGCGGATTTTGTCTGATTCCGGTAGGGGAGAAGGGGCGTATGCGTGGCCATTTGGCGATGCTGTCCCCATCTTTCTACGCTGACTAGGACGTGACCCCTCCATACCGTTTTCAGACAAATTCGGCCTGATTTTGTCTGATTTCGGTAGGGGCGGATGGTGCTGGCGGACGGGTGACGCGTGCTCGTTACCGGAATCGGACAGATTTGGGTGAAATTTGTCTGATTTCGGTATGGGATGGCGTGTGGCTGTTTGGCGGCTCTCGGCTCGTTCCCGCTTACCTACGTTGTGAAGGCGGCCCTCATACCGGAATCGGACAGATTCGGGCGGATTTTGTCTGATTTCGGTATGGGGTGCGTGACCGTCTGGCGGTCTGTCCCTGTTTGGCTGACGCTGACTGAGACGGGAATCTCATACCGTTTTCGGACAAATTCGGCCTGATTTTGTCTGATTTCGGTATGGGAAGGTGGGTGGCTGTTTGGTGATGCCGTCCCGTTTCCGTTTGTCCGTGCTGATTGTGGTGTGCCTGTTACCGGAATCGGACAGAATTGGGCGGATTTTGTCTGATTTCGGTAGGGGAGAAGGGACGTATGCGTGGCCATTTGGCGATGCTGTCCCCATCTTTCGACGCTGACTAGGACGTGACCCCTCCATACCGTTTTCAGACAAATTCGGCCTGATTTTGTCTGATTTCGGTATGGGAAGGTGGGTGGCTGTTTGGGGAAGCTGTCTTTGTTTGGATGTGCAACAGGAATTCGCTTTCAGGAAAAACCCAAGAATCGTCCAGTTTCGGGCTAGGGTGTTGCTAGCCAACCGCCATGCTGCGGGAGCATGCTGGGCTGTGACGCGGCGGACATGGGGTCTGCCGCATGACATATGCCAAGGGAACCAGTATGTTCGTGTTGAAGAATGCCTGGAGATCGGTCGTACGCAACGCCGGGCGCAACATACTTATCGTCATTATCGTCGCGGTGATCGCAGCCGCGGCCACCATAGGACTCGCCATCCGCAACGCCGCGCAAACCGCACGCGAAACCGGATTGAGTTCGACCACCGTCACCGCAACGATCGATGTGGACCGCGATCAGATGATGAACGGTGCCGGCCAGTCGTCGAGCAGCGACGGCAATCCGGACAAGGACGCCATGCGCAAGGCCCTTGATCAGGATTCGCTGACCTTGACCGATTATAAGAAATACGCCAAGGCGTCCAGCGTTCCGGTGACGACGTACTATACGGAAACCACGTCGGTCAACGGCACCGATAGTTTCCAGCCGGTGGAGACATCCACGTCCAATAGCGAGCGCAGCTCGTCCGATTCCACCGATACCAACGCCGACTCCGGCTCCAGCAATTCCAGCAATTCCAGCAATTCCAACGATTCCAACGATGGCGGCAACGCTCCCGACGGTCAGAACGGCCAGAACGGCCAGAATGGCCAGGGCGATCAGGGCGGCCACGGCGGCTTCGGCGGCATGACATCCGGCGACTTCTCCCTGGTCGGTTTCTCCTCCGATACCGCGGTATCCAACGCATCCAACGGCACGTTCACCATGGCCAGCGGTAAGGTGTTCGGCTACGGATCGGATTCGGACGGCCAGGTCATCATCTCCCAGGCGCTCGCCAAGTTCAACGGTCTGAAGGTCGGCAGCACCATCACCGTCGAGGATCTGAGCGGCAGCGACACCACGTACACGCTCACCGTGGTCGGCATCTACAAGAACGATACGTCCGCGGACATCGGTTCGCACGGTCCGATGGGCGGCACGTCGTCCGATCCGGACAACGCCATCTACACGTCGGTCGGCACGTTGAAGAAGCTTGGATTGTCCACGGAATCCGACAGCGATTCCTCCGCTTCCACTTCCTCCACTTCCTCCGACTCCTCCACCCAGTCCACCCAGTCCACCCAAACCTCCGCTTCGCGCACCCAGCTGAGCTTCTCCTACGTGCTGGGCAGCAAGGACGATTACGAGACTTTCGCCTCCGACGTGAAGAAGGCGGGCCTCGATTCGAACCACAAGGTGTCGTCCGCCGACGTGGAGAACTACGAGTCGAGCTTGGTGCCGCTCGACAATCTCGCCAAGTTTGCGCTGACCTTGCTGATCATCGTGCTCGCGGTGGGTGCCGCGGTGCTCATCGTGATCAACCTGTTCAATATCCGCGAGCGCAAGTATGAGATCGGCGTGCTGACCGCGATCGGCATCACCAAGGCGAAGGTGGTGGCGCAGTTCGTGACCGAGCTGCTGATCGTCACGATGGCGGGTATCGCGATCGGTGTGGCGGGCGGTGCGGCCGCGTCGGTGCCCGTGTCCAACCAGCTGCTCGCGCAGCAGGTTTCGAGCCAGGAATCGCAGGCTTCCAGCCGTCAGGCGCAGTTCGGGCGTGATGCCGATATGCCGGGTGCGCCGGGGCAGGGTGGCCAGTCGGGTGATTCGCAGTCCGGCCAGTCGGATGGCAACAGTCAGTCGGATAGCGGCAGCCAGTCCAACGACGGCCAGTCGAACCAGTCGAATCAGCCGAATCAGTCGAACCAGCAGCAGTCCGCACCGTCCGGCCAGAACGCGCCGTCCGGTAAGGGTGATGCGCGCGGATTCGGCAAGGCGGTCGAATACGTGAGCACGATCAACGCCACCGTCAACTTCAAGATCATCGGCGAACTGGTGCTGATCGGCATCGCGCTCACGCTCGTCTCCGCACTGGTCGGTGTCGTGGCGATCGTACGGTACGAGCCGCTGCAGATTCTCGCCGACCGCTCCTGAACATTACGAACGTTTCTGAACATTACGAACGTTTCTGAAAGGACCTGATATGACTGACAATATCGAAACGACCGCGGCCGGGCTTGCGACCGATCCCATGATCGAACCCATGATCGAACCCGCCGCGCACGAGCCGAACGGTTCGGACACACCGAGCGCGATTCTTTCACTCGACCACGTCACGTATTCGTACACGAAGGGCGGCAAGAAGGTCATCAACGACCTGAGCCACGAGTTCCAT
The DNA here is from genome assembly GCF_019331805.1 of Bifidobacterium pongonis. Taxonomy (GTDB): domain Bacteria; phylum Actinomycetota; class Actinomycetes; order Actinomycetales; family Bifidobacteriaceae; genus Bifidobacterium; species Bifidobacterium pongonis. Next base: position 11,079 of record NZ_JAHBBE010000004.1, read on the forward strand.
CCGGGCAAGCTGATCGCGATCACCGGGCCTTCGGGCGCGGGCAAGACGACCGTACTGTCGCTGCTGTCGGGGCTGACGCTGCCCACCGAGGGACGCGTGGTCTATGATGGCCGCGATCTCGCCACGCTCAACCGTTACCGGTTCCGTAGCCATGACATCGGCGTGATTTTCCAGAGTTTCAACCTGCTGCCCGCGCTCACCGTGGAGGAGAACATCGTGCTTTCCATGGAGGCGTCCGGGGTTGCGTTCGACCGCCCGAAGCATGAGGTGGTGCTGGAGCTGCTGCGGAAGGTCCGGTTGCCGGAGGAGTACGCCAAGGAGCGCATCCTGCACCTGTCGGGTGGCGAGCAGCAGCGCGTCGCCATCGCGCGGGCGTTGAGTTATGGGCCGAAGATCGTGCTGGCCGATGAGCCGACCGGCAATCTTGACATGGCCACGCAGGATGACATTATGGCGATTTTCCGCAATCTTGCCCACGATGAGGGTAAGTGCGTGATTATCGTGACGCACAGCCCGGCGGTGGCTGAGCAGTCCGATGAGGTGTTCCAGCTCAAGCCGCTGCGGCGCGGCAAGCGCTCAGCGTAGACGGGCGGCGATGCCGTCTCTGTCTGGCTGCGCTGTCCGGCCATTTCCCAGAGCAACCCTTGACCGGAATCGGACAAAATCGGGCTGTTTTTGTCCGATTCCGGTAATGAGGGAGGGGGATTCTCGGGGCTGTCGTTGTTTATCCATGCCGCTCGGCCACTACTAGCGATAGCACAGACGAAAGCGCCCGTTGCGATGGGGCAGCGGGCGTTTTCGCGGAAGAAGGGAGGTGATGTAAAAGGTTGGAACTTTGGTCTTCCGAAGCGTTAGCTCCGGAAGACCAAAGTTCCTTGGAACAACAGGGGAGCTAAAACCCGGGAGAGGCTCTCAGGGAAGCCCCTCAGCCCCGGCCGATCACTTGCCGGCGGCGGCGAGGTAATCCGGGATCTGCTCCGGGTACTCCGGCCATGCGCCGTTCTGGGTGCACACGAATGCGGAGGTGTTCACGGCCAGACGGTGCGCTTCGACCAGGGAATCGCCCTGCAGGATGCGGGAGGCGAAGGTGCCGGAGAAGGAGTCGCCTGCGCCCACGGTGTCGACCACTTCGACGCGGGCGGTTTCCACGGTGGAGGTTTCGCCCTTCTTGGAGATGATCGTGGAGTAGGCGGCGCCGGCGGTCAGGATCACGTAGTCGAGGTCGAACTTCTCCATGAACCAGCGGCTGGCGTCTTCGCCGGAGGTGCCGCGGATGTCGAACATGTCGCGCAGCAGCAGGAGCTCCTCATCGTTGATCTTGAACACGGTGGCGTAGCCGAGCAGTTCTTCGATGAGCTCCTTGGAGTAGTGGTCGCCGCGCAGGTTGATGTCGAAGAACTTCATGGCGCCCGGCTTGGCGTGCTTGAGCAGCTCGGTGATGGTGGCGTGGGATTCGGGGGAGCGCAGCGCCAGGGTGCCGTAGCAGATGGCGTCGGCCTGCTGTACGATGTCGATGAGCTGGCGGGTGTAGAGGATGTGATCCCAGGCGACGCCCTTGACGATGGTGTACTCCGGGATGCCGTTGCGCAGTTCGACTTCGACGGTGGAGGTGGGCCATGCGTTGCGCTGGATGACGGCGTGGATGCCGGCCTTGGCGGTTTCGGCCAGCAGCTCGTCGCCGAGTTCGTCTTCGCCGACGGCGCTGATGGAGTAGCCTTCGGCGCCGTTCTTCATGGCGTGGTAGGCGAAGTTGACGGGGGCGCCGCCTGCGCGCTTGCCGGTGGGGAGCATGTCCCAGAGGAGTTCGCCGAGGGAGAGAACGATGGGTTTGGTCATGATGGGGTTCCTTTCGGTTGGTTGGTTGTGTGGTTGTCGGTTCGCTATTTCAAGTCGAAGAATTCGGAGGGGTGGTCGAGGAAGTAGCTGATGGCTACCGCCGCCGCGCCCAGCACCGCGGCATCGGTCGGTGTGGACGTGAGCCGTATGGTGGTGGATTCGTAGATTTCGGGTATCGCTCGCTGTTTGACGGTTTGTTTGACTTCGTCGAGCAGGGGCTGGCCGGCTTCGGAGACGATGTCGCCGATTACGATGGTGTGCGGGTTGAACGCGTTGAAGATGATGAGGCACCCGTAGCCGACGTATTTGCCGATGGTGCGGATCATGGCGAGCGCGGTTTCGTTGCCGTTGTTCGCGAGTTTGAACAGTTCGCGGCATGCTTCGGTGTGGCTCATGGCGGCCGCGCCGGGGATGAGCGTGCCTTCGTCGATGATCATCTGGTGGATGGCGGGGGTGGAGCAGTAGCGTTCCAGGCAGCCGATGTTGCCGCAGTCGCAGGGTTTGCCGTTCACGTCGATGGAGACGTGGCCGATTTCGGTTGCGGTGCCGAGTTCACCGTTGATGATTCGACCGTTGTCGATGACGCCCAGGCCTACGCCTTCGCCTACGAGGTAGTAGGCGAGGTTGGCGTTGCCGGTTTCGGTTTCGGGGTCGAACAGGTAGTTGGCGAGTACGCCGGCGCGGGCGTCCTGTTCGATGAGGACGGGTACGCGGAAGCTGCCGGCGAATTCGGTGATGAAGTTGACCGCGCGCCAGCCTTGCATGGAGGAGACGACCGCGGTGTGGCCGATGCCGCGCAGGTAGGGGCCGGGGACGGCCATGCCGATGGCGAGGATGGTGGGGTCGCTGTCGAGCAGTTGGCTGATGGTGCTGTGCACGGTGGCGATGGTTTCGGTGATGGTTTCGTTGGACACGTAGGGGAGTGCGGTGAGGCTGGATGCGTGCCCGGCGAGGTCGAAGACGCCGATTTGTACGAGGGAGCGTGCGAATTTGACGCCGATGACGTGGAAGCGGGTGGTGTCGAGTGCGAGGCCGATGGAGCGGCGGTTTTTCGCGCCTTCGATGCCGCCGGTTTCTTCGATGGCGTTGGCTTCGATGAGCTGTGCGGTGATTTTGGTGATGGCGGCCGGGGTGAGACCGAGTGCTTTGGCGATTTGCGCGCGTGAGCTGGTGCCGTGATGGTAGAGGTGTTGCATGACTCGTGACCGGTTGGTTTCCGCGACTCCCGCCTGTGATGCGGTGTTGGGGTTCGCTGTGTTCATGGTTGACACCTCCTTGCGTCGTGGTCGTTCATCGTCGAACCGTATCTGAACTTGGTTAAGATATTAACACTGTTAATAAATAGCGGCAAACGTGTGGAGAATACGGCGTGTCGCGCTCGCAGGCGCGGGAATCCGCCATTGCCCAACGTGCCGATACGAGATGAGCCCGGCGGGGAATTCCCCACCGGGCTCATCGCAAAACATGCTCGACATCACTCGGTATCGCTTGGTACTGCTCGGCACCACGCACTCGGCGCATATGCTCGGCGCGACCAGCGGCAACCGCAGCGGCTGCTACAACACCGTCCCGTCGAACTTGAACAGCGCGTGCGCGTCGCCCTGCGCCTTGGCGTCAAGATAGCGGCGGAACAACGCGAGCCGTTCCACACTGCTCGCCGTCATCGGCTCCGGCAGATCATCCCAGTCGAACCAGCCGACCTCCAGACTCTCATCGTCGCCGACGAACGGTTCCGCATTGCCGCCCGGCTTCAGCTCGCACAGGAACGAATGATCCATGTACTGCGTGATATCGCCGTTCATATAGGTGACGACGCGCGAATCCGAAATGACGGACACCAGATCGGTGACGATCACGTCGACGCCCGTCTCCTCCTTGACCTCGCGTGCCACCGTATCGGCGGGCTGCTCGCCCGGCTCGTTGATGCCGCTGATCAGCGCCCACTTGCCGTTGTCGGAACGCCGGCCCAGCAGAATACGGCCCTGATCGTCGCGCGCCAGCGCGGTCACGCCCATCAGCCACAGAAGATCGTGGCCGATCTTTTCCCTGAGATCCAGTACGAATTGCGGTGTCGCCATGCCAGCTCCTCTCAGCTCCTCGTCAACCGATCAACCGATCAACCGATCAGTCGATCAACCGATCACGCGCGGGCACGTTCGGCCATCCAGGCCTCCACGTCGTCGATCTGCTTCGGAATACCGGCGGACAGCCATTCCGGGCCATCCTCGGTCATGAGCACGTCGTCCTCGATGCGAATGCCGATGCCACGGTACTCCGGCGGAATGAGCATATCGTCCTCGCGGAAGTACAGGCCGGGCTCGATGGTGAAGATCATGCCCGGGCGGATCTGCGCACCCTGATACGCCTCGAAGCGGGCCTGCGCGCAATCGTGCACGTCAAGACCCAGATGGTGCGCCACACCGCAGGCGAGCCAACGGCGATGCTGCTGGCCTTCGGGGGAGAGGGACTCCTCGACGCTCACCGGCAGCAGACCCCACTCGTGCAGACGCTCGGCGATCACGCGCATGCAGGCATGATGGATATCGCAATACGTGGCACCCACCTTCGCGGCCTCGAAACCGGCCTGCTGCGAGTCGAGCACCGCCTGGTACAGGCGCTTCTGCAAATCGGTGAACTTGCCGTTCGTCGGGAACGTGCGGGTGATGTCGGCGGTGTACAGCGAATCGACCTCCACGCCGGCGTCCACCAGCAGCAGATCGCCGTTGCGCACCACGCCCGTGTTGCGCATCCAGTGCAGGATCGGGGCGTGCGGTCCGGAAGCGACGATCGAATCGTAGCCCACCGCGTTGCCCAGCTCGCGGGACACGGAGTTGAACGCGCCCTCCAGAATGCGCTCGCTGCGCGGCTTGTCAAGCGCGGACGGCAGCTTGGAAAGCAGACGGTCGAAACCGGCCTTGGTGGCGCTGATCGTCTTGCGCATCTCGCCCACCTCGTAGGCGTCCTTGCACATGCGGGCCTCGGAAGTGAACTCGCGCAGCTTGTCGTCGTCGGCGGCATTGCGATCCGGATCGGCGAAGCCGTTGGCCTTGCGCACATCGTTCACCAGCGCGGTGATCTGCGGATCGGTTTCACTCACGACACGCACGCGCACGGCACCGGCCTCGGTGCCGACATCCTTGCTCAGCGCGTCGGCCAGCTGCGCGATGTCATGCGTTTCGATACCGGTCATCGCCTGCATTTCGACCAGGCCGGCACGCGGGCCGACCCAGTATTCGCCGTAATGCGGGTTCATGAAGAAGTCGGCGGTGGAATTGTCGGCGCGAGGCGCGACGAACAGTTCCGGTACGTGGGTCTGACCGGCCTTCGCCTCCGGCGAATCCGGGTCGACGGGGTTGAGCACGAGCACGGCACCCGCCTCATAATCGGTGCCCAGACCCGTGTAATACGCGAACGTGGTGTCCGGGCGGAACATGTAATCGCAATCGTTGTTGCGCACCTTCGGCTGGCCTGCCGGGATCACCAGACGCTCGCCCTCGAACGCCTTGCCCAGCGCCGCACGGCGGGCCGGGGTGAACTTGGAGGATTCCAACGGTTCGATATCCGGGTCCTCATCGGCCCAACCGGACTTCATGAACTCGCGGAACGCGTCGGAATTCGGGCGCAGCGAACGGTTGTTCACGCGGTCTCCCATGGCCTGATCGTTGCCCGGCGCGGCGGCCTGTTCCGCCGCCTCGTATTCCTTGTCCTTATCGGTGATTACTTCACCCATGTCTGCTCCTTGGCTCATTGATTCCTGATTCGATGGTTCCGCGGCTCCAAACGGCCCGCACAAGGCCTCTGGCCACGCCATCACACCATCGTCCCATCGTAGTCCACGCGCGGCCCGCGCACACCGTGTTTCCTATGGGGTTTCCTATGGGGTTTCCTGTAGGGCTACCGGGCGGCGCGATCCGTGGCGAGGATATCCGGGCGGGGTATCCGGAACGCTGCGAACCGTACATCGGGGCGTGCAATAGAATATGAGAGGTTTGTACGTATCGGTTGTGCAGGTTGTACATATCTGTACGTATCGAGAGGAAGTCATGTCATTCGAGCATCCGAACAGAAACGGCGAATCCATCCACGATGTGGAACGCGACATCATGAGCCGCCCGCCGGAACACAACACCACCAATCTTGACCTTGACCGCATGAACCTCATGCTGGACGTGCTGGGCCATCCGGAGGAATCCTTCCGCGTGATCCACGTCACCGGCACCAACGGCAAGGGCTCCACCGCGCGCATGGCCGAAGCCATCTGCCGCGCATACGGTCTGCGCACCGGCCTGTACACCTCGCCGCACCTGGAGAAGGTGAACGAGCGTATCGCCATCGACGGCCAGGAGCTGAGCGACGACGACTTCATCGACGCATGGGACCAGATCAAGGACTACGTCAATCTGGTGGACGCCAAGATGGAGGAGCAGGGCAAGCCGCGCATGAGCTTCTTCGAAGTGCTCACCGCCATGGCGATCTGGAAGTTCGCCGACGCGCCGGTCGACGTCGCGGTCGTCGAAGTCGGCATGGGCGGCGCATGGGACGCCACGAACGTGCTGAACGCCGACGCGGCGATCATCGGACCGATCGACATGGACCACATGAAGTGGCTGGGCGACAGCGTCGAAGACATCGCGCAGGAGAAGGTCGGCATCATCAAGCCCGGCTGCACCGCGATCATCGGGCGTCAGCCGCACGAGGAAGCGGTTATGCCGATCATCGAGGAGGCCGCGGAACGCAACCACGCCAAGCTGGTACGCGACGGTTACGAGATGGAGGTCGTGGAACGCATGCCCGCAGTCGGCGGCCAGGTCGCCACCCTGTCCACGCCGCTCGGCACCTACACCGAAGTGCCCATCGCCAAATTCGGCGAACATCAGGCGCATAACGCGCTCGCCGCGCTCGCCGCCTGCGAGGCCGTGATCCCCACGTCGGGCGCGTTGGACGGCGATCTGGTCGCCGAAGCGTTGAGCGGCGTCAAGATCCCCGGGCGCATCGAGCAGATCCGCACTTCGCCGACCATCATCCTTGACGGCGGGCATAACATCAACGCCGCCGAATCGCTGCGTGCGGCGCTTGAGGAGAACTACAACTTCGAGCAGCTGGTCGGCGTGGTGGCCATGATGGCCGACAAGCAGGTCGAACAGTATCTGGGCATTCTGGAGCCGGTGCTCAGCCAGATCGTGGTGACCGAGAACTCGTGGCGCGACCGCGTCATGCCGGCCGACGAACTGGAGAAGATCGCCATCGACGTGTTCGGCGCCGACCGTGTGATCAAGGAGCCGAACCTGCCCGACGCCATCCAGACCGCCGTCAACCTGGTGGACGCGGATGATGAACTCGGCGTGGGGTACGGCCACGGCGTGCTCATCTGCGGCAGCTTCGTCACCGCCGGTGACGCGCGTGCCATGCTGAAGGAACATGCGAGCCCTGTCATGCAGAAGGCCATGAGCATCCATCAGGCAACGGTGGAGCCGGATGCCCGCGATGATGCGGATGCCGATTTCGATGCCGATGCCGACACCGGTGACGGCGAGGACGTCGAAGCAATCGAGGAGTGACCTAAGCCGCGTCATTCCAACGAAAACGGGAGCCGGGGCATTGAGTCCGACTCCCGTTTTCCTGTTATATGCGTGTTGTATGCGTGTTATGTACGCAGGTGTGCGCTGGTTCGTGTCGAAACGCTAGCCGTTCGGTGCGTTCGGCACGTTCAGTGCGTTCAGCGTAAGCCGCCGAACCTTCAGCCGCGCAAGGCCTTGGCACGTTCGACGGTCACATCCACCAGCACTGCCTGCGCGTCGATGACCGGCAGCTGGGGGAGCGGGAACGCCTCGTTGAGCACGCTGAGCTCGGTGCAGCCAAGGATCAGCGCATCGCACGCGCACGGGCCAGCCGGGTCGAGCATGTCGCGGAGCACGGATTCGTAGCGGGCGAGATTCAGCTCGCCGGTACCCTTCACATCGTCGTAGATCAGCGAGGTGATGTGCTCCTGCAAGGCATCATCCGGTTCCACGAACGTGTACCCGGCCTCCTCCACGGCATGCTTGTACACGCCCGAAGCGCGCGAACCCACCGTGCCGAGGAATCCGACGCGCGTGGCCGAACCGGCGGGGTACGATTTCGACAGTCGCTTGACGGCCTCACGTGGCATATGCAGGATCGGCACGTCGGTGAGCGCCTGGAAACGGTCGAAGAAATAGTGGGCGGTGTTGCAGGTCAACACGATGAAGCTCGCACCCATCGCCGTGGCCTTCTCGATATCGTCCGCGATCACGGGGAACGGGTCGTTATCCGATTCGCCGATGATGAACGCGGTACGGTCGGGCACGGACGCGTCGTTGAACACGACGTAATCCAGATACTCCTGATCGCTGTGCGCGTGCGTGGCCGCGTCGACCAAACGCACGTAGCTTTCCGTGGCCAGCGTGCCCATGCCGCCGAGCACGGCGAAGAACGGTCGTTTCATGATTTCCCCTTGCTTGGAATTCCGGCCGGGGCCATGCGATTGAACGGACTGAACATCACATGGCCCCGGCCGCCTGCCGAATGTATGCCGGCCCACGGCCGGTTCATTACCGGTCTGCCTCCGAATCAGCGCCGGTTCAGCCCCGAATCATTTGGAGACGGGAGTCAGATCGGGCTTCTCGCCGTTATGGTTGAAGAAGATGTCGTACCACACCAGGAAGGAATACACCGTCCAGATCTTGCGGCGTGCGTTGTTCTTGTTCGCGTAGTTGTCGTCGATCATCTTCAGCAGCGCGTCGCGGTCGAAGAACTTGGTGACGTAATCCTGTTCGAACACGGAACGCACCAGACGGTAGTAAGGCTCCTCTCTCAGCCAGTTCTTGATCGGCACGGGGAAGCCCATCTTCTCGCGGTTGTACCATTCCTCGGGCAGGTGGCGGGCCGCCGCCTCGCGGAACGCGTACTTGCTGTTATGCCAGTTGATCAGGTACTTGGTCGGCACGGTCTCCGCGACCTTCATCACCTCACGGTCGAGGATCGGCACGCGCAGCTCCAGCGAATTCGCCATCGACATCTTATCGGCCTTGAGCAGAATGTCCTTCACCATGCCCTGATGCATGTCGACGTACTGCTTCTTCTTGATATCGCTCACGTTCTGGATGGTGGGCGACTTGTACAGCTTGAGGACGGGATCCCACTGGCTGGTGCCCTTGTGGAACTCCGGGTTGAGCAGATGATCGGCCTCATCTTCGGTCATGACGCGGCTGCAGCCGTAGAAGCACTCCTCCGGGGGAGCCAAGTGCAGGTACATGTGCAGCTTGCCGTGGAAATCCTTACGGTTCCAGATGAAATGAGCCAGCGACGTGCGTGCGCGGCGCGGCAGCTTCTCCAGCATCTGCGTGACGAAACGGATGATCTTCGACTTCGTGTAGAAGCCGTACGGCTGGTAACCGGCGAACAGCTCATCCGCGCCCTCGCCGCTCATCACCACATGGACCTGGCTGCCGGCCAGCTGGGAGAGGAAGAACAGTGGCACGCACGACGGGTTGCCGTCGGGTTCGTCCAAATGCCACTGGATGCGGCGGAAGTAGGTGAACGCCTCGTCGGGGGAGACGATCTTGGACTCGTTGTTGAGCTTGATCATCTCCGAGAGTTCCTTGGCCTGCTTGGCCTCGTTGAACGGGCCGGTGCCGAAGCCGACGGAATAGGTGTGGTCGGGGCGGGCCACGGAGGCGACGTAGCTGGAATCGACGCCCGCGGACAGGAAGGAACCGACCTCGACATCGGCGATCTTGTGCGCTTCGACGGATTCCATGACGGCCTTATCGATCGCGTCGACGGTTTCCTTGAGGCTCTGACGCGATTCGCGCTGGCGCGGATCCCAATACTGGTGGGTTTCCATCTTGCCTTCGCGGTAGATGAACCAGTGCGCCGGCGGCAGCTGGAACACGCCCTTGAAGAAGCTCTGATTCGTGCAGTTGTACTGGACGGTCAGGTAGGCGCGCAGCGGGTCGGGGTTGAATTCCTTGACGAAATCGGGGTGCTGCAGCAGGGCCTTGATCTCGGAGGCGTACATGAAGGTGCCGTTCATCTGCGCGTAGTAGAACGGCTTGATGCCGAACTGGTCACGTGCGCCGAACATCTCCTGCTTGTTCTTATCCCAGATCACGAAGGCGAACATGCCGCGCAGCCTGTCGAGCAGCTTCGGACCCCACTCCTCGTAACCGTGCAGCAGCACTTCGGTGTCGCCGTTCGTGGTGAACGTGTGGCCGGCCTTGATGAGCTCCTCGCGGAGGGGCTGATAATTGTAGATCTCGCCGTTGAAGGTGATGATCATGCTTCCATCCTCATTGAGGATGGGCTGCTTGCCGCCTTCAAGATCGATGATGCTCAGACGACGGTGGCCCATCGCCACATGCTCGTCCACGTATTTGCCCTCATCGTCGGGTCCGCGATGCGCGATGATATCGGTCATGCGCTTGAGAACCGGGCATTTGACGTCGATCGGATCGTCGTTGACGAAACCAGCGATACCGCACATATCGGTATTGTTCTCCTTAAATATCAGGAATGAATCGAATAGGAATGGGTGACGAGTTCGAATCGTATAGGAACGATGTTACCGTTCGGGCGTGTACTTCGCGAAATCACGGCTGATGGCACGCTGCCAACGCAGCAATTCGAAGGATCTCTTGAAATTACGGTCGTCACGGTCATGGGCGGAACGGCTCCACTCTCCCTTGTCGAGCAGCTCCAGGGCCTTGTTCTTGACGGGGCCTTCCGGCGCGTACTTGCGGAACACCTTCGGCGGCACTTCCATCCACAGGTGGGAATCGAAGCACAGCTCGGTGTCCGCATGGCGATGCTGCACCAGATCGCGGCCGATGTACGCGGCGAGATTGTAGCCGGAGCAGGTGGTGAAATCGCTGCTTCCACCCGGGCGCGGGTTGAGTTCGAAGAACCGGTAGCTGCCGTCGCGCGGATCGCGCTTGATGTCGAAATTGGCAAACCCGGTGTAACCGAGGGTTTTCAGCAGCTTCGCGCACTGGCGGTACACTTCGCTGTCGCCTTCGGAAAGGATCGCGGCGTAGTTGCCGATACGGCTCGGAGCATACTCCTCCATGATCGGATTGCCCATGCACATCATGGCGATGCTGCCGTCCATGTTGACGTAGGCGTTCAGCGTGCGCATTTCCGTATCGTCGCCCGGAATGAACTCCTGGATGACCAGATCGCCACGGTAACCGGCCTCGTAGATCTTGCGGGCCACGGTGTTGAGTTCCTCACGGCTGTGGATAGTGTAGGCCTTCTTACGGCCCTCGAACTGGACATCAAGATACTGCACGGAATCGGCGGCCTTGAGTTCCAGCGGGAATTCGCCCGGTTCGGGGACCGGCGTGCCGTTGCGGTGATCCTCATAGGTGTATGCGGCGGTGGCCGGGGTGTTCACTTCCGCTTCCTCGCACAGCTTCCAGAATTCGACCTTGTCCACCGCACGGTCGAGCGTCGCGCCGTCGACGGAAGCGGTCAGGTAGTGTTCCGCGATGGCATCGCGGTGGTGGGCGAGCAGTGCCGCGGTGGTGTCGCCGCAGGCGACGATGAGCAGCTGACGGTTCGGGTCGGCTGCCTTAAGCTCCTTCGCCAGCTTCGTAAGTTCCGGGACGAAATGCTCGTCTTCGGCCAGATCGGGGATGAGCCTGGTGTCCACATACTTGGAGTTCCGGCATTGCAGCAGGACTGCCGGGCCGACAGCCAGGGACTTCACGCCGAATTCACGGAAGAAGCCTCGCGCCAGACCATAGGCGTTGGCGCCGGTGCCGAGCAGCACCGGCAGGAACGCGGTGCCGTTGGGGGAGTCTGTCGTGGAAGGGGATGATTGCTGATTCACTGTTCGAACCTCGATTGGCGGATGTGTGCGATGGAATGAAAGGAATGATACGCGCGGGATGTGCGCGTTATGTGCGTGTCGCAGCGCGGTTTTTGGGTGCGGTTTAGCGTTGCTGGCTGATGCGCGGAGCCGTGTGCTTCGCGATCGGCGGTATGGGGAGACGTGATGCCATGTGACGGATCCGTCACGCCCATGCCGCCGATCGCGGGTTCGGTCTCGGCCTTCCGCCCGATCAGTGGCGAAGATGCTTGCGGGCGGACTGCACCATGGTCAGCGTGCTGTAGAACGCCTTCTTGATCGGCACATCACGGCCTGCCGCAACCGGCGTGACCTCTTCCGTGAACTTGGTCTTGAACGCGTTCAGGCCGTTGAGGCTGGGAGCGAAATCGGATCCGATACCCATCAGATCGTATGCGGTGATGCCCTGAGCGCCCAGAATGCAGCACTCGGTGTACGCCAGCTTATCGGTGATATGCATACGCATCGCCTCGGTGCGCATGCCCGCATAGTAGCGCACCGCATGCGTGCCGTTGACCGTGACGATGGACCATGCGTCCACACGTCCGTCGACTCGCGCGGCGAACACGCGGCAATGATCGGGGCCGAGCGCGTTGATCATATCGGAATAATCGCTCATGGGAGCGGGGGTGAAACCATCGCGCTCGCCGGTCTCCACCATGACGTCATAGTATTCGGAGAAATCAGCCGTGGCCTGTGCGGTCTCGTCGGCCACCTCGGCGGGGCACTCGCGCAGCGACTTGCGCACGTCACGCCTGCCACGGCGCTTCATACGAGCCAGGATCTCCTCGTCGCCGCCGGTCACGTCGATCACCACGGTACGGTCATACGGCACGGTCGACAGCACCGGCACGGTTCCGTTCTCATACCAGGTGTCGATGCGCAGGAACGCCTGCTTCTTGTCATGCTCCTTGATATAGTCGCGGATCGCTTCGATGACCTCCAGCTCTTCGGCCTCATTGGGCTTGGCCAGCCAGACCGGGCCATGCAGCGAGCGCAGATAGTGGTACCCGTGGGTTTCCATATCGATGAAGGACAGGTAGGCCACGGCGGTCCCGTCACGCAGGATACGGTATGCGCCGGCGGGGGTACGTCCGTTGATACCGGCCTGATAGTTGGCCCACACTTCGGTCTGTTCGATGGGAAGGGTGATGCCGGCCTCGGAGGTTTCCTTCTCCATGTCGGCCAATGTGATGGGTTCGAGTGTAATCATGCTTTGGTCTTCTTTAGCTTGCGGTGTCTGATGTGATAGGTCGGAAACGGGCGGTAAGCCCATGTTTTCCGGGTCTGCTCAGTATGTTCTTCGCGTATGCCGGTAACAGTGTAGAACGGGGCGATGGACTTTGTAAGGCATGGCGAGTTACGCCGTTTCGCCCCCTGCCGGGCCGTCGCCCAGCTCACGGCGCACGATGGTCGCGTCGCCGGGCCAAGGCACGGCCGCACCGTTGATGATGTTGCGGCGTTCATGGCCTTTGCCGATCACGAGAACGATGTTGAACCGGTCCGCGTGCTCGCGCGCCTCGCCGATCGCGGTGACGATGGCCCGCTCACGGTCGGTGATGATCCGCACCTGCGCATCATCCGTCACATACGAGGCCATCTGCTCGCAGATTGTCTGCGGATCCTCGAAATTCGGGTCATCCGTCGTGAACACGAACGATTCGGCCCGGCCGAGCGCACCCTTGACGATACCCTCACGCCGATCGATGGCCTTGCCACCGGTGGAACCGGCGACCACGGTGATACGCGGGTCGCGCTCGCCGTACACGCGCATCATCTCATCCACCAGCGCCTTGGTGGACAGGTAGTTGTGCGCGAAATCCACGAACACCAGCAGATTCTCTCCGCCCGTGAACCGTTCCATATGGCCGGGGACCTGCACGGATTCGATGGCCTTCATGGCGTCATCGTCGAACGGTACGCCAGCGTTGACGGCCAGGGCGATGGCGGCCGCGGCATTCAGGAAGTTGAATTCGCCGAGCATATCCAAAGTGAACGTGCGCGTTTCGCCAGCGCAGGAGACGGTGATGCCCGTTTTCGTTTCCGCAGTGGGGGAGACGGTGAGATCGGCGGCGGTGCGCTTGCCCTCCGTATCGTCGTGGAGCGCGAACGAGAACACCGGCACGTTGTGCGCGGCGGCATCCTCGCGCAGCAGATCGGCATGGTCGCAGTCGGCGCCGAGCACGAACCTGCGGCTGTGGGCGATGATCTGCCGTTTGCAATGCAGGTAATCCTCGAACGTCGGATGCTCGATGGGGCTGATGTGGTCGGGGGAGATGTTGAGGAATGCCCCGGCGTCGAAGGTCAGATCATAGACGCGGTTGACCTTATAGGCCTGCGAGCTGACCTCCATGACGAAATATTCCATGCCGTTATCCACGGCTTCGCGCATCATGCGCGCCAAGTCCAACGAGACCGGCGTGGTGAGTTTGGATGGAATCCAAGTGCTGCCGTCCAGGCAGCAGGCGATGGAACTGGTGATTGCGGCGCGGCCATGCGAATACGCGTTGAGGATCGCATGGGTGAAATAGTTGGTGGTGGTTTTGCCCTTGGTGCCGGTGATGCCCACCATCTTCAATTGCCTGTCGGGGCGGCCGTAGAATTCGAGCGAGAGCAGGGCCATGGCCTTCGGGGCATCCTCGACGATGAGGCCGACCGCCGACGTGCGATCCGAAAACTCGGTTTCGGAAACGTAGACGGCCAGGCCGCGTTCATCGATGCCATCCATGAATTCAGGCTTGAATCGGCCCTTGACGAACAGCAACGACCCCGGCGTCACATCGCGGGTGTCGTAGGTGATGGCGGGGATCGGCGCATCCGCTCCGGGAAGGCCCTCCGCGCTGATGGTCCAGCGTTCGGGCGTGATGATCTCACGGAGCAGATGATGCCGTTTGAGCAGTTCGACCGCACTGGTCAGGGTGAACGATGCGTTCGTGAATGCCATAGGGGAAACGCTTCGACTTTCCTTGGGGGAACAGAATCCCCACCATCGTACCCCAGCGTTTACAGCAGCGTACGCTCCACTACACAATCATCACCTTCGTACGGCACATGCTTGTTGAGATCCTTGATCCAACGCTCATGGCCCTTGCCGATGATCAGCACCACGTCGAAACCGTCGACGTCGGTGCGTGCCTTTTCCACCGCGAATTCGATGGCCTTGGTGCGGTCGATGATCGTGTAGGACTCCACCCGGTCATTGGTGATGCAATCCGCCATATCACGGCAGATATCCTCATACGGTTCGGTGTCGGTGTCTTCGGCGGTGAACACGAAACGTTGGATGCGGTCCTGCGCGGCCTTGACGATGCCCTCACGGCGATCAAGCGCCTTGTTGCCCGCCGAACCGGTGACCAAGGTGATGCCCGGGCATTCATCGCCGTACCGCACGTCGACATAGTCAAGCAGTTTGACCACGGAATCGTAGTTGTGCGCGTAATCGACGATGGCGACGGTTTCCGTGCCCTCGTCGTAATACTGCATCATGCGGCCGGGCACCTTGGTGTGCTCCATGGCATGCATCGCTTCGCTGTCGATGGGCACGCCCGCGGCATGGGCGATGGTGACGGCCGCCAGCGCGTTCCGATAGTTGAAATCGCCGTCCAAATCAAGCGTGTACTCACCCAGATCCACGCCATCCAAATGCATATGGTAGGCGCGGTGCGTGTAATCGACCGCCCAGGCGCAGGTGGCGGGAAGATCCTCCAAATGCTCCGGATCGTAATGATCCTCCAGATCGTCGAACACCGAGAATTCGCTGACCGGCACGTTATGCGCGGCGGCGTCCTCGCGCAGCAGACCGATATGCTTGCAGTCGGAACCGAGCACGAGCTTGCGGCAGTTGGCGATGAGCTGGCGCTTGCAATACAGGTAATCCTCAAGCGTCGGATGCTCGATGGGGCTGATATGGTCCGGGGTGATGTTGAGGAACGCGCCCACATCGAAAGTGAGGCCATACACGCGCTGCACCTTGTACGCCTGCGAGCTGACCTCCATCACCAGGTATGTCATGCCGTTATCCACGGCTTCGCGCATCATGCGCAGCGCGTCCAGCGATTCGGGCGTGGTGAGATCCGATTCGGCGTAGGTGTGGCCGTCAAGGCAGTTGTCCACGGAGGAGAACAGGGCGCAGCGGCCGTCGCTGTAGGCGTTGAGGATGGCCTGCGTGAAATAGGCCGTGGTGGTTTTGCCTTTGGTGCCGGTGATGCCCACCAGCGTGAGCTCGCGTTCCGGGTGACCATAGAATTCGGCGGCGAGCAGGCTCAGGGCTTTGCGTGCGTCGTTGACGATGAGGCCCGGACGGTCGGTATGCTCCGACATGTCGGTTTCCGCGACATAGGCGGCGAGTCCCTTCTCCTCCGTACCATCGAGGAATTCCGGCTTGAATCTGCCCTTGCAGACCAGCAGCGTGCCGGGAGCGATCTCGCGCGTGTCATACGTGAGTTTTTCGAAAGGCGTGTCCGCGCCGTCGATACCCGAGGCGTCGAGTTGCCAGTTGTCGCCATGAATCACCTCTCTCAGAAGATTATGCTGTGAGAGAAGCGAAGCGGCGGAAGCCAGTGTCAGCGTCATGTTGGGTCCTTTCCCAAGTCTTTTTCCCGACCCCCATTGTGCTGAGCAAGCCTGACAAAAAACTGGGGATTACAATGGTGCTCGTGACGAATGATGACGGCGAAACTCTGACGCAGAAGCGAGAGCGCTTCGAACGGCTCGCCATGCCCGCGGTCAACGCGCTGTATCGTCAGGCGATGAAGCTGACCAATAATCCGGATGACGCGCAGGATCTGGTGCAAGACACCTTCGAACGGGGATTCAAAGCCTTCGACTCCTTCAAACAGGGCACGAACTTCGAAGCATGGATGACCACCATCGAACGCAACGCCTACTTCAACCAATACGCCAAAGCCAAGCGCCGCCCGCAACGCGCCAACGACTCCTCCGGCGAATACGACGACTGGGACATCTACTCCGCTTCGGAACACTCCTCGGACGGGCTGAAATCCGCCGAAGAGGAATACCTGGACGCGTTCGCGCCCGAAGAGATCATGGCCGCGCTCGCGAAACTGTCGCCGGAACGCCGGCAGGTGTTCATCGACGCCGCGATCGACGGCAAATCATACAGCCAGGTGGCCGAGGAACAGGGGGTGAAAATCGGTACGGTGATGAGCCGTTTGAATCGAGCCCGCACCCAGCTCAAACATGAGCTGGCAGCCTACGCGAAGGAGCGTGGGTACCTTGACCGCAAGACCGGCGGGCCGAAAGGTTCACTATGCGCAAAGACCAGTGACAATCCGCGGTCGGACAACGATAATACGAGTAAATAGGAGAGAGAACTATCATGTGTTGTTGTTGCGAATCGCCCCAGCGAAGCGAAGCGTCAGGCGACGTGCCGAGCGACAGACGGCCCGCCGCCATCGAACGCCATATTTCCATCACCCGCGCCGGTGCGGATGGTGTGGTGAGGCATACGGAAGTGCATATCACCACCACAACCACCACGGCCTCCGCGGCTCCCATGGCTCCCGCGGCTCCCCTGGGCGAGTACTTCGATCCGGCATCCTGCTGCGACGTGCATGAACGTGCGATGATCGCCGCGCTGCGCAGCTATCTGAGACCGGAAGTGGCACCCGCCTGCCTGTTGGCGCGGTTGCGAGCCACGCTTGACCACTGCTGCGAGGAGGAAGACGAGTAGAGGTTGCGGGGATGGGGAGTCGAGCCGTTGAGCCGTTGAGCCGTCGAATCATCGAACCTTCGAGCCGTCGAACCCCGGATCGCGCTTGACCGTGTCGGTCACGCCTGACTGTGCCGGTCAGGATGAACCGCCGAAATCCTCGGATGCTCATCGGATAAGACCCTCAGATAAGACCATCGGATAAAACGAAACCCTCCCGAACCGGAAGATTCGGGAGGGTTTCTACGTCTATTCGACAGGATCAGGCGTTCGGGCGCTTGCCGTGGTTGGCGGCCTTCTTACGACGATCCTTGCGCTTACGTCCACGCATGCCCATGATTGGACTCCTTTTCAGTAATAAAAATAAGCCTTAGGCATTATGCCATGACCGAAAGACCTTGGCAAATGCCCGTTTCATTATCCAGTCGCAGCGCGGCTTGCGGCCTTGCGAATCAGGCCAGTTCCGCGCCGAGATAAATCGCGGTGGTGCTGGTCTCGCCCGGCTTGATGACGATGAGCTCGTTGCCGGTGTTGAAGGCGTTCGCGTAGGCGGTCTGCGGCTCCACGGCGGTGCCGGCCGGGTGCTTCTCGGCGGGGAAGCCGGTGCCGGTGCACACTTGGAAGGAAGTGATGGTCTCGTCGCCGCCCACGGTGATGATCAGACCGTCCGGACGGGTGAACGTGGCGGTGGTCCTGCCGGACTCGTCATGCTCGACATCCGTCCAGGCGTCGTCGAACGGCTGGTTGGTCAGCAGCGTCGGCTTGCGCAGATCGTACTTGGTGCCGTCAACCGGTTCGGTGCCGGTCGGGATGAGGTTCTCGTTCACGGTGACGTGCGTGTTCGCCGGAACCTGCAGCGTGCACTGCGCGTTATGGCCGTCGATTTCGTCGCCGTAGCCGTTGAAGCCGTTATCCAGCCACGGGTGGAGCGCCAGCGCCCACGGGGCGTCGATGTCGCCGTTGTTGGTGGCGCTGATGGTGACCTTCATGCCCTCTTCGGTGAGTTCGTGCGTTGCGCTCACCGTGACGTCGAAGGGGTAGCCCAGCAGGTACGGCACGCGCCAGGACTGGGTGACGGAGGTTTCGGTGAGCGATTCGAGCTTCCAGAACGAGCGGTAGCCGTAGCCGTGGATGGCGTTGTTGCGGTCATGCTCGTCGATGGGCAGCTCGTAGGTGACGCCTTCGAAGGTGTAGGTGCCGGCCTCGATGCGGTTCGGGAACGGAACGAGCATCTGGCCTTGGCAGCAAGTGACCGGGTCATCGGGGCCGAGCGGGACGATGACGTTGCGGCCGCGGTAGGTGAGCTCGCGCAGGGTGCCGCCCAATTCGGTGACGACGGCCTTCCAATCGCCGCATGCGATCGAGTACTGCTGACCGGTACGAGGAGAAAGATGCTGTGCCATTGTTCACACTCCCATAGTGTTCGATGTATCTGATGGTCCGATGCGCAACGGTTGGAATTGCGGGTTTGTTACCGTTAACAACCGTTGCCGTCACTACCTAGTGTAGCGCGGGGAATCGGTGCCGCCCCGTTTCTAGTAAAAACGGTGGTGTTGTTGGTGGTGTTGTTGGTGGTGTTGGTGTTGGTCACCGCTAAAGTTCGGATCCCCATGATCGAAATCAGACAAAATCCGCCTGATTTTGTCTGATTTTGGTGACATGAGATTTGGAATCCCCATGATCGAAATCGGACAGAATTCCCCCGATTCTGTCTGATTTTGGTAATGGGGGAGTCGGGGCGGTGCTGCCAAGTGAGCATGGTCGGGATCTCCATGATCGAAATCGGACAAAATTCCCCCGATTCTGTCTGATTTTGGTGGCGTGGGGTTCGTGGCGTTGAAGGGTCGAGGACTTTGGAATCCCCATGACCGGAATCGGACAGAATCCGCCTGATTTTGTCTGATTATGGTAATGAGGGGTTCGGTGATGGGGGCGTGAGGTGATGAGGGTTCGGGGTTCCTATGAACGGAATCGGACAAAATCGGGCCATTTTTGTCTGATTTCGGTAATGGGGGGAGTCGGGGTGGTGCTGCCGAGTGAGCATGGTCGGGATTCCCATGACCGGAATCGGACAGAATCCGCCTGATTTTGTCCGATTTTGGTGACGTGAGGTTCGAAGTGACGGGGAATAGCGTTGCCATATCGCTACGCTGGGCGGCCTGACGCTAAGCGGGTCGGCGCGGTGTGCAAGGGCGAGGGTTTGCGGCTATGCTTGGTGGGGTTGTTTTCGCGACGAAAGGCGGATGATATGGGCAAGCGCATTATTCTGGCCGACCCACGCGGTTTCTGCGCCGGCGTGGACAGGGCGATACTGACGGTGCAGACCATTCTGAAATCCGTCCCGCAGAACGGCGATCACGGCGATCTGCCGCCGGTGTACGTGCGTCGTCAGATCGTACACAATCGTCACGTGGTCGAGGAACTGGCATCGCAGGGAGCGGTGTTCGTCGAAGAGCTTGATGAGATCCCCGACGCCGCGGCCGAAGCGAACGTGCCGGTCGTGTTCTCCGCGCATGGAGTGTCGCCGCAAGTCAAGGACGAAGCGAAACGTCGCGGTCTGAACGTGATCGACGCGACGTGTCCGCTCGTCGGCAAGGTGCATCGCGAGGTGCTGCGCTTCGTGCGTGAAGGGTATGAGATCGTGTACATCGGGCATCTTGGCCACGATGAGGCGGTCGGAGTGGTGGGGGAGAGCCCCGAGCATGTCCATCTGATCGAACATGCCGGCGATGTTGCAAAGCTTGATTTTGCGCCGGAAACCAAGCTGGTGCTGCTCACTCAGACCACGTTGAGCGTGGATGAGACGGCGGATACGATCGCCGCGCTGCAAAAGCGTTTCCCCTGGATCGAAATGCCGCCCAGCTCCGATATCTGCTATGCGACGTCGAACCGTCAGGCCGCGGTCAAGCTGGTTGCGGAGAAATCCGATTGCGTGGTGATCGTGGGATCGGCCAATTCCTCCAATTCCGTGCGACTTATGGAAGTGGGTCAGGAGGGGCTTGATGCGCGTTTCGCCGCCGAAGGTGCGCCGGCGCGGGTCGGAGCGTGCGGGGTGGCGCATCGTGTGGATGATGCGAGCGAGCTTGACCCGGCTTGGTTCGAAGGGGTTGAAGCGGTCGGTGTTTCCTCGGGTGCGTCGGTTCCGGAAATGTATGTGGAGGGCGTGGTCGAGGCGCTGCGTGGCATGGGGTACACGGGGATGGAATCCGTGGAGACCACCAAGGAGAACATGCATTTCGTGCTGCCCGCGGAATTGCGCCGCCAAGCCGCCCACTGATCCGCGGTTAGGTGTCCCGCGCTGTCCCGCCGCCGCTAGAGTTCGAGGTCCCCTTCTTCGGAATCAGACAAAATCAGGCCATTTTTGTCTGATTCCGGTAATGGGGAATTCGAAGGCCGGAGAAATTGGATCTCCCCTGTTCGGAATCGGACAGAATTGGGCTGTTTTTGTCTGATTTCGGTAATAGGGATTGGGGGGGGGGCTGTGAGTGTAGATAGATGGAGAAGAGGTTGCCGGTTGGCTGCGCCGGGTGGGGATTAGCGTAGACGATTGGGGATGGCTTCTCTGGTTGGCTACGCTTACAATCAGAGAAGCCGGGCGGTTGGTGTTTACCAGGTGCCGATCGGAGCGGCGATGCCGTCCAGCACTTTCAGCAGATCATGCGGGTCGAGCCCCACGGAGAATCCGCGCTTGCCGCCCGACAGCAGAATCTCGTCGAACTGCAACGCGCTCTCATCCAGCACGGTCTTATGCTTCGTGCGCTGCCCCAACGGCGAAATACCGCCGACCACATATCCCGATTCGCGCATCGCGACCTTCGGGTCGGCCATCGTCGCCTTCTTCGCGCCGACCGCCGCGGCCAACGCCTTCAAATCCATATGACCGCTCACGGGCACAACGCCCACCACGCGCTCCGAACCCGTATCGGCCATCAGCGTCTTGAAAACCTGATGCTCGTCGAAACCGAGTTTCTTCGCGGCTTCGATGCCGTAGCCGTCATCCATGTGGTCGTTCGAATGCTCGTATTCGTAGGTTTTGAACTCCACGCCCGCTTGTTCCAGTTGCACGGTCGCGGGAGTGGAACCCGCACCCTTCTCGCGCTTTTTCTTGCTCATGGTGCCTCATCATAGAACCCGGCGTGACCGATTCGGGAAATCCGACAAAGAGAGGGGCGAACAGGAAGGAAACGAAAGCGGAACGAAACGAGAGAAGCGCCATCATGCAAGCCGCAAGCCGCAAACCGCAAACCACACGCCCACAAACAGACGCAATACGAAAACCCCCGCCCGAAGTGGGGCGGGGGTTTCAGCTGAGACCGTCAGAGTCGTATATCAGACGGTTCCTCACGAATCGTCGCGGATCACTCCGCGCTGGTTCACTCGGAGATCTCGGCGAAGTACAGCAGGGTACGGATCATGTTGGAGGTGAAGCCGTACTCGTTGTCGTAGAAGGAGACGGTGCGAGCCAGGGTCACGCCGTCAACGGTGTTGACGTCGGTCTGGGTCGGATCGAACACACCACCGTGGGTGTCGCCCAGGATGTCGGAGGACACGATGCCCTCGTCGTTGTAGCCGTAGTACTCGCAATCAGCGAAGGCTTCCTTGAAGGCCTCGTTGATCTCGTCGGCGGTGGTCTCCTTGTTCAGGACGGTGGTCAGCTCGGTGACGGAGCCGTCCGGAACCTGGATACGCTGAGCGTGGCCCTGCAGCTTGCCGTTCACGGACGGAACGACCTTGCCGATAGCCTTGGCAGCGCCGGTGGAGTGGGCGATGGTGTTGATGGCGGCAGCGCGCAGGTTGCGGCCGGTCTTGGTGCCACGCGGGCCGTCCAGCAGCATCTGGGTGCCGGTGTAGGCGTGGATGGTGGTCATGAAGCCAGCCTTGATGCCGAACTTCTCGTCCAGCAGCTTGACCATGGCGGCCATGGAGTTGGTGGTGCAGGAGCCGGCGGAGACGATCACGTCGGAAGCCTTCAGGATGTCGTGGTTCACGCCGAACACGACGGTCGGGGTGGTGTCATCCTTGGCCGGGGCGGAGATCAGGACCTTCTTGGCGCCAGCGTTGATGTGGGCCTGGGACTTCTCAGCGGAGGTGTAGAAGCCGGTGCACTCGAGCACGTACTCGACACCGTCGTTCTTGACCCACGGGATGTTGTTGGCGTCCTTCTCGGCGTAGACCTTGTATTCCTTGCCGTCGACGATGATGGAATCCTCGGTGGCCTTGACGTCGACCGGCGTGCCGTCGTCGTGACGGAAGGTGCCGTGGGTGCTGTCGTACTTCAGCAGGTAGGCGAGAGTTGCCGGGGTGGTCAGATCGTTGATGGCGGCAACTTCGATGTCGCCAGCCTGGCCGCCACGAGCCTGCAGCTCGAAGATGCGGCGGAAGGCGAGACGACCGATACGACCGAAGCCGTTGATACCAATCTTAACTGTCATGTAATTCTCCCTTTGGGAAGGCGCGACATGCCGTTGCGCATGCCGAGCCATGGTTTTACCAACGTCTCCACTCTAATGCCTTACCTGTACTTCAGGCAATGAGAACGTACGCATTTTTCGATTCGTGACACACGGCGTTTCACCGCCGTTTTGTTGCGGTTGGGCGCATTGCTCCGCACGGTGTTTCATATGCCGTTCCGTGCGTCGCCCGGTGCGTCGTTCCGTGCATCGTTCGGCCTTGTTACGCCTCTTCCGTCGGGTCTTAACTATCGGTCCTTTTGCCAAGTCGCTCAGCGCGTGCCGTCGTGCAGCGCCGCCGACACCGACGTGTCGAGCGCACCCAGATCGCCGGTGAACTCGTGCAGTCTCGTCACGGCGGGAATCGGCGCTTCGATGGGGAAGGTGACGATGAGCGTGCCGTGGGCGACGGCGATTCGTGCGGGATTGCCGTGCAGGAACTCGTTGCTGACGCCGTTGACGCGGATGCTGCTCATAACCGCGTCGGTCAGTTCGTATTTGAGTCCGATTTCGCTCACGCCGGTGGAGATGTCGGAATGGGAGAATACGGACACCATGCGCCCGGGGCGCACATGGTTCTCGGGGAAGTCGAGCGCGCCGTCGCAGATGGCGGTGATGATCGTGCCGTCGCCGTGCAGGAAACCGGTGCCGCCGTGGCTGGCGAGCAGGGCGGTGAGCTGGATGTTCGAGATCGTATGGTCGACGCGCCCGCCGAGCGCACCATATATATGGAATGTTCGCGCACCGTGCGACCAGCCGATTTTCAGCGCGGACAGCATGTCCGGGTCGTCCTTTTCCGGGGGCAGCGCGATCGTGCGGTCGCCGGTTTGCGGCATCCGTCCGTTCAACGAATCGAAATCGCCCACGATCACGTCGGCGTCGATGCCCAGTTCGCGCGTGTGGTCGAGTCCGCCGTCGGCGGCCACCACGAACGCGCCCGCCGGTACGAGCGGCGTCTCATCGTAGTATTCGCCGGCTCCGAAGATCACGCATGTCGGTGCCATATCAGTCATGCTCATCATGCTCACATAGTCTAATTAACCGACCGGCCTACCGATCGGCGGGATTCCCGATTCGACCGATTCGACCGATTCGACCGATTCAAGCCGGATCGACCGGTGGGACGGTTGAGACGCGACGGTGAAGGAACGTCATGGTCACGCATCCGATGACGGATCCTTGCTAGTGTGGTGCTCGGTTTTGAGGCGAAAGGTTCGCAGGGCATTTGTGATCGGCGCCGGTGGCGCCGCAAGGTCTGCCGAACGCAAGTTGATCGATGCGGGTTGATGCGGAATGCATGACGCCGCGGAAGGGACGTTGGATGAAGGGTGTGGATCGAACCCGCATGGCGAAGCGTGCGGCGGCAGTGGTGTTGGCGATGGCGACCTGCGTGTCGGTGGGCGGCTGCACCATCGAGATCAAAGGCGGCAAACATGCGTCGCTCAACGGCAAGGCGCTCGATCTTACGGACGGCAAGTGGCATACCGGCAGCAACGGGTACGGCGGCAGCGACAGTTCCAGCTACCGGTATGTGACGCTGAAAACCCCGGACGGGGAGAAACATTGCGTCGTCTTCCGCGACAGCGGTGGCGCGGGCGGCATGAACTGCTGGGATAAGCAGACCGAGAGTGAGGACGATACGAAGTAGCGCCATGCCGGAACGCCACGCCGGAACGCCACGCCAGCCGTTTCACGAGTGCCGAAAGCCCCCTCTGACACGCGGGATGCCGTTTGTCAAGGCCGGTGGTACACTGAGCACTTGGCTTGAGAAATCAAGAAAGCGGGGCGACCCCACCTGGGAACCTTTCAGGGTTTCGGGTTCAAGGCAGTTTCCTCATGCGTTATGCATGGAAGAGAAACATAAGGCCGATGATTCGTTCGTGTGCGTATGAACGGGTATTCGGCATGCCGTGAAACCGATGCTGTGATTCCAGGTGAGCCTCGTGAAGGAATATAGAGGGATTGGAGTCATCATCAGCGACGAACCACGCATTAACGACGAGATTCGCGTCTCGCAGGTGCGCCTGATCGGCCCTAAGGGCGAGCAGGTGGGCGTTATCGCGACCTCGGTCGCACTGAACCTTGCGAAGGAAGCGAACCTCGATCTCGTCGAGGTGGCGCCCAATGCAAAGCCTCCGGTTGCCAAGCTCATCGATTACGGCAAGTACAAGTACAACGAGAAGATCAAGGCTCGTGAAGCTCGCCGCAATCAGAACACCGCAGAAGTCAAGGAAATCCGCTTCCGTTTGAAGATCGATGACCATGACTTCGACGTGAAGAAGGGTCATGTCACCCGCTTCCTCAACGGCGGCGACAAGGTCAAGGTCACCATCATGCTGCGTGGCCGCGAGCAGTCCCGCCCGATCGGCGGCGTCGAACTGCTGCAGCGTCTCGCCGCTGAAGTGGAGGAGAGCGGCACCATCGAGTCCCAGCCGAAGCAGGAAGGCCGCAACATCATCATGGTGCTTGCGCCTAAGGGCAAGAAGGTGCACACCCAGTCCGAGCAGCGCCGTCGTGGTGCGGAGTCCCGCGCCGAACGTCAGGCTCGCCAGGCCGCTCGCCTCGCCGCGAAGCAGGAGGCTCAGGCTCAGGCGGCAGCTGAGGCGCAGGCCTCGATTTCTAAGACTTCCAGCAAGAAGCACACCAACAAGGAGGGCAGCAATGCCGAAGATGAAAAGTAATTCCGCCGCTTCCAAGCGCGTCCGCCGCACCGGTTCGGGCAAGCTGATGCAGGCCGGCAGCGCCATGCGCCACAACCTTGAGCACAAGTCCGCTCGTAAGCGCCGTGCGCTGAAGGCCGATCAGGTTCTCGCGGGTCCGCAGGCCAAGAAGCTCAACCGCATGCTGAGCAAGTGAGACAATTCTTTTAGGATTTTATAAGAAAGCGAAGGAATAAATATGGCACGTGTGAAGCGCGCAGTAAATGCCCACAAGAAGCGTCGCGTCGTTCTCGAAAGGGCCTCCGGCTACCGTGGCCAGCGTTCCCGCCTGTACCGCAAGGCCAAGGAACAGCTGCTCCACTCCTTTAACTACAACTTCCGCGACCGCAAGGCTCGCAAGGGCGACTTCCGCAAGCTGTGGATCCAGCGCATCAACGCCGCTGTCCGCGCTGAAGGCATCACCTACAACCGCTTCATCCAGGGCCTCAAGCTGGCCGGCATCGAACTGGATCGCCGCGCCCTCGCCGAGCTCGCCGTGAGCGACCCGGAGACCTTCAAGGCCATCGTCGCCGAAGCCAAGAAGGCTCTGCCGGCTGACGTGAACGCTCCGGTCAACGCCTGAGATCCACGCGGATCGAACCTCCGACCGCATATCGCCGGTCGAATGAGGAGCGAAGCCGCATAGGCTGCATCGAACCCCGCCACATGGCGGGGTTTTCGTTATTCCGGCCGGTTTTCCGAATCGCCGCGCCGCCGTGCTCTCCGCAATCCAGTGATCTCCGCAATCCCGCGAATCCCGCGAATCCCCGAATCCTCGCACGGCGCGCGCCCGATACGCGCCCGATACGCGCGGACGCGCATACAATGGTCGGCATGGATAAGACCGACGCCCTCGCACGTTTGCACACGCAGTTCATCGCACACATCGACGTGGAGCGGGGACTTTCCAAGGCGACGGTCGCGGCGTACGATTCCGATCTCAAGCGTTACCGCGCATGGCTGAACGACCGCGGCGTCACCGATCCGAACGGCATCACCAAACAGCATGTCGAGGATTACGTCGCGTTTCTGGACGCCAACGGTGCAAGCGCCCGTTCCAAGGCCCGTAGTCTCGCCTCCATCCACGAATTCCACCGTTTCGCGCTCAGCGTGCATGCCGTAGCCGATGATGTGTCGGCCGCGGTCAAGGCGCCGAAGGGTGCGAGCACGTTGCCCGACGTGCTGACCGTTGACGAAGTGGCGAAACTGTTGGATTGCATGCTCGTTCCGGCGCCCGGATGCGTGATGGATGTGCCGAATGCCGTGCTGTTGCGTGACAAGGCGCTGCTGGAGTTCATGTATGCCACCGGATGCCGCGTTTCGGAGGCGGTGGGCGTTGACCTGGGTGACATCGATTTGGACGAGCGTGTGGCCAGGGTGACGGGCAAGGGCTCGAAGCAACGCCTGGTGCCGGTGGGGGACTGCGCCTGCGCGGCGATGGCGCGATACCTGCGTGAGGGGCGGTCGACATTGGAGGGTTGCGCGAAAAGCGGGGAGCCCGAACGCAGAGCGGTGTTCCTGAACAAGCGAGGACGGCGCATGTCGCGCCAGTCGGTGTGGGAGGTGGTGAACCAGGCCGGGCAGCGGGCGCATATCGGCAAACAGCTGCATCCGCATACGTTGCGCCACTCCTTCGCCACGCATCTCATCCAAGGCGGTGCCGACGTGCGCACCGTGCAGGAGCTACTTGGTCATGCGAGTGTCACCACCACGCAGATCTACACGCATGTGAGCCCGGAGAATCTCATCGAGACGTATCTCACCGCGCATCCACGCGCACGATGACGCGTTTCGGTGTTCGGAATATGGCGGCGAAACGCAGCCGGTGAGTACGATCGAGGCGTGGCAGGTGTTGCATGCGTCGTGCGAATCGCCGATGAACCACTGGCAGGTCGCCGATGAACCGCCGACGGATGCGCCGGGAAGTCGCGCATGAAGCGGCGTTTTTCCAAGGGGTGCCCGATTTCCCCGACGAATGTCGCGGGTTTGGTAAAGTGGAGGTTATGCCTACGGATTTGCTTGGACGCGACTATGAAACCTTCCCCGCTCCCGAGCCGCTGGAACACCACGGCCCGGCACGGGTCATCGCTATGTGCAACCAGAAGGGTGGCGTCGGCAAAACCACCAGTTCCATCAATATCGCCGGTGCGCTCAGCCAATTCGGCCGCCGTTGCCTGATCGTCGATTTCGACCCCCAAGGGGCTGCGACGGTTGGCCTTGGCATCAACGCCAACACCGTGGAGAACACGATCTACACCGCGCTGTTCACTCCGGACATCGACCCGCATGAGGTCGTGCAGCATACGAAATTCGAGAATCTCGACGTCATCCCCGCCAACATCGACCTGTCCGCCGCGGAAGTGCAGCTGGTCACCGAGGTCGGCCGTGAGCAGGTGCTCGCCAGCGTGCTGCGTCCGCTGAAGGACGAATACGATGTCATCATCATCGACTGCCAGCCTTCCCTTGGTTTGCTCACGGTGAACGCGCTGACCGCCGCCGACGGCGTCATCATCCCCGTGGCCGCCGAATTCTTCGCCCTGCGTGGCGTGGCGCTGCTCATGCAGTCCATCAAGAAGGTGCAGAGCCGCATTAACCCGAGCCTTGAGGTGTACGGCGTGCTGGTGACCATGTTCACCAAGACCCTGCATTGCGAGGAGGTCATGCAGCGCATCTACGAGGCGTTCCAGGAGAAGGTGTTCCACACCGTGATCTCCCGCTCCATCAAACTGCCGGATTCCACCGTCGCCGCGGCGCCGATCACGTTCTACTCGCCCGGTCACAAGACCAGCAAGGAGTACCGTGAAGTGGCGCGCGAGCTTGTGGCGGAAGGAATCGTCGCCTGACTTTTGGCCGCCGATCGCTTGGCTGCTGCACCATATCACCGCATCAGGCGATCACATTCGGCGTGAGAATGCGATGGATGGACCGGACGGTTCAGACGGTGTGCGGCGTGTCTTCAGCGGAGTCCATGCGAAGGTGATGTTCGAAGTCACCTTCCCATAGCGGCTCATCAAAGGATTTAGCGACCCTGAGACGCACCGGTGCGGAAAGATCCACCAGCTCGAACTCCAAGGTCGTGGACATCATCAGATTGGGATACACGCGTAGACTGTCGGAATACACGACGGAAGGATCCTTCTGTTTGGCGTAACGATCCCTGTACAGTTCTTTGCCGTTCTGGAAGAGCGTCGGATACAGGTCGCTGAAGTCGCATGGTTGGTCGGTCCATTCCACGAACCAATGAATCGTCATGGTGGCGAGTGAACGGCCCCTGACATATTCGTGGGTGAGGGATTCCACGGAGAAGGTGTATTTCCGATCCCGCGCGATGACCGTCACCGGTTTCTTCATGTCGCTTGGATTGGCCGTCGGAGGCTTGGGGAGTGAGCTGTGCGCAACACGTCGCAGCGCCGCCCCGCTTAGGGTGTTGTCGGTGAACATGAAGGCTGATTTCGCGCGGATCGTGCCGTTGTATTCGCGAACGGTCACGTCGACTCCGCTGACGGTATTGCGCGGCACATAGGTCACGGTGAGCGCCTTTGTTGTGGAAGCCGGTATCTCCGACATCACCATGAGTTGTGAAGGCTGTTCCGGGTACCGCATATTCATGGGGAGCAATTCCTTGCCATCCTGAAACACTCCCAGGTTACTGCCGCTGATATATGCGCTGCGGCTGCCTTTCGCGCGTATCTTATACCGTATCCGCAGCGTTGCCCCGCAAGGGATTTTTGGTCCGAAATACGCGTCAAGAATGGAGATATCCGTTTCCCCATCCGTGCCGGGACGTAGCGTTCCCGTCTGTTCACCATTGGGCATGTCATCCGATGCCGGTTCCAGAATGACTTCCTCCGTATTCGTTACCGGAGAGTAGATGCTGCGCTTGCTTGCATACATGTTGGAGCGTGATATGACCGTGACGATGAGAGCGAATATGACCATGATGAGAACCGCTATCCCGATTCCTCGGAATGTGGTTTCCGATCGTGTATTGGACGGCGGGAACAGTGTGGATATATGCGATTCGGTTTTCGCGTTCCAGGTCTTCCGGGTCTTCCGGGTCTTCCGGGTCTTCCGGGTCTTCCGGGTTTTCGTGGTGTGGAATGCATGCTCTGTTTTCGGTGTTTTCGGTACATAGTAGGGTTTGTCGTCCGAGATGTTGTCGCTGATCTTGTCATCGTCGGCGCTGTCAACGGTTTCGCTGGCATCGAATGGGGAGACGTAGCCGTCGTCGGAATGGAACAGGCCCATGTCGCTCCTTTGCGTATTGGGTTATGGGGACGGACTCATCTCAATCACCATTCTAGGGGAAAACCGCGTGTTGGGGGAGCGGTGGACTATTCTGTTCGCTGGCTTATGTATAACGATTGACGGAAGGGTGTGCCGTGAACGTAGCGCAGGGTGGGCAGTCATCGAAGGTTGCGAAGGTCGCGAAGCTCTCGAAGGCTTCGGCGGATTCGACCGTTTCCATTGCTTCGACTGCTTCGACTGCTTCGAACGCTTCGACCGATGAGGGAGGATTCTTCAACCTTCCCGTCGTCACGCTGATCGCGTTGAGCTTCGCGCTTGGCATGAGCGAATTCATCATGGTCGGCATTCTGCCGGACATCGCCGCGGGACTGAAGGTTTCGGAGGTGACGGTCGGCAATCTGGTGTCGTTGTTCGCGCTCGTCTACGCGCCCGTCACACCGCTCGGTTCCGCACTGTCCGCACGGTTCCCGCGTTTCGCCACGCATCTGACACTGGTCGCCGTGTTCCTTGCTGGCAATGTGATGTGCGCGTTCGCCCCGAACTATACGGTGCTGCTTATCGCGCGTATCGTCATCGCACTCGTATCCGGCACGCTCGTCGCCATCGCCATGACCTATGCGCCGGACGTCACCACCGAACGGTACCGCACGAAGTTCATCGCCTAGGTGTTCTCCGGCTTCTCCATCGCATCCGTGGCCGGCGTGCCGGTAGGCACATGGGTGGCCGGCGTGTTCGGATGGCGTTGGGCGTTCCTGCTGGTGTGCATCATCACGGTCGTGCTCATGGTGTTGATGGTCGCCGTGCTGCCCCGCAACAGTCATATCGTCAAGATCGGATTCCTGCCGCAGTTCAGGCTGTTTCTTGACCGGCGCATCCAACTCGGCGTGGCGGACGTGATGTTCGGTGCCGCGGCGAGCTACGTGTTCTACACGTATCTGACGCCGATCATGCGCGATGAAGTGCATGTGCCGGAACGGTTCCTGAGCATCGGCCTGGTGGTGTTCGGCGCGGCGTGCCTGTGGAGCAACCTGTATGGCGGCAAGCTGGCCGACCGTGGCAGGGGAGTGGAGCCTCTGACGCATATCCGGCCCATCTACTGCGTGCACACGCTGCTGCTCGCTTCACTGGTTCTTGTGCACTGGGTGCCGGCATACGGCGTGCCGCTGCTCGTGGTGCTCGGCATGTTCATGTACTTGCAGAACTCCGCGTCGCAGGTGCTGTACATGGATGTCGCCGCGCAATCGCATCCGGGGTCGCTCAATCTGGCGGCATCGTTGAATTCCATGTCGTTCAATATCGGCATCGCGCTCGGCTCGGCGGTCGGCGGTCTGGTCAACGATCATCTCGGTCTGATGTGGCTCGGCCCGGTCGGCGCGGTGTTCACCCTGCTCGCCGTCGGCACGACCACGCTGCTGCGCCCGTTCGTGGCGAAGGACCGCGGATTCTACGAGAGAGCGGGAAAGTAGGCCGCGCAGTAGCCTGCATGGTTCGGCGCGGGGTTATTGGAATGGTTGCCAGGGCGTTTCGTTGGCCGGGGTCACGTTCACGCCGGAGGTGACCAGGCAGTCCAATGCCTTGGCGTTGTCCGTCAGATCATTGTGGTCGGAACCGAGATCCTTCTCCAACTGTTCGACGGTGTAGCTTTTCGGCTTGACATTCTCTCGCCGTAGGCAGTCGACGGCGACGGCGCTGCTGTTCGTCGAGAGGCTTGGATTGCCGATCTGCAGTTTGTACACCGTGTCGATGTTCGTGATATGCAGCTGGTCGCATGTTATGAGATCCTCGCTGAGCTTGCTGGTCTGCTCCTGGGTCGCCTTGGAGGCATCGTACGAGGGGAGCGAGTACACGCCGCTGGAATACCGTTGCAATTCCGGTGCCGAATAGCCTTTGTCGACGATGCACTGCTTGTAATCCGACCAGGCACGTTCATAATCCGACCGGGAGACCTTGCCGTCGTTCTGCACGGCTCGTTCCAGGGCGGAACGCTGCTGGTCGGACATGGTGCCCTTGTCGGAATCGAGCAGGCTTTGGATGTAATCCTTCAAGGTCGGCGCGATCTTCGCGCCATTATTCTGCGTGGTCGCCGAGGATGCCGAGGAATCCGAGGAACCGGATTGGGAGGTGCTGCCTGGCGCGCCGCACCCCGCGCAGCCGGTAAGGGCCATACCGATGCAGAGTGCGAAAGCCGCCGTGCGATGCATGTGTCTGATGCTCATGATGATTCCTCCTTGAATCCGGTTCCCGAACGGTTCGTGAATGGTTGACTGGATGTTTGGGTAACAGGCCGTCCCCCTGAAACAAACCTATCCTTCCATTATCGTCGGGATGGCGCGGTGAAGGCAACCGTGGATTCCGCATTTGTGTAGGAAACGAAGTACACATTTGTGTAGGTGGTGGGCGTCCCGCAGAAAACAACCTATCCTTTCCTACAGGAAATCGATAGGGAGGGACTATGCCGAGGACCATGCCGAACGGATGCCGCAATGTGCCGAAGCGTATCGCGTTGGTCGACAATGACGAATTGGCGTTGCGCGTGCTGGATTCGCTTGTTTCCGATCATCTGCCGGGATTGTACGTTGCCTGGCAGTCCACGTCGGGGCTTGAAGCGGTATCCGAATGTTCCGGGCAGAACGGACATTATGATTTGCTGATGCTCGATATGTCGATGGAGGATATGCAAGGCGCATCGGTATGCAGAAGGATCCGTTGCAAGAACAGGTATTTGCCGATACTGGGCATGACGAGTTTCTCCCTGAACAGGTATAGGAACGCCCTGATCGAAGCCGGAGCACAGGGGTTGGTCGGCAAAGAGGACCTTAACCGGATGGCTGGCTCCATGGCGCAGGCGCTCAATGGTGGGGTGATGGAAGGCTTCGAGACGCCACAAGGGGCGTACTACCGCATTCGGAACAGCACGGAAGGGCCGCGGTTGACCCCGACGGAGGAGACGGTGATTGAATTGGCATCGAACGTGGGGCTGCGGGATGATGAAATCGCCGAACGGCTGCACATCGCTCCCGCGACGGTGCGTAAGCATATGCAGAACCTCACCAGAAAACTCGGATGCAGGACTTCACGCCAGGCCGTATCGCTATGGTTGCGTAACCATGAACACGATGGACAGTGAGGTGCACGCATGATGAACATTCGACATCGGCTGAGTCATCCTTTCCGTTTGTTGTTGCTGCTGATTCCCATCGCCAATCTGTGCTCGTACCTGGTGATGGGCGATTTCTCCCATTGGTGGGTTCTGTTGCCAGCCTTGGCGCAGATTGCGTTGCTTGTGGTCGCATATTGGTATCCCAAGGTCGCGTTCTACGTCGATAGGATTTCGGATTTGGGCGGTGTTCTGACGTCGGAGAATTTGGATGATGACTGGAATATGTACGCCAGCATTCCCGTGAAGGCGACGAAATGATGGCTTCGTCTCCCGTTTCACGGACGCGGCATATCCAGGCATATCCGGCGTACGCATACACAAATGCGGCAGAAAGAAATTGCGCTCCATAACGGTGCGGCGTGATACTGGCTGAAAACAGGCAAGGAATCGTACGGCATAGACGACGTAGGCTTCACATGAACATCATCGGGGGACTGGCATGAGCAAACAGGGGAGCGATTCGAAAAATGGTGGCAGATCGCGGAGAAGAGGCCTTACTTGGACGCTGTTGGCGGCCGCCTTGTCCGCATGTCTCGCAGTCGGAGCGTGTGCGCTATGGCTTCCCGACCGTTCTCCGCAGTTATTATCCGCGGCACAGGAGGTCACTTCCGCTCCGGCATCGGTCCAGGACTACAGCGGATCGCAGCAGGTGACGCTCGTGCCAACGGTTTCTGCCGACCGTGAGCTCATCGGTAACGCGACGGGCACCGTGACCGATGACTGGTCCGCGGGTGGCCTTGCCTCCGGCAGAAGAGCCTACCGCGTCGACGATCGCTCCATAGTGGCCTTGAATACGGCGACGCCCCTGTATCGCGATTTGCAGACAGGGGATAAGGGCGATGACGTGCTTGCATTGAACAACGAGTTGAATCGACTCGGTTATAACAGTGTTCCGGATTCGAACACCTACTGGTGGGCCACGTCCGATGGGTGGCGCCAGCTCATGGCGGACAACGGGAACGCATCGGATGGCTCGCTGAAACTTGCGGATACGATCTGGATTCCCGGCGATTCGGTGAACGTGGATCAGTGGAGTGCCGTCAAGGGAAGCGTGGTCGCCGCTGATGCCGCGGTGGGCAAGGTCCCCGGAAGCCTGATGAAACTTACCGTTAAGAACGGCGCGGCATCGTCCGAGGACCGCGTCGTCGTGACGTCCGGCGTCACGGGCACGTTGCCCGCGAATTCGACGGAGATGACGGACGGCACATTCCTGCAGCAAGTAGCGGGAACGGACGCGTATCGTTCGCTTTCGCAGGATGGGAAGAACGCTGGTCTGGATGCCACGCTGACATTGTCCGAACCGCTGCGTGCGCTAAGGGTTCCCGCTGGAGCGGTGTTCGGCATCAACGGTTCCGCCGGGTGCATCGTGCCGGAAACCGGGAAGGCCAAGGGGAAGCCGGTGCCGGTGTCGATAGTGGGTAGCGAGCTTGGTGTGAGTCTGGTCACTGTGGATGACGCGGATATTTCCACGATTTCGACGGTGCGTATCGGCAGCGGCTTGGATGCGCTGCGATGCGGATGATGGGTGGCGTCGTATGCATGTCGAGATGAGGGGATTGGCGCATCGCTTCCCGGGGACGGATGTGCTGTTCGAAAACCTTGATTATACGGTCGAACCCGGTGTTACGGTGGCTGTGTGTGGTCCTTCCGGATGCGGCAAGTCCACACTGTTGTCGATTCTGGCGGGTTGGGAGAAACCGTATCGGGGTACGGTGATTCGCGAAGGTGTGGAACGCATCGGTTGGGTGTTCCAGAATCCGTATGGGGTGGCGGAACGCACCGCGTTGGATCATGTGGTGTTTCCTCTGCTGGCGAAGGGAATGCGTCGAAAAGAGGCTGAGCCTGAGGCGTTGGGCGCCATGGACCTGTTCGATCTGGCCTATGCCGCGGACCGTCGTTTCTCGGATCTCTCCGGTGGTGAGGCGCAACGTTTGATGCTGGCTCGCGCGGTGTGCTCAAGGCCGGATATGCTGCTCGTCGACGAGCCGACGGCGCAGTTGGATACACGTACGGCGCATTCCGTAAGCCACGTGCTGGGCAATCTTGCCGGGCAGGGGATGATCGTGCTGGTGGCCACCCATGATCCGGATACGCGCGATGCGTGTGATTGCGTGCTCGATCTGGCGGACTATGCGCCGGGCGGCAAACGGTCCGGTGAGACGGAAGGCGAACACGCATGAGAGTATGGTCGGTGGTTTCCGAAGCGATGCGCAACATCGGCAGCGGGGTCAGTCGCGCGTTTACGATGTTCCTCGTGGTGTTGGTAGCCGGCACGCTTTTGGGCGGCTATGAGGCGATGAACGTGACCGGGTTGGAATCCGAGGCGAGCGAACGTATCCGTTCCGATGCCGATGTGAAATCCATCGTCGGCGGCGACGTCGATGGCGGTGCCTGCGATCGGCTTGCCGACGCGCTCGGCGGCGGTACCTCGGCTGGGGCGATGCGTGCCGCTTCCCGCATCATTATGCAGGCCACGCCGGGCAAAGACGTCACATCATATGAAGTGACTTCAGGCATGTTGCGCCTGATCGTTTCGGGAACGGATGGCGCGAAGGCCGACGCTTCCGGAGTGTGGATCTCATCCGATGTGGCTGGGGACTTCGGTTTGGCTCGCGGAAGCCTGATGCGTACCGGTGCCGGTACGGTGCGTGTGGCCGGTGTATTCGATTGGCCCAATGATGGGCGTGACACGCGGTTCGCCTACGCGGTGATCGTCCCTGTTTCCTCCGATGCGGGCACGTTCAACGAATGCTGGGTCAAGCAATGGCCGCAAAGCGAACAGTCGGAGAGCTTGCTGTACTCCACGTTGGTGGTGTCGGGTAGCGGCGGCGGTGGCGCCGGTGTGACGCAGGTGAACAGGGGATTCGACGCCCGTTATAATGCGTGGGCTTCGTATATGAATCGGCAGACCAGATGGATGCCGTGGATAGGCTTTGCCGTCGGTGTGCTCGTTGGTGCGATTGCGGTGAGACGTCGCCGTTTGGAGTATGCCGGGGCGTTGCATTCCGGTCAAGGTAAAGGCTCGCAATTGTTGGGCATCATGATCGAGACGAGTATCTGGTCAGGGTCCGCAACGTTGTGTTCATGCGTACTGCTTGCCGCATACTGTGCGCGTATGGGCGGTTCCGACCCGGTCGGTGTGCTGTTGGGGGCGGCACGTTCGCCGCTGTCGATGTTCGCCGGTTCGGTGGTAGCGGCCGTGGCGGCGGGCGCGTTCGTTCGGCAAAGCCAGTTGTTCAGGTATTTCAAGCGGCGCTGACGTGTAATGGAGTGAGCGTTGGAACACGGCTGATTCCACGGCGACACTACTTTTGGTCAGCTTGACTATAAATGGTGTTACGCTGTTCCGCAGCAGGGAAAGACCCCGCTTTGAAAGGAACGGCATGGGCATCGGCAACGTTTCGGAAAGACGCTTGGCACAACCGGGAATCGGCGTCTCCGTGGTGATTCTCGCGCTCGGCCCGCATGGCGACAGTGCGGCCAACGGAAGCAGCCGTCTGTGGCTACCACTGGTTCGCCGCGTCAGACAGCCCTTCATGGGGTGCTGGGCATTGCCGGGCGGCGACCTGCGCGTAGGGCATTCCCTGGAGGAATCGGCGTTCAAGGCATTGGAATCCACCACCGAACTGCATCCGAAATATCTCGAACAGCTCTACACGTTCGGCGACCCCTCACGGTCGAGCGGCGGGCTTCCCATGGTCTCCATCGTGTATTGGGCGCTCGTCGGCGAAGCGGAAACCAAGGATTTCGCCGAAGTGGACAACGTCAAATGGTTCCCCGTCGACGATCTGCCGGAACTCGCCTTCGACCATCGCCGCATCATCGACTACGCCCTATGGCGCTCGCGCAGCAAACTCGAATACCCCGACATCGCCACCAAACTCGTCGGCGAGGAATTCACCCTCAGCCAGTTGCACGACGTATATGAGGCGGTCACCGGGCAACCGCTCGATCTGGCGAACTTCCGCAGGAAAATGCTCGCCTCCGGGCACTTGGAGGACACCGGCAGGAAACTGCACGTGGGGCGCAGCCGTCCTGCGACCATATACCGGTACCGGCACGACGACGAAGCTCGCATGGAATTCGCATTCCCCGCGGCAACGGAACGCAGGAAACCGGAACCCCGGCCGGACGACGCGCTATCCGCGCTCATGCCGTCGTGACATACCACGACGAACACCATCGGAATTTCGGTACGGCACACAACCGCGCCATACCAGCAACATCGTGAACACCATATGAAAGGAACGCAGCATGACTGCAACACTCTCCTCGCCGTCCGTTGACGAGATCATCGCCAAGCTCGGCGCGCAAAGCACCTGTGACGCCGGACTCACCCAGGATCCGTGGCATTTCGACACCACCAAGCCGAGCTACGGGCCCGGCGCATCCATGTTCGACCCGCTGCCGAGCAACGCCCCCAGACAGCAGGTGCTTCCGGAGGAATACCGCAACGCCTCCGACGAGGAACTGCAGGAACGCATCAAAGCGGCCAAATCCCGCCTCGGCAAGAAGCTGCTGATCCTGGGCCACTTCTACCAGCGTGATGAGATCATCGGCCACGCCGACTTCGTAGGCGACTCCTTCCAACTCGCCAAGAACGCCACCGAACGTCCCGACGCCGACCATATCGTCTTCTGCGGCGTGCACTTCATGGCCGAAACCGCCGACATCCTCTCCACGCCCGAACAGACCGTGACCCTGCCGAACCTCTCCGCAGGTTGCTCCATGGCCGACATGGCCAACATCGACCAGGTCGAGGAATGCTGGCAGCAGCTCGGCGACATCTGCGGCACCAAGCCCGGTTCCGATGGCCGCCAACAGATCGTGCCCGTCACCTATATGAATTCGTCCGCCGCGCTGAAGGCGTTCTGCGGGCGCAATGGCGGCATCGTATGCACGTCCTCCAACGCGCACGCCGTACTCGAATGGGCGTTCGCCCGCGGCAAGCGCGTCCTGTTCTTCCCCGACCAGCATCTGGGCCGCAACACCGCCCGCGCCATGGGCATTCCGCTGGAGCAGATGCCGCTGTGGGATCCGTTCAAGCTCGCCGGCGGCGCCGAAGACCCGGCCGTGTACGCCAACGCCAAGATGATCCTGTGGAAGGGCTTCTGCTCCGTGCACCAGCGCTTCACCGTCGAACAGATCGAACGCGCCCGCAAGGCGTATCCGGGCGTGAAGGTCATCGTCCACCCCGAATGCGCGATGGACGTGGTCGATGCCGCCGACGGCACAGGCTCCACCGCCTACATCGTCAAGGAAATCGCCAACGCCCCGGCCGGATCCGCCGTGGCGGTCGGCACCGAAATCAACCTGGTGAACCGTCTGGCCGCGCAATACCCCGACAAGACCGTGTTCTGCCTCGACCCGGTGGTCTGCCCGTGCTCCACCATGTACCGCATCCACCCGGCCTACCTCGCATGGGCGTTGGAGAACATCGAACAGGGCAACATCGTCAACCGCATCACCGTGGATGACGACACCGCGCGTGACGCCAAAATCGCCCTGCAGCGCATGCTGGAGGTGCACCCGTGATCGTCGTGATCGGCGCCGGCATCGCCGGATTGTCCGCGGCGCTCGCGGCCGCGGGGGATGGGCGCTTGGGGGAGGAAGGGCTTACCGCGTACGGGAACGCCAGTATCGCCGGTGGTGTCGCTTCGGATGAGGTGCTGCTCGTCTGCAAGGACGAATTCGTGGAATCCAACACCTACCATGCCCAAGGCGGCGTGGCGTGCGCCATCTTCAGCGACGACAACCCGCAGCTGCACTCCGAGGACACCATGGCGGCCGGGCATGGCCTGTGCGACCGCACCGCCGTCGACGTGCTCACCGACGAGGGCGCACGCCGCGTGCGCGAACTCATCGCCGCCGGATGGCGCGTGGACCGTGCCGACGACGGGTCGGTGCTGCGCGGGCTCGAAGCCGCGCACTGCCGTTCCCGCGTGGTGCATGCCGGAGGCGACGCCACCGGCAAGGTGCTCGAACTGGACGTGAGCGCCATGGTTCGGCGCAACCCGCGCATCCATGTGCTCGAACACGCGTTCCTGGACGATCTGATCGTGCGTGACGGGTGTGTCGCCGGCGTGCGGCTTACCGTGCGGGGCGCGGACGGCGAAGCCGAAACGCGCACGGTCGACGCCGCGCGTGTGATCCTCGCCACGGGCGGTGCCGGGCGACTCTACCCGTACACCACCAATCCCGCCGTGGCCACCGGTGACGGCTTGGCCGCCGCGCTGCGGGCCGGAGCGCAGGTCGCCGACCTGGAGTTCTACCAGTTCCACCCCACGGCCATGGCCATAGGCGAGCATTTCCTCGTCTCCGAAGCCGTCCGTGGCGAAGGTGCGGTGCTGCTCGACGAGCATGGGCACCGTTTCATGACCGACGTGGACCCCCGGGCCGAACTCGCCCCGCGCGACGTGGTGGCCCGAGCCAACTTCCGCACCATGCAGGCGCAAGGCGGCAAGCCGGTTATGCTCGACGTCTCGCCCATGGCCAAGGAGAACCCCGATCTGGCCGCGTTCCTGCGCCACCGTTTCCCGACCATCGACGCCTACACGCGTTCCCTCGGCTTCGACTGGAGCAAGGAGCCGATTCCGGTCGCCCCCGCCGCGCACTACTGGATGGGCGGCATCCGCACCGACCTGTTCGGACGGTCCAGCATCCCCGGCCTGTATGCCGCGGGCGAATGCGCGCGAACCGGCGTGCAGGGCGCGAACCGTCTCGCCTCCAACTCACTGCTCGAAGGACTCGTCTACGGGTATCGCGCGGGACTTGCCGCGGTGCGCGACGCGGACGGTACCGTATGGCAGCCGCAAAGCCTTGACAACAGTGCGATCGAGGGTCTGCCGGTCGCCCAGGAGCCGATGGTGCTGGATATGCCGGGCCATGACGGTGGCAACGGTGGCAGCGACAACGTTAACGGCAGCATGGATGCGGGCGTATGGGACCGCGAGCGCATCGAGAACGAAATGTGGAAGCATGTCGGCGTGCTTCGTGACCATGACGGCCTGAACGTTGCCGTCACGGACCTTGCCGAGGCGCTCGCCGGGGCGAACGCCGTAGTGCCCGGCATGTCAGGCGCCGGTTCGTATGCCGATCGCATCGCCGTGCTGGAGAACCGTAATCTGCTCACCGTCGGGTATGTCGAAGCGGTTGCCGCGTTGAACCGTTGCGAATCGCGCGGCGCGCACACGCGTACCGATTATGCGGCGATCAATCCGACCATCGCCCATTCCATCGCCTACCGTCTGAAAGGAGTGCCATGCTGACCCGTCAGGTCATCCGCAAGGCCGTGGAGGCCGCTCTTGAGGAGGATGCGCCCAATGGCGACATCACCTGTGCCACGACCATTCCGCCGCTGGCCCGAGGCGAGGCGCGTCTCGCTGCCCGCGACCATGGTGTGATGAGCGGCATCGACGTGTTCGCTGCGGCGTTCGAGGCGCAGAATCCCGAGATTGCGTTCGCATCGGCGATTGCCGATGGCGAGCGTTTCGAGCCCGGGCAGACGCTCGCCACGGTGAGCGGCCCGGTGTGTGACCTGCTCACCGCGGAACGTGTGGCTTTGAACTTCACCCAACGCATGTGCGGCATCGCCACCATGACCGACATGTTCGTCCAAGCGGCCGAACAGGCGAGGATTCTGCCCGGGTATCGCGCCCCGCGCACCTATGCGGCCACGCGCATCGTCGACACGCGCAAAACCACGCCCGGACTGCGCCCGTTCGAAAAGTATGCGGTCGTCTGCGGCGGCGGGCATAACCACCG
This sequence comes from Bifidobacterium pongonis, assembly GCF_019331805.1. Classification (GTDB taxonomy): domain Bacteria; phylum Actinomycetota; class Actinomycetes; order Actinomycetales; family Bifidobacteriaceae; genus Bifidobacterium; species Bifidobacterium pongonis. The sequence goes on from NZ_JAHBBE010000004.1 coordinate 51,775, forward strand.
CTATGGCCTGTCGGATGCGGTGATGGTCAAGGATAACCATCTGGCCGCGCTCGCCGAGCAGGGCATCGACATGGCCGGTGCGATCAGGCATATCCGCGAACAGGTGGGGCACACCACGCATATCGAAGTGGAAGTGGACCGGCTCGAACAGATTCCCGCGGCGCTCGAAGGCGGTGCGGACACCATCATGCTCGACAATTTCACCTTGGAGGATACGCGTGCCGGCGTGGATATGATCAACGGCCGTGCGATCGTGGAGGCCAGTGGCACCATGACGGTGGAACGCGTGCCCGAAGTGGCGGCCACCGGCGTGGACGTGATCTCCGTGGGAGCGTTGACGCACAGCGTGCGCAGCATCGATCTGGGATTGGATTGGGTGCGATGAGCGGCAACGGGACGACGGGCGAACTGTATTTGGATGCGGCATCCACCGAACCGGTGTCGCGCACGGTGATCGAAGCCATGATGCCTTTCCTCACCGAAGCGTACGCGAATCCGCTGAGCGTGCATCAGCCGGGCAAAACCGCGGCGCGTGCGCTCGACGCGGCGCGCGCCTCGCTGGCCGCCGATCTGGGCGCACGGCCGGATGACGTGATCTTCACTTCGGGTGGCACCGAATCCGACAATCTCGCAGTCAAAGGCATCGGCATGGCCCGGATGCGCATGTTGCGCGACAAGTACGGCGAATCGGTGAAACCGCGCATCATCGTCTCCGCGATCGAACATCCCGCCGTACTGCAGTCGGCAGCCTGGATGGAACGATGGTTCGGCGTGGAGGTCGTGCGCATCCCCGTCGACGAACAGGCCCATATCGACACGGAAGCGCTGGAACGTGCGCTCGCGCAAGGCGACATCGATGACGGCGAACGGGAATCCGCCGGTCATGGAAGCGTTCTTACGCCGACCAACCGCACGCTGCTGGTGTCCGTCATGCTCGCCAACAACGAGGTCGGCACCATCGAACCCGTTGACGGGATCGCACGCATCGCGCACGCCCACGGCGTACCCGTGCATGTCGACGCGGTGCAGGCGGCGGGGCAGATCCCGATCCGCATGCGCGACTGGGATGTGGACGCGTTGAGCATATCCGGGCATAAATTCGGCACTCCGAAAGGGCTTGGCGCACTGCTGCTGCGCGGGCGCACGCCTGTCGAACCGGTGCTGTCCGGCGGCGGGCAGGAGCGCGGATTGCGGTCCGGCACGCAGAACGTGGCCGGTGCGGTGGCGCTCGCGATCGCGTTGCATGAATCGAATGAGCGTATGGCCGGGCAGTACCGGGCGCTGGCCGAATCGCGCGACAGGCTGATGGATGCCGTGCTGCGCGTCGAACCGAGGGCGCAGGTGACGGGCGATCCGGAGCGCAGGCTTCCCGGGCACGCGTCGTTCGTGTTCCCCGGTTTGGCGGGGGAGGCGCTGCTGGTCGATTTGGATGCGCGTGGCATCGCCTGTTCGTCCGGTTCGGCGTGTGCGCTCGGACGGCATGAGGTGCCCGCCACACTGTTGGCCATGGGTTTCACGCAGCCGGTTGCGAAATCGGCGTTGCGCATGACGTTCCGTACGCCGCTCACGCCCGAGCAGATCAACCGCGTCGCCGCGGCCGTCGAGGAATCGTGCCATTCGCTCACCCACACGTCCGCCGCGCCGTTGTGACGTTGTGACATCGTGACGTTGTAGCGCTGTAGCGCCGTTCTATGCCCGATCGGCACCGAACAGCCATGCGCGCAACGCTGCGATCTCCCCGTCGTCGATGCCGTGGCCCAAACCCGGGCATACGTGGTGGAACAGTCTGCCGGTCCGTGCGAGCACATCATGCGCATTGCGCTGGTCGTTTGCGGGAATCGTATGATCCTCATCCCCGTAGCACAAGGCGAAACGGGTGGAACCGCCTATGGTTTCCGCACCTTCCTCGCCCTTGAACGAAGGGCTCATAAGCGCCGCGGCATCGAACGCATCAGGGTGCTCGAGCACCATACGATACGACAAGTAGCCGCCTTGGGAGAAGCCGATCAACACCTTGCGGAAACGATCGTAGGCGGGGGAGCGCAGCAGTTTCGTCACCGCTTCGCCCACGGCGGCGCATTCACGCCGACGCTCCTCGACCCCGCAGCCGTCCGGATACCAGTAGCTGGTGCCGATGAACGGCCTGTCATACGTGCCGCGGAACGACATATAGTTCGGCTTGCGGCCCGTACCCTCATACAGCGCGTCGATGATGCGGATCATCTCATGCTCGTCATTGCCGAACCCATGGAAGCCGAGCAGCAGCAGATCGTCATCGCCTTCGAAATCAACGCTCGCCGTCATCCTGAGCCGTACGCCATGACGGTCATCACCAATGCGATCGGTCAATCGGAACCTCCCTCGAACATGCGGGGCGCGAACGGGGCGCAAGCCCCGGAACCAAGCGGCCTCAGCGGTCGCTGTCGCATTACCTCGCTAGTATTGGCTCGGTTTATGTGTAAGTGCAGATAATCAATCACGTACCGAACATTACGCAACAAGAACAGTAATACTAAGAGAGGTTTCGATGGCGGTTCGCGGCGATATTCGAAATGTAGCGATTGTGGCACACGTCGATCACGGCAAGACCACGCTGGTCAATGCCATGCTTCAGCAGTCCCACGTGTTCAACGAGCGTGAGGAAGTGCCGGATCGTGTGATGGATTCCAACGATCTGGAACGCGAGAAGGGCATCACCATCCTCGCCAAGAACACCGCCGTGGAATACAACGGCCCGATGGCCGCCAAGTACGGCTGCCCCGACGGCATCACCCTCAACATCATCGACACCCCCGGCCACGCCGATTTCGGCGGTGAGGTCGAGCGCGGCATCTCCATGGTCGACGGCGTGGTCCTGCTCGTCGACGCTTCCGAAGGCCCGCTGCCGCAGACCCGTTTCGTGCTGCGCAAGGCCCTCGAAGCCAAGCTGCCGGTCATCCTGTGCGTGAACAAGGTGGACCGCCCCGACGCCCGTATCGAGGAAGTCGTCGGCGAAACCTCCGACCTGCTGCTCGGCCTGGCCGACGACGTGCAGCACGAAGGCATCGACCTCGACCTCGACCAGCTGCTCGAAATGCCGGTCATCTACTGCGCCGCCAAGGCCGGTTACGCTTCCGCCAACCAGCCCGAAGACGGCGGTCTGCCGGACAACGACAACCTCGAACCGCTGTTCGAGGCCATCATCTCCACCATCCCCGCCCCGGAATATGAGGAAGGCGCGCCGCTGCAGGCCCACGTCGCCAACATCGACTCCTCCGACTTCCTCGGCCGACTCGGCCTGGTCCGCATCTACAACGGCACCCTGGAGAAGGGCAAGACCTACGGTCTGAGCCGTGTGGACGGATCCATCGAAAACTTCCGCGTGTCCGAGCTGCTGCGCACGCAGGGCCTGGACCGCACCCCGGTCGAATCCGCAGGCCCCGGCGACATCGTCGCCGTCGCAGGCGTGAACGACATCATGATCGGCGAAACCATCGTCGACCCCAGCGATCCGAAGCCGCTGCCGCTCATCCACGTCGACGATCCGGCCATCTCCATGACCTTCGGCATCAACGACTCCCCGCTGGCCGGCACCGAAGGCAAGGACCACAAGCTCACCGCCCGCATGATCAAGGACCGTCTGGACCGCGAGCTCATCGGTAACGTGTCCATCAAGGTGCTGCCGACCGACAGACCGGACGCCTGGGAAGTCCAGGGCCGTGGCGAACTCGCCCTGGCCGTGCTCGCCGAGCAGATGCGCCGCGAAGGCTACGAGCTGACCGTCGGCCGCCCGCAGGTGGTCACCAAGACCATCGACGGCGTGATCAACGAGCCTATGGAGAACACCACCATCGACGTGCCGGAAGAGTACATGGGCACCGTCACCCAGCTCATGGCCGACCGTAAGGGCCGTATGGACAACATGACCAACCACGGTTCCGGCTGGGTGCGTCTGCAGTTCACCGTGCCGTCCCGTGGCCTGATCGGCTTCCGTACCGCGCTGCTCTCCGCCACCCGCGGCACCGGCATCTCCTCCTCCATCTCCGCAGGCTACGCCCCGTGGGCCGGCGCCATCACCATCCGCCAGAACGGCTCCATGGTGAGCGACCGTCAGGGCGTCGCCACCCCGTACGCCATGCAGCGTCTGCAGGCTCGCGGCAACTTCTTCGTCGAACCGCAGTCCCCGGTGTATGAGGGCCAGGTCGTGGGCGTGAACAACAAGCCCGACGAGCTGGACGTGAACATCACGCTGGCCAAGCACATGACCAACATGCGTTCCGCCACCGCCGACGTGCTGGAAACCCTGACCCCGCCGATCAAGATGAGCCTCGAGGAGTCCCTGGACTTCGCCAACGAGGACGAGTGCGTGGAAGTGACCCCGGAGTCCATCCGCGTGCGCAAGATCATCCTCAACCGCGAGGACTGGTACAAGTGGCGCGCCAAGCAGCGTCGACAGAATGCTCAGAATAATAAGTAAATTCTGAGGGGCATTCTGTCGACCTTCGCGCACGCTCTGGCGTGCGCTGAGTGAAGCGTGAGGCCTCTTCCCATACGGGAAGAGGCCTTTTGCCGTTCACGGTCCGTTCTTTCCCGGCGCGAACGTTCTCGCCTACGGGCGGTAGAGTCGAAGGTATGAGTCGTAGGAATAACGAATCCCTGATGCCGTGGTCGCATCGCCAAAGCCCGTTCATGCAGATGTTCATCACCATGCTCGCCGGAGCCGCCAGCGCATTCGTCGGCACCATCGCGCATCGCATGGGCGCATCCATGAACATCCCCTACGGACTGGTGATCGCGCTGCTCATCCTCGGCGTATCCACCTGGTGCGCACGCGCCCGCATGGGTTCCACCGGCATCGGCGTGCATCTGATCGCATCCTCCATCACCGCGTGGGGCGTGGCCATCTGCGGTGTGAACGGCAGCGCCCTCACCCCGGTCGGCTTCTCCGGCAGCGTGCCGTTCTTCAGTCAGAACGTGGGATACATGTGGCTGTACGGCTTGGTCATCCTGCAGGTCGTCATGCTGTTCCTGCCGCGCAAGTGGTTCGCGATCCCGCCGCGCAAGGAATACACGACGTCCGCGAAGCGCACGTCGAAGGCGTGACGTTCCGCACGGCACCCGCGCAACGGAACAATACCGGCACACACGCGCAACGCGCGGTACGGTGGAGGTATGACGCATAAGCAGCTGACCTATCTCGGGCCGGAAGGCACCTTCACCCATCAGGCCGCCATCGAAGCGGGCGACCGTCTGATGGAGCAATACGGCATCGACAAGCCGGAACTGGTGGCCGCACCCGACGTGCCGGCCATCATGGCATCGGTGCAATCCGGCGAATCCTGGGGCGTGATCGCCTGGGAGAACAACGTCGAAGGGTATGTGATGCCCAACCTCGACGCCCTGATCGACGCCCACGACGCCGCAGGCCTCGCGCGCATCGGCATCGACATCTCCTTCAACGCCTTCGTCCCGCGCGGCGCCTCGCACAACATCGACGGCCTGCCCGTCAGCGCCCACCCGCACGGACTCGCGCAATGCAAACGATTCATCGCGCGGCATCACCTGCACCCCACGCCCGCCTCGTCGAACGCGGCCGCCTGCCGTGATCTGCAACCCGGAGGCGTCGCCCTCGGCCCGCGCATCTGCGGCGACCTGTACGGCCTCGACCTGGTGGGGGAGCGCGTGGACGATTTCGACGGCGCGCACACCGATTTCCTCGTCATCGCGCCACGCGCCGACGTCATGGCATACTCCTCCCAAGCCCGCGAGCGCGAATTCGAAACCGTGATCACCTTCATCCCCCTGGCCACCGGCCCCGGCGTCGTCGCCAACCTGCTGGACGTGCTGCGCGATTGCGGGCTGAACATGACCAGTCTCATCTCCCGCCCGATCAAAGGGCACGACGGCACCTACAGCTTCATCATCACGCTCGACGCGGCACCTTGGGAACCACGCTTCCGCGACATGCTCGTCGAAGTGGCGGAACATGGCGACTGGACGAAAACCATCGCCGTATACCCGCGCAGGGAACGGCCGAACCCGCCGGTCGACTCGTGGATGCTACCCGAAGGCGGCATCAGGCTCGACTCTTCGAAACTGGAATCGGATTGGCAGTCGGAACAAAGCGCAAGAAGGGAATTGCTGTGGTAGAGCAGGTTGGCATCGTAGGACTCGGACTGATCGGCGGTTCGCTGGCGCGCAGATTGAACGATCGCGGCGTCGAAGTGACCGCATGGAATCATCGCCCGCATCCGTATGCGGCGGCTCGCGCCGAAGGCATCCGGTGCGTGGATACGCTTGGTGAGCTCGTCGCCTCGAACCCGCAGGTGCTGGTGCTATGCAACCCGCTGAAAGCCATGCCCGCGATCCTGAACGAACTCGCGCCGCTGCTCGCGAGTCGCCCGGATATCACGCTCACCGACGTCGGCAGCGTCAAAGGCATGGTGCGCGATCAGGTCGAACAGGCGGGACTGGGGGAGCGGTACGTCGGCGCACACCCCATGGCGGGCAACGAACTGTCCGGCTGGACCGCCGCCGATCCGAGCCTGTACGACGGGGCGCTGTGGGCGATCACCGTCGACGCGAACACGGCTTACGAACGTTTCCTCGCCGTCGCCGAACTCATCGTCGAAGACAGCGGCAACCGTCTGATCGTGTTGGACGATGCCACGCATGATCGCGCGGCCGCGCTCATCAGCCACATGCCGCACGTGGTGGCCACTTCGCTCATCAACGAGCTGGTCGATAATCGCGACCGGAACATCGCCGCGGCGCTCGCCGCCGGATCATGGCGTGACATGACGCGCGTGGCGCTCACCGACCCGAACCGCACCCGAGCCATGGTCGAAGAGGACAAGGTCAACGTGGAAGGCTTGCTGAGAAGCATGGCGCAGCGGTTGACGGCGGTGGCCGACGAACTGCGCGACGGCGATGCGGACGCGCTTGGGAGGTTCTTCGCAGACGGCCAGCCGTTCCGCGAGTACAAGGCCGCGAAGGGGCGCGGCGGCGGTGAACTGGTCATTCCCGAAAGCGGATGGCAGCAGGCGTTGCTGGAATCCGCACGCCGCGGCGAAGCCATCATCGGCTTCCTTGACAGCCATACCGTGCGTCTGCGCGTCCACGCGATGTGACGGCATGGTTTGCCGATTCGCCTCGCGACATCATCGGGCGTAAGGCAAAAGGAATGGGGCCGGCCTCCGGTAATACGGTAATACCGAAGAACCGGCCCCATCGAAGTGCGGGCCAGGCTACTTTTTCTCCCGCACCACGTGTGGACGTTCCGGAACCGGTTTCAACCGGGCGATGGTGTCCGCATCGATCCTGACGCGCTGCGCCGGGCGCGAGCCATTGGCGGCCGCGTCGCGCACCATGTCGAGCGTGTAGCCGTTCCACGATTCCACGTGCCCCACGTAATCACGGAACTTGGTGCGCCCGTCCTGCGGGTCCACACCTTCGATCACACGCACCACGACGCGCGCACCGGTAGGGATTTCACGAGGTAAAGCCATGAGGAGCCTCCTTACTCCGAAGCGACGGCGTCAAGCACCGGTGCCTTCAACGCACGACGCGCGGGAGGCAGCGAGGCGAGAACGCCTATACCTATCGACAGTAGCAGGAACACGCCGAGTTGTCCCCAAGGAATCGCCAAATGTTCCATGCCGCTCGACTTGTAGGTCTGCTGGATCACCATGCCGGCGGCGGTTCCCGTGACCAATCCGAGCACCGTGCCGAGCACCGAGATGAGCGCCGCCTCGATGGCCAGCATGCCGCGGATCTTCGCCTTGGACGCGCCGATGGCACGCAATAGGCCGATTTCGCGTGTGCGTTCCGACACGCTCAACGCCAGCGTGTTCACGATGCCGAAGATCGCGATGATGATCGACAATGCCAGCAGCGCGTACAGCACGATCAGCATCTGGTCGACCAGCGAGCTCACCGTGGACTTGTATTCGTTGTGATCCTTCACGCTCAGCACGTAATACGGCTTCGTCTGCTTGAGGATCTTCGCGCGCAGACCGGCCACGTCGGAGCCCTTGCGTGCGGTGACGAACAGCATGATGGTGAACATCGCCTCCTTGTTGGTCAGCTTCTCCGCCTGCTCGTCGTTCATGAGCACCATGGTGCGGTACACCGAGTTGGAGATGACCGCGCCGATGCGCTTGGTGATCCTGGTCGGCTCCTCGCGCGTTTTGACCAGCGTGGCAGGGTCGACGTTTTTGGCGTCCTCGACGACCTTCTGCGCCTCATCGCCCTTGGCCTTCGCCCCGGCGATATCGCCCTGCGCGAGCAATGCCTGCGCTTCGGTTTGCAACGCCTGCGTCTTGGCCTGCACTTTCGCCTGGTAATCGGCCTGCGCCTTCGCCGTGGCATCCTTGTCGACCACCACGCGCGTGCCGGTGATCGTGACCTTGCCGCCAAGCTTCCAGCCGCGATCCTCCATAAGCTTCTCGCCCACGACGAGCTCGCCCGCGCGAAGCGCCTTGTCCGCATCGCCCTGCGTGGTCGTGGGATCCATCACGTCGGAGAACACGGTGGGCTGTTCGGCGAACGCCATGGCCGTCTTGCCGTCGAACTTCACGCTTGGCATCATGCGGCTGACAGACACGGATTGCACGTCCTTGATGCCTTTGATGCCGGCGACGGCCTTGTCGGGAATCCTGCCGTTGTTCGAATAGACGATGTAATCGGTCCGCAGGTCATTGTCGATCAGACCTGCCACGGAGGCGTTCACCGAGGAAGCCACCACGCCAAGGCAGCTGACGATCGCCACGCCCACGAACAGGGCGGCCGCGGTATTCGAAGTGCGGCGCTTCTGCCGGGACAGATTGCGCATCGCCAAGCGCCCGGCGACGGGGAACAGCAGGGAGGGCAGCCAGCCGAGCAATACGCTCGCCGCGTTCACCAGGGCCGGGCCGACCATGATCACGCCGATCACCACGCAGGCGGCGCCGATACCCAGCGTCCAGCCGGTGCCGAGTTGTTTCGCCAGCGCGTTCACCGGGGCGAACGGCGTCGGGCTGGCGCTGCCGGCCGCGCCGATCCGCCAGCACAACGCCCATGACGCCACGCCGACCAGCGTGACGACGGTGCCCGCGATGGCGCGCGGAACCACGGACGGTTCCGGGTTCACGGTTTCGTTCATCGCCTGGATCGGCGGTGCCATCGCGGCCCGGCGTGCGGGAAGCGCCGCGCCGATCACCGCCACCGCCACACCGACCAGCAGGCCGACGAGCATATCGTTCGGCGTCGGCGCGACTGAACCGGTCAGCGGCATACCCATTCGCGCCAGCAGCGCGGCGATGCCCTTGACCATGCCCCAGCCGAGCGCGATGCCCGCCACGGATCCCGTCAACCCCAGCAGCAGCGCCTGGATGATCACGGTGAGGAACACCTGGCCGCCGGAGGCGCCGATCGAACGCAGCAGCGCGTAGCCGCGCATGGATTCGCGCACGATCATCGAGAAGGTGTTGGCGATGATGAACGAGCCGACGAACAGCGCGATCACCGCGAAGATGAGGATCAGCGGCTGGATGAAGCCCAGCATCTCCTTATTGCTTTTGGAGCTTTCGTCGCGCATCTGGTCGCCGGTGATCGCATGCGCCTTGGCCGAAGCGGGAAGCGCCTTGTCGATGCGGGCGGCGAGTTCCCGCTGCTGGTCGGCGTCGAGCGGCGAACCGCCATTGGCGGAACCATACACGTTGATGGTCTGCGTGCGCCCGCTTTGCCCGCTGCTCTCGTGGCACAGGTCCTTGACCACGGTGCCGGGCAGCGCGATGAGCAGTGCGCCGGCCTGCGAGGAGTCGGTGGAGAACACGCCCACGACCTTCACGTCTTCGGGGCCGGAAGGGTAGACGAGTTTGGCGGTGCTGCCGACATGCAGGCCGGACTGTTCGACTGCGAAGGAGTGCAGAGCGACCTCATGACGGTTCTTCGGCCAACGGCCTTTGCTGAGATGCGCCGAACGCCACGCTTCGCCGTCCACGCCGATGGTCGTGCCGGACATGCCGCCCGAAACGGCGTTGCCGTCCTTGCCGACCAACGTCAGCCTGCCGCTGATCGATACGTCGGTGCTGACGGAATCCACGCCCTTCACCTTGCCGATGACGGATACGAGCGACGTGTCGATGTCGTTGTATGTCGCGGTGTCGGAGGAATCGGAGTCGGACGCGTCCTGCTGCTTTTCGGAGCCACGCACGTACACGTCATGGTCGGCGTTGGTCGCCATCATCTCGTCGACCTGGTTGTTGAGCATCTCGCGGAAGCAGAACGAACCGACCACGAACGAGACACCGAGCGCGATGGCGACGATGGATAGGAGGAAACGCGAGAAATGTGCGCGGGCGTCGCGCAGGCCTACACGGATCATGCGACGGCACCATCCCCGGTTTCGGCGGGCATGGCGTTCGCGGCGGCGTTCCCGCCATCGTTCCCGCCGTCTCCCATGCCATCGTTCCCGCCGTCGCCCGTGTCGGCGTCCATATCATCGTCATCCTCGGCGAACACCTGCAGGATCTCCTGATACGTCGGATGGTGCAGGTCGCGCGTGATCGAACCGTCCGCAAGCACCAGCACGCGGTCGGCATACGAGGCGGCTCGCGGGTCATGCGTCACCATCACGATGGTCTGCCCGTATTCGCTCACGGAATGTTTGAGGAAACTCAGCACCTCACGGCTGGTGCGCGAATCGAGGTTGCCGGTCGGCTCGTCCGCGAAGATCACGCTCGGCCGCGCCATGATCGCGCGGGCGCACGCCACACGCTGCTGCTGGCCACCGGAGAGCTGGCTGGGGCGGTGGGACAGGCGTTCGCCGAGCCCGACCACCTCCACGACCTTGTCGAACCATGCGCGGTCGATGGGCTTCTTCGCGATCTGCAACGGCAGCAGGATGTTCTCCTCCGCGGAGAGCGTGGGAACCAGATTGAACGACTGGAAGATGAAGCCGATCTGATCGCGGCGGAAGCGCGTCAGCTGGCGCTGGTTCATCGAGGAGACCTCAAGCCCCTCGACCTCGACCCTGCCGGACGTGGGCTTGTCGAGTCCGGCCATGCAATGCATGAGCGTGGATTTGCCCGATCCCGAAGGGCCCATGATCGCGGTCATTTCGCCACGGGCGAAATCGACGCTGAGATGATCGAGCGCCTTCACCTGGGCGTCGTCGGTGCCATACGTCTTGACCAGGTCGACGGCCCTCGCCACCACGGCTTCGTCGCCCTCCGCCGAAGCACGTCGTTCATTATGTTGTATGCCGTGTATTGCCATGTCTTCCTCGATTGCATGATGGCGATTGCATGATGGCGAAACGCCCTACGGATATGTCATACCGAGTTTATACGGAGGCGTACGGGTAAGGTGGCGCTATGGCCGATTGCATATTCGAGGAGCCGATTCGCGGGTTCGGGACCTATCTCAAGGCGAATCGGGGATTGAGCGAACACACGGTGAAGGCGTATCGCGCCGACGTGCACGACTGCCTCGCATATCTGGAGGAGCAGGGCGTACGCGACCTCAACGAGGTCACCGCCGACGACCTGCGCGCCTGGATGGGGAAGCGTTCGCCGTCCCACGCGCGCAGCAGCATGGCCCGCGGCGTCGTCGCGGTGCGCCGGTTCTTCGCCTGGGCGTATGAGCATGACGTGACGCGTTCCGATCCCGCGTCCACGTTGATGACCCCGAAGATTCCGGGTGTGCTGCCCACGGTGCTGTCCGAGGAACAGGCCGAAGAACTCATGAATCGCGAGGACCGCGACGCGGCCGAGGATCCCGACGACCCGAAGGCGTTGCGCGACGCGGCGATGCTCGAACTGCTGTACGCCACGGGTATCCGCGTGGCCGAACTCGTGGGGCTCGATACGGGCGACGTCGATTTCTCCAACCGCACGGTCAAGGTGACCGGTAAGGGCGACAAGCAGCGCGTGGTGCCGTTCGGGCTTCCCGCGGCCAAAGCGTTGGAGGCGTGGCTGGAACATGGCAGGCCCCGCGTGCTGGCGTCCCGTTCGGGCAAAGGCGACGTGCCGGCCGACGCGCGTGATGCGCTGTTTCTCGGTATGCGCGGCGGCAGATTGGATCAGCGGATGGCACGCCGCGTGGTCCACGGCGCGGCGCGGGAGGCCGGGGTGCCGGATATCGGCCCGCACGCCCTGAGGCATTCGGCAGCCACGCATCTGCTGGATGGGGGAGCGGACCTGCGCGAAGTGCAGGAGATGCTGGGGCACTCCTCACTCAAAACGACCCAGCGCTACACGCACGTCTCCATCGAACAGTTGAAATCGCGGTACCGTCAGGCGTTTCCACGTGCCTGAGCCGATTCGTTTTCGACGGTTTCGACGATTTTGCACGTGGATGCGGTGTGCCGATTGGAACGGAAAGCGGCCTGTTCGCTTATAGCGAAGTTATGGGGACTTCGAAAAGGGTGGACCATGCCGTTACCCGGCTGTCTTCGACGTGGGACACAATGGAGACAATGTCAAAGGGGCTGGATGCAGGCGATTGACTTTCGCCGTGCATCCGCCCCTTCGCATTCAGGGCGTCGACCATACGCCCTCACCGAATAGGAGAAACATATGAAGAACAAGGCATTCGCCGTTGCGGCCGCAGTGTGCGCCGCCGCGATGATGCTCGGCGGCTGCGGCGCCAGCAATGGCTCCAGCTCCGCCAGCGGCAACATCATCACCGCTTACAATTCCGAACCCCAGAAGAACCTGATTCCGGGCAACATCAACGAGACCGGCGGCGGCAAGCCCGCCGACCTGATGTTCGCCCGTCTGGTGTCCTTCGACGATAAGGGCAACGCCTCCAACGAGATCGCCGAATCCATCACCCCGAACAGCGACGCCACCCAGTACACCATCAAGCTGAAGGACTGGAAGTTCGCCAACGGCCAGACCGTGAAGGCCGAGAACTTCACCAAGGCCTGGAGCTACGTCGCCAACGCCAAGAACGCCATGCTGTGCTCCTCCTTCTTCAACACCATCGCCGGCTACGAGGATCTGCAGAAGACCAGCGGCCTCAAGGGCACCGAGCAGCTGAGCGGCCTGAAGGTCGTCGACGACAAGACCTTCACCGTCACCCTGTCCCAGCCTGATTCCGTGTTCGCCATGAAGGTCGGCTACACCGCATTCGCCCCGCTGCCCGACTCCTTCTTCAAGGACGCCGCCTCCGCCAAGGCCTTCGGCCAGAACCCGAAGGACGGCTGCACCGGTCCGTACGTGTTCGACCACTGGGATCACAACAAGGAAATCGCCATGCTGAAGAACGCGGATTACAACGGTAACCGCAAGGCTCAGAACGATGGCGTGACCTTCAAGGTCTACACCTCCGACACCGCCGCCTACGCCGACGTTCAGGCCGGCAACCTCGACGTGATGGAATCCGTCCCGGCCGCCCAGACCAAGACCTTCGAGAAGGATGCCAAGGTCCAGGCCTACAACAAGGCCGGCTCCGTCATCCAGACCTTCACCATCCCGTCCAACCTTGAGCACTTCAAGACCAACACCGAGGAAGGCCAGCTGCGTCGTCAGGCCATCTCCATGGCCATCGACCGTTCCGCCATCACCTCCAAGGTGCTCTCCGGCACCGGCACTCCGGCTCTCGACTTCACCTCCCCGATGACCCCGGGCTACTCCAAGAGCCTGAAGGGCAACGACGTGCTGAAGTACAACAAGGCCAAGGCCAAGGAACTGTGGGCCAAGGCCGACGCGATCTCCAAGTTCAGCGGCCAGCTCACCTTCTCCTACAACGCCGATGGCGGCCATGAGCCGATCTACAAGGCCATCGTCAACTCCATCAACAACACCCTGGGCTCCGAAGTCGCCGCCACCAACCCAATGCCGACCTTCAACGAGTTCCGTGAAGCGGTCACCAACCGCAAGATGACCGGCGCCTTCCGTACCGGCTGGCAGCCCGATTACCCGTCCGCCGAGAACTACCTGTTCCAGATCTTCGATTCGAAGGCCGCGGACGGCAACGGCTCCAACGACGGCGATTACAAGAACTCCGAGTTCGACGCCCTGCTGGCGAAGGCCTACGCCACCACCGACACCGACGAAGCCAACAAGCTGTACCAGCAGTCCGAGGAGATCCTCCTCAAGGAACTGCCGGCCTTCCCGGTCTACAACGCGAACGCCTACGGTGTCGCGTCCAAGAACGTGAAGAGCGGTTTCGCCATGAACTGGCAGAACCTGCCGACCTACGAGAAGATGAGCAAGAAGTGATGCTCCTTCCGTGATCGGAATCAAGGGCGAGGACCGAATGGTCCCCGCCCTTTCTGTTTTCGGGCGAACCTGTGGCGGTACGGCCCATGCACAGGCGCCTATTAGGGGGCGCTGAACGCCAAGTCAGTCCATGCGGTAGACTGTCACAGTATTTATTGACCGCGCATGAAGTAACGCCGCGCGAAGCGGAACGATGCCGCCGGCGCGTGCGCGGTTATGGAACAAGGAGTTTCTATGGGCAAGTATCTTCTGCACCGAGTGCTGCAGATGATCCCCGTGGTTCTCGGCACGACGTTGCTGGTGTACGCCCTCGTCTTTGCCCTGCCCGGCGATCCCGTGAAGGCGATGTTCGGCGACAAACCCGTCAATCCCGCCGTCGAGGCGCAGCTGCGAGCCGAATACAATCTCGACAAGCCGTTCATCATCCAGTACCTCATCTTCCTGAAGAACGCGCTGACGCTTGACTTCGGCAAGACCTTCTCCGGCCAGCTCGTCATCGACGAGATCGGGCGCGCGTTCCCCGTCACCATCAAGCTCGCGCTGATGGCGTTCGTGTTCGAAGCGGTGTTCGGCATCATCTTCGGTGTCATCTCCGGCCTGAAGAAGGGCAAGTGGTACGACACCGTCATCCTGATCGTCTCCCTGCTGCTCATCTCCGTGCCGACCTTCGTCACCGGCTTCCTCGGACAGTACCTGTTCGGCATCAAGTGGAGCATCCTCCCGGTCACCGCCGGCAACGACCCGACCTTCATCGACCTGCTCCTGCCGGCGATGGTGCTCGGATCGGTGTCGATGGCGTACATCATCCGACTCACCCGTTCCGAGATCTCCTCGAACATCGCCGAGGACTACGTGCGTACCGCACGTGCCAAGGGCATGAGCAACAAGCAGGTCATGCTGCGTCACGTGCTGCGCAACTCCCTGATCCCCGTGGTGACGTACCTCGGTCAGGACATCGCGGCCCTCATGGGCGGCGCGATGATCTCCGAAACCATCTTCAACATCCACGGTGTCGGCTGGCTGACCTACCAGAGCATCCTCAAGGGCGAAGGCAACCTGGTGGTGTCGATCGTGACGCTGCTCATGCTGATCTTCGTGGTCTGCAATCTTATCGTCGACCTGCTGTACGCGGCGCTCGATCCGCGTATCCGCTACGCCTGATTCGGAAAGGAGCATAAGGAAACATGACTGATATGACCACCCTTCCCGGTCAGGAGCGTTACGTCGCTCCGCTCGACGAAACCCCGCTGCAGGACGTCGACAAGGTCGACGAGACCGCACCCGCCAGCAGCATGTGGGCCGACGCCTGGCGCACGCTGCGCAGGAACCCGATGTTCATCATCTCGGGTCTGCTCATCATCTTCATCATCATCGTGGCACTGTTCCCGTCCCTGTTCACCAAGCAGAACCCGAACTACTGCACGCTGGAGAACTCGCTGGGACCGGCATCCGCCGGCCACCCCATGGGCTTCGACTTCCAGGGCTGCGACGTGTACACGCGCGTGGTCTACGGCACCCGCACCTCGCTGAGCGTCGGCCTGTGCGCCACCATCCTCGTGGTGATCATCGGTACGATCATCGGCGGTTTCGCCGGCTTCTTCGGCGGCTGGCTCGACTCCCTGCTGAGCCGTCTGACCGATATCTTCCTGGCGCTGCCGATCCTGCTCGGCGCCATCGTCGTGCTGCAGATGTTCAAGACCAACAGCTCGATCTGGAAGATCGTGTTCGTCATGGCGCTGTTCGGCTGGACCTCGACCGCCCGCATCGCGCGAGGCGCCGTGATGGAAGCGAAGAACCTCGAGTTCAACACCGCATCCACCGCACTCGGTTCCTCCCCGATCCGCAACCTGTTCCGTCACATCCTGCCGAACTCCCTGGCCCCGATCATCGTGGTCGGCACCACCTCGCTGGCCACCTACATCGTGCTTGAAGCCACGCTGAGCTTCCTCGGCGTCGGCCTGCCGAGCACCACCGTCAGCTGGGGCGGCGACATCTCCCAGGCGCAGACCAGCCTGATGACGAACCCGATGGTGCTGTTCTACCCGTCCGCGGCATTGGCCATCACCGTGCTGTCCTTCATCATGATGGGCGATGCGGTGAAGGATGCCCTCGATCCGAAGAGCCGTTCGCTCTGAGCTAGGAGGAGAAGACAATGGAAAACAACGAATCCAAGCTCGTCGCCATGCAGAAGGAGCAGGGCCCCCTGCTCGAGGTGAAGGATCTCGCCATCGATTTCACCACCGATGACAAGCGTGCCGTCCACGCGGTGCGCGACGTCTCCTTCTCCGTCTACCCGGGCCAGTGGGTCGCCATCGTGGGCGAATCCGGCTCCGGCAAGTCCACCTCCGCCATGAGCGTGCTCGGCCTGCTGCCCGGCACCGGCCATGTGGTCGGCGGCTCCATCAAGCTCGACGGCCAGGAGCTCGTCGGCTTGAAGCAGAAGGACTTCGACAAACTGCGCGGCACCAAGATGGGCCTCGTGCCCCAGGACCCGATGAGCAATCTCAATCCGGTGTGGCGCATCGGCACCCAGGTCAAGGAGGCGCTCGTCGCCAACAACATGGACGTCGCCCACGAGAAGCGTTCGAAGCTCGCCAAGGCGCTCGCCGGCGATGAGGTCGCCGTCAAGGGCAGCGACGACGAGACCTTCATCTCGTCCGCCGAACTGCCCGCGCTGCTCGACGCCGCCAAGGCCGCGATCGCCGAAGCCGGCATCACCGGCGACGCCGCGGAACGTTCCCTCGCCTATTTCAAGGAGGAGTGGGTCCCCGGTTCCGAAACCCGTTGGCGCGTCGCCGACGATCTCATCAAGGCCGGTGTGAAGGATGACACCGCTTGGGATATCGCCAAGAAGCACGTCACCGGTTCGACCATGGACGACCGCATCGCCGGCCTGCTTTCCGAAGCCGGCCTGCCCGACGCGGCGACCCGTGCACGCCAGTTCCCGCACGAGTTCTCCGGTGGTATGCGCCAGCGTGCGCTGATCGCCATCGGCCTGGCCTGCCGCCCCGACCTGCTCATCGCCGACGAGCCCACTTCGGCGCTTGATGTGACCGTGCAGAAGAAGATTCTCGACCACCTGCACATGCTCACCGATTCGCTGGGCACCGCCGTGCTGTTCATCACGCACGATCTTGGTCTGGCCGCCGAACGCGCCCAGCACATCGTGGTGATGTACAAGGGTCAGGTCGTCGAATCCGGCCCGTCCCTGGAAGTGCTGCAGCACCCGCAGCATCCGTACACCAAGCGTCTGGTCGCCGCGGCGCCGTCGCTGGCCTCCCAGCGCATCATCTCCGCGAAGGAGCACGGCGAGAACACCGACGCCCTGCTCGAACACCATGTGGTGGGCGAGCAGAAGCTCGAAGCGAGCGAGACGATCATCACCGTCGACCATTTGACCAAGGAGTTCAAGCTTCCGCGCAAGAAGGAAATGTTCAAGGCCGTCGATGACGTGTCCTTCTCCGTCAAGCGCGGCAGCACCCTGGCCATCGTGGGTGAATCCGGTTCCGGCAAGTCCACCGTGGCGAACATGGTGCTCAAGCTGCTCGAACCGACGAGCGGCACCGTGACCTATGAGGGCAAGGACATCTCCGGCTTCAAGGGCAAGGAACTGCTTGACTTCCGCCGTCACGTGCAGCCGGTGTTCCAGAACCCGTACGGCTCGCTCGACCCGATGTACTCGATCTACCGTTCCATCGAGGAACCGCTGCGCATCCACGGCATCGGCGACAAGAAGAGCCGTGTCAAGCGCGTGCGTGAACTGCTCGACATGGTGGAGCTGCCCGAGTCCGTGATGACCCGTTACCCGAACGAGCTGTCCGGCGGCCAGCGTCAGCGCATCGCCATCGCGCGAGCCATGGCGCTCGACCCTGACGTGATCGTCTGCGACGAGGCCGTGTCCGCACTGGACGTGCTCGTGCAGGATCAGGTGCTGCGACTGCTCAACGACCTGCAGGCCGAGAAGGGCCTGAGCTACCTGTTCATCACGCACGATCTGGCCGTGGTGCGTCAGATCGCCGATGAGGTGGTCGTGATGCAGAAGGGCAAGCTGGTCGAGCATGCCACCACCGATGAGGTGTTCGACCACCCGCGCAAGCAGTACACGCGCGACCTGCTTGACGCCATCCCCGGCGGCAAGCTCCAGCTCGGCTTGGACTGATAGTCCGAACCCGGCAACCGGCATCAGCCGGCAATAGCGTTGGGCCCGTTCCCGGAATTCCGGGAACGGGCCCAACGCCGTATCTGGTGCTCGTCCGCTCAACGTCGACGTATCGGCATCGGCGTATCGCGCGTTCCAGGCGCTCAGTCGGCGGCGGAACCGATCTTCTCATAGAACGTCATGGTGGAGCTGCCGACGTGCAGCGTCCTGATCTTCCGGTATCGCGACGTTTTCGGCTGCGAGAAATTCATACGATTGACGATTACCACACGCTTCGTATCGAGGTCGTCGAGATTGCGCAGTTGCGCGGTGCTACCGTGCAGCGGTGCATATCCGCCTCGCGTATCGACGTTTCCGCGTTTCAGGAACCGGTACCGGCTGCAGGAACGGAAATAGTAATACGACTCGATGTAATCGAATTCACTGGCGGCGACGATCGTCTGATCCGCATCGCAGGCGACTTGTTCGGCTACCTGGGCGGTGGAAGGCGTGGTCGCCTGTTCATAGATGTAGTTGCCTTGGAACGCGTAGCCGATTGCCCCGCCGGCAAGTAACGCCACCGTGAGCAGCCAAGCCGACCAACGGCATATGAAACGGGCGTAGGCACGGCGCTCGACCTGCGGCCTGCCTGGCACGTATTCGATCACCGTATACGAGCAGGTCAGGCCGATGAACGCATAACAGTACGGCGTGAACGGGGTGACGTAACGCATGGTGAAGAAGCCATACGGGTGGGTGAACGGCTCCCTGATCGCGGAGATGAGCAGCAGCATGACCATCGGCGTGAAGGCGAGGAATGCGAGGGTGCCCAGCGCGTCACGCGCGGCGCGGGTATCGTCGTCCTGCCGGAGCCGCCAAGCATCGTGCAGTTGAATCGCGCGTGTGATGATCAGGGCGAGCATTGCGACCAGCACGACGGTCACGCAGGATGGGAGACGGGAACCGTTAAGCCCGGTGACGAGAACCGAGAACACCGAGCCGAGTTCGTTGAGGTTCAGGGTTCCTTTAAGCGCCGGCAGCGCGTTATGCGTAATCTGGTCGATCGCCGAAGGCAGCCACGGCAGGTAGAACATCACCGCGAGAAGATAAGGTGCCAAATAGCGGCGCAGCGCGGCGAAACGTCCGACGTGTCGCGCGCGTAGGCACAGCCAGATGAGATGGGTCAACCACACCAGTGCCATCATGTACTGCGTGTACATGCCTAGGACGACGACGATTGCATACGCCAGCCACCAGCGTTTCCCGCTGATCGATGCGCTCCCGCGGAGCTTCGGATCATGGTTCCCCGACGCGCGTTCGGCTTCGACGGCGCGCAGCAGCATGTACGTGCCCAGCGCGGAGAGGAACGGTACCAGCGAGTACATGCGGATTTCGTAGCCGTAGCGCAGCAGCATCGGCGCGGCCACGAGGAACGGCATGGTCATCAGCGCGGCCCTCTCACCGGCGAGGCGGCGTAGCGACGCCATCATCGCCACCACGGTCAGCCCGCAGAACAGGCAGCTCATCGCCCGCATGGCGGTCACGGATGAGCCGAATATGCCGGTCCATCCGCGCAGCAGCAGGTAGTACAGCGGCGGGTGCACATCCACTTTCAGCAGCGCCATCATGCGGTCGAACGGCTGGTCGAGCACAATGATGGTGTAGCCCTCGTCGAACCACACCGACCTGCCGAAGCCGAGCGCGAAGGAAATCAAAGCCGCGAGGCATGCACCAGCCACGGCGACAAGCGTGAAACGCCTAGTCCTGATATTCATTATTGATCCTCGCTTCCTGTACCAGGTAACCGGGGCGACGCTTCACTTCGGTGAACACGCGGCCGAGATATTCGCCGATGATCCCCAACGCCAGCAGCTGGATGCCGCCGAGCGTGAGCACGACGACCAGCAGCGAGGCATAGCCCGGCACATCCACGCCGTACACGAGCGTGCGGGCGATGATGACTACGGCATACGCGAGCGCGGCTACGGAGACGGCGAGACCGCAGCAGAATGCGATGCGCAGGGGAGCGGTGGAGAATGACATGATGCCGTCCATCGCAAGCCCGATGAGCTTCGGATAGCTCCACTTGCTTTTGCCTGCAGCGCGTGCGTCACGGTCGTATAGGAATTCGATTTTGCGGAATCCGATCCAGCTGAACAGCGCCTTGCTATTGCGGCCGGTTTCACGCAGACGGCGCAGGGCGAGAATGCATTTGCGGTCGAGCAGCCGGAAATCGCCGGTATCCACTTGGATGCTGACCGGCGACATCGCTTGCAGCACGCGGTAGTACAGGTGCGAGGTAGCGCGCTTGACGAGGCTTTCGCCGCGCCTGGTCCGGCGTCTCGCATACACGTCGTCGTATCCGCGCAGCCACAGGTCGACCATGTCGGGGATGAGTTCCGGCGGGTCCTGCAGGTCGGCGTCGATAATGGCCATGGCGTCGGAGTCGATGGCGTCGATGCCGGCGAGCATCGCCTGTTCCTTGCCGAAATTGCGTGACAGGATGATGAAATCGACATGGTTTCTGCCATCGGCGTAGTCGGCGATCATGTCGCGCGTGGCGTCCTTCGAACCATCATCGACGAACATGAACCGGTAATCGGCGGTTTCGCGCGCGTTCGAACGCAGCTTGTCGAGCCGGTCGAACAGAACGGGTAATACCGCCTCCTCGTTGTAGCAGGGGATGAGAATCGTGACGGTCGGCGTGTGGTCGAAAGTTCGCTGACGATTCTCTTTGTCAACAGGTGCCGTTCCGTTCGTCGTATCGGCCGTTGCCGTTGCCGTGTCTACTGTTGATATCGCCATGAAATCGGCTCCCCCCTATGTTGTGTATGCCTGTACGTTGCCGTTCGGGCATCCGATGCGGCTGTTGCCATGAAAGCCCCAATCTCATCGAGAACGTCGTGTGCTCTCTGTTCTCCCATGGCTGCATCTGTGCCCAGTATGGCAGGGAGGGTTGAGTTTTGTCGCGCCACTGTTCGGGACGTGCCTGCGCTCCCGCTATGTGGAACGTGTTCACGACCGGCGTTTTCGCGCATTCGGGCTACGCTAGGCGCTATGAGCATCACCATCACCACCTCGAACGTCAACGGCATTCGCGCGGCCAAGCGCAAGGGCATCGAAAGTTGGGCGGCGCAGCATACGCCGAACGTGTGGTGCATGCAGGAAGTGCGTGCGCCGCAGAACGAGATCGACCCCATCTTCGACGAATTCGCCTTCGAATACGCCACCGTCGGCGCGATCGGCGATCAGGGCGAGCTCGCCCGCACCAACGAGGTGTGCCGGGTGAAAGGGCGCGCCGGTGTGGCGCTGCTGACCGATCTTGCGGTGACGGAACGCCGCTACGGTCTGCCGGGGCTTGAGGAGGACGTGGACTCCGGGCGTTGGATCGAGAACGACGTCACCACGCCGTCCGGCAACACGCTGACGGTGGTTTGCGTGTATGTGCATGCGGGCAATACCGACGACCCGTTGAAGATGGAACAGAAATACCGGTTCCTCGACACCATGCTGAAGCGCATGGGCGAACTGAGGGATGCCGCCGCCTCGGGCGGCAGGCAGGCCGTGCTGTGCGGCGATTTCAACATCGCGCACACGCCCGCAGACATCAAGAACGCCAAGGCCAACGAGAAGCACGCCGGATTCCTGCCCGAGGAACGCGCCTATGTGGACCGCTGGCTGGGGGAGTACGGTTTCGTGGACGTGACGCGCCGTCTCGCCGGCGATATCCAAGGCCCGTACACCTGGTGGAGCCAGCGCGGCCGCGCCTTCGACAACAACGTCGGTTGGAGACTCGACTACCAGTTCGCCACCCCGGCGCTGGCCGAAACCGCCGTCTCGTTCGACATCGACAAGGCGCCCAGCTACGACACCCGTTGGTCCGATCATGCGCCGCTGAGCATCACCTACGAGTTCTGAGACGGTCGAACACCCCGCAAATCCCCGCAAAATCACCGCAACACGGCGCATCGCATCGGCATGGGCGGCACCTGACGGCGCGAATGGAGCCACGCGGCACGTTCGCAGCGTCAGGTGCTAGTCTTATCAACGGTTACACACGCATCGAAATGAGGAGCCCATGGGACTATTCGGATTCGGTAAGAAGAAGGACAAGGCCGACAAAGCCACCAAGGCTGAGGACGAGGACGTCAAGGCGGCGAAGGCGGCGAACGAGGCGGCCAAGGCCGACAGCGAGCTGGCGCAGGAGACCGCCGCGGCGGCGCTTCCGGAAGCCGCGAGCGACTATGAGGGGCGCGGCGAGGAACGCGGCCCGTGGGATGTGAACGACGAGAACGTTCCCGACTACGACGAATATCTCGATCTGGGCGCCTACTACCTGCCGTTCCTGCAGCACATCGAACTGCGTATCAAGGCATCCCGCGCCACCCGCGCGGTGCTCGGCTCCACCACCACCTACTACAACTCCAGCCTTGAGGTCGAGGCCTACGCCGCCCCGAAGACCATGGGCCTGTGGGAGGATTGGCGCGAGGACTTCCTGGCCGCCAACCCGAACGCCAAGGCCGTGGACGGTGTGTTCGGCACCGAGATCCTCCTGCCGGTCGAAGTGTCCGGCGGCAAGACCGTGCTCACCCGCATCGTCGGCGTGGACGGTCCGCGATGGATGCTGCGCGGCATCTTCTCCGGCAACGCGGCCAGCGACCCGGATTCCGAAGAGACCCGCAAGCTCAACGAATTCTTCTCCAACATCGTGGTCGAACGCGGTGACGAGCCGCTCGCCCCGCGCGACCCGATCCCCATGCACCAGCCCGTCACGCCCGGCGAGCGCAAGGCCGCCGCGGCAGCCGAGGAAGGCGACGCGGAAGGCGAAGGCAAGGAGCATCTGAAGGACATCCCGAACCGCCCTGAGGGCCCGCTTTCCCAGGACCAGCAGACGGAAGTCAAGACCACGCTGTCGCGTGGCCCGATGTTCTCCGAAGTCCGTTGAGCATGGCGGAGAACAAAGCCGGTTCCGCCAACGGCACGGGGCTTAAAGCGCTCGCCTCTGCCGGCGAAGGCGACGATTTCTCCGTCATCGCGGCGATCGGCGGCGTGCGCGGCGTGGTGGAATCCATGCTGCCGGGCGTCGTGTTCGTGGTGCTGTTCGTCGCCACGCAGAACCTCGATCTGACCATCGGCGTCTCCGCCGCGCTGGCCGCGGCCCAGGTGATCGTACGCCTGCTGCAACGCCAGTCCGTAATGGGCGCGCTCAGCGGTCTCGTGGCCGTGGGCATCTGCCTGATCTGGGCGTGGAAATCCCATGAGGCACGCGACTATTACATGTTCGGCTTCCTCACCAACGCGGCCTATGCCACGTTGCTCGGCGTTTCCCTGATCGCGCGTGTTCCGGCACTGGGCGCGATCATCGAGTTCATCCGCCAGCTGCCCACGGAGCATTTCCGGGCGTGGTTCAACGACTGGATGGGCGACAAGGCGTTGAAGAAGGCGTACACCATCATCACCTGGCTGTGGATGGCGCTGTTCCTGTTGCGCCTGGCGGTGCAGGTGCCGCTGTACCTGACCAACCATGTGGCGGCCCTTGGCGTGGCGCGACTGCTCATGGGCATCCCGTTCTGGGCGCTCGCCATCTGGGTGAGCTATCTCATCATCGCCACGCCGATGCACCGGCACAAGGTGGCTCAGGCCCGTGCCGCGCAATCCGCTTCGCGGGAACGCGACGGGCTGGGCGACGGGCCGGACGAATCGACCATCATCACGGAAAAGGACAGATGACTTATGCAGGCTGAGGTTCGCATCGAACGGTATGCCGATCAGGGCCGCTGCGTGGCCCATATCGACGGGCGCGTGGTATTCGTGCGCTTCGCGCTTCCCGGTGAACTGGTGCGCATTGAACTTGACGAGCCGCACGACCGCGACGAACGGTTCTGGACCGGCGAGGTCGTCGAGGTTCTGGAGGCGAGCGCCGACCGTGTGGAACCGGCTTGGGAGCTTGCCGGCCCGCTCGCCATGGGTGGCGGCGTGGGCGGCGCCGATCTGGTGCATGTTTCGCTTGCCGGCCAGTTGACGTGGAAGGCAGTGACCGTCAGCGAGCAGATGAAGCGTCTCGGCCATGTGGATGTGGCCGTCCCCATTTCCCGCGCGGCGGGCGATGAGGAGTTGGGCGGCCTGCATTGGCGTACCCGCATCGAGATGATCGCGGATGAGAACGGTATGCCGTCGATGAGACGCCGTGGCACGCATGTGCGCGTGCCGTTGACCACCATGCCGTTGGCCACGAACGCGCTGCTGGATGTGGCTGCGGCCAATGGCGTCTGGAACGGCGGGTTCGAACCGGGTTCGCAGATTCGCCTGTCCGTGCCGGAGCCTCGCCACGGCGAGGGGAGCACCGGTGTGGGCGACGATTACGCCGTGCTGGTGGACGGCGAGCTGAAGGCGGGAAGTCGTCGTCTGACGGAGCGGGTCACGGTGGCCGGCCGCGAATTCACGTATGGGGTGGATGCGAACGGTTTCTGGCAGGTGCATCGTGAGGCGCCGGTCGCCTTGGCCAATCATGTGATCGATCTGGTGCGCGGCGAGATGGATGGTGCCGTTTCCGCCGTGCTGTGGGATTTGTATTCCGGCTCCGGCCTGTTCACGCTTCCGTTGGCCACGCTGGTGGCCGAGCGTACGCGCGTGTTCAGCGTGGAGGGCGGCGATGTGGCGGTGAAGAGCCAGCAGCGCAATCTTCGCGCGTTGGGCTTGAACGATGTGGATGTGCGTTGCGGCGACGTGTCGCGCACACTCACCCATGTGCCTGCCCATCTGGCGCATCCCGACGTGGTGGTGCTCGATCCGCCGCGTGCCGGCGCGCATGCCAAGGTCTGCCGTCAGATCGCGCAGGCCGCGCCGCGTGCGATCGTCTACATCGCATGCGATTGCACGAGCCTCGCCCGCGATACGGCCACGCTGGTCGACCTGGGGTATGAGCTGGCGGATATCCACGCCTACGACATCTATCCGATGACCCATCATGTCGAGACCGTGGCGCTGTTCCGTCGCGCCTGAACCGTGTTATGGCAGGGATGAGATCGTTCGTGCGCCGTGCAGGCGCCGTATTGCTGGCGGTGGCGTTGATGCCGCTCGCCTCATGCGCGCCGGCCGGTGCCGCCGTGGGTGATGCCGGAAGCGGCGAATCGGCCGTGCGTTCGACCGGCGTGGAGCGCAATGACGTGTCGATCGGCATGGTCGGCTCGCAGGATGCGTCGGCCGACGGACTGGTGCTGGATGCCTACGATCATGCAGGATTGGGCACGTCATACGTGCAGTTGCGTAACAGCAATGATTCGGTGAGGGATGGCGAGCAGGCCGTGCGTGACTTGGCGACCCGCCAGGTGACGCTTATCATCGTCGGCGGGATCGACGCGTCGCGGGATGCCGAGGGCTGGAATGATGCGCTGCGCGGCGCCCGTGCGGCGGGCATTCCGGTCGTGCTGCTCAATCCCGTTCATGAGCCGTCCGATAAGCGCTTGTTCGCCGCCTCGTTCACGGTCAACGACCGCGCCACGGACGCCATGCCGATCGACAAGGCGACCATGCTGGTGATCAACGACCGCCCGCATGAGCGGAATCTGATGGTGTCCACGCTGACGCATTGACCCGGATTGCGCCGAAGCGCACTGAATCGCATCGAATCGCCCGGAATCGCGTGAATGTTCCGTAAGGTTCTGCAATCGGAATCATCCCCCGACTTGGCGGAAACCGCGCGGATGCCGCCGGACATCATCCCGGCGGACGAACGTGCCTGACGGCCACCGGAGTAGGGTAGTGCTCATGGAATCTGCAACAACCGTAGCCATGCCGGGCATCGACGAGCCTGGACTGAGCGCGCGCGATGTGACCGAACGTCAGGCCGACGGGCGCGGCAACGCGATGAAGACATCGTCGTCCCGTTCGGTCAAGGACATCATCCGCGCCAACGTATTCACCCTGTTCAACGGCATCATCCTCGGTGCCATGCTGCTGGTGCTGATCACCGGATCGTGGAAGGACGCCGTATTCGGGTTCGTGATCATCGTGAACACCGGCATCGGCATCGTCACGGAACTACGTTCCAAGCGCACGTTGGACAAGCTGTCCATTCTCGTCGCATCCGATTATCTGGTGCATCGCGACGGCGAGGACGTGGAGGTCCCGCACGACGCGATCGTGCTCGACGATCTGCTGTGGATCCGTTCCGGCGAACAGGTGCCGGCAGACGGCACCATCGTCGAAACCTGGGGTTTGGAACTTGACGAATCCATGCTCACCGGCGAATCGCGCACGGTGCGCAAGAAGGCCGGCGACGACGTGTACTCCGGCTCCACCGCTGTGTCCGGCATGGCCCTGATCAGGGTCACCGCCGTGGGCGAACACTCCTATGCGGCGAAGATCACCGCCGAAGCCAAGGTGTTCAAGAAAACCACCTCCGACCTGAACAAGGGCATCAACACGATCCTGAAGGTGATGACCTTCGTGGTGGTGCCGCTGTGCGTGCTGCTCATCTGGTCGCAGATGCGCACGGTCGGCGGATGGTCGCAGGCCTTCGCCACGGGCCAATGGCGTCAGGCCGTGGTATCCGCGGTCGCCGGTGTGGTGGGCATGATCCCCGAAGGACTCGTGCTGCTGACCTCGCTGAACTTCGCGGTCGCCGCCATGAGGCTGGCCCGCAAGAACACGCTGGTGCAGGAACTCGAATCGGTGGAGACGCTGGCGCGCGTCGACTGTCTCAACCTCGACAAAACCGGCACCATCACCGATGGCGGCATCGCGCTCAATCAGGTGACCATGCTCGCTGAAGCGAACGGCATCGCGGAACAGGACGTCAAACAGGCCCTGTTCGACCTGTCGAACGAGGAGCAGCCGAACGGTACCGGCAAGGCCGTGCTCGAAGGGCTCGGGCGCGAAGGGTTCGCTGGCGGTGCGGTCTACGCGCGCGTGCCGTTCTCGTCGGCCCGCAAGTGGAGTGCCATCGTCTCCAGCACCGGCGTCTGGTTCATGGGCGCGCCCGAAGTCATCATCTCCGCGTTGGACGGCGACTACGGCGACGTGCTCGCCATGGTCAACGAGAACGCCAACGAAGGCAACCGCGTGCTGCTCATCGCCCACCAGAACGTCGGCGCCGCACCCGATTTCGAGGAGAATCCGAGACTCGACCCCGCGGCCGAACCCGTGGCGCTCGTCCTGTGCTCCGAACGTATCCGTTCCGACGCCGAACCCACGCTCGCCTGGTTCCGCGAACAGGGCGTGCGTTGCCGCATCATCTCCGGCGACAACCCGGTGACGGTCGGCGCGATCGCCCGCAAGGTGAGACTTACTGGCGACCGCGAACCCGTATACATGGACGCCCGCGAACTGCCCGACGACATCGACGAACTGGCCGACGTGCTGCGCAACGTCGACGTGCTCGGGCGCGTGCTGCCGAATCAGAAGAAGGCCGTGGTGCAGGCCCTGCACCGCGACGACCACGTGGTGGCCATGACGGGCGACGGCGTGAACGACGCCCTGGCCCTGAAGGAAGCGGATCTCGGCATCGCGATGGGCAACGCGGCGCCCGCCACCAAGGCCATCGCGCAGGTCGTGCTCGTCGATTCGAAATTCTCCCACCTGCCCGACGTGGTCGCCCGTGGCCGCCAGGTTATGGCCAACATGGAACGCGTCGCCAGCCTCTTCCTCGTCAAAACCGTGTATTCGGCGCTCATCTCGCTCGGCGTGGTGCTCTCGCAGACCCCGTTCCCGTACCTGCCGCGCCACATCACCTACTTGGGTGCCCTGACCATCGGCATGCCCGCGTTCATCCTCGCCCTCGCGCCGAACACGCGCCGCTACATCCCCGGATTCCTCAAACGCGTGGTGATGTTCGCCTTGCCGGGCGGCATCGCCGTGGCGTTGTCGGTGCTGCTGTCCACATGGATCCTGCCCGGCGTCATGGGATGGGATATCACGGGCAATCCGGCCGATCTGGCCAAACTGCGCGCGGTGAACGCCATCATCCTGTTCGTGCTCGGCATCCTCGTGCTCGCCCGCGTCGCCCAGCCGCTCACCGGCTGGCGCGGACTCATGGTGCTCGCCTTCGCCGCTGCCGGCATCATCGGCGTGCTCATCCCGTTCGTCAGGCACTTCTTCGCGCTCATCGTGCCCGGCGGCTCCATGCTGATCGCCGTGCTCATCGCGCTCGCCATTTCCGCAGTCATCTTCTTCATCTGCGTCGGCACGGCACGCGTGCTGTCCAAGCGCGGGAAAGGCGGTACTACCGCAGGCGAGTGACCTGTAGGGGAGCGGCTTTCCAGCGGGCGCGACGTGATTTCGTTCACGTCGCGCCCGTTCGTTTTTCCATGTTCCCGCTCACATGGGCATGTGCGGCCGCGCATTGTCTCACATCTCAAACCGACACGCCAGAAGCGTAGTAACGCGGCCGTACCATTCGAAGTGTTATATCGACGATGGTATTGCACTATCGCTTATCGCATCGGAGGAAACATGTCCTTGACTGATGATCAGCTGACGACCTTGACCGCGGCTGGCAAGGATTACGAGTACTACAACATCGCGAACCTTCCCGGCATCGACCATCTGCCTTACTCGTTGAAGGTCCTCGTCGAAAACCTGGTCCGCAACATCGACGGCGCCAACATCACCGACGAGCACGTCAAGGCGCTGCTCGATTGGGATCCGAACGCGCAGCCGAGCCACGAGATCCAGTTCACGCCGTCCCGCGTGGTGATGCAGGACTTCACCGGCGTGCCGTGCATCGTCGACCTGGCCACCATGCGCGACGCTGTCAAGGAGCTCGGCGGCGATCCAGAGGTCATCAACCCGCAGGTCCAGTCGGATATGGTGATCGACCATTCCGTGCAGATCGACAAGTACGGCGTCGCCGACGCGGTCGAACAGAACATGAACATCGAATACCAGCGCAACGGCGAACGCTACCAGTTCCTGCGCTGGGGTCAGCAGGCGTTCCGCAACTTCCGCGTGGTGCCGCCGGGAACCGGCATCATCCATCAGGTCAACATCGAATACCTCGCCAAGGTCGTCATGACCAAGGCCAGAGAGAACGGGCATGAGCTCGCCTATCTCGACTCCTGCGTGGGCACCGATTCGCACACCACCACCGTCAACGGCCTGGGCGTGCTCGGTTGGGGCGTGGGCGGCATCGAAGCCGAAGCCGCCATGCTCGGCCAGCCGATCTCCATGCTCGTGCCGCGCGTCGTCGGCTTCAAGCTCACCGGCTCCATCCCCGAGGGCGTCACCGCCACCGACGTGGTCCTCACCATCACCGACATGCTCCGCCAGCACGGCGTGGTCGGCAAGTTCGTCGAATTCTACGGCGAAGGCATCGCCTCCGTGCCGCTGGCCAACCGCGCCACCATCGGCAACATGGGACCGGAATTCGGCTCCACCTGCGGCATCTTCCCGATCGACGGCGTCACGCTCGACTACCTGCGCCTCACCGGACGCTCCGAAGAGCAGATCGCGCTCGTCGAAGCCTACGCCAAGGCCAACAAGCTGTGGGGCGACACCACCGACCCGAACTACGTGGAACCGCAGTACTCCGAATACCTCGAACTCGACCTCGGCACCGTCGTGCCGTCCATCGCCGGCCCGAAGCGCCCGCAGGATCGCATCAAGCTGTCCGAATCCAAGGCGAAGTTCGCCGAGACGCTCCCGGCCTACGAGACCGAGAAAACCGTGCAGGAGCCGGTCGCCGTCTCCACCGATTTCCGTGGCGATTTCGAGATCGAAAACGGTGACGTGGCCATCGCATCCATCACCTCGTGCACCAACACCTCCAACCCGTCCGTCATGATCGCGGCCGGCCTCATCGCCCGCAACGCGCACGCCAAGGGCCTCAAGCCCAAGCCGTGGGTCAAGACCTCCCTGGCTCCCGGCTCGCAGGTCGTGGCCGACTATCTCAAGGCCGCCGGCCTGCAGGACGATCTTGACGCGCTCGGCTACCAGCTCGTCGGCTTCGGCTGCGCCACCTGCATCGGCAACTCCGGCCCGCTGCTGCCGGAAATCTCCGAAGCCATCAACGCCAACGACCTGACCGTCACCTCCGTGCTGTCCGGCAACCGCAACTTCGAAGGCCGCATCAGCCCCGACGTCAAGATGAACTACCTGGCATCCCCGCCGCTGGTCATCGCCTACGCGCTCGCCGGCACCATGGACTTCGATTTCGAAACCCAGCCGCTTGGCACCGACGCGGACGGCAACGACGTGTATCTGAAGGACATCTGGCCCACCAACGCCGAGGTCGAAGCCGTGGTGAACGGCACCGTCAGCCGCGAGATGTTCCTCAAGGACTACGCTTCCGTGTTCGAAGGCGATCACCGCTGGAAGGGCCTGGATGTGCCGGAAGGCGAGCTGTTCGCATGGGATGAGCAGTCCACCTACGTGCGCAAGCAGACCTTCTTCGACGGCATGAAGGCCACGCCGGATCCGGTCGAGAACATCCACGGCGCCCGTGTGCTCGCGCTGCTCGGCGACTCCGTGACCACCGACCACATTTCGCCGGCCGGCGCGTTCAAGGCCTCCAGCCCCGCAGGCAAGTACCTGACCGATCGTGGCGTCGAACCGAAGAACTTCAACTCCTACGGTTCCCGCCGAGGCAACCATGAGGTCATGGTCCGCGGCACCTTCGGCAACATCCGCCTGCGCAACCAGCTGCTCGCCTCCGTCGGCGAGGAGGTCACCCCCGGCGGCTTCACCTACGATTTCCTGGCAGGCAAGCCGACCACCATCTTCGAAGCGTCGCGCGACTACATCGACCATGATGTGCCGCTGGTCGTGCTCGCCGGCAAGGAATACGGCACCGGCTCCTCCCGCGACTGGGCGGCCAAGGGTACGGTCATGCTCGGCGTCAAGGCGGTCATCACCGAAAGCTTCGAACGCATCCACCGTTCCAACCTCATCGGCATGGGCGTGCTGCCGCTGCAGTTCCCCGAAGGCGAATCCTATGAGAGCCTCGGCCTCGACGGTACGGAAACGTACGACATCGACGGCGTCGACGGGCTCAACAACGGTTCCACGCCGAAGACGGTCCATGTCACCGCCACCCACGCGGATGGCGCCAAGACCGAATTCGACGCGGTTGTGCGCATCGACACCCCCGGTGAGGCGGACTATTACCGCAACGGCGGCATCCTCCAGTATGTGCTGCGCAATCTGATGAAGTGATCGGTTGATCAGTATCGGATTCACCCGCAAATAGCAAACAGGCCCGGAATCGCAAGGTTCCGGGCCTGTTCGCGTATCGGGGGAGGCGTTGTGGTTAGGGTGGAGGCATGATCGACCACATCACCCTGCATATGAGCGATGCCGAACAGGGCATCGATTTTTACACGCGTGCGCTCGCGCCGCTCGGCTATATTCCCAAAGTCCGTCATGGGCGGACCGTCGGTTTCGGCGTCGACGATGGCACGCCGCGTTCCGACTTCTACGTGTCGCCGATGGAAGACGATGCCGAATTGCCGATTCCGACGCATATCGCCTTCCGCGCGGGCAGCGAGCGCGCGGTGCATGATTTCCATGAGGCGGCCATCGCCGCGGGCGGCGTCGACAATGGCCGTCCCGGGCCACGCGCCTACCATCCCGGTTATTACGCGGCTTTCGTGCTCGACTCGGACGGCAACAACATCGAAGCCGTCACCGACTGGTCGCACGCGGACTGAGCTGTTGACGAGGGGTTGACGAGGGAAGTCACCAGGGCAGCGGGGGAGCGGCTTGCCGGTCAGGCGCTGAGCGAATCCTTCCACGCACGGTATTCCGCGGCCTTGCCCTCCCAATATTCGCGGTCGGCGTCCGTGATCTTACGGATCACATGGCAGGGATTGCCTACGGCCACCGAATGGGACGGGATGTCCTTGACCACCACGGAACCGGCGCCGATCACCACATCATCGCCGATGGTGACGCCGGGGCCGACCACCACGTTGCCGCCGAACCACACGTCACTGCCGATGGTGATCGGGCGTGCGCCTTCCGGGCCGGAGGCACGCACCGCGGCGTCGATCGGATGATACGGGGTGTACAGGCCCACGCGCGGGCCGAAGAACACGCGGTCGCCGATGGTGATCGGCGCCACGTCGAGGAAGATGCAGTCCATGTTGGCGTAGAAGTTGTCGCCGATGTACGTGTTGCAACCGTAATCGCAGTTGAACGGCGGTTCGAGGAACGCGCCCTTGCCGAGCGAGCC
>NZ_JAHBBE010000040.1 GCF_019331805.1 Bifidobacterium pongonis
GTGAAGGTGTCGTTCACGAACGGCACGTCCTGGGACGGCAACGGCAAGGCCGCGGACGGTTCGCTGCGCGGTTACTGGGCGTCCGGCTCGAGCATGGCCGTGGCCAGCGGCCAGGTCATCGCCGGGGCTGTTCCCACCTGCTCGGTGGAGGAGACCCCTGACGTGCCCGTCACATCCGTGGCGATCTCCGGCACCGGCGTCTCCGCGGGCAAGCTGTCCGTGAAGCAGGGCGCCTCCGCCCAGCTGACCGCGACGGTCAACCCGTCCAACGCGACCGACAAGACCGTGACCTGGAAGTCCTCCAACACCGCAGTCGCCACCGTGGCGAACGGCAAGGTCACCGGCGTGAAGGCCGGCACCGCGACCATCACCGCGACCGCCGGCGGCAAGTCCGCCTCCGTCACCGTGACCGTGACCAGTGACGACGTCGTCGTCCCGGTGACGTCCGTGACGATCTCCGGCGCGACCTCGGGCAAGCTGTCCGTGAAGAAGGGTGCCTCCGCCCAGCTGACCGCCACTGTCGGCCCGTCCAACGCGACGTACAAGACCGTGACCTGGACCTCGTCCAACACGGCCGTCGCGACCGTGGACAGGACCGGCAAGGTCACCGGCGTGAAGGCCGGCACCGCGACCATCACCGCCAAGGCCGGGTCCAAGACCGCCACGGTGACCGTGACCGTGACCGAAGATTCCAGCTCACTCACCATCGTGGGCTCCACGCACAGCGTCGCTCCTGAGACCATGCAGTTCACGGTGAAGGGCCTGCCCGCCGACGCGAACACGAACCAGATCACCTGGTCCGTCAGCGGTTCGAACCTGACCGGCACCAACAACCCCGGCCGCACCTTCAAGGTGTGGGGCACCCGCGCCACCACCGGTGTTGTGACCGTGAAGTACCAGGATCAGACCGCTTCCGTGCCCGTCACGGTTGACTCCTACAGCTACGATTCCGCTCCGACCATCGCCGTGGATCAGCAGTCGCTGACCATGAAGGTGGGTGACTCGGTGAAGCTCAACTACACCGTCACCCCCTCCAACAGCCCGTTCAAGCTGGCGATCTTCGACGCTTGGAATGAGGATGTGGCGTTCGCCGATGGCGACGGCACCATCCACGCCATCGGCACCGGTTCCACCACCGTCCGCGTCTGGTCGGCCCGTGGCACCAACTACACCGATGTGAAGGTGACCGTGAGCTGATCGGCCCACACACAACAGTTCAGTAGCTGAACGCACATAAAGCAAGGTCCGTGCCGCTTACGATACGCGGCACGGACCTTCTTTGTAGAAGCATCGATTCCGGTGAATACGAAAATTCACCGTGAATTACTCGTCATCAATTACTTTATATATTCCGTAATCGCAGGCGATAATCAGCATACGAAATTCACGCCGCAATAATCCATGCGCCCCCCCCCTGCGATTACCGCTATAGCATGTGCAATAATCGAACTCAT
The DNA here is from genome assembly GCF_019331805.1 of Bifidobacterium pongonis. GTDB lineage: Bacteria > Actinomycetota > Actinomycetes > Actinomycetales > Bifidobacteriaceae > Bifidobacterium > Bifidobacterium pongonis. The sequence goes on from NZ_JAHBBE010000040.1 coordinate 1,455, forward strand.
ACGATTAGCCAGAAGGAGACCCAATGCGCTCTCGCGGGGATTATCTTTGCATTCTCACCATTAATGATCTAGGCAACTACGGCAACCGCCTGCAGAACTATGCCCTGCAAGAGGTTCTTAAGGAATACGGCCCGGTCACGACGGTCGACCTGCAGGTCGGCAATTTCAAAATCCACGGACGTATGCGTTATATCTTCAAAAAAGCCAAGCGTCTGGCCGTGAATTCAATCCGATATGTGGCAGGGAAAAACGGCCGCGTACAGGCGATACGAAACTTCCATTTCTCGTCGTTCACCCGCAAGTTCGTGCCCGATAATCTGCTCGTCGATTCCACCACGCGCGGATTGCAGGCATGGAAGAACATCCACGTCAGGAAAGCGGTCATCGGCTCCGATCAGGTATGGAACTACACGTTCGGCCTGTCCGACAAGGATCTGGCGCTTCGATTCGGCGCCGACTTCGCGCCCGAACAATTGCTGACCTATGCCGCAAGCATCGGCCTGGACAGCATTGCCGACGATAAGAAACCCGTATTCGAACAGTATCTGAACCGTATTCCCTCCATCTCGGTTCGTGAGGAGCGTGCCAAGGAACTCGTCGAGCAGAATTCCGCACAGCATGCAACCGTCGTGCTGGACCCGACCCTCATGGTTTCCGCCGAACGTTGGAAGCGCATCATGCCGGGCTTCGTGCGCGATGATGACCGCTATGTGCTGACGTACTTCCTCGGAACGCCCTCCCCCGAGCAGAAGCAGACGATAGAACGCTATGCCAAGGAGCATGGTCTTCGCATCCGCCGCATAAACGACAAGTCGGATCCGGAAACGTACGTCGCCGGTCCGCGTGAGTTCGTCGAATTGTTCTCCAAGGCACAGTACGTGTTCACGGATTCCTACCATGCCTGCTGCTTCTCGATTATCTTCGGCAAGGATTTCAAGGTCTATAACAGGAACAGCAACGGTGTGCGCAACATGAACTCCCGTATGCAGACCCTGTTCAATCTGTTCGACCTCGAAACCAGCATGAGCGACGAGTCGGAGATCCCCACATACGATCATCAGAAGATCGACGAACGATTGGCGCAGTTGCAGCATTCGTCGAAACGGTGGCTGGATAACGCCATCAACGGCAAATAATCACCGTAGTAATCAGAAAACGGCTGTGACCGGGATTCGCGAGCGCGATCCCCGGTCACAGCCGTTTTCGCATTCATACCGCCGCATCCACGGCATGGATGCATGGCGTCACTTATGATGCGACAGCATGGACTTGAGCTTGCGCGTCAAGCCGGCCGGCAGCATACGCTTCATCATCTTCTTGCCGCGGATCACCACTCTCTTCTTCAGCGGCACGCTGAGACGGGTGTAGGTACGCTCGATCGGTTTCATGGTCTTCTTGAACTCGTTGAAATCATTTGCTTCAACGGCTTTGCGGAATGCCACGAAGCTTTCGTTCTTGAGCGTGGTGCGCATCGCGTAGATCTGCTGACGATGCTCACTGATGCCTTCCAACGACGGCTTGACACGCTTGGTCGGGGTCCATTCCCCACGCTGTTCATGAACGTGCAGACGGTAGGCGAGTCCCTGACGGCGATGGCGGAAGCCACCAGCCTGGGACTGGTAGACTTCGGCGGAATCGGAGTCGTGCAGCACCAGCTCGTCACGATGGCGATCAAGCAGGTCCTGTACGTCCTGATTGCGCACGACGATGACGTTGCAGCCTTCGCCATCATTCACGTATTTCGGAATCCACGCATCACCGAACGTCACATCCGCGGTTTCCGCAAGCACGTCATCGCAGTAGTCGCACGCATTGTATTTGAAGTAGCCGAGCCCCCAGTTCGTGGTGGAAAGCTCCGCCGTACGTTTGATGACGGGCTCTCCCCCATCGGAACGACGCACTTCGACCGCATAGTCGGAGGCCGGGCTGCCGGGAGTCTTGTGCCGGAAATCGACGCGGGCGATATCATCCAGCGGTACGCCGGACTCCCATGCCTCGCTTTTCGCGAAGAAATCCGATTTCAGGTGCCCGCATACCAATCCGATGCAATATCTGATGCGCTCGTTGAGAACGCTATCCTCACGGCACAGCAACCGCACAGCCTTCACGAAGCATGGAATGCCGACGAACAGGTATCTTCCCTCATGCTCGCGCACGTAGGCGAGCACCTCGCTCATCTCAATCGGGTAATACTTCGATTTCGCGCCGGTTTTCAGTTCGTCGATGCTATGGGAAACCTGATACGTGTACATATGCTCGGGGTCGGGACCGTCCTTGACGTGCACCACGGCGTCCACAAGACCTTCCTCAAGCATCTTCGACGCAAGCCAGCTGATCATGCCGCCGGAACTGCCGCGGGAACGCCATCCATCCACGGATGCGTATCCCACGTACGCATTGAGCCAATACCCGAGATACTGGTCATGATGCACCCCCTCCTGCTTCGAGAAGAGGTCTGCGCCGATCACATCCTCATTCACGGAACTGGCGAACGGGCATACGTTGGCGACGGCATCCGCATTCCCGACGTTCCCGTTCATGGAAGCCTGATAGCAACCGTCCATGTTCCTGATGATCCTGAACGCGGGATCGACATACGCGCAGGAACCGCATCCAACACAATAGGTCGCGGTTCCGTCGACAGCATCGGCGTCGGCGGATCGTATCACCTGTTCGATTTCGCTAGCTCCGCTCATCGTTTCGCTTTCCCTCCTATTTTTCCGACGACTTTGGCTCGTTCCTGCTTCGTCAGGGAAAACCTCATTGCTCCCGACAAATACAGCACCGAATACATAATGCCCCAGACCACAAACATCAGCACCGAATTCACCGGTATAAGCCAGGTGCCGAGCAGACAGACCGCAATCACGCATAGTGCAAGGCCGAGAGTCGGCAGCATATGCTTCCAGAAATAGAACATGTCCATGCCGACATGGGTCTGGTAATACCAGTTCATGAACAGCCCCGTGCCCAGAGTGATGCTCGCGATATAGCCGATGGCCGTAGCCCAATAACCGCATATCGGGATGAATGCGACGCTGATGATGATATCGATCACGGAAGTGAGAATGTAGATCAGGCTTCGGGCCTTGTGCCTGTTCTTCGCCCTCTGAATCTCGATGCCCGTATTCTGCGTGAGGGGAATCATGAGAGGCAGTACCATGATCAGGCACAGCCAGTACGCGTCCGCATTCGCCTCACCGGCCCAAATACGCACGAAATACCGTCCCAAAACGACGAATCCGCCGAACAGATACCAGAAGATAACCATCTGATACCGGCCCACACGCGTCATAAGTTTGGTGAGCACCGTATTATCGTCGGATTCCGCGACGATGCGGTTGATCTGCGGCGTGAAAACACTTGACATGGTGGTCGACATGGAGAAGAAGATGTTCCTGATCTGCACGGCGATCGAGAACACCGCCACCGCGGCGGAACTGTCCATCGCACCCAACAGGAAGTTCGGCACGTTGTTGTTCACCAGGTCGAAGATCTGATTCAGGAAAATCCAGAAACTGAATACCGCCACGGCCTTGAACAGGGACCATTCCAAGCCTCGGAGCGTGAATCGCATATTCAGCCTACGCACGGCGAATACGATGTTCATCGCGAGCAGGACCGATGAAATCGACAGTTGCGCACAGGCCACGCCCACGGCGCCCATGCCGCACCACAACAGCAGGAACGCAAGGAAAGGCTGCGCCAACGCGGTGAACAGCTGCCTGGACTGTTGGAACACGAATCGTTCATGCGCCACGATGTATGAGTCGAACGGCGTGGACACCATCGTGACCGCGATGTTGATGCCCATGACCATCAGCAATGTTCGGGCGAGCGCGACTTCGTCGGCCGTCAGGCCGCCGGAGAACAGGCTGTGCACGTTCACCACCATGAGGGCGCATCCGATCAGGCACAGCAGGGCCACAACAAGATAGACGGACAGGAACATGCCGTTAAGCCTGCGCACGCCCAAGCTGGAATCGTCCCCGCCCTTCGCCCTCTCACGCATGTAGAAACGCACGTAGCTGCCGTAGAATCCCGCGGACAACAGCGAAAGCGCGAACACGACGCTATTCGTCATCTGGAACACGCCATAGTCGCCTTGCCCCAGGAAGTGCAGGAGCAGCGGCACATAGATCAGGTTCACCAGATTCTTCACGAGAATATTGGCATACCCAAGTAGTGCACCGGCCTTTTTCTGGCTTCTCATCCATGCCTCCATCGCATCCGATTCAACAAACTGGTTCTGGTATTGGGAACGGCGCCCATGCGTTCAACGCGCTGCCGAACGAAAGGCTCAGGCGGGCTGCGGCGGGAAGAACGGCGTATATGGAACCACTTCGCCATAATGGCTGATCACGGTATTCATCATGAAAATGGCGAAGCAATACAACAGGAACAGCACGGTCAACGGCTCTTTTCTGATCGAGCTTCTGCCTGCGTTGAACACGACATCCTTCTGCAGGGCGAAACCGTAGGCGACAATGCCCGCGGCGGAGAAATTAAGACCGATTCTGCCCGTCGCATCGCCCATGGCGGTCAGGAATATACCCACCAATGCGACCAGGGAAAGGAAACGCACATTCCGTTCCCTCTTGAGATTCAGCAGCAGGAGGAAAATCAGCGGCGAATTGATGACCATCTTGCTGATGATACGCCTTGTAGTGACGGTTTCAGCATCGAAATACCCCGAATAGTACACGGTATTGAACAACATACCGGCCAGATCCGCAAGAAGTCGCCTATTGAAGATGAACACCAATGCGACCAGCAACGTTACCGAGATAACAACCTTGTTATTGCATTTCTTCAGCAAATAATATATGGCAATACTGAGGAAGGCGATAACCGCCGAAACATGCATCAAACTTCCGACTGCGAAACAGATTATCGACGGAATGACATTGTCTTTTGACAACAGCACAAGGCCGAATACGACAAAGGAAACCGCAAGCGTCTGCCTCGAAATATTAAACATATTGAAGTAGAAACACGTGATGAAATAGAAACATGACGCATAAATATTTATGCTGTCCTTCACCGTGTTCAATGTGATCATGAACATGCCTATGGTCAGGAACGCGATCACGAAGAAGAAACCATAGGTGGACAGGTGCAGCGCATGGCAGGCGTCCATCAGAAACGAATATCCGCGTTCGATCGAATTCTCACGTTCCCAAAGGTATGAGCCGTACTGGTACAACGTGTAGTACTGGAGCGAATCGGTTCCGGTGAAGCCTCGCAACATCAGCGGAACGCTCAGCAAAACCGAAACACCGACGATTCCGAACCTGCTGAGGACAAGGTCACGGAGCGACAGCGAAAAGTACATCAGGAGCGGACCGATGACGACTATGGCCCCATACACCAGGAAAGTCAGCACAATTACTCCATTACCCTTCAAGCATCAATCCACGATGCCGTCAACCCTCAACGCAAATCAGCAGTACTTCAATTTGCCTATACAGAATATAACCGGGTATAGCCTTTTCCTAAACGCATAATATATTATGCGCTGGGAAGCTGGGCAACGACCAAGCAACTCGCTATTCCGCACCGCATCATATCGCTTATCGAAATCAAAACGCTTCAGAAAATCAGAAATTTCACGAATTGTTGTTCTAATTCCATCATGCTTCAGCATAAACATCCATTTGAATTTCAACATTAAAATAACATCATTCAAACGGTAGGAATAATAATACAAATCATTGCCCGTATTATTTTCTTCCTTCATCCATGCCGATAAAGCCGTATCGTTCGCCTCAAGAATCGCTTCCATATTGGGTTTGCTGCGATTGGTGGCGGAATCCGGGTTGAAGAAGAAATAGTGATAGGCGACCTTGCCGACAAAGGAGTACGCGTTCATGGACGAGTACACGTACAGCATGAAGACCATATCCTCGCCAAGTGCGATCCCCTCCGGGAAGGTGATCGAATGCTCGTCGAGCAGACTCCTCCGAATCACCTTGCCCCAGACGGAACGGAAATTCACGTTGGGGTTCGGGTTCCCCTTGGAGAAGAGCGCATAGCGGATGATGTCCTCCTTGCTCGGCTCATTCCCGAAGGGAACGGGTTCGGTTGGCGCTTTCGCATCATCCTGCTGGTGAAGGAAGAAGTAGACATCCTTACGCGTCGCCATTTCCCCCAATGCCGAGGCGATGAAATCCTCACTCACGAAATCATCGCTGTCGACGAAAGTGACGTATTCCCCCAACGCCGCCTTCAGACCAGCATTACGCGCCGAGCTCACGCCACCGTTGCGCTTATCGATGTAGGTGATCCGCTCACCATACGATGCGCAGATATCCCCTGTGCCGTCCTGCGACCCATCGTTGACCACGATGACCTGGCAGGATTCGTCGGCCTGCGACAACAGGCCATCCAGGCATCTATGCAGATTCCTTTCCGCATTGAACGCTGGAATGATGATGCTCAGCTGCTTGCCCAAGAGGATTCTCCAAACTTCCTAACGATGTTTCCTAGCGGCCCGATGAAGTTCTCGGTACGCGCCCCGGCGGTTATTCGCCATCAATGAACCGTTCGATGGAATGAACGATCGTATCGGTGTTCGACTCATACGTGTTGAAGGTCAGTTCCCTTACCTGCTTCAACGCCTCAGGCAAGCCGTCGACGTCATAGCACGGGAGGATGAGGCCCATCTCATCGAATTGATGCAGGATCTGCAACTGGTGATCGTCCACATGTTCCTTGTACTTCGCCAGTCGGGGAACCGCGATGACCTTCTTGCCCCGCTTCACGGCGCCGATGATCGCACCGGTGCCGCCGTGCGTTATGACGATATCGCATTCCCCGCTTATCTCGAAGAATTCATCCCGATTAAGGAAACGGCTGTATTTACCGTGCTTCGGTATGTAATCGCTTACGCCGATCTGAGAGAAGACCTCCTCGGTTATCTCCCCGGAAGCGACCAGTTCATCAACCTTCCGTATCAACCGGTTGAACTGGAATTTCTGCGAGCCGACAGTTACGAAAATCATTTTCCGCCTTAATAGATTCCGCCAAGATATATCGCATTGGGATAGAACTTCTTCATGCTTTCCCACTGCACATAGAATTGATCCGCGAACTTGTACACGAGCCGCCCCGTCAAAGTCGGGCTATTGACCTTCGCGAACGACTCGATATACACGACCTTTCCCCCGCGGAGCTTCACAACCAGGCACAGCGGGATAATCGCAAGCACACCCGTGGTGATGACGGCGTCGGGCTTCTCCTTGAACACTATCCGGCATACCCTGAGAAAATTGACGAACATGAACGGAAGGAAACTCCACTCATGCCTGTTCACCTGCTTCAGGCAGTACACGCGTTTGTCGATGTCCACGTCATAATCGGTTTTCTCCGTGACGATGAAGCTGTCGTATTTGTCCATCAGCGGCTTCAACATCAGAAGCTGTTCGAAATGCCCACCGGACGAAGACGCGAAACATACTGTATGTTTTGTCACAATCCGGTTTCCTTCACAACGCTTCGTAATACTTGAGGTAGGCGTCCCTGAACGGCTGGATGCCGAACTTTCGCCTGTATACCAGTTCCGCTTGCCTCCCGTAGGTTTTCAGAAGACTTCGATCCCCATACACGGTTTTGATGGCGTGGAATAGCGCGCCTGGATTCTTCGGCTCGTACAGAATCCCGTTGACGCCGTCCTGCACGACTTCACGCACACCCTCGATATCCGGGGCTATCACCGCTCTTCCTACGGAACACGCTTCGATGGGAGTCAGGGGAAGACCCTCATACAGGGAGGACATGGCCAGCACGTCGCTCTGATACATGACATTCGCCGCATCCTCACGGAATCCCATGAAATGGACATGATCCGCAAGACCGAGATCGGCGACCTGACGCTCAAGCTCCCCGCGCAAAGGCCCGTCACCGACTATGAAAAAGGCGATGTTCAGCCCATCGTCAATGCATTTCGCCGCAGCCTCGACGAAATAATGCATACCCTTCTGCGGGTGGAGACGTCCGACATTGGTGACGATGAACTTCCCCTTCCCACGTTCGTCTTCGATCTGGGGAACCTGGACGAATTCACCATCATATTCGGCTATCGCATTGGGAATCACCGTTATGCGATTCCCCGGCACATGGAAGAACTGCTCGGCATTGTTCTTCGCCTGCTCCCCCACGGCCACGACCGGCACATTTCTGAGGATCAGTCTAGTGAGCAGCCCTTTATCCGAATACGTGGTGTGATTGACGTAGATGATATGCGCATCCGTATGCAGCATCTTCGCGAAAAGAACCGCCATACGATGATGGCATTGGATCACGTTGATGTTCCGTTCGCGGACGATTCTCGAAAGAATCCTGATGATCGAGATGATATCCTTCGGATTCTTGCTGCTCACGTCGGGAATCTCATAATGCTGGATTCCGATGTTCCGGAGACGATCGACGTACACGCCGCCGGAGGATGCAACACATACGTCCGCCAAGCTCTGCCGCGTGGTATCGCAAAGTTCATAGATGATTTTCTGAACCCCTCCATACCCCAAATTATTGGTGATATGGAGAACCCTCACATCATGCAATTGCACCATAATTTCCCATCTACGAACGGCTGTTTACGATATACCAATTATTCAATCATTCCCGCAAACCAAACGGGAATCCATGCATGAGTCGACCACGCGACCACCCATATCGCCTACATATAGAAGGCCTTGTACCATTCGGCGAACCTGCGCAAACCCTCACGCAACGTGGTGGACGGACGGTACCCGAAATCCTCCTCCAACGCCTTCGTATCCGCATAGGTGACGGGCACGTCGCCCGGCTGCATGGGCACCAACTCCTTATGCGCCTCGAAGTCGTAATCCGCCGGAAGCACGCCCGCACGGACCAGTTCCTCCTGCAGGATCGTCACGAAATCAAGCAGGTTCTCCGGACGGCCGCCGCCGATGTTGTACAACGCGTACGGGGGAACCGGCAGGCCGTCCTCGCCGGTCCCGCGCGCCGGTGCGCCCCGCATGACGCGCACGATGCCCTCCACGATATCGTCCACGTAGGTGAAGTCGCGCTGGCAGTTGCCGTAATTGAAGATCCTGATCATCTCGCCCGCGCGCAACCTGTTCGTGAACCCGAAATACGCCATGTCCGGACGACCAGCCGGACCGTACACGGTGAAGAAACGCAGTCCGGTGGACGGGATGTCATACAGCTTCGAATACGCATGGGCCATGAGCTCGTTGCTCTTCTTCGTGGCCGCGTACAGGCTGACCGGATTGTCGACCTTGTCATCCGTGGAGAACGGCACCTTCTTGTTGCCGCCGTACACGGACGAGCTCGACGCGTACACCAGATGCTCCACCGGGTAATGCCGGCACGCCTCGAGAATGTTGTAGAAGCCGATCAGATTGGACTGCACGTACACGTCCGGGTTCGTGATCGAATAGCGTACGCCCGCCTGGGCGCCGAGATTCACGACCACCGCGAAACCGTGCTCCTCGAACAGGGAGTCGATAAGGGGCCTGTCGGCCAGATCGCCCTTGACGAACGTGAAGTTCGGATACTGTTCGAGTTCCTTGAGACGGCCTTCCTTGAGGCGTACATCGTAGTACGCGTTCATATTGTCAAGGCCGACCACCTTGACGCTCGCGTCATCGTGCAGGACGCGCTTCGCGAGATTCGAACCAATGAACCCCGCAGCGCCGGTGATAAGAATCGTCTTGCCCGCCAAATCGACATGGCTTTTCATGTTTCGTCCCCATTCCCTCAAAAAACGCAGACCCGATACGCTCATTACGCCTGGCGCCGCCGTGGCGGCAGGCCTATTCGCCGTGAGGCCAATTGTCCTGAATGAACTTGTCGATCAGGTTCACGATCGCCATCGGATCCTTGTTGACCCATGGCCGCAAACCATCCGTCCCCGCTTTGATCCTCTTGAAGCAGTCGCCCAGATCCGTCAGCTCCAAATCCGCCATCAGCACGTAGTTATTGCTGCTGAAGGCCTCATTGTTCTGTATCTGATGATCGTTGATATGCTCACCGTATTTTTCCAGCCTGGTGACGGCGATGACCTTCTTCTTGGCGTTAAGCGCCTTCATTATGGAGCCGGATGCACCATGGGTGACGACGATGTCGGCGGCGTTGATTTTCTCCGAAAACTCCTCCGGAGAGATGAAATCCCGATACGCATAATGCTTGGGCTTATACGTGGAAGTACCTATCTGGGCGAACATATCCTCGTCCAGGGTTCCGTCTTCGTACAAATCGTCAAGCTTTTTGAAGAGACGGTCGAACGGATAATTCCTTGAGCCCACTGTCACGAAGATCATCAGTACAAACACCCGCCGTAAATCGCGTTCTTATAGAACTTCTTCTGCGTTTCCCACTGGACGATGAACAGGTCCGTGTGCTTTTCCATTTTCTTCCCGGCGACGGTCGGCATATTCGCACGCCCGAACGTCTCGATGAACACGAACTTCTTCCTGAAGACAACCGACAGAAGATAGAACGGGTATGCCACCATCGTTCCCGTGGTGATGACGAAATCCGGCCTTTCCTTCAGCCAAATGAACAAGGCGTAGGCCGAATTCCACAGCATCTTCGGGATCATCAGTTTGTCTTTCAAGTCCGTCTGAGCCATGAAATACTTCCCCAATGGGGCGTCGAATTGGGTTTTCTCCGTCACGAAGAAACCCTCATACTTATCCGCAAGCGGCTTCAGTTTCTGAAGCTGCTCCCAGTGGCCTCCCGAAGAGGACACAAAGCAGATCTTCGGGGTAGTACGATTCATGGTTCCGCACGTCCTTCCGTTCCGGTTCAGTCGCGCTTGAACAGGTCTCGCGTGTAGACCTTGCCCTGCACGTCATCCAGATCGGCCGCGTTGTAACGGTTCGCGACGATCACATCCGCACGCTTCTTGAACTCGTCCAGATCGTTGACCACCTGCGAACCGAAGAACGTGGAACCGTCCTCCAGGGTGGGCTCGTACACGATCACGTCCGCGCCCTTCGCCTTCACGCGCTTCATCACGCCCTGGATCGCGGACTGGCGGAAGTTGTCCGAATTGCTCTTCATCGTCAGGCGGTACACGCCCACCGTGACCTCATGCTCCTTGCCCGCCTCGTACGCATCGTTCGCCTCGTAGCCGCCGGCCTTCTCCAACACCTGGTCCGCGATGAAGTCCTTGCGCGTGCGGTTCGACTCCACGATCGCCTCGATCAGGTTCTCCGGGACGTCCTGGTAGTTCGCGAGCAGCTGCTTCGTGTCCTTCGGCAGGCAGTAGCCGCCGTAGCCGAAGCTCGGGTTGTTGTAATGCGTGCCGATGCGCGGATCCAGGCACACGCCGTCGATGATCTGGCGCGTGTTCAGGCCCTTCGACTCCGCGTACGTGTCCAGCTCGTTGAAATAACTCACGCGCAGCGCCAGATACGTGTTCGCGAACAGCTTCACGGCCTCGGCCTCGGTGAAGCCCATGAACAGGGTGTTCACGTCCTCGTCCAACGCGCCCTCCTGCAGCAGCGCCGCGAAGGTGTGCGCGGCCTCGACCAGGCGCGGGTCGTCCGGGTCGGTGCCCACGATGATGCGGCTCGGATGCAGGTTGTCGTACAGGGCCTTGCTCTCGCGCAGGAACTCCGGGCTGAAGATGATGTTCCTGCTGCCGGTCCTCTCGCGGATCGAACGCGTGTAGCCCACCGGGATGGTGGACTTGATCACCATGATCGCGTCCGGGTTGACCTTCATGACCAGGTCGATCACGGCCTCGACCGCGGAGGTGTCGAAGAAGTTGCGCTTGCTGTCGTAGTTCGTCGGCGCCGCGATGATCACGAAATCGGCGTCCGCGTACGCGCTCTCGCCGTCCAGCGTGGCCGTCAGGTCCAGTTCCTTCCCGGCGAAGTACTCCTCGATGCAATCATCCTGGATCGGGCTGACGCGGTTGTTGATCTTCTCGACCTTCTCCGGAACGATGTCGACCGCGGTCACGTGATGATGCTGCGACAACAGCGTCGCAAGCGACAGACCCACGTAACCCGTACCGGCGACCGCGATCCTCAACGAATCAAAATCCTTCATTTTCGTTCCTTTTACTAGTAGTTAAATCTCCACAACACGATACGGCAAGCCCAAACCCGCCTCTATGACGCGACCACGACAGACTCCGCACTAGTACGCTCCCCTCTGCCCGAGCACGGCTCCGACGGTGCGCAGCAGAAGCACGCAATCACCCATCAGCGACCAGCTTTGCACGTAGCCGACATCCAAAGCCTCGGATTCCTCGGCGCTGAGATTGGATCGGCCGGAAACCTGCCAAGGGCCGGTGATGCCGGGTTTGACGAGCATACGCGTCGCATACATCTGGTTGTAGCGGGCCACTTCCTCGGGCAACGGCGGGCGAGGCCCCACCACGCTCATATCGCCCACGAAGACGTTCCAGAACTGCGGCAGCTCATCAATCGAGAAACGACGGATGAAACGCCCGACCTTGGTGATGCGCGGATCGTTCTCCATCTTGAAAATGAACCGGTTCTCCTGCCCCGTCTGCTGCGCGAGCTTCGCTTTCACCCCATCCGCGTCCACCACCATGGAACGGAATTTGATCATCTCGAACGGCTTGCCGCGAAGTCCCACGCGGGTCTGCTTGTAGAAGACCGGGCCGCCGTCGGTGAGCTTGATGGCGATCGATACCGGGATGGCGATGATCGCGATGAAGACCAACGCGATGGACGAGACGATGACGTCGAAGATGCGCTTCTGCAATCTGGCCGCCGGCGAATACTGCGGCAGACAGATCGTCATCACCGTGGTGCCCTGGAGCACGCGCAGCTTCGTCTCATGCCCGCTGACCTCGACCGCCGAGGTGATGAGCGCGATCTCCAAGTTCATGGATTCCACGTTCAACGCGAAAGTGTTGAAATTGTCGGAGAAGCGGTACATCACGTCGGTGACCATCACCGTCTGCGCATGCAGGCTGACGGCATGTTCGGCGAAGGTGTCGTTGTAGGTCATGATCGGAACGCCAGCGCCGAGAATATCCTTGACTCGCTTGCTCAAGCCGCTGATATCGTCATCGGCTTCGACCAATCCGGTCGCCTGATTCAAACGAATCGGGCATATGGCCACTGGCCGGTAGTTGAGCTGTTGCTTCTTCGCGAGGAACCTGAGCGCGCGTTCGATGCCGTCGGGCGACCCCACCACCACCGTGGCGTAGGAATACCGCCCTTTTTGCCGCCCGCGCACGATGAATCCGCGCATGACGAATCGCTCCACCATGGTGAGCAGCAGGCCGAATATGAACGATAACGCAATCGCCGCCAAGGACATGGTGATGCGCATGATGAAGTCGAACGCGCACGTCACCAGCGCGGCGAAAATCGCGCCTTTGGTCAGTAATACGTTGAGCTGGTAGCCGTCGCCCATCACATGCCGGTGGTATACGCCGACCCGGTACAGGCAGAACGCCCAAATCAGCGCGCAGACGAACAGATACACGTACATGTTGATGGGGAAGCCGAAGCGGAAGGAGTATATGTCGGTCTCGTGCCGGGCCGTGATCACCACTGCCGAAGCGATGCAGAACATCACCATATCAAGCAATGTCAGCGCGGCATTGACCGAAAATCGCCAGTAGGCGACATTCGTCAATCTGTGCTGGGTTGCCTGACCCAATCTCGCTTTTTTGTCTTCTTCCATCGTTCCCTTTATTCGGCGGCGCTCCTTTGGACAAAGCCGAATAAAAGTCTAATCTACGATGAGTACGTTATCAAATACCGTGGCGTATCTTATCTGCTATTTGGATTTTATGATACACACAAAAACAAGATGTCTAATTTATTGTTTTCTCGATGCTGACAAAACTGAAAAAACTCCCGGCAATCCTCTAATTCACCGCTTTAACCTCCAGCGTTCCCAACAATGCCTTGTGGTCGGATCCGGCAATATCGCGCACTTCAAGATCGCCTACGGTCACACCGCGATCATGCACGATGTGATCGATTTCAGAGAACGTGGGAACAGGTATAACACCAAGCAATTTCTTATTCGCCGGGTAGGTCATATGGAACCCGCTGCCCGCACGCTCACCCGCGTCGAGGAAACGGTCGCCGAGCAGATAACGGAAACTCGCATGATCCCAAACCGCATTGAAATCACCCATCAGCACGTATTTGCCGGCACCGTTGCGCAATCGTCCGATACTGCTCAGCCCCTCGCTCCACAGCCCCTGGTTGCTTGGCCGCGGCGAGAATGGGTGAACCGAACCGAAACAGACCGCCACCCCTCCGAAATCGATGTTGGACGCCGGAATACTGGACGCGTCGATGGGAATGAGATCGTTCGTCATATCGCTCATGGGCGCAGCGCTCCACAACGCGTTCACGCCGCCATTGTCACGCACCGACCACGTCGCCACATTCGAATACGGCAACAGGGATAACAATCCCGCTTCGCCCAGACGCTCCAGCAGACCGGGAGACACCTCCTGCAAGGCAAGCACCTCCACATGCTCGTCGCGTACGATGCGCACGATCTGACCGGCATCGGCCAATCCGTTCTTGGTATTGAGGGTCATGACTCTGGCATAGCGGTCAGCGGTGTCGACCATGCTTTGCGCGACCGCCTGACGCGCCTCATCCGACAGCCGCTCGGCGGGAACGATATACCCCCAATGCCAAAACACCTGGATTACGATGCATATCAGGCTGATGACGGCGAGCGCCCGACGCCGAACAGCGAGCGCGATACCCGCGACGACACCCGTGGGAATGATGAACCATGGCATTAGCGCCACAATGATGGGGACGTACTTCCTGCCGCCGAGACCGACCGGCAGGACACGAAGCGCCATGGCGAGCAGTACGACCGCCATAAGGGCCCACAGCACCCTTCCCAGCCAACGCGAATGCGCGGGGCCGTCGCAGTGGCCTTGACCATACCGTTCCGCTTCCAAGCCCGCGTCCAGGCCCGCGTTCGTCTCCGCTTTCGCGTTCCGATTCGTTTCATCCACCATATGCCGTACGACTCACCCTTTCGTCGGCTTCTCATTGTCGCATAGGGGATGACGGCGCGCTTCAAAACAGCGCCTCTCGTTACCAGCTTTTACACGTTTTACACGTCGTCATACGATTTACACGCCGTCATACGATTTGCCGCCGTACGGGCGCCGGGTCGACCGTATGCCGCTGCTTCATGGCGTTCAGGATCGTGCACAGGTCGCGGTTGAGCTCGTTGCCCACTTCCGCGAATTTGACGAACGGCTTGCCCAACGGATCCTCGATATCCTTCGACACCGGGATCATGGGGCGGATCATCGTGGACGCGTTGACGACCGACATCAGACGTTCCTGGATGGTGGTGCCGTGGACCAGTCCCTGCTGTGCGCAATACCGGCACATATTGGCGAAATCGTCGACCAGGAAGGTGTAGCGTACCGCGTTCGGCGCCAACGTGACGATGTCCTTGCGTTGGTTCTTTTCGAAGCACAGGATGAGATCGGCTTCCTCGGCCATGGCTTTGGTGAGGCGTCGTGAGCGGAAGCCGCTGGATTCGATGCCCACGCTGCGCATGAGTCTGCCGCTGTTCCTGTCTATCTCATGCTGCGGGAGACCTCTGGTTCCCGCGCTGGTCACGCGGATGGTGGTTCCCGAAAGGTATTTGCCGAACAACAGCTCGCCCATAGGCGATCGGCAGATATTGCCTGTGCACACGAACATGATGAGCATATCGCTGGCCAATCCTCACAATTGCATTGAACGACGGTATCGGTAATAGTCTACCCATCGAGCCGCCGTTACGCTGGCGACAACGGTTTTCCTGACCCGCCGCATCACCCCACCATGTTTCACAGCTTGTTTCACGCCTCTTTGCGCATATGCTCTTCAACCAGGCCCACAAATGGGGCCAGGGGTGCGCCCAGGCGAATAGGCGCACCCCCGTTGCGGTGAGGGGAAAAAGGAGAGACCTCACCGATTCGGTGGAGGCACACTGCCATGCGCCTCCGCCGAGGTCATCGATCGCCGCGGATCAATCCCGCAGCGTTTCCGGACGCGGAATCAGGAACGAGCATCCGAAGGCGAGCAGCAGCACCGCCGCGCCGCCGATCAGGCTGGCCGCATATCCGGCAGCCGTTCCCTGCGACTGCGCGAAAGCGTCCATGATGCCGTACAGCACGGTGTAGCTCACGCCCGCACCCAGATTGAAGGCACCCGCGTTGAAACCGGTCAGATACCCGGTGTTGTCCTTCGGGGAGAGCACCACACCAAGGCCGTTCAGCATGATGTTGACGGTGCCCGCGTAGCTCACGCCCAGCAGGAGGGACAGCACCAGCAGGGTGACGGCGGTCGGATTGTGCACCACGAAGATGCCCGCAGCGGCGGCCACCACGCTGACGAGCAGACCGCAGCGCAGCACCTTGAGATAGCCGAACTTGGTGGCCAGCACGCCGGTGATCGGACCGAAGACCAGACCGATGATGGCGTACGGGGTCAGCGTCACGAACGACGAGACGCCCGCGGAGATGCCCGCACCGTATTCGGCGTCCTGGGCCAGAGCCGGCACCACACCGTTCATGATGGCGAACACGCCGGTGAGGGACAGCAGGGTCGTCAGCAGCAGACCCCACGTACGGCGCTGCTTGAGGTAATGGACCGGGGACAGCGGGTGGGCGCTCTTCTTCTCGACGGTCCAGAACGCGACGAACGCGATGGCCGCAATCGCCAGCAGCACGCCGACGAACACCCAGTTGACCTCCGTGATGTGCTGCATGGAATTGACCGCGGTGAGCGCGGTGCCGACGGCGATCACAAGGAAGATCACGCCCGGCCAGTCCATGCGTTCGCCACGGGAGCCTTCGGCCACGCTTTCGTCGGCGAAAATGCCGACCAGAATGGTGGAGACGACGCCGATCACGGCCATGGTCCAGAAGATCGGACGGTAGCCCCACGTGCCGGCGATCCAACCGCCCGCAATGGCGTCGACGCCTGCGATGCCGCCGTTCACCGAGGTGATGACGGCCATCAGCTTGGTGTACTGCTTCTCATCGGGCACGCGCACGTGCAGCATGATGATGCACAACGTCACGATCGGGCCCGCCGTTCCCTGCAGCAGACGTCCGACCAGCAGAACGGTGACGTTCGGGGCGAGCGCGGAAACCGCACAGCCTGCGACGGTGAACAGCAGCATGCCCATGAGCACCTTCTTGCGCCCCATCAGATCCGCCAAACGCGGCAGGAACAGGGAGAACAAGGCCGCCGAAGTGAAGAAGACGGTCTGCGACAGACCGATCTGGGTCGCCGTGGTGTTCAGTTCCTTCTGCATGGTCACCAATGCCGGCGACAGCATGGACGCGTTGAGCTGGAACGCGAACGTCGCCGTCAGGAACGCGACCATAAGGAACGCGATTGACTTGCCGCCGTTTCTCGGCTCCGCCGAAACGCTCGGCTGCATTGCTCCGCTCATGATTCGATCCTCTTTCCCGTTTCACGCACTGACATCGTCAAAACTCCTTTGTCTTCCAACCGCATTCGTTGTCGCCGGGCGCGGATTTTCCCGTTTGGCTCATCGCGACTTTTTCAAGATAAATCGATTTGGCAAATGTGTCAAGTAGGGAGGCTGCACAACGTTGACTCGCGGCGACCTGTCACATACCCTGCATCCGCCGAAATCTCGGCAAAAATCCACCCACGCCGAACCACGACACGCTGAACGGCACACGCACGGGCATTACAGTCTTCCTTTGACTATTTTGCCAAATCGTTTTATCTTACTTCTGCACATCTCCCCTAACGAAGGACAAAACACCCCCATGAACGGCATGAAACCATCAAGCAACGCATCAAACGGCCATCTGGCACCACTGGTGTGCGCCTTCTTCCTCGCCATTTTCTCCTACCAGTTCAACGCCACCATGGTCTCCCCCGCCTTGGGAAGCATGAGCACGACCTTGGGAATCAGCACGGCGCAGGCAAGTGATACGCAAACCGCGTTCTTCACCGCATCAGCGCTGTTCTCGCTGTTCCTGCCCCGGCTGGGCGACACCATAGGGCGCAAACGCACCGCCATCGGCATGCTCGTCTGCGCGACGGCGGGCAGCGCGATCGCCGCAATCGCGCCGAATCTTCCGGCGCTCATCATCGGCAGGATCCTGCAGGGCGCGACCGGTCCCATGATCTCGGTTTGCCTCATCATGCTGCGTGACCGCGTCGAAGACACGCGAACCTATGCGAGACTGACCGCCCTGGTCACCTGCACCAACGGCGGCATTGCGGGCG
>NZ_JAHBBE010000041.1 GCF_019331805.1 Bifidobacterium pongonis
CAGAAGCCGGAATACGGATTGTCTTCGGGTTTCCTGGGCCCGGAGTTGTGTATAAGAGACATGGGTGGGCGGCATGAACGCCTCATCGCCAAGGGGCATGGCTTCGGTCCTCTCGCCGGGCCGCTCCCCCTCGCCGTTCCTCTTCTCATGTTCCTTGGCCATTTCCTCCAACGGCAGTCCCCTGCCCCAGGTCATGGTGTCTTCGGGGGACGCGAACGCCTCGCCGTAACGGCCGGTGCGACCGGAATGCACGGACTGGGCGAGTCGGGCGATGCCTTCGCCCTCGTCCATCGCGCGTGCGGCGATCGCGCTCGCCCGCAGCGCGTCCGCAGCGCTGTGCGGCACGGTGCCCTGCATGATGTCGCCGGTGGCGGAGCGCAGCGCCTGCTGCGACCTGTTCGTCACTTCGGAATCGGGGAAGAACTCCGCGGAATCGTAGGAGCCGTGTTCCTCGTCGCGCACGATGCTGCCGTTATGCAGTTCGACGACGCGCTTGCGCATCGAGTTGACGATCTCCTCGTTGTGCGTGGCCATGACCACCGTGGTTCCGGTGCGGTTGATGGCGTCCAGCACTTCCATGATGCCCAGCGAGGTGGTCGGGTCGAGGTTGCCCGTGGGCTCGTCCGCCAGCAGGATCTGCGGATGGTTCACGTAGGCGCGGGCGATGGCCACGCGCTGCTGTTCGCCGCCGGAAAGCTCATGCGGGTAGTTCTTCTCCTTGCCGGTGAGTCCCACGGTCTCCAGCACCTTCGGCACCATCGATTTGACGGCGGACCGGCGCATGCCGATGACCTCCAGGGCGAACGCGACGTTCTGCCACACGGTCTTGTTGTTCAGCAGCTTGTAGTCCTGGAACACGAAACCGATGGAACGGCGGTATTGCGGCACCTGACGGTTGGTGATGCGTCGCAGGTCGTTGCCGGCCACGCGGATCTCGCCCTCGGTGGCCTCCTCCTCGTGCAGCAGCAGGCTCAGCAGCGTGGTCTTGCCGGAGCCGGACGCGCCTACGAGGAACACGAAATCGCCGCGTTCGATGTCGAGATTGACATCGTCGAGCGCCGGTCTGGTCCCCTTGGGATAGATCTTGCTTACATGGTTCAACGAAATCAGTGCCATGTCATTCCTTCCGTTTCCGTTTCCGCCGCACGCCCGTGCGGGAAGCGGGAAGCTTTACTCGGCGTCCTTGGCGCGACGCTGCTCGTGACGCCAACGGATGCCGGCCTGGATGAAGCCGTCCAGGTCGCCGTCGAACACCGCCTGGGTCTGTGAGGTTTCGTAGCCGGTGCGCAGATCCTTGACCATCTGGTACGGGTGCAGCACGTAGGAGCGCATCTGATCGCCCCAGCTCGCCTTGATGTCGCCCGCCAGCTCCTTCTTCTTCTTGGCTTCCTCCTCGTGACGCAGCACCAGCAGTCGGGACTGCAGCACGGCCATGGCGGCGGCGCGGTTCTGGATCTGGGAGCGTTCGTCCTGCATGGTGACGACCAGGCCGGTGGGAAGGTGGGTGATGCGCACGGCCGAGTAGGTCGTGTTCACGCCCTGGCCGCCGGGGCCGGAGGAGCAGTACGTATCCACGCGGATATCGGTATCGGGGATGTCGATGTGATCGGTGGCCTCGACCAGCGGCACGACCTCGACCGCGGCGAAGCTGGTCTGGCGGCGGCCCTGGTTGTCGAACGGCGAAATACGCACCAGACGATGGGTGCCGCCTTCGACGGACAGGCGTCCGTACGCGTACGGCGCATCCACCTGGAACGTGGCGGACTTGATGCCCGCCTCCTCGGCGTACGAAGTGTCCATCACCTTGGCCTTGAAGCCGTTGCGCTCGCAGTATCTCAGGTACATGCGCAGCAGCATCTGCGCGAAATCGGCCGCGTCCACGCCGCCCGCGCCGGAACGGATGGTGACGACCGCGGAACGTTCGTCGTATTCGCCGTCCAGCAGCGTCTGGATTTCCATATCGTCCAGATCGGTCTGGATCTTCTCCACTTCGGCCTGCGCCTCGGCGAGCGTATCCGCGTCGTTCTCCTCGCGGCCGAGCTCGACGAGCGTCTCCACGTCGTCGATGCGCTGCGACGCGGAATCGAGACGCTTGAGCTGCGCCTGCGCCGCGGACAGACGGCTGGTCACCTTCTGCGCGTTTTCGGGATCGTCCCACAGACCGGGCTCCGCCGCCTGCTGTTCAAGCTCGGCGATCTGCGCCTTCATGCGGTCCATGTCCAACGCCTGGGCGATGGAATCGTACTTCGAACGGGCCTCCGAGATCGCCTCGGAGAAATCGAATTCTGCCATTATGTTTCACCTTTACGTTCGTTCTGTAGAAATTGTCTTCGAACATACTTGGGTTTTCAGCCCAACCCGAGGGTTTTACACATTCTCTTTGCGGGCACGCCGTTGTCTTCCCTTCCCCTCGCGACCGCGAACCAGCCGCTCGACGCGGGAAACGCCCCCACAGGAATGTGCGAGAGGGCGTCAAAGACCCGCGTAGATGGCGGGAACCACCATGGAGAGCAGCAGGGCCGCGGCTATGACGATGCACACCGTCCGCGTCATCACGCGACGACGGTGTTCGCGCATCTCGCGCTCTTCCCGCTGACTGTTACTCATATGTCACGAGTGTACGCAACAGCGCGGATTTTGCATACGTTATCGCCATCGGTTCCATAATGTGACTTCCCGCGGAACGTGTGTCCCACTGGAACGCAAGAATGAGAGGCATGGAAATGCGATCTGCAAAACTAATGAATGGACGTGTATTCGCGGGCGCACGCGCCCTTTACCGCGCCGCCGGTGTGGATGGCAAGGATTTCGGCAAGCCGATCATCGCCATCGCCAACTCCTTCGATGAGTTCCTGCCGGGCCATGTGCACCTGAACAAGGTCGGCCGCCTCATCTCCGAGGCGATCAAGGAAGCGGGCGGCATCCCCCGTGAGTTCAACACGATGGCCGTGGACGACGGCATCGCCATGGGCCACACCGGTATGCTGTACTCGCTGCCGAGCCGCGACATCATCGCCGACACCGTCGAATACCAGGTCAACGCGCACTGCGCCGACGCCCTGATCTGCATCCCGAACTGCGACAAGGTCGTTCCGGGCATGCTGATGGCCGCGCTGCGCCTGAACATCCCGACCGTCTTCGTCTCCGGCGGCCCGATGGAGGCCGGCACGACCGTGCTGCCCGACGGCACCGTGAAGAAGAACACCGATCTGATCGACGTGATGTACGCCTCCGCCGACGACAATCTGGACGAGAACGATCTGCTCGCCTACGAGAAGACCGTCTGCCCGACCTGCGGTTCCTGCGCCGGCATGTTCACCGCGAACTCGATGAACTGCCTGACCGAGGCCATCGGTCTGGCTCTGCCGGGCAACGGCACCATCCTGGCCTCCCACTCCTACCGCAAGGACCTCTTCAAGCGCGCCGCCGAGCAGGTCGTCAAGATCGCCAAGCAGTATTACGACGACGATGACACCTCCGTGCTGCCGCGCTCCATCGCCACCAAGGAAGCCTTCGAGAACGCCATGACCATGGACGTGGCCATGGGCGGCTCCACCAACACCGTGCTGCACATCCTCGCCATGGCGCAGTCCGCCGACGTGGACTTCACGCTTGACGACATCGAGCGCATCTCCCACACCGTGCCCTGCATCTGCAAGGCTTCGCCGTCCGGCGAATGGGAGATCTCCGACGTGCATCGCGCCGGCGGCATCACCGGTATTCTCGGCGAGCTCGACCGTGCCGGCAAGCTGCACCGCGACGTGCACTCCATCGATTACAAGACGCTTGAGGACAAGCTCAACGATTGGGACATCATGCGCGACACCTGCACCGAGCAGGCCAAGCAGATGTATCTGGCGGCCCCCGGCCACATCGTGTCCCCGGATCCGTGGACGCACACCACCCTGTTCGATTCCCTCGACCGCGACCGTGTGAACGGCGCGATCCACGACATCGACCACCCGGCCGTCACCGAAGGCGGTCTGGCCGTGCTGCGCGGCAACCTCGCCCCCGACGGCTGCGTGGTGAAGACCGCGGGCGTGCCGAAGGAGATCTGGACCTTCCGTGGACCGGCGTTGGTCGTCGAATCCCAGGAGGAGGCCATCGAGGTCATCCTCAACGACACCCTGAAGCCGGGCATGGCGCTGATCATCCGCTACGAGGGCCCGAAGGGCGGCCCGGGTATGCAGGAAATGCTGTACCCGACCTCCTTCGTCAAGGGCAAGGGCATCGGCAAGCAGGTCGCACTGCTGACCGATGGCCGTTACTCCGGCGGCTCCTCCGGCCTGTCCATCGGCCATATCGCCCCCGAAGCCGCGAACAAGGGCCCGATCGCCCTGATCAAGAACGGCGACATCATCAACATCGACATCCCGAACCGTACGGTGAACGTCGAGCTTTCCGACGAGCAGCTGGCCCAGCGCCGCGCCGAACTCGAAGCCGGCGACGGCTATGTGGCGCACCGCGACCGCAAGGTCTCCCAGGCGCTGAAGGCCTACGCGGCCTTCGCCCGTTCCGCCGATAAGGGCGCGACCAGGGATCCGGAGCTGATCGACAGGCTCTCCGGCCTCGCCTGATAGCGGCTCTCCCCTTTCCTGAAGAATGCCCCGCGGTCTTTCCGGCCGCGGGGCATTCGCGTTGCGTGGCAACGTTTGCGCCGTGGCCCGGGCCCGCGCCCATAGCGGCGCCCGCGCCGAACATACGCCGCCCCAAACGCCGCCCGGGGTGTATCGTGTGGTGATATGACGACGATGAAAGAGATTGCGAGGCAGACAGGGGTGTCTGTATCGACGGTGTCGCTGGTGATGAACCACCGCGACATAGGCAGGGTCAAACCCGAGATCGCCGCGCGCGTGAGGGAGACTGCCCGCCAGCTCGGCTACCAGATCAACCCGATGGCACGTTCGTTGCGCACCAACAGCACGCGTATTCTCGGTTTCATCAGCGACGAGGTGGCCACCACGCCGTATGCGGGCGGCATGATCCTCGGTGCGCAGAGCGCCGCGAGCAGCTTGGGCTACATGCTCATCACCGTCAGCACGGACGGCGGCATGAAGGAGGACGATGAGATCGACGCGTTGAAACGCTATGGCGCCGACGGCTTCCTCTACGCGAAGATGTCGAACCGTATCACCGACGTGCCGCCGAAACTGCTTGACTACCCGGTGGTACTCACCGACGCGACCGACCGCAACGGCGTGATCCCCAGCGTGGAACCGGACGAATTCCTCATCGCCTATGACGCGACCACCCATCTCATCAAGGCCGGATGCGAGCGCATCGCCTATGTGGGTTGCAGCGAGACGATGATCGCGCAGAAGGGCCGCCTGGCCGGGTACCGTGCCGCGTTGGAGGACGCCGGCCGTGATTTCGATGAACGTTTGGTGGCGAATGTGCTCAATAACGGTCCGGCGCTGCGGGCGGTGGCCAAGCTGTTCGACACCGAACACCCGGACGGTTTCTTCTGCTTCAACGATGCACGCGCCTGGTACGTGTACGAGTGCGCGGCGCGGCGCGGGCTCACCGTCGGCAAGGACATCTCCGTGGTGGGCGTGGATAACCACCGCGTGTTCGCCGAGACGCTGGAACCGCAGCTGACCACCGTGGAGCTTCCCCACTTCGAGATGGGCTATTGGGCTGCGGCCAAGCTGATCTCGATCATCGAGGACCGCCCACCGGAGTATTTCACGTGGCCGCAGACCACCGCTCCCCTGCCGCCCATCGACGCACCCATCCCCGCGAAGGTCCATTGCACGCTGCTGGAGAAGGGTTCCGTGGCCAAGTAATAGCCGAGTAGCAGCCAATCGCCCCGCCGACCAGCGGGGCGATTGCCGTATTGGCGCCATACCGTTCCGGCGTTGCGTTCGACGGTGCCGGCGTGCGCCGAACGGCATCCGTTGGCACTCCAACGCATTTCACTGCGGCGACGAAAATTCGACAGCGACGTCGAATGTCCGACAATCAAACGGCATCTGTCTTGTTTTCCGTGGTGCTATCGATTTCATCCACCTCATCGCGACACGCCGGGCGTGTTTTGTGTGAAGGTTCACAAACGGCTGAAACGAAGCCTCTTGATAACTTGCAAATATTTTCACTACTCTTTTCTTACGTCATTCGATTGACGTAAATCGATTGACGTTTTATCATATAAACACGGAAATTCCACAGCGGGCACGGCAGCCCGCACGGAACGCCTTCCAACAACAACAGCGATCGCGCAGCAGCGGTTGCTCAGAGAAAAGGGAAAAACAAAATGGCAAGCGCACATAAGTCTGCATGGAGAAACCCCTCCTATCTGCAGAGCTCTTTCGGCATCTTCATGTTCTTCTGCTCCTGGGGCATCTGGTGGTCCTTCTTCTCCAGGTGGCTCACCGACCCGACCCACGGCCTGGGTATGAGCGCCGCGGAACAGGGCCAGATCTACTCCATCAACTCGCTGGCGACCCTGGTCATCATGTTCGTCTACGGCACCATCCAGGATCAGCTCGGCATCAAGCGTAAGCTCGTCATCTTCATCTCCGCCGTCGCCGCATGCGTCGGCCCGTTCGTCCAGTTCGTGTACGCCCCGATGCTGACCGCCGGCGGCACCACCCGCTTCATCGGTGTGCTCATCGGCTCCATCGTGCTGTCCGCTGGCTTCATGGCCGGCTGCTCCCTGTTCGAAGCCGTCACCGAACGCTACTCCCGTAAGTTCGGCTTCGAATACGGCCAGTCCCGCGCTTGGGGCTCCTTCGGCTACGCCATCGTCGCCCTGTGCGCCGGCTTCCTCTTCAACATCAACCCGCTGCTCAACTTCTGGGTCGGCTCCATCTGCGGCCTCGGCATGCTGTGCGTCTACGCCTTCTGGGTTCCGGCCGAGCAGAAGGAAGAACTCCGCAAGGAAGCCGATCCGAACGCCGCGCCGACCAACCCCTCCTTCAAGGAGATGGTCTCCGTTCTGAAGATGCCGGCCCTGTGGGTGCTCATCGTCTTCATGCTGCTGACCAACACCTTCTACACCGTGTTCGACCAGCAGATGTTCCCGAACTACTACGCCTCCCTCTTCCCGACCACCGAGATCGGCAACGCCACCTACGGCACCCTGAACTCCGTCCAGGTGTTCCTCGAATCCGCCATGATGGGCGTCGTCCCGATCATCATGAAGAAGATCGGCGTGCGCAACTCCCTGCTCCTCGGCGCCTTCGTGATGTTCGCCCGTATCGGCCTGTGCGGCGTGTTCCACGACCCGGTCAGTGTCTCCATCGTGAAGATGTTCCACTCCATCGAGGTCCCGCTGTTCTGCCTGCCGGCATTCCGCTACTTCACCCTGCACTTCGACACGAAGCTGTCCGCCACCCTCTACATGGTGGGCTTCCAGATCGCTTCCCAGGTCGGCCAGGTGATCTTCTCCACCCCGCTCGGCGCCCTGCACGACAACCTCGGCGACCGCCCGACCTTCTTCACCATCTCGGGCATCGTCCTGGCGGCCCTGATCTACGGCTTCTTCGTCATCAAGAAGGACGATCAGGAAGTCGGCGGCGACCCGTTCTACACCGACAAGCAGCTTAAGGCCATGGAAGCCGCCAAGGCCCAGGCCTGACCTGAATAACAGCAAAGCGGCATCCGGTTTTTCTTCCCCCTTCCTGCCGGATGCCGCTTTCTCTCTCCCTACAGCCCTTCCACGAGCCGCATAGGCTCCCCACACATCACCCCACAAACGAACGCCCAACGAACGGCGACACACAGAAAGACGATCAACGATGACTGACTTCACTCCGAACGAACCGGTGCTCACCCCCATCAGGGACCATGCCGAGGAACTCGCCAAGGCCGAGGCCGGCGTGGCCGAACTCGCAGCCAAGCGCAACAACCGCTGGTACCCGAAGTTCCACATCGCCTCCAACGGCGGCTGGATCAACGACCCGAACGGCCTGTGCTACTGCAAGGGCCGCTGGCACGTCTTCTACCAGCTGCACCCGTACGGCACCCAGTGGGGCCCGATGCACTGGGGCCACGTCTCCTCCACCGACATGGTGAACTGGAAGCGCGAACCGATCATGTTCGCCCCCTCCCTGGAACAGGAGAAGGACGGCGTGTTCTCCGGTTCCGCGGTGATCGGCGACGACGGCAAGCTCAAGTTCTACTACACCGGCCATCGCTGGGCCAACGGGCACGACAACACCGGCGGCGACTGGCAGGTGCAGATGCTCGCCGAACCCGACAACGACGAACTGACCTCCGCCACCAAGCGTGGCATGGTCGTCGACTGCCCGACCGACAAGGTCGACCACCACTACCGTGATCCGAAGGTCTGGAAGACCGGCGACAAGTGGTACATGACCTTCGGTGTCTCCTCCGCCGAGAAGCGCGGCCAGATGTGGCTCTTCTCCTCCGACGACATGGTCCGCTGGACCTACGAGCGCGTGCTGTTCGAGCACCCGGATCCGAACGTGTTCATGCTCGAATGCCCCGACTTCTTCCCGATCCGCGACGCCGAAGGCAACGAGAAGTGGGTCATCGGCTTCTCCGCCATGGGCGCCAAGGCCAACGGTTTCATGAACCGCAACGTCAACAACGCCGGCTACATGATCGGCACCTGGACCCCGGGCGAGGCCTTCAAGCCGGAAACCGAGTTCCGCCTGTGGGATTGCGGCCACAACTACTACGCACCGCAGTCCTTCAACGACGGCAAGCGCCAGATCGTCTACGGCTGGATGAGCCCGTTCGTCGCGCCGATCAACATGGAGAACGACGGCTGGTGCGGCAACCTGACCCTGCCGCGCGAGATCACGCTGGGCGCCGACGGCGACCTGCACACCGCCCCCGTGGCCGAGATGGAAGGCCTGCGCGAAGACACCTTCGACCACGGCATGATCGACCTGGGCGTCAACGAGGAGCGCATCATCTCCGACGATGCCGAAGCCGTCGAGATCGAAATGACCATCGACCTTGCCAACTCCACCGCGGAACGTGCCGGCCTGAGAGTGCACGCCACCGAGGACGGCGCCTACACCTTCGTGGGCTATGACGATCAGATCGGCCGCGTGGTCATCGACCGTCAGGCCAACGCCCGCGGCGACCGCGGCTACCGTACCGCACCGCTCTCCGCCGAGGAACTGGCGTCCGGCACGCTCAAGCTTCGCGTGTACGTCGATCGCGGATGCGTCGAAGTGTACGTGAACGACGGCCGTCAGTCCATGAGCTCCTACAGCTACGCCTCCGAAGGCCCGCGCGCCATCAAGCTCGAATCCGAATCCGGCACCCTGAAGGTCGCATCCCTCAAGCTGCACCACATGAAGTCCATCGGATTGGAGTGATTCGAAGCTCATATCGATACCGGCGGAAGCGTTATTCCCCCACGAAACCCCTCGCGTAGGAAGCGTCATTCCGCCTCCCTTTTTCTGAACGCACACCATTGGGCGGTTCATTTGGACGAAATCGGGGCCGATTTCGTCCGAATGAACCGCCCAGTGCCGTTACCTGTACCGTTACGGGCGGCGCCCGCGGTTCCGATTCGCGCGCGGATTCGCGCATGTTCGCACGCCTGCCCTATACTGGCCTGCTGGATTACAGGTTTCTGGCCGATGCGCGAACAGGCTCCTCACCTTACTGGTTTCCCGCCGTCGGCCGTGTGCGCGCCCACTTCGGCGCAGAAAGCAAGGTGAACGATGGTCGGGAACCGCGTTCAACACACTTTGGTCAAGGCGTTCAAGCGCCGTATCCCCACGATCGTGGCGGTGGTGCTGCTGCTCGCCGTTTGGGAGGCATGGGCGCGACTCGCGCACGTGCCTTCGACGATGATCCCCTCCCCCAGCGAAATCGCGCAGGCCACCGTCGAAACCTGGCCGACGCTCTGGCCCGCCACGCGCATCACGCTTCTTGAAGGAAGCGTCGGATTCCTGCTCGCCGTCACCCTCGGCGTGCTGATCGGCATTCTCCTGCACCGTTCGAAAGTCGCGAACGCGGCACTGTTCCCACTGCTATCCGCCGCGCAGACGATGCCGCTGATCTCCATCGCACCGCTGTTCCTCATCTGGTTCGGTTTCGAAATATCCGGCAAAATCGCGATCGTCGCCATATTCGGCCTGTTCCCCATCGCCGTGCAGACGATCCGCGGCCTTGAAGCGGTGCCCACGTTCTACTCCGACGTGGCGCTGACCTGCGGCGCGACCCGCGCGTGGACGCTATGGCATGTGAAACTGCGCGTCGCCGCACGGCAGATCTACGGCGGCATCCGCGTCTCCGCCGCATATATTTACGCCACCGCGGCCACCGCCGAATACCTCGGCGCACGCGGCGGACTCGGCATCTGGCTGCAGGCCGCCTACAATTCCTTCCGCACGCCGCTCATCTTCTCGGCCACGCTGGTCATCATCGCGATCACCGGCATCCTCATGTGCCTGGTGAACCTGAGCGAGCGCGTCCTGCTCGGCTCCACCGGCTCGGATGCCGACCCGGATGCGGAGGAATAAGGGGACGGTTTAGAGAAAAACTCTTATCCTACAAGATGATGGATTTCTACCCTCCACTCCGACGAGCTGCCGAGTTTATCGCCCCGGCAATCAGGCTGTAAACCAATGTGGTGAGGCCGGCGAACCATCGCCGAACCTCACCACATATCGCTTCATCTCAATACCAGCGATTCCGTTCTTCTCATTCGAAGCGCACCACTGCTAAGGCAGAGATATAACTCACTGATACAAAGCACGAATCCTATCGTTGACGTATTGTCCCATCTTCTTGGCGGTATCAAGATCGGGGCAATACATCGTTTCCTTGCGGCCGGAAATCTCCAATACAAGAGTGCACCGCTTCTCCACGATGTTTACCCCCTGTATTTGCGTGTAAGGAATGTTGATCTCACGAATTCCACCAATCAAACAGCAGCTCAAACCTTCTACATGCCCCTCAAATACTTCAATATGGTATTTATCGGCTTGCAGGAACAGATAAGTTTGAACTATGGCACATAATAGGATGAAGAATCCGAAGGCCATTACATACCAATTTGTCTCATGCCCTAAATAGGGATGCGCTGATAGGTGATCTCCACGAGAGGGCGGATCATAATCAGCAAGCCACCACATCACTGGAGCCTCGATAAAGAAGAACACTGCACCAAGCAGCCATGAAATTTTTACAGCCTTAGACGCACGCTTACAGGTAAGGACAGGTTTCAGCTCCGAAGACCTGCCCGCATCCGGAGCAGGAACCGCCGGAGCCTTAATCGAAGCGCCACATTTTGGACAGAATCTTGCCACATTAGAGAGCGCATAACCACATTGGGCGCAATATCCCATTGTTATATCCCTTCCATATCTTCACGTCTTTTCAACGGCTTATTTGATACCTTGAATCTGAATAAAATCCTTCGAATCCCCGGTGGGACTTACGCTCTTGCCCCATATGGTGCCGTCTTTCTTGACCATCATCAAATAGCTCGACGGCACAGCAGCAGCATATATTTTCCGGACGGTTCCTGATTCGATTTTCTTGGGAATATTTGCCTTTTCACCAGAACCATTGCACGTTCCCCACTGGTAGAGATCGCCGTTATCGGTTATGGCCCAGCTACTGCCCCATGCAGAAGTAACGTCACGAACCTTGCTAACGACTTTGACCTGAACCGGGTCATCCGATGCCGTACATGTTCCATCCCCTAGCGCAGCACTATTGCCGTCTCCGCAGGTGGCCCCGTTTGCGCCATGTGCCCATAGGTCACCGTTGACGCCGATGAAGTACGATACCGGTCCAACATCTTGATTCGCGTCAATCTGCTTAATCGTCTTGATCGCAGGAAGAGCGTTCACCACCGTCGCCTCCGTGACCGTTGTTTCGCCTCCGGAAGGCGCGCGTGACGTCCAGACCTTCCCCTGCTCATCCAAGAAATATATGCCCTCATACCCGATGGACATGGATTTGATCTTGGCCAAACCGAAAATTTCGGTAGGTTCGAGCGGCAAATCTGGTTTGGCTGTGCCTTTGCTGTCAATCCAGCGTAATACCGAACCATCGGATTTCAGAGCATAATTAATGCCATACCAGCCGGCGAAATCAATAACATTCTTCAATCCATCAACCTGTTTTGGCTCAAGGATCTCTTCACCACCGTATTCACTGCAGCCAGAAGAAGGACAATTGTCTCCCCACATCCACGCAGTGCCGTCCTTCAGTACTGCATAGCTCTTACCCTGGCCAGAATACATAGTCCTGACATTCTTCAGATTATGAACCTTCACAGGCTTGCCGGATTGTTTGGTGATGTCTTCATCACCATGATTTCCATCACCCAAAGAACCCAAGCCAAATATGGACGACGGATTTCCCCACGCCCATAGGCTTCCGTCCTTCGCGAGCGCATAGTTTCCATTGAACCCGCCGATAAACAGCTTGGAAATGGTAGGAAGACCGGTCATTTTCGTAGCTTTCCCACTCTCGTCAATCGCCCACACTTCACCATTCCGGAGCACATATCCATTGGCGTAGGTTCCGCCAACGGCGATCTGCACATCGTCGGCTACCTTCGACGAATCCTCCGAAGCATCAGAGGAGACATTGCAGTCGGTCATCATGCCTTGTTTGATTGTTTCGATGGTTTCCTGGGTCTGGGAGAGGGTATCTTCGCCCAAAACGAAAGTTTTATCATCTGCGAAACCTAAAACATCAACATCCCTCGATCTTGAAAGCAGATATTCCGTATAGTCCAAATCGGGATCGGATCCAATATATCCACCACCATCAGCCAGCGTTATCTCATCGTTCTCGTCCGAAGCCAGTTCAAGGTAAATATCACCTTGCTGATCGTGTACGGGCTCTCTTTCAATCCCCGCCAACGCCTTTCCTTTTTCCGAGTCATAGTTCCAAGTTTGCACCGTCCAATATTCAGTACTCGGACTGGTTTTCGGGTCCTCATCGTTTTTGCGGTTTTCGTTGTCGTAGACGGTGATCAGTTCATCCTCTTCACCATCCCCATCGGAATCGATGAGAAGCACAACCGAAAGTCCATGCAGATATCCGGCCTCTGCCCCGGAATCAGTTACAATCTCACCTTCCCCGTACTTCTTCTGGAGTGAGGAGATCACATCGTAGTACGACAAATACATTGTTTTCTTGGTGCAAGCGGCAGATGCTTCACCTGCGGAATCCTTGCCTTCGGACGGCTTGACATCAAGCTTGTTGTCGTGAATATCATCAGCCGCCTCGTTATCCGGGCGCACATTTATCTTCGGCAGATTGTAGGTATTGTCCGGATCCCCGCTCACAACGACGCTGTATTGCTTATCCGGTTTCATACCGATGCTTTCCGGCGTGAACTGGCCGTCCTTCACCGAATGGGAGGTTACCTTGCCATCCTCATCCTTCACCTTCAACTCGTATTTTTCGAGCGGTTTTCCGTCCTTGCCATACAGCACGATCACCGTTTTCCTGTGCACCTTCGAAGCTTTGGTGTCGGAATAATGCACCGTGTCCTTATCCGCCGCCTGCGTGGAATCCTTTGGCCACAGCCACACGAACCCCAGAACTCCCGCAAGAATCAGCGCGATGACCACAACGATCGCAATGACCACCTTATGCCAGCTACGCTTCTTCTTCGGTTGAGGAGAAGGAACCGGCTCATCAGGCACGATTGGCGGCAGCACTGCCGTCTTATCCGAAGGAGAGGAATCTCCAAGCTCCTTGCCACAGCCGATGCAGAATTTCTGTCCTGGCTCAATCGGCTCTCCGCACTCGCAACGCATGATCCGAATCCCCGCTCGTTCCGTCTTTGTTTACTACGAAATCCAATCGCAATGGTGGCTGCCGCGCCCGGCACGGCAGCCACCATCACCATCACCAATTGCTCGACGAGTCATCCGACGAATCCGCCACGTCTTTCAGCAGACTATTGAACGAGGAACTCCACACGTACCAACGGCCGCCGATTCGCACTACCTCCATACCGGAGGACATCGAATCCATTGTCTTGGTTTCGCCGGCTTTCAATTGGCCGATATCCTCTTTGGCTGTGACGATACCGGATACCTCCAACTCGTACCCTTCGGCTATGCGCGACTTGAACTTGGCATCATGGAAAGCGTTATTGCTCTCTCTGATGTCACTGGAATCGACCTTGTCACCAATCGAGAACATAGCCCGCGCCTTGACCTTATCAACGCCCATTGAATCAATGGCATCGCCAGCCATGCCTGATATCTTCTCAATAGCCGCATCCTTGTCGCCATCGCACTCTTCAATCGCCGCATCCGCGAGATCCTCAGGCAGATACTTCCAGATCGTTCTGACGTACTTCTCCGTAGCATCGTTATCCATGTTGCTGGAGTAAAGACGGTTCACCGCAACAGTAAGCACATTCGCCACCTCCTGCGCGGAAGCCGGATGAACGGAACCAGGCATACCGTTGCTCACGACGCTGCCGGCCACGATCACAATCGCGAAAATCGCATAGACGACTTGCTTGGCATGGGCTCCAATAAACGCCAACAACGAAGGACCAGGCCCCGGCTGAGGAACCGGCGCAGGGCCGGGCACAGGAGGCTGAGGCGTAGGAGGCTGAGGCGAGGGCGGCTGAGGCGAGGGAGCGCCGCTAATAGTGTTACCGCATCTCCCGCAGAACGTGGCCTGATCGGATACTTGATTACCGCAATGTCCGCAAAATCTCATTTTTCTCTCCTAAGTCACTTGCTCTTCGACACCACATGCGCCGCGTACAGCAGCACTACAGCCACAATGGACGATACGATTCCCTTCGTGGCCTTGGAACCCATAAGCACAAGCACCGAACCGAAATAAGGGATATTCGTCAATGGGCCAATAAGAGTAAGAATCCACAGCACGACTTCAACAATCAGCAGCAAAATGGCCATAACCAGGATCCGTTCGGGATTCTTCTGCGCCTTGGAAGGAGGGAACATCTTCCCAACCATTGATTGGATCAGTCTTATCGACGGGAAACCGCTCAAAAACGCGAGAACCACTGCGAAAGCCAAAAGCAGAAGAACCCCGAGTACGCCTGCGATGGCATTGTTTCCGGCCTGAATGCCGAAAATCATGAATGTGGCGCTGAAATTACCGACCAGTGTCACAATGTAATTCAGCGCTTGCACGCCCAACAGCACCGCGGCGACGGCCGCCAACACATCCGCAAGCCCTATACGTCGCCCACTGGTCTGTTCAATTCTTGTGGTCTGTTCAATTCTTGTGGTCTGTTCAATTCTTGTCATCTCTGTTTCTCCTATCGTTCTCGATATATGAATGGAAGCGTCTCCGCTCATCCGCACCAACCGTCAGCTGGCTGGCGGCTGTGGCTCCGGGTTAGAAACCCGTTCCAAACGGCTGCGGCAGCGTTCGCACCAGACGTAGTCCGCGGGATATTGAACGTTGCACGTTCGGCAGATCATTCCTCCGGCCTGTGCCGGAGCGGGATTTACCGTAACTTGCTGCTGCTGGGCCAATGGCGTTCCGCAGTTCGAGCAGAACGCGGAACGATCCGGGCAAACCGCGCCGCAATGCGCACACTGCTTTTGCCCTTGGAATTGCCCGCCAGTATTCAATGCAGTGTCCTGACGCAGCGCATCGATTTGCATTCTGAGCTCGTTTTCGCGCTGTTCAATCGATCTGATCGTCGACACCTGTTCCGCATATGCGTCCAGAAACTGCTGATTCCCGGACTCACGATTCAATACGTTCATACCGAATTCAGAAAGAGCTTGCGTCTTCTGCTTTGCCAACGTAGACAGTTCGTTATGGCAGCGCATGATTTGCGTTTTTTTATCCGCATAGTCGACTCCGCCATTGATGGCTTCAGTGACGTTATCCAAAAAGCTATTTGCCATTGGACTCCTCCATTCTCAGTCTCCGTAGACCATTAGTTGAAGAATATGTACTACGCGATTTCGAGCCGTCCGAGACACGCATTACTGAAAATAAGTTCATGCAAACGTTGTGGAAATTGGTTTGAACGTGATGAATTACAACTATGCCTTTTTTGACATCGCGTTCCCGGCGCACAACAACAAAGTAGCGAGAAGAGACAAAGGAAACACTAGGGCTGCACCTTCACCGACACTGCTCAACTCAAAAATAATGTCAAAGTCAATACCAATGGACGTGCCAGCATTTACATAATATAGATATGATAAAAATCTAGGGCTAAAAGAAGCCAGCACAACCTCGATAACTAGTAGCGCAATAGCCATTATAAGAGCACCTTTAGCACCCATGCGACGCTTTTGATCAGAGGAATCCGGCTTCAGAGTCATCAGTCGAA
This sequence comes from Bifidobacterium pongonis, assembly GCF_019331805.1. Classification (GTDB taxonomy): domain Bacteria; phylum Actinomycetota; class Actinomycetes; order Actinomycetales; family Bifidobacteriaceae; genus Bifidobacterium; species Bifidobacterium pongonis. The sequence goes on from NZ_JAHBBE010000041.1 coordinate 16,247, forward strand.
TGACCTCATATATCAAGAAAACACCCAAAAACACCGGAATACTGGTGGATATCACAATTGCCGTCACTGTGCCGGGGAAATTATCCAATATCCCAAGCCTATTGAGGGATATCTCCGATTCAAGCTCCTCTTTGAATGTCAGGAGGAGGGGCACCAACTGCACAGCAAAAAACGCGGCGGCAAAACCGTAAAAAACCTTATATGCAGAGGAGTGTTTCCTGGCGGCCGTCACGTGCCCTTGAGCAGGTGCGGGAGCTTCTTGAACAGGAGACTCCTCTTGAACAGGCGCCGGGACTTCCTGAATAGGAGACGTCCCCTCTTGAGTTTCAGGAGATGCATAGGCTTCGCCATCAACCGGAGCCCCGCATTTCATACAGAATTTCGTTTCTTCGGGAAGCTCACTGCCGCATTGAATGCAATACCCCATTGTTTCATCCTTTCCTCACAGTCTTTTAAACGACTTATATTGGAGAATATGCAATGCGTGTCTCGGATTATTCGAGACACGCATTGCTGAAAATAAGTTCATGCAAACGTTGCGGAAATTGGTTTGAACATATGGAATCGAAACGAAAATCTATGTGTATTTCATCTCCGAATATTTCGAATAAAGATTCGTTCCCACCGACGCCTTGCTGCCATCGACGGGAGCAATCACAATGTCTTTGCCGCCATACTGGTAACTGCCCAATTCCGCCGGCCTGGCATTGATCAGCAGACCATCCTTCGTCACGTAGTAGCGGCTATCGTCATTAACGATATCGTCGATATATTCATCCAACTGGGTACCGCTATAGATATCGCTGGGATCATCCTCCAGATACCGCTCTATGGCTTCGCGGGCAGCGCTTTCCATTTCGGTGTACGTCTTCCCTACAATCAGAGGCATCGATACTTCATCACCGCTTGTGAGGTCATAGGCTTTCCCCGAGACTTCAATGTCGCCATGGGGACCCCACATCGTGAGATATCGTTCCGTACGAACAACGGCATATTCATCTTTGATGTAGGTGACCGTTTCCCTGTGAGAAATGCACTGCGGACCGGAACCCGAATCCGCATCCCACTTTTTCGCATCCTGCAATTCACGATCGAAATCGTCTTTAATCGTCTTATTGAGATCGTCAAGGACGGAATCGGATTGCTTTTGAGAACTGGAGAACTGAACGTACGTCCACACCTCGTCAAGGTCCGTGCTTTGCTCACTGTTATGGTAGACGAATTCGACTTCGGAAGACTGGGATTCGAAATCGTATGACACCTCACGATTCTTATCATCGGTTTTATCCGTCGTCTTCTTTTTCGCCGAACCATTCGTTTTCTTCGACGTTTTCTCCGAGTTTTTCTTCGCTGCGGAAGTGTCGGACTTATCCCCTCCGAAATCAGTCGATTGCAGCATTCCCGAATCGTACGCGCAATAGAACGTTCCGCCGCACACCAGCGCCACGACGACCAGAACGCCTATGATGACGTTACGTTTCGTATGGTTTTTGACGGGCATATCCTGCGTCAGGTCCTTTGTGGATTCACCCACTTCGTTCTGATCGTTCAAGGTCGCCCCGCAGGAAGTGCAGAATTTGGACATTCCTTCAATCGGCTCATGGCAGACCGCGCAATATCGATGAGTCATTCGATTCTCAACCTTTTCTACTTCAATTGCGTTCTGCAATTGCCGCAGAACCTTGCTCGGGACTTGTTGGACTTACCGCATTGAGGGCAGATAACGTCCTCCTCGACTGCGATTTCCTGTTGCGTATTCTCCTGCTGCGGGAGAGTGTCCACAGGGCGCACGATGTTTTCCGCTGGATCTACACCGCAGCTTTCCAATTTGATTCCGCACACTTCGCAGAATCCGAATTCGGAGGAATACACTGTTTTGCATTGCGGGCATCGATGCGCCTCAATCACCCGTGGGGCAGGCCGCAGGATGCTGTCGGAAAGCAGCGCACCGCAGCTCGGGCAGAATTTCGCCAACTCCGGGCAGGAGGCTCCGCATGAGCACACTTTGGACCAGGGGGAATTCTGAATGCGCTTCCCGTTTTGGCGATTCTCCTCCTGCTCAATCACGCTTTCCGCTCTCGCGATGCGTTCCTTGAGCTTTTCCGCCCATTGGTCGGCTTCAGCGAGTGCCGCGGCCTGTTCGGGGTAATTCTCCCAAAACGACTGGTTGCCCTTCTCCCGTTCGGCAACGGCAGCCCCAAGCTCCGCGAACACCCGCTTTTTATTGGCATCCAACTTGTCAAGCTCAGTTTGGCAATAGCGCTTCTCCGCTTCCGCTTCGGATTTCAAATCCCCGCCCACGCCAGATTCCACCATATTGTGCTCCTCTTCCGGAAACCACCATTATCTACTGCTTAATAACCCCATTTTTGTAGAAAAGACGGCTCATTCACGCATGTTTATGCAAACGTTGAAAAGTCATGACGAACGTTTGCGCGTCCCGGTAGTGCCCGAAAAGTTGCGCACTTTGGATCATGGCCGTCCATGGCGCGATGATCAGTTCGCTTCCACGAGGTTGTCATCGAGCCGGGACATGTCCAGGTAGCGGCGGTTCGACCATTCGTTCGC